>CAZDQL010000010.1:0-102218 GCA_964507325.1 uncultured Planctomycetaceae bacterium | reverse complement strand
GCGCCGCCGAGGAAGAGGCCACCCCCCAAGAAGAGCCCCCCCAAGAAGAGCCCCCCGAAGAAGAGCCCTCCCAAGAAGAAGCCCGAGGGTCGGGAGAAGCGGACCGAGCGCAAGCTCCAAATCTGCATCCACCTGCTCACGAACGCGGAGGTGACGGTCCTGATCGCGGCGACCCTGCGCGAGGTCAAGGTCAACCTCGACGACCCTACGGACATCGAGGTCGTGCGCAAGCTGCCGTGCACCTTCGGTGGCGTCGGCGCGGGGATCACCATGGTGCCCCTGGGCGCCGCGGTCGCGACCGAATTCCACGACATCCAGACCCACGGGAGGATGGAGCTGGAGGACCCGCTCGGGGTCGGGTTCGTCTTCCCGATCTCGACCGAGCTCGACACCAGCGTGTTGGGCAAGGCGCTGCGCGATCGCATCACCCAGGGGCGCGACTTCGTTCGGGACTACGTCAAATCGGCCACCGACCAGGTGAATCCAAAGGCGCTCGAGGCGATCCGCATGCTGATCGTGGGCCTGGGGGGCCCGATGGGCGTGGTCATCGACTACCTGACGCGGTCTCCGTCCTCCGCGACGAGCCGCAGGGCGAAGGCGGCGCACGGCATCCACCTCGTCTTCTTCGGCGTGCAGCTGGACGATCTCGAGAACGCGGTCCAGGTCGCCTACGCCAAGATCGACTCCGGCTACTCGATCCCCGACATCGGAGGCGCGGCGTTCGCCGGGCGCTGGGTCGAGAACCGCATCGCCTCGCTGTCCGAGATCCTCCCGCAACCGAAGCAGGAGATCGACCTGGACCGCTTCGGTCCTCTCGGTCCGCTCCTCTGGTGACCCAGTTCCACGATGTCTCCCGACCTGCACGCAAGAGCCTGTCCGAGCTGTGGCGCGTCGAACCTCGGCGCGCAGGAGAACTGCATGCTGTGCGGCGCCGACCTGACCGCCCCGCCGGCTCCCCCGGAGGCGGAGTCGGTGGAGGGTTCGCCCGCGCGCACCCTCGGGCGCGTCCTGATCGTCGGCCTGCTCCTGGTGGGCCTCTACTACAGCCTGAATGCGCTCGGAGTCCTGTTCGGGTCGAAGCCCGAGGAGGAGCAGCGCTCGGACTGGAACGTCCAGCCGCCCGCGTACGTCCCGACCACCGAGAAGGGTGAGTTCCGGCGACCGGGCGAGCGCGAGTCGAGCGCGACCGACCCCGCCGCGATCGAGGACGCGGTCGGCGACCTCGTCGAGCTCGGGATGTCCGAGGCCGAGGCGCGCCAGTTCGTCGAGGAGTACGGGGTCGAGGCGGCCTCGGAGCTCCTGACCGAACCGCCGGATCCGCCGCGGGGCGACCGCTGAGGACGCGTGGGTCCCCGACCCGGGGGGCGCGCGCACGACTGCGCGGCGTCGTCGCCGGGGCGGCTACTCGACCGCGATCTCGTCCACGAAGATCCAGCTCTTGCCCCCCGCCCCCGCGTGCCAATCGGGACACGTGGCGAGCCCAGTCGCGCGCACGCGGACGTAGCGCACGTCCCGCGGTTCGCAGCCGACCGCGAAGTCCCGCGTCTCGTCGCGGAAGTCGGGCTCGGGCTCCTGCTCGAAGCGGGCCAGGACCTCGAACTCGGTCCCGTCGGCCGACACGGCCAGCTCGACCGTTCGGGGCAGGAAGATCCAGGAGATCTGGCAGCGCAGGAAGCTGCAGGCGACGCGGCGGACGCCGGTCGGTTGCCCCAGGTCCACGACCGCCTCGAAGTCGACGCCCTCATACCCCAGCCAGGTCCCGTCGGTGAAGTCCTCCGATCCGAGCACGCCGTCCACGAGGCCCGGTCCCGCGCCGCCGGTGTACTTCGAGCTGGGCTCCCTGTCGAGCCGCACCGGCCTCCCCCGAGCCAGGTGCTGCACGGGGGACGCCCTGCGCGGTGCGAGCCGGCCGGGGGGGCGGACGCCCTGGCCGCGCACCTCCCGGTGACGGTCGCCGAGCTCCGCGCGCGCGCGCTCCCCCAGGACCTGCAGCTCGCGCACGAGCTCGGGGTGACGCTGCGCCAGGTCGGTCGTCTCGCCCGGATCCGCCTCGAGGTCGTACAGCTCGAGAGCGCACTCCCCCTGGCCGTAGGGCCCCGGATGGCCGTCCGCACCGGGCTCGACGCCGCGCTGGGAGCGGTACTCGTGGGGGAAGACGAGCTTCCACGCGTCGCGCCGCACGCCGTTCAGGTGCCCGCCGTAGTAGTAGTAGTAGGTCCTGCGCGGCGACGCTCCACCGCGCCCCTCCAGGAGCGGAACGATGTCCACGCCGTCGATCGGGCGCGCGGGCAGCGGGGCTCCGGCGAGGGCCGCGATCGTGGGCAGGAGGTCGATCGTGGCGCTGAGCCGATCGCACACGCTGCCCACCGGGATGCGACCGGGCCAGCTCATGATGCAGGGCACGCGCGCTCCCCCCTCCCAGCTCGTCCCCTTGCCCTCGCGCAGCGGGCCCGCCGAACCGGCGTGGTTGCCGTAGCACAGCCACGGTCCGTTGTCGCTGGTGAAGACCACCAGGGTCCTCTCCCGCAGCCCGTGCTCCTCCAGCGCACCCAGGATGCGGCCCAGCGAGTCGTCGATCTCCGCGATCACGTCGCCGTAGGCTCCCTGCTCGCTCCGGCCCCCGAAGCGCAGGGGGGCGCCGAGGGGCACGTGGGGCATGGAGTGCGCCAGGTAGAGGAAGAAGGGCCGCTGCTTGTTGCGCTCGATGAAGCCGAGGGCGCGCTCGGTGTAGCGCTCCGTCAGACGCGCCTGATCCGCGAGGGTGCGCACCTCGTCCCCCGGGTCGTTCCCCTCGACGAGGCGCAGCGGGGGGTAGAGGGCCTTCCTGGCGGTGCTCTCGAAGGGCCGGCCGTCGTAGTCCACCGGCCACATGTCGTTCGAGTAGGGCAGGCCGAAGTACTCGTCGAAGCCCTGCTGCAGCGGGAGGAACGGCTGGTGGTGACCCAGGTGCCACTTGCCGAAGATGCCGCTCACGTACCCGACCTCCCGCAGGACCTCGGCGATCGTCTCCTCGCCGGGGTGCAGCCCGTGGCGCGCGCCGGGGTTGAGGGCGCCTTGGATGCTCACGCGCTCCGAGTAGCAGCCGGTCAGGAGCGCAGCCCGCGAGGCACTGCACACGGCCTGCGAGACGTGGAAGTCGGTGAAGCGCATCCCCTCGGCCGCCAGGCGGTCGAGGTGGGGCGTCTCGAAGCCCTGCGCTCCGAAGCACCCGACGTCCGCGTAGCCCTGGTCGTCGGTGAGCACGATCACGAAGTTGGGCCGCTCCTCAGCGGGGGTGGGATCCTCGCGGGGAGCACGGGCCGCCGGCTGCATCCAGAGCGCCGCGGCGTGCTCCTCGGAGAGGGGCGCGAGCTCGATCCGGGGCCGGAGCTGTCCGCCGTCCGGCTGCACCTCGATCACCCCCAGCCGCGCCTCCGGTGTCCATTGGCAGAACTCCCACCCGTAGCGACCGATCTCCACGCCGACGCGGGAGTCCGCTTCCCTGCGCACGAAGAGGTCTCCGGCGAAGGCCAGCTGCACCTCCTCCTGCAGCAGCCGCTCGCCGTCGACGCGGGCGACCGCGATCAGGGAGCGGTGTCTCCCCGACCCCCAGGAGTAGGTGTAGGTGAGCTCGGGGGACCCATCGCGGTCCAGGTCGGTGACACAGGCGGACTGGATGCCGTGTCCCCCAAACCCTCCGCAGAGCAGGTGCGCACCCCCACCGAAGACCAGGTAGGTGTTGCACTCGGCCACCCCATCGGTGACCTGGAAGAGCTGCACGCCGAGGCGCTGCCACATCTCCTCCGTCGTCAGCTCCACCAGGGGCGCCACCATCGACTCGTTCATCGTCGGCTGCTCTGCGAAGATCGACGCCCGCACCATGGCGGTCGCCTCCGCGAGCCGGACGCGCTCGGCGCGTGGCGACTCCGGCGGCTCCCGGTCGAGAGGGAGATGGCCGCAGGCCGCGGGCAGTCCGACCAGGAGAGCGGCGAGGATCGCCGCGGCGTGGGTCTTCATCGGCTGCTTCTCTCGGGGTCGTGACATCGGTGATCCTGCTGGGAGGCACTCAGACTGCTGTCGAGGCTGCCGCCGCTGCCTCGAAGAAGGCGCGGTAGTTCTCGCGCGGCGTATCGATCGGGACCTCACAGCCCGCCGCCACGATGCCGCGCCCGCGCGTCTGGCGCGCACAGCGGAGGGTCTCCTCCCGAATCTGCTCGGGGGCCCCGTCCCGGAGGACCGAGACCGGGTCGAGGTTGCCAAGCAGCACCTGGTGCGGGCCGAGCAGGTCGATGAAGGGCGCCATGTCGCCCACCAGGTGATCGACGTCGAGGATGTCCACTCCGGTCTCGATCAATCGCGGCATCAGCTGGGTGGTGTCGCCGCAGATGTGCAGCTTGGCGTAGACGCCGAGGCCGTGGACGTGGTCCACGAGCTCCCGGTGCAGGCCGAAGACGAAGCGCTCGTAGGAATCGGGTCCGACCTGGGAGCAGACGGCGTCTCCGATTCCGATGCAGTCGGCGCCGGCCTGGGCCTGCAGCGTCGCCCAGCGCTTCGCGTTCTCCGCCAGGACGGCCAGCGCCTGCTTCACCTGCCGGGGACGGTCGATCAGGTCCAGGCAGGCCTCGCCGAAGCCGCGCAGATCGGCGTACTCCGCCAGCGGGCCCTCGAACCAACCGCAGACGAAGAGGTCGTCGCCGGCCCTGCGCCGGTACTCGCCCACGAGCTCCACGCGCTTCATCAAGAGCTCGTGGTCCTCGATGTCGAGCACGCGGATCTTGTCGAGGTCGCGCTCGGGGTCCTCGATCAGGGGACCGCGCTCCCTGGGGAGCGCGTCCTCGGGGAACTCCACCTCCAGGCCGTAGGCGATCGCCTCGCAGTACGGGTAGCCGCCGGCGTGCGTCCAGTCCAGTCCGAGGTGCTCCGCGCAGTGGATCGTCGCGTCGGCATGCCGGACCGGCTCCAGGCAGTACTCGCGGTACGGGACGCCAGCCTGTCGCGCCGCGAACTGCATCACCAGCGGGTGGAAGGGCAGGCGGTCCACCGCCTCGCCCCGCAGGAATCCGATCGTGCGCGCTCTGCCCTTCAAGCCCCTGCTCCGCGGCTAGCCACCGCCTTCGAAAATCTCCTGTGCTCGACGCTGCATCCAGACGAACTGCTCGTAGCCGACGTCCGGCGGCACCGAGTGGTCCGAGTGGAGGATGTAGCCCCCCTCCCGCCCGAGGGGGACCTTGCTGCAGAGCTCGGCCTCCAGCTCATCCCGGCCCGCGGCCATCGCCCGGGCGCTGATGCCGCCGTAGAAGGCGAGATTCTGCCCGTAGCGAGCGCGCAGCTCCACGGCGTCCATCCCCGCCTTGACCTCCAGGGGGTTCAGGACCTGGACTCCCACCTCGATCAGGCGGTCGAGGTAGGGGTGGATGCGTCCATCGGAGTGCATCCAGAAGGCGATGCCGCGCTCGCGCAGGAGGGCCCCGAGTCTGGCGAGGTGCGCCCGGAAGAGCTCGTCCCAGGAGCGCGGAGAGAAGAGCGGGCCGGTCGTGCAGCCGAGGTCCTCCGCCAGGAAGAGCCCGTCGGGGACTGCGCCCAGCGCGCAGCAGCGCTCGACGGTGGCCAGCAGCAGGTCGACGTAGACGGCGACCATCTCCCCCACCCAATCCGGATCCTCGACCAGGTCCATCAACGAGGCCTCCAGGCCGCGCATGCGCCACAGCGCCTCCCAGGGTCCGTAGACCATGAAGAGCTGGTAACGACCGCGGGCGCGAGAGGTGCGGTACTTCTCGAGCGCCGCGTCCCACGTCGGATAGGGGTCGAAGTGCCCGAAGTACTGCCGGTCGTCCAGCCGCGCGGGCTCCTCGGGGTCGTCGGAGAGGACCAGGCGTGGCCGGATCTCCCGCTCCCAGACCTCGCGGCTGGAGTTCTGGTGCGACAGGAAGTCGAGGGTCGACTCCCCTTCCTCCGACTTGCGGGCCGTGTAGCCGTAGCGGTCCTGGTAGGTCACGAGTCCCTCGGCACGCTCCAGGACGCGCATCGGGAAGCGCGGGGAAGCGTCGATGAACAGCATCTCCACGTCGAAGCCGAAGTGGTCGGCGGGCGACACCGTCTCCGGCATCCCCTCGGCCCGCCAGCGGCGCAGGGTCTGCTCCCAGGGGGAGTCGTGGCGGGGAAGGCGGTCCGGTGCTTCGAAGTGGACTGCGGCGCGGACTCGTTCACGGGAGGCGCTGGGGTCTTGCGTGCTGTGGGACATGGTGGCTGAGCCGCGGTCAGTGCAGCCGCCCCCTACGGATCAGCTCGGCCAGTGCTTCCACGGGCTCTTCATCTGCCGCCGAAGCCGCGAAGAGCAGGATCTGGGGACTCGTCTGCAGGCCTTTGAAGGAGTCGCCCAGCGCGGAGAGCCCGCGGGGCAACTCCGCGTCACCCAGAACCAGGCTGCACAGGACGACGTCCGGTTCCCACGACAGGGCAGCCTGGTGAGCGGCGCTTCCGACGTACTCCCGCAGCGCTTGCTCCTCGGACCCTGGCCGGAGGGGGTCGCCGTCGGACGAGGCGAAGCTGCGTACGGCGAAGTCCGGACCGAGCAGGGCGCCCAGGCGCTGGGCCAGGGAGTCGATGCCCTCGAAGTCCGACCCCGGGGGAACGCCCGTGCCGATGCAGGCGACTCGCACCTGGGCCGGGAGCGGGCCCGTGTCCGTGCGGAAGGGCGCCGCCGGAAGCCCTGCGCCATTGACGAGATTGACGGCCGGGTCGTTCTCGTACGCGTAGCGCACCGCCACGACCGACTCGACCGAGGCGCAGTCGAGCACCACCTCCTCACCCTCGATGTGGGCTCGCGCCGGGTAGAAGCGGCCGTCCTTCCCGGCCACGGCGAAGCAGCGCGGGGACTCTCCGTCCGACGTGCGCAGCCCCGCGGAGCGGGTCATGCGTACCCGGCACGTCGCACCGGGCCCCAGCGCGACGTGATCGAGCTCGGGTCCGCCGGCCACGAGGGCCTGCCCGTACTCGTGAGCCAGGGCCAAGCGCGCCAGGCGCTCTCCGACGGCGGCCTTGCGCTTGGGATGCACGTCGGTGGAATGCCCGAGGTCGAGAGTCGCGGCCAGGTGCACCCGTGGATCGTGGGCGGCCACTCGCGCTTGCGCCTCGCGGAACGCGGGCCACTCGCGGTTCAGTCCCGGCAGCTGCACCATGCAGAAGGGCAGCTCGGGAGCCTCGAAGGCCGCTCGCCAGCCAGCGACGAGGGCGCGCAGCTTCCGGGCGTTGAGGTCCACCGCGACCGGACGCCCCTGTCCCCCATCGACGGTGGCGTTCGACTCCCCCTGGTACCAGAGCACTCCTCGGACCGGGAAGTCGAGCAGCGGCCGGACCCCTGCGGCGAACAGGAAGCCGGGTTCGAAGGGGTGGTGCAGGGACTCGAGACCGGCCTCCAGGCCGTGGCGCAGGTTGAGCCGCGCACGCTCACGGCACCACGCCGGGTAGGCCGTGTTGTCGAGCCAGTCCTCCAAGAGGGGCAGGAGTCCCGCCTCCCGAGTCCCGTGTTCGAGCTCCAGCCAGGCCTCCACGGGCGACCCGCCCACCGCGACGTTCACCAACCCCACCGGCACGCCGAGCTCCTCCGAGACCCGGGCCCCGAAGTGCCAGCCCACCGCGGAGAAGGGTGCGGCCGTGGAGCGGTCGCTCCGCCCCCAACGAGACGCTGAGTAGAGCGCCGCGGAGTCGATGCTCTTCAACAGCTCCACGGAGAAGGAGCGCCCCCCCGGATGCAGACGCGGAATCCGATTCCAGAGGCGCAGGTGCGCGCGCTCCGCCCCCTCCAACGCGGCCTCGGCGGCGCTCGAGCGAGACAACGGGAAGGCCATGTTCGATTGGCCCGCGCACAGCCAGACATCGCCGACCACCACGTCCAGGAGGCGCACGCGCTCCCCGCCGCCGTCGACGACCAGGGAACGCGGAGTCGTGTGCGCAGCCTCGGCGGCGAGCTCGACCCGCCAGTGACCGCTCCGATCGCTCCTCGTGCGTGCGGAGCGCCCCCCGAAGGTCACGACGATCTCCTCCCCGGCACCCGCGGTCCCCCACACGGGAATCGGGGCCTCGCGAGGCAGGACCATGTGATGGTCGAACAGCGGGTCCAGGGTCAGTCGCCCCAGGCCGCGCCCGACGCCAACGCTCTCGAAGTCCGTCAGGTAGGTCCAGGAGAACCCGGGCTCGCGGCGGTAGGGGTGGGTCAGGGCGGCGGTCTGTTCCCCGGTGAAACGCTCGAGGACGAGGGGGTCCAGGAAGGGATCCGCGATGGAGCGTCGGAAGGCCTCGAGCTCGTGCAGGAGCCGCCCGCGCACCTCCGCCAGGGCGGGATCGTCCGCCCGGTCGAGCCACTCGTTCGGATCGTCCTCCAGATCGTAGAGCTCGACCGCTGGCGGCCGCAGCCAGGTGGCGTAGGCGTCCCGGACGTGTTCGGGGGCCTCCTCCAGCTCGGCCTCGTCGGTGCCGGCGACGAAGTGCGCATTGCGCTGCTCGAGGTAGGCGCGCGCACAGCGGTTCTCCGACCCCGACCAGGGGTTGACGATCAGCTTGTAGCGCTCGCTGCGGACGGCGAACTGCAGCCAGCCCAGGCTGGGTGCAGAGCCGGTCCCCATGGCGAACACGTGCTGGCGCCAGTCCTCGACCTCGGCCGCCGCGAGGAGCGGTTGGAGCGCGCGCCCCGTGAGCTTGGGGGGCAACTCGATCCCGACCGCCTCGCAGACCGTGGGCACGATGTCGAGGGTCGACACGAGCTCGTCGCGCACGACGCCCTCCTGCGCGACCCCCGGCCAGCGGAGCAGGAACGGCACGCGCAGCCCGGCTTCGTAGCAGCTCGTCTTGCCGCGCG
Organism: uncultured Planctomycetaceae bacterium; assembly: GCA_964507325.1. Classification (GTDB taxonomy): domain Bacteria; phylum Planctomycetota; class UBA1135; order UBA1135; genus CAZDQL01. The sequence goes on along the minus strand of CAZDQL010000010.1, from coordinate 93,385 downwards.
AGAACTGCGCGCCGTGGTCGCTCAGGAAGAGCACCAGGGTGCTCTGGGCGAGCCCGGCGGCCTCGAGCTCGTCGAGGATCCTGCCCACCCCCTCGTCGAGCCGCGCCAGGCAGCTGTAGTAGTCGGCGGTCGCCTGTCGCAGCCTGGAGGAGTCAGCACCCACCCAGGGCAGGGGCCGCACCTCTTCGGGCCCGTGGGGTGTCCTCGGCAGTCCCTCCTGCTGGCGAATCAGCGGGAAGTGCGCGTCGGGGAAGTTCACGGACAGGAAGAAGGGTCCCTCGCAGGACTCGAAGAACTCGCGCGCCGCCGCGGCGAATTCGGACACGCGGCGCTGCTGGAAGTTCGAGCCCGGATAGCGCTCGAAGTCGAAGGGGAAGTCCGAGGCGGGATTCACGTGGAGCTTCCCGATCCTGCCCGTGCGGTAGCCGGCCCCCTGCAGGAGGGCCGGTAGGGTCGCGTGCCCCCTCGTCATGGCGAAGCGGTGAGTCGCGAGCCCGATCTGTCCGTTCTGCTGGGGATGGAGCCCCGTCAGGAACGCCGCCCGGGAGGGACTGCACACCGAGTAGGGCACGAAGGCGCGCCCGAAGCGCACGCCCTGGGACGCGAGCCGATCGATGCGTGGCGTGCGGGCGTGGGGATCCCCGTAGCACCCCAGCTCCGGACCGTGGTCCTCGGACACCAGGAGCAGGATGTTCGGCGACGGCGCGCTCTCCGACGGGGTCGGTGCCTGGGCGGAGGCGACCTCCAGCGCCAGCGCGACGCCGACGAGAAGCGGGAGCAATCGCAAGATCACGGTGGAGCGTCGATCCTCGCTCACCGACCGTTGGGGCGCCACTACTTGCCGCCACCTCCCCCGCGCGAGGCGTAGGTCTCGAGCTGCGCGGGTGTCAGGAAGGCGGAGAGGTCCGTATGGTGGGCCTCGCGGTCGCTCCGCTTCAACTCGCCCAGGGCCTCCGGATCCTCACCCGCCTCCCAGCGACGGATCAGCTCCGCTTCGCGGTCGTAGCGCGCCAGGAGCGCCGAGCGCATCTGGTTGGACTGGTGCGGGGTGAGCTGGAGCCACTGCTCGATCTTCGGCATCGTCTCGTCCAGCCGCTCGAGTTGCGTCTCCTGCTTCGCGCGCACCTTGCTGACCGCCTCGTCCTTGCGGATCTCGGAGAGGGTGCTGGCGACGTGGTCCTTGAAGCCCTCCGGGTCGGCCGCGATCTTCTCGACGATCTCGCTGCGACCCGCGAGCGCCAGGCGCACTTCCTCCCGGAAGGCGTCGAACTCCCCTTGGGACACGAAGGCGCTGGCCGCGGGCGCGCGCGAGGACGGGGCCGAGCCCGGGTGCAGCTCCAGCGCCGAGAGCCGGTCGCTCAAAGCCCGGTTCTCCGCGGTCAGCTCTTCGATGCGCAGCCGCAGTGACTCCTCGACGTCGGGTGCGGGAAGCGCTTCGGTCTCTTGGCGGAGATTCGAGGAGGGCGAGGTCAGGAGGGTCGACACCAGCGCGGCCGCGCCCACGACGAGGGCGACCAGGGAGAGGAGCAGCGGGTTCTTCATGGCTCTCGGCGGTAGGACACCACCACTCTAGCCCCCTCCTCGCCCAGTTTGGTGGGCGCGATGGGGATCTCCTACCATCCACCCATGAGTGCCAAGCGCTGCCCGATCGGGCTGCTCCTCCTCGGCCTCCTCCCGGCGCCGGAGGCCCTGGCCCGCGGCGGGGAGGAGGAGCGCCCCAACTTCGTCCTGATCCTCCTCGACGACGCCGGCTGGGGAGATCTCGCGTGCTACGGCAACTGGCACGTGCAGACGCCGCGCATCGACCGGATGGCCGAGGAGGGGCAGCTCCTCACCCGCTTCTACGTGAACGCTGCCGTGTGCTCCCCGAGCCGGCTGGCCTTCATGACCGGCAAGTTCCCCGGGCGCCTCGGCGTCCACGGCGTGCGCTGGGGCCAGAAGTCAGCCGGAATGGGAAGCGCTCCCGCCGAGACGCCCTGGCTGACCGGTCTCCTGAGCGAGGCCGGCTACAGGACCGGGCACTTCGGCAAGTGGCACCTCGGCCACCCCTCCAGGGGCCCCTCGCCGAGCGCGTACGGCATCGACGATCACCGCACGCTCGCTGCGGCGGACCCCGGATGGAGCGAGCGCGACAACGAGTGGATCGCCCGTTCCGATGCCGAGATCTTCGGCGAGGCCCTGCGCTTCTTGGCGGTCGAGGACGAGCGGCCCTTCTACCTGAACATCTGGTCGATGCTGCCCCACACGCCGATCGCCCCCAGCGAGGAGCAGATGAACGTCGGCCACTACGAGAACATGAAGGCCGCGGGGCTCAGCGGACCGCTGGAGCGCTTTCCGACCCCCATGCGTCAGTACGACGCGACGCTGACCGAGATCGACCGGCAGGTCGGGCGGCTCCTCGACCGGCTCGACGAGCTGGGACTGTCCGAGAAGACCCTCGTACTGATCACGAGCGACAACGGACCCGAGAACCTCGTCCCCCGCCGCAACGCCAGCGTGGGATCCTCCGGCCCCTTCCGCGGACGCAAGCGCAGCCTGTACGAAGGCGGGGTGCGCATGCCCTGCATCGTTCGCTGGCCGGGCACGGTGCCCGCGGGTCACATCGGCGATGCGGTCGTCAGCGCCGTGGATTGGATGCCGACCCTGTGCGCCCTGGCGGGGGTCCCCCTGCCCGCGGGGGCAGGGCTCGACGGCCTGGACGTCTCCCCCATTCTCCGTGGCGAGCACCGGGAGCGGGAGCGCCCGCTCTGCTGGGAGTACCGCTACGACCAGGGGGGGCTGACGCCCTTGAATCGCTCGCCGATGCTCGCGCTGCGCCGCGGGCACTGGAAGCTCTTGATGAACCCGGACCGCAGTCGGCTCGAGCTCTACGACCTGGAGCTGGACCCGATGGAGGTCGACAACGTGGCCGGTGAGCACCCCGGGGTCGTGCAGCGACTCGCGACCGAGCTGCTGCGCTTCCACGAGTCCCTGCCGGTGGGTCCCACCGCTCCGACGGCCGGCGACAACGCCTACGACGGACCGCGCGTGGGAGCGCGGTAGCTCGGCGAGCGCGGATTCAGCGCCAGCGCGACGGGGCCCGCGGGCCGACCTGCTCGAGGTCGAGGGGCTCGAAGCCGATGGCGGCCAGGGGGGCCGCCTGGGGATCGCGGGGGGTGAAGTCCCGGCCGCGGGGATCGACCAGACCCGGATCGGCGACGAGCGAGGCGCGGTCGCGGCCCAGCGCGCGCCACGCCTCGAGGTCCAGCCCCGCGAAGTCCACCTCGCCCCCACCCAGCCGCCAGTAGAGGTTCCCGTCCATCACCAGGTCGAGCTCGCGCCAGGGCCCCGCGAGCAGGGCCTCCCGGTCGAGCAGGCACAGGTTGCCGGTGAAGGTGAAGGACCGGTGGCCCTCCACCCGGGTCGCCTGCAGCAACTGGTCGCGCGAGAACGCCAAGAGGTTGCCGCGCACCACGTTCTCACGCCCGTAGTGCTGGTGGAAGCCACCGGTGTCGGTGTCGTGCACCAGATTGCGCGCGAACAGGATGCCGGAGCTGCCCTCGTCGGGGTACAGCCCCCAGCCGCCGTAGCTCGCCGTGCGCACGTCGTGGATGTGGTTCTCCACCACGCGGGTGCCGGGCGAGGGCCCCAGGGTGTAGACGCCGCCCAGGTCGCTGAGCAAGCCCTGACCGAGGTGGTGCAGGTGGTTGCGCGCGATCAGGTTGCGCTGGGCGAGGCTCTCGTCGTAGCCCCAGCGCCAGCCCACCGAGACGCCGGTGTAGAAGAAGTCCGCCACCTCGCAGTGCTCCACGCGGTTGTCGGGGCTGTGGCCGATCCACACGCCGACCGCGCAGGGAAGCACGCGGCCCCCCTCCCGGATCGTCGTCTCCAGCACGGCGCACTTCCCCGTGCGCAGCGGTCCGGGGGCACGTAGCGTCCCCTCGCCGATGCGCACCCCGCCGGCGCCGAGGTCGCGCACGACGCTGCGCTCCAGGCGCACGTCCTCGCACCCGGCTCGGAACCAGACGCCGTAGCGTCCGACCTGCGCCACCTCGCAGTCGACGAGGGCCACGTGTCGCGCGCCGTCCACCTGCACTGCAGCGTCGATCGGCGCCGCGGCCTGCGCGGCCTCGAAGCCCTCCGGCCCCAAGACGAAGGCACCGTGGCGGAAGGCCAGGCCCTCGAGGGTCACGTGCTCGACGAAGCGCCCCCCCGCCGGATCGCCGGCGATCTCGACGAGATGGTCGAGGCGAGGCGCGACCAGGGGATTCGCGCCCGGCTGCTCGCCGGGCAGCGCCCGGTAGTGGAGCGTGCCCTCGCCGTCGACCAGCCACTCGCCGGGCTCGTCGAGTCCCTGCGGGAGCCCCTCGATCCAGCAGCGCGAGCGCGCGTCCCAACGGTTCCACGGCTTCATCCCCGCACCGTCGACGAGCACGCGCCGCGCGCCACGGTCGAGCCCGCGCACGAAGCGCCGCGTCACGTCCCACTTGTGCAGCACCACGAGCTGCACCTGCGCGAGCCCGGCGTCGTCGAGCTCCGCGAGCAGGGCCCAGGCCGCCTCCTCGAGCTCGACGCGCTGGGCGGCCCGCCGGGGGGCGCGCCCCTCGCCTTGCTCGAGCACGGTCTCCTCGACCGAGACGATGCGGAAGGTGCCTTCGTCGGGCTCGCGGGCCGGCGTCGCGCGCCGGCCGCCGACGAAGAGCTGATCGAAGCGCCGCTCCGTCGATGCGCGCCACAGACCGGACTCAGCCCGGGTGACCGCCAGGGTCGTCCCCCCCGAGAAGACCGGGCGCGCCCCCGGCGCAGCCACGTAGCGCACGGGGGCCTCGGCCGTGCCCGAGTCCTCCGGCTCGAGTCGGAAGGGAGCGGCCAGGGAGTACGCCCCGTCGTGCACGACGACGGTCACCGGACGCCTCGCAGCCGCGGGGTCCGCGGCCCGCAGCTCCCGCACGGCGTTGCGAGCCTCCGAGATACCGGGTGTCTGCCCGCCGGGACAGACCTCCACCACGAGTTCATCGAGATCAGGCGGTACTCCGAGGGGGGCGACGAGCGCGGCAGCCAGGAGGGTGATCATGCACCCATGCTAGGGCCTGCCGCGGGCTATGCTGCAGCGACTTCCAAGGAGGATGTCATGTCGCCCCACCTGCAGATTCCGATGCGAACGCTCCTGGCCACGGTCGTTCTGTCCGGGGCCACCCTGGCCCTGGATCAAGACGTGCCCGACCGCGACTCCGACGGGCTCTCGGACTTCCACGAGTTGCACAAGTACTGCACGGACCCGACCGAGAAGGACAGCGATGGAGACGGGATCCCCGATGGGGATTGGGATGAGCGGCGCGAGTACACCTACACCGTGCGCACCATCCTCCAGGTGATGCGTCCCGTCACCCCGGACGTGCTCTGCGACGACTACCAGGACGCGCGCATCCTCGACGAGACGGAGGAGTACGTCGAGCTGGAGGTGATCCACTATCCCCTCAACACGGTGGCCGTAGCGATCAGCGCCAACCCGAAGTGGCGCGAGGAGACCCACGTGCTGCGCGAGTGGATCGAGCCCGGTCTCACCGCCAACTGGGATGCCGAGCTCCGGGAGCGTCTGATCGCAGCTCTCGCCGAGGATGGAATCGACGTCGGAGAGCTCGACGACCGCGCCCTGGTGGAGCAGGCCTCGAGATGGCTCCTGGAGCACGCGAGCTACGTGGACGGCTTCACGACCTTCTGCAGCCGCTTCGTCGACGGCCAGGCCGAGATCCACCCCGGACTCGAGCAGGCGGCCGCGAACGGCGTGACCGAGAAGGGGCTCACGGTCGCGGAGCAGTGGAAGCGCGAGCTCTTCGCCAAGGGGATGTTCGAGCACGGCCGACGCGGGAGCTGCACGTCGTCGGCGATCTACCTGAACGGCTGCCTGCGCGCCCTGGGGATTCCCACCCGCATCGTGCTGGCGGTGCCGTTGGTCGACGGCTCCGACGAGCGCGAGCTCGAGATGGTGGAGCGCGGCATCCGCCATCGCGACGTGCGCCGCATCGTGACGGAGGGGGTCGGCTCGCTCGGCAGCTCCTGGGCCAGCCACACCTTCAACGAAGTCTGGGTCGGCGGGCGCTGGCGGCGGCTCAACTACAGCCGTCTGGGACAGGGCATCCTCAGCTCGAGCCTGTTCGGCATGATCACCCACGTCGCCACCTTCTCCGACTGGGCGGACGGCGAGATGGCCTCGACCTGGGGGACGCGCCAGGCCCACGCGCGCTTCTCCGACGACGCGTTCGGGGGCGCGAACCCCTACTCCACCCTCACCGTCTCCGATCGCTTCGGCCCCCACGCGGAGATCGACGTGGCGGCGGCCACCGCGCCCGAGCCGGCCGCGCCGGAGGTGGAGGCGCCGGCGGTCCTGCTCATCGACCGCGCGTTCTGGTCCGACGCCCCCGACAGCCCGACCGGCCCCTTGCCGGGGATGGACCCGGTGATCCTCCGCCACGTCGGCCCGCGGGAGGACTTCCCCGCCCACAGGGCCTTCACCCTGGTCACCGACCAACGCTTCTTCCTCGAGGCGGACGGGCACCCCACCCTGAAGGTCGGCACGGGCATCGGTGGAGTCACGAGTGCCGGCGAGAGCTACGTCCTCATCTCCCTCGGCCCCGCCGACTGGCGGGACCTCGTCGAGGGGGTCGAGTACCGCCTGCGACCGCAGAACTCGAATCCCGACCACCGCTGGAAGCTGGCGGAGGATCTGCGGGTCGCGCGCTGATCGCGCTCCGCCCTACTCCTCGCGTGGCAGCGACAGGGTCACCGAGAAGCGCCCCTCGACGAGGCTCGCCGCCAGACGCGCGCCGAGGCGCGCGGCGATCTTGCGACACAGGGGCAGGCCGAGCCCGGCGTGGCGGCCGGTGTCCCGCCGCGCGGAATCCGCGCGCCAGAAGGCCTCGAAGGCGTGGTCGGCGGCCTCGGCGGGCGCGTCCGAGGCGCGGTTCTCCACCGTGACGCGCGTGCTCCCGTCAGCGATCGGAGCCGAGACCTCGACCGCTGCCCCCTCGTCGCCGTAGAGCACCGCGTTCTCCAGGAGGTTGGTGAGGATGCGACGCAAGAGCGCGGCGTCGGTCTCGACCTCGAGCTCGGCGGCGATCGAGGAGGTCAGCGAGATGCCGCGCTCCCGCGCCTGGGCCGAGACCGGCGCCCAGCAGTCGGAGACCGCCTCGGCGAGGGGCACCGCTTCGCGCCGCACCTCCGCGCCGCCACTGCGCGCCGCCATCTCGAGCAGCACTTCGACGACGCCCTGCATCTCGATGGTGATCGCCAGGCAGCGATCGGCGGTCCTCCGCCCCTGCTCCGCATCGCGCGGGCGGTCGAGGTAGACCTCGAGCGTCGAGCGCAGACCGGCGAGAGGTGTGCGCAGCTCGTGGGCCACGTCGGCGCTGAAGGAGCGCTCCCGCTCGAACGCGCGCCGCAGCCGGGCGAGCAGGTCGTTCAGCTCGTCGACGACGGGGCGCAGCTCCGCCGGCGCGTCGTCCAGCTCCACGCTCCGGTCGAGCTCTTCGGCGTCCAGCCCGTCGATCTCCGTGCGCAGCCGGTCGAGCGGGCGCAGACCGCGGCGTACGACCCAGGTCACGAGCAGCGCACACCCGAGGCTCGCCCCGACCCAGGCGATCGCCAGGAGCTGGCGCAGCGCGGCGAGCGCGTCGTGGACGTGGCTCGACGCCTGGGCGAGCACCAGCTCGAACCCCGGAAGACCGCCGGGCGGCGGGAGCTCCGGCCCTCTCTCGGGCCGCGGCGGACGGAAGCTGAGCGCCACCGCCCGGCCAGGAGAGCCGTCGGGCAGTTCGATCGACTCGAAGTACAGGACGCCGGCCTCGATCCCCTTGTAGGAGATCCTGGGGAACCCGCGGGCGAGGCGCGGCAAGGACTCCTCTCCGAGGTGCCTCGACTTCAGCGACGTCTCCCCGCGCGGCCCCCAGCACTGGAAGGTGAGGTCCGCCCGCTCGGCGGGCTCCGGGAAGGGCGCCGGCGGCTCTTCACGCAAGCCCTGGGGCGGACGCACCGTGCGCGTGATGGCGGAGATGTTGGACTTCAGGGTGTCGGTCAGCTCGTCGTCGAGCCTCTTGGACAGGGTTCGCTCCACGCCGGCGTAGACCACGACGCCGCTGATCGCCAAGAGCGAGGTCGTGCCGACGATCAGTCCGGCGAGCAGACGCGACTGGAGGGAGCGCAAGGGCCTCATCGTTCCCTCGCCGAGAGGATGTACCCCTCCCCGCGCCTGGTGTGGATCAGCCTCGGCCGGCCTCCCTGCTCGAGCTTCTTGCGCAAGTAGCTGACGTAGACGTCGACCACGTTGCTGGTGGAGTCGGAGCGCGAGTCGTAGACGTGCTCCCAGATGTCGAGGCGGGAGACGACCTCGTCACGGCGCTGGGCGAGGTACTCCAGCAGCGCGTACTCCTTCGCGGTCAGCTCGACCAGCTCGCCCTCCACCCGCACCGAGTGGTCGTTCGTGTCGATCTCGAGGTGGCCGATGGACAGTCGGGGCGACTTGCGGCGATAGGAGCGCCGCACGAGCGCGCGCACGCGGGCGAGGAGCTCGGCCATCGCGAACGGCTTGACCAGGTAGTCGTCGGCGCCCAGGTCGAGGCCGCGCACGCGATCGTCGAGCTGGTCGCGCGCGGTGAGGATCAAGACGTGCGTCTCCCGCCCTCCGGCGCGCAGCCGTTCGAGCAGCTCGAAGCCGTCGATCCCGGGCAGCATCAGGTCGAGCACGATCAGGTCGTGCTCGCCGGCGGACGCCAGGAAGAGCCCGTCGCGGCCGTCCGCGGTCTCGTCCACGGAATAGCCGTTCTCGCGCAGCGACTTCACCAGGGCCGCTCGCAGGGGCTCGTAGTCCTCGATGACCAGAATGCGCATCGTCCTCGCTGCCGGCTCCCGGCGTGGGCGCGCAGGCGCCGCTCTCCGAGTCTAGTCCTGGAATCGGCGTGAGGTAGCCGTCGAGATGACGGGAATCCGCCGACTAATCCTCCTCTAATCATGTTGCTCCGATTGGGGCGGGCTCTCGAGTTTCTCAGGAACTCCCGTCCCGGTTTCACGCTCCTCTAATGGTGGATTCCGCTCAATGGTGCGCGGCTGGAGAACTCCCTGACTACGTCGACCCGAGCCCTCTCTCGTTCGAGGTCCTGGCCGCTCTCAACTCGATCGAGATCCACGCACCCGCGACCCTCCCCCACCGAGGAAACGCCATGAGAAGCAAGCACTCGCCCGCGCGCCCGAAGTCCTGGCTCCCGCTCCTGCCCATCGTCGCCGCGGCTCCAGCACTGGCGAACGACACCGTGGCCGTCGACACAGGCCAGATCCTCACCTACGACGACCAGGACGTGATTGCGCCCCCCGCCCCCGGCGCCCCCTTCCACGGTCAGGACGCCCAGTACGACGGCCACCAGCCGAGCTACACGCTCAGCCCGAGCGGGCTGACGGTCTACGACCAGGTCACCGGCCTGACGTGGGTGGCGTCCCCCGACACCGACGGAGATGGAGTCCTCGAATCCCCGGAGGACAAGCTCTCGTGGTGGGACGCCATGAGCCACCCCGCCACGCTGAACGCGCAGGCTTTCGGCGGCTACAGCGACTGGCGGGTGCCTTCGATCGAGGAGCTCTACTCGCTGATCGACTTCTCCGGTGTCGACCCGAGCGGCTACACCGGCGGGAGCTCCGGCCTGGTCCCCTTCATCGACACCGACTACTTCGAGTTCGAGTACGGCGACACGAGCGCCGGCGAGCGCATCATCGACTCGCAGTACTGGTCGAGCACCGAGTACGTGAGCACCACGATGCACGGCGACCACACCGTCTTCGGCGTCAACTTCGCCGACGGCCGGATCAAGGGCTACGGCACGTCCCTGCACGGCAACGACAAGGTGTCCTTCGTCTTGTGCTGCCGCGGCAACCCCGCCTACGGCCAGAACAGCTTCAGCGACAACGGCGACGGCACCGTCACCGACGCGGCCACGGGGTTGATGTGGGTGCAGGGCGACAGCGGCTCGGGGAAGGACTGGGAGGAGGCGCTCTCCTACGCGGAGAACCTGGTGTACGCCGGACACGACGACTGGCGACTGCCCAACGCCAAGGAGCTGCAGGGCATCCTGGACTACACGCGCTCTCCGGCGACCCACGGGACTCCGGCGATCGACCCGATCTTCGACTGCACCCCGATCACCGACGAGGGCGGCTCCCAGAACTACCCCTTCTACTGGGCGAGCACCACGCACGCGAACTGGACGGCGAATCCGGGTAGCTTCGGCGTCTACGTCTGCTTCGGCGAGGCCCTCGGCTGGATGCAGGACCCGTTCCCGCCCTTCAACTACACCCTCCTGGACGTCCACGGCGCCGGCTCGCAGCGCAGCGACCCGAAGGCCGGCGATCCCGCCGACTGGCCCTACGGCAACGGTCCGCAGGGGGACGTGGTGCGCATCTACAACTTCGTGCGCTGCGTGCGCGACGTGCCGACGTGCCCCCCGCCCACGAACTACTGCGTCGGCGCTCCCAACTCCGTCGGCTCGGGCGGCGTGATGTCCTACAGCGGCTCGACGAGCGTGGCCCAGAACGACCTCGTCCTGGAGGCCAGCAGTCTCCCGCCGCTCGAGTACTCCATGTTCATCCGCGGCGAGAACCAGACCCAGGTTCCTCTCTTCGAGGGCTACCTGTGTGTCGACCCGCCCTTCATCCGGCTGCTGCCGGTGGTCACGATCGGCATCGACGGCACGGCCTCCCACGCCTTCGACAGCACCCAGGCGGGGATCGTCGCGGGCGAGACCTGGAACTTCCAGCTCTTCTACCGCGACCCGGCCGGCGGCGGGACCCGCGCGAATCTGACCGACGGGTTGGAAGTCACCTTCTGCCCCTGACGCGGGCGGCTCCCCAGCGGGGAAGCGCCGCTCCCTGCGCTCCCTCTCCGACGCCGGCGACCTGGGTCGCCGGCGTCACTTGTTGCTGGGAGAGGTGGGGTGCTCCGTCGACCCGCCTCACTCGATCTCCCAATCGGGAATGCGCCCGCGGGTGTGCGGCGCACCGAGTGCTGCGAGCCGTGCCTCGAGCTCGGCCAGGTCCTTCTTGACGAGCATGCGCAGCTCGGCCAGGAACGGGGTGAAGGCCTCCCCCGCGATGCGGTAGCCGTCGCGGTCGGTCTGCGTCGGCGCCGAGGTGGTCCTGAGCACGTTGCTCTGGATGTTCCCCACGCGGTCGCGGATCGAGGGGGCTGAGGGGATGTGGTGTCTGGAAGCGGTCTCGTCCCCCGACAGACGCCGCCTCAGCTCGCGCGCCGTCGCCTCGAGCTCGAGCACACGCGTCAAGGTCGACGGGTCGAGCTCGCGCGTCGCACGCGCGGCACTCTTGCACAGCGCGAGCCGCTGCTCGGTCTCGCCCAGCACGTCGGCGGCACCGGCCACGGCCCCCGCCAGCCTTTCGACCTTGCGCTGGAAGGCGGCGGCGGCCAGCCGATCGCGTGCGGCGAAGGTGGCCAGCTCGAGGGGGATGACGGCGAAGGTCTGCGGCTCGTCGAGGGCGGTCCGCACGCCGTCGATCTCCTCGACCAGCGTCGCCGAGTACTCACCCGGCACGACCAGCGGGCCGACCGGCTCGCGCTCCCAAGGAGCGAGCTCACCCCCGGCTCCCCGGCGGATCGGATCGGATGCCGGCTCGCGCAGGTTCCACGCGATGCGGTGCATGCCCTTCTCGCGCGAAGCTGCCAGGGTGCGGATCAGGCGACCGGAATCGTCGCGGATCTCGATCAGGACGGCGGGCTCGACCTCATCCGCCTCGGCCCGCAGGGCGTCGAGCTTCAGGAGCGCGGGAGCGGAGCCCGCCTCGATCGCCTCGTCGTCGGCGCGCCGTCGCGCCTCGCGGCGCGTTTCGAGCTTCTCGGCGAGGTGGTAGGTGATCACCGCCCCGAAGGGAGGGTTGTCGGCCACGTAGAACCCGGCGCCTTGACTGCCGCGCCCCGTCCGTCCGCCTAGGCGCGAGCCCTCGATGTACCAATCCGCGTCCTTGACGGGGAGCAGGGTGGCGCGCGCCTCGAGCGTCTCCGCCGTCAGGCCGCGCAGGGGGCTGTAGTCGTCGAGGATCCAGAAGCTGCGCCCGAAGGTCCCCAGCACGAGGTCGTTCTCCCGGCGCTGGATCTCGAGATCGCGCACGGCGATCGTCGGGAACCCGCCCGTCAGCTCGACCCACGTCTCGCCGGCGTTCGTCGTGAACCAGACCCCGAACTCCGTCCCGACGAAGAAGAGGTCGGGATCGACGTGATCCTGCACCAGCGTGTGAATCGACCCACGCTCGGGAAGGTCGCCCGCCATCGATGTCCAGGTGCCCCCGCCGTCGGTCGACTTGAGGAGGTAGGGCTTGAAGTCCCCCGCCTTGTGGTTGTCGAAGGCGGCGTACACGCTGTCCGGCACGCAGCGGTCCGGCTCGACGTGGGTGACGTAGCTGTGCTCGGGGACGCCGGGGAAGTCGTCGAAGCGCGTCCACGTCTCGCCCGCGTCGCGCGTAGCGTGGATCAAGCCGTCGTCGGTGCCGACCCACAAGTGCCCCTCTTGCAGCGCCGACTCGGAGAGCGAGACGACGCTGCCGTAGAAGCTGGTGGCGTGGTGGCGCGCCACGGCGTCGACTCCCCACACCCGTCCCATCACCTCGAGCTGATCGCGATCGATGTTGCGGGAGAGCTCGCCGGAGACGGCGCGCCAGGAGTTGCCCCGATCGTCGGAGCGATAGAGCCGGTTGGCCGCGAAGTACAGCCGCGTGTGCGAGTGCGGCGAGAGGATCAGCGGTGAATCCCAGTTCCAGAGCAGCGGCGGTTCCCCGGCCCCCTCGCGCGGCTTGATGTCGACGATCTCGCCGCTGCGCCGGTCGTGGCGCACGAGCCCCCCGTACTGCCAGAGGGAGTAGACGACGTTCGGGTCGGTCGGATCGACGACCGTCTCGTAGCCGTCGCCGCCGACCGTCACGAGCCAGTCGGCGTTCGTGATCCCCTCCCGCCGGATGGTGCGCGAGGGCCCGCCCATGGAGTTGTTGTCCTGGGTGCCGCCGTAGACGCGGTAGAAGGGCTCGGACTCGTCGACACTGACGCGGTAGAACTGCGTAATCGGCAGGTTGGACTTGAAGTCCCACGTCCCGCCCCGATCCCAGGTCTCGTAGATCCCCCCGTCGCACCCCACCAGCAGGTGATCGGCGTCGGCCGGGTCGATCCACACGTGGTGGTCGTCGACGTGCTTGTGGCGGATGCTGACGCGCTCGAAGCTCTCGCCGCCATCTTCGGTGACGGCCATGAAGGTGTCCGCCAGATAGACCCGATCGGCGTCGTGGGGATCGGCGAAGATCTCGTGGTAGTACTGGGGGCTGGAGGTGCCGCGATCGGAGCGCTTCTCCCAGCTCTCGCCGCGGTTGCGCGACCGGAAGAAGCCACCCTCGCCGCGCGCCGCTTCGACGATCGCGTAGACCGTGTCGGGCTGGGCGGGCGCGATCGCGAGCCCGATGCGACCGAGATCGCAGCCGGGCAGTCCGTTCTCGATCTCGCGCCAGGTCTCGCCGCCATCGGTCGACTTCCAGATCCCGGAGCCGGATCCCCCGTTCACGAGGGTCCACTGGCGACGCCCGCGCTGCCACGTGCTGGCGTAGAGCAGGTCGGGATTCCTCGGGTCGCGCACGATCTCGTTCGCTCCCGTGTGCTCGTCCACGGTGAGGACGGCCTTCCAGGTCGCGCCCCCGTCGACCGAGCGGTACACGCCGCGCTCGCCGCCCGAGCGCCACAGCGGCCCCTGCGCCGCGACGAGGACCACGTTCGAGTCGCGCGGATCGACCAGGATCTCACCGATGTGCTCGGACTCCGCGAGCCCCATGTTTTCCCAGGTCTTGCCTCCGTCGCGCGAGCGGTAGACGCCGTCGCCGTAGGAGACGCTGCGCTGGCTGTTGTTCTCCCCGGTCCCGACCCAGACGATGTTGGGGTCGGAGGGGTCGAGGCTGACGCAGCCGATCGAGTACGAGCCTTCGCCGTCGAAGACGCTCTCCCAGGTCGTCCCGGCGTTGTGCGTGCGCCACACTCCCCCTGACGCGGTCGCGACGATCCAGCGCGTCTTGTGCACCGGATGCACCGCGATGTCCGCCACGCGGCCGGAGGCCAGCGCCGGACCGATCGAGCGCAGCTTCATCCCGGAGAAGGTCGCGGCCGAGAAGGGGGACTCCTCCTCGGTCGCGGCGACGTCGTCTTGAGGGGAGAGGGGGAGGGCGACTAGGGAGAGGAGGACCGGGATCTGCAGCATGGTCGGGGGGGGATTTCGGGCGGCGATGGGGCCGCGCGGGACTGGGTGGGTGGCACAGTCTAGCTCGCCCCACCGCGCTCGCTGGCCCAATCGCGAGGGCCCTCTCCGCCGTGCTCCTCCCCGCGGTAGCGATGGCCGGGTAGCCTGGTACGAGATGAACCTCCAACCCCACCGTCGGCACGGTCGGGCTCGCCGAGAGCGACTTCTCCTTTACGCAGGCGCACTCGGCCTCGTCTCGCTGCTCGCCCCCGTCTCCGACGCGCAGGAGGTCGGTCCCGAGCCGCCCGCCCCCGGAATGACGCGTCACGCCCTGCTCGTGGGCTGCACGCGCTATCCAGAGGTCGAGGCCGCCTTTCCCGAGCGGAGGATCGCGCTCGAAGGTCCCGCGAACGACGTGGAGCTCCTGGCCGGGACCCTGGTGGAGGTGCTCGGCGTGTCCGAGCAGTGTATGGTCCGCCTGGTCGGCTGGCCCGACGACGAGGAGTCGCGCCCGACCCGCGCAAACATCCTGAAGGCCCTGCGCGGCCTGGAGCAGCGGGTGGCCGAGGGGGACTGGGTCCTGCTCTACTTCGCGGGTCACGGCTCCCAGCAGCGCTCGTCGGGGGGGCGTGGCGACGACGAGCTGGACGGACTCGACGAGGTCTTCCTGCCCGCCGACGTGCCCCCCCGCGCCGATGCTCGGGGGCGAGTCCGGGGCGCGATCACCGACGACGAGATCGGGCAGCGGGTGCAGGCGCTCCAGGAGCTCGGCGCCCACGTCTGGCTGATCGTGGACTGCTGTCACTCCGGCACCATGGTGCGGGGGGACGAGGCGGTGGTGAAGCGCGGCTTGCCGTCCGAGCTGTTCGGCGTGTCCCGCGAGGGAGCGCGCAGCCTGCACCGCGCTCGATCGCGGGGCGGGAGCGTCGACCTGGAGCGGGTCGTCGCCATGTACGGCGCCCAGAGCTACGACGAGGCGCCGGAGCTGCCGCTGCCCTCCGGGGCGAGCGATGCAGTCAGCCACGGCCTCTTCACCTACCTGCTCTGCCAGGAGCTGGTGCGCAACGGCGCGGGCCTCACCTACGGCGAGCTGCACGAACGCATCGTCGCCGGCTACCAGGCGCTGCCCTGCTCGATCACCGTCCCGGCGATCGAGGGGGACCGCTTGCGCACCATCGACCTGGGTGAGTCCCGCTCCGCGCCTCCCCTGCTGGCGGAGGTCGATGGAGAGGGTGAGATCACCCTCAGCTGGGGACGCCTGGCGCGCATCGGCGAGGGCACCCTGGTCGAGCTGGTCGGTGCCGAGCGGGCGGGGGGCGAGAGTCACGCTGCGCTGCGGGTCGTCGAGGCGGGCCTGTTCCAGAGCTCGGCCCGCTCGACGCGGGACGGGGTCCAGATCCCCCCCGGCGTCTACCCGGCTCGCGTCGTGGAGTACCCGCTGGACGAGATGAGGCTGCGCGTCTCCCTCCCCGAGCTCGACGAGGAGGCGCTCGGCCTGCGAACGACGGTCGAGCAGTGGCGGGGCGGGCTGCGGGACGAGCTGGACGGCGTCGAGCTGGTCGCTGCTCCCGGCGAGGCGCACCTCGTCGCCGAACGCGACGGAGACGGCTTGTGGCTGCGCTCGACCGCGTCGGAGGGGGGGTACGACCTCGGCTTCGTCGAGCCCGCGCAGATCGGTCGCGTGCTGCGCGACCGGATCAAGGTCCGCAACCTGCGCCGCTTCGTCGTCGACGCGGTCGAGCGGGGCTTGGGAGATGCGCTGGAGCTGGTGGTGGAGCGCAAGGCGGGCGGACGCGGCGAGGCGCAGGCGATCGACCCCGGCGAGGAGCTGCACTCCGGCGACCAGATCCGGATCTCGCTCCAGAAGGAGGGGGAGGAGATCTACGACGTCGCCGTCTTCTACCTCGATGCCGAGCACCACGTGACCACGCTCTTTCCCCCGACCGGGTTGGAGCCGCGGCTGGGACCGGGCTCGTTCACCGTTCCGAAGGACCCGGCGTGGGCGGACGTCATCGACAACGCCCTGGGCGTGGAGCACCTCCTGGTGCTGGCTGTGCGGCGCGCGCCCTCCGATCCCCAGGTCGACCTCTCCTGGCTCGCCGAGCGATCGGCCACCCGGGGGTCGGCCAAGGTGATCGACCTCGAGGCGCACCTGGAGGCGCTGGCCCGCGGGCGCTCGACCCGCGGGAGGAGCGAGGACTTCACCGACGTCCGAGCCGAGCTCTTCACGGTGAAGACCGAGTGGCCGGGGCTGGGCCCGCCCACCTGGCGGGGGGGGCGGATCGATACGCTTCCCGAGGGAACCATGCTCGAGGGAGGGTCCTTCCCCCCCGGTGTGCCGGACCCCTGGAGCGCGGGCAGGCGCTACCAGCGAGTCCCCTCGTCCCGCGCGGCCAGGCGCTGCGGCTCCCTGCTCCTGGGCGAGTCGGAGCCCCGGGCGGTCTTCTTCGACGTCGACAGCACCTCGGAGCGGGAGCCGCCCTGGGCGATCGAGGCCGAGGCGGCCTTCCTCTTCGGGGAGCGGGAGTGGATCGCCTACTACGACCGCGAGGATCGCGGCGCCTTCGACCTGGTCCTGATCGACGGCGATCGGGATGGAGTCGCGGAGCGGCGCTGGGTCCTGGACGAGGCGGGGTGGCGAGCCAGGGGCTCCGTCCGCGTCCCGTGGCTCTCCCAGGGGCATCTGGAGTTCATCAGGAGCCCCCGGCAGCGGGTCCAGGTGACGAACGGCTTCCGGATCCTCGTTCCACAAGGCCGCTGAGCTCGACGGAACGCCCCTTTGCGGTCCTCGCTATACTGAGCTGGTCGTGGCGACCAGGACCTATCGGACCGCCCGTTGGGCGACACTGCTTGTCTTCCTCTGGTGCTCCTGTGTCGGCGCACCGAACGTCCACCGGGCGACGCGCAAGGCCACCCAGCGCGAGGCGGGATCGGTGCACCTGGCGGTCGTCGCCGTGGCGCCGTGGAGTCACTACGCGGACGCGCTCCAGCCCAGCTTCCACCTGACGGCGGAGGAGGCGCTGGAGTTGGTCATCCAGGACAGCCGCTCCGCGGCGATGTCCGAGTCGATGGTCATGGGCCTGGCTGCGAATATCGTCGAGCGGCCGGAGACGCACGGGGTCCCAGCGGACAACCCGTTGCAGTCGACCCGGTCGTCGACCTTCTTCGACGGCACCCCGCTCAGCGGCATGGACGCCAGCCTGCGCTTCCAGACCGCGAACGCGCTCTTCCAGGAGATCCAGCTCCTGAACCGGGTCATCCGGGACGCGGCCATCCCGGCGGGGTATCGACCCTATCTGGTACGCCTGCAGATCACCCTGCTGCCGCGCAGCCGTCACGAGCCCTACGACGCCTACGTGACCCTCTCCTTCTTCGGTCCCGACGGGGCGGACGAGGAGCCCGGCGCCGGGGACGGTCGCCTGGCGCAGGCTTTCCCCGGAGCGGAGACCGCTGATCCGAATCAGCCGCCGACCTATCCCCTGCGCAGCCTCGACTTCAGCGCGGCCGGAAGCCAGGCGCGGGGACCCAGCGTCCTGCCCCTGCTCGTCTCCGACAATCTCGAGGCGACGGTGAAGTCGAACTCCGCCTCCTCCGCCAGCTCCCTGGCGCTCTCCATCCTCGCCTTCCCCGGGACCTTCGCCTCGCAACTGAATGCGGATCTCTTCAGCCAGGGCTTCGCCGCCCAGCTGCAGGCGCGGGATCTGAACAGCCTCTTGACCGTCGGCCGCCTCTCCGAGAATACCCTGCGTGTGCGCCTGGGGGCGATGCAGGAGGCGACCGCGGACTACGCGATGGTGCCGCGCAACCACAACGTCACGCTCTTGGTGATGGTCCCCGAGGAGGCGCCCGGAACCCTGGACCTCGTCGGCCGGGTGCGCTTCGTCGACGCGGAGACGGGGGAGGAGCTCCCCGCGACCGCCGAGGAGATCCTCGACGGGCTGCTCGCCGAGGCGGCGGCCCAGAACGGCCTGCCGGGGCTCTCGAGGGAGGACCTGCGCCAGCTGGTGCAGCTCGTCCAGGCGAACGACCAGGTGGGGTTCTTCGGCGCTTTCTCAGGCGCGGAGGGGGCCTCCGCCGCCGACGGAGCCCTGCACGCCCTCTGGGTCGACCTGGTCGATCTGATGGCGGGCAGCCAGTACTTCTCCAGCAGCTTCGACCTCCCCGGGCACACCGAGCGACACGAGCTGACGCCGACCTTCTTCGGCCAGACCGCGCTGGCCCTCGACGACGGGGTCGACTGCACGTCGATCGAGCTGCAGGGCGCGCTCTTCGAGGACGATGTGCAACTCGGCGCGCTCCTGACGATCTTCGTCGACGGCCAGGAGGTCCTGCTCCCCGCGCGCTCGGTCTCCCTCGACAGCGGTCGCCGTTCGATCCAGCTCGAGTTCCCCTCCCTCGAGCCTCTGGGCCTGGCGAGCGCCGGCCGCGAGGGGATGTCGCTGATGCTCGACTGGGTCAGCGACAGCCAGACCTTCGAGGTGCTGTACGCGTCGAAGCGGGGGGAGTAGTCCGAGCGGATCTGGGTGGCGAAGAGGGCGTATAGTTGCGCCGTCATGTGGATCACCGCTCTCTGCCCTCTGCTCCTCGCCCTGCCCGCTCATGTAGGGGCCTCCGCCGCTGCTCCTCCCCGCCCCCTCTCGGTCGTCTCCCCCGACGGCACGCTCAGCGCGACCTTCGAGTTGCGCGCTTGGAGCGGTGAGGGCGGAGTGCCGACCTGGACGGTGACTCGGGGGGAGGAGTTGCTCGTCGCTCCCTCGCGGCTCGGCCTGCACCTGCAGGACACCGCGTTCCGGGGCACGGCGGTCGATCCGCACGCGCTGACCTCGCAGGTGACGCTCGTCGGCTGGCACACCACCTCCCACGACTCGACCTGGCGCCCGGTGTACGGCGAGCGCAGCGAGGTGCGCGACCGGTACAACCGGCTGGCGGTCGAGCTCAAGTGCGCCGAGCCGACGCCGCTCTGCTTCTCGATCGAGCTGCGCGCCTACGACGAGGGGGTCGCGTTCTACTACGCGGTTCCCAAGCAGGACGGCATCGAGACCCTTCGCATCGCCCACGAGCACAGCGAGTTCCGCTTCACCGGCGATCACCGTGCCTGGCCGGTGTACTCGGCGCAGGGACGCTACGCCGCGACGCAGCTCTCGCAGGTCGGTCCCGGTTGCGAGCGGCCGCTGGTGCTCGCGGTCGAGGACGGGCCCTACCTCGCACTGGGAGAGGCGCGCCTGGTCGACTTCGCGCGCATGAAGCTCGCGCCGCTCGCGGGGAGCGAGCACGCGCTCGTCTCCGAGCTCAGCGGAGGAGCGGTCTGTCCCCTGCCCTTCCGCTCGCCGTGGCGGCTCTTGATGGTCGCGGACACACCGGGCGAGCTGCTCGAGAACAACGACCTGATCCTCAACCTCAACGACCCCTGCGCCATCGAGGACACCTCCTGGATCCGCCCGGGCACGGTGCTGCGCGAAGTGACGCTCACCACCGAGGGGGGGCGCGCCTGCGTCGACTTCGCGGCGGCGAACGGGATCGAGTACGTCGAGTTCGACGCCGGCTGGTACGGGCACGAATACGAAGAGAGCTCCGACGCGACGACGGTGAGCGTCGATCCGAAGCGCTCGCCGGGGCCGCTCGACCTGCCCCAGGTGATCGAGTACGCCGAGCAGCGCGGCGTCGGGATCCTGCTCTACGTCAACCGCCGCGCCCTGGAGAAGCAGCTCGACGACCTGCTGCCGCTCTACCGCGACTGGGGAGTCAAGGGGGTCAAGTACGGCTTCGTCAACGTCGGCTCGCAGCGCTGGACCACCTGGCTGCACGCGGCGGTGCGCAAGGCGGCCGAGCACGAGCTGATGGTCGACGTGCACGACGAGTACCGGCCCACCGGCTTCTCGCGCACCTACCCCAACCTGATGACCCAGGAGGGCATCGCCGGCGACGAGACCTCGCCGCCGAACGAACAGACGCTGACGATCCTCTTCACCCGCATGCTCTGTGGAGCCGGGGACAACACCATCTGCTACCACGACGGTCGCGTGGCACAGAACGCCAGCCACGCCTACCAGTTGGCCAAGGCGATCTGCCTCTACAGCCCGTGGCAGTTCGTCTACTGGTACGACCGGCCGCCGGGCTCCCCCGGCGCGAAGGGCGGCGCCGGGGGGCAGAAGAACGTCATCGAGGAGGGTCCGGCGCTCGAGTTCTTCGCGCACCTGCCGACGGTGTGGGACGAGACGCGGGTGCTCGAGGGAGAGATCGGCGAGTACGCGGCGCTCGCTCGGCGCAGCGGCCGGGAGTGGTACGTCGGTTGCATGAACGGAGCGAGCGAGCGCAGCTTCACCACCGGCTTCGAGTTCCTCGAGCCGGGCGTGCAGTACGACATGTCGCTCTACGCGGACCCGCCGGAGGCCGGAGAGCGGCTGCACCTCCTCCGGACCACGATCGAGCCGGGCACGACTTGGTCCCGCAAGGTCGCACCGCGATCCGGCCTGGCGCTGCGGCTCGTGCCGCGGCTGAGCGATCACGACATTCCCGATGGAGAAGACGCGAACGATGGGAGCCGCGAATGACGACCCCCGATCGCACTCCCGAGCCTAGACTGAGGACCGAGGGTCACGTCCCGGCCCCGCATCTCAACCCACCATGCGCTCTCTCTCCGCCCTGCTGATCTCCGCCGGCCTTCTGACGCCAACCGCCCCCCTCTACGGCCAGGACCTCGCCACAGCACGCGAGCTGCTCGACGAGCCGGGGGAGGGCGAGGCGCGCCGCGGAGCCGCCATGGCCGCGGAGCTGAACAGCCCGGAGGCGGTGGAGCTCCTGCTCGAGTTCCTCGGCCGCAGGGGCCGGCGCAGCAACCAGCACCTCCCCGCGCCCCACTACCGCGACATCGCCTTTGTCGGGCTCGAGAAGATCACCGATCCCTACGCGCGCAAGCGCGTCGAGACGGAGCTGCGCAAAAACAGACGCGACGAGTGGGTGCGGCAGTGGTGCGCCGAGCTCTTGGGGATCTACCGGGACGGCGAGTACGGCGGAGCCCTGGTCGACGCCCTCGGCGACAAGCACATCGGCGTGCGCCGCGCCGCGGCCCGCTCCTTGGGCCAGATGGACTACCCCCCCGCCGTCAAGCACCTGAAGAAGCTCGCCCGCCACAAGGACGCCTACCTGCGCGCCAACGTGCTCGAAGCCCTGGCTCTCGCCGAGCCCGAGGAGTGGCGCGAGGCCTTCCTGACCGCCATTCGCAAGGACAAGGACGGTGGCGTGCGCTGCGCCCTCCTGGGGGCGCTGCCCGAGATCTACTTCGAGGAGGTCCACGAGCTGTGCGCCGCCGCCCTGAAGGACGACGACTGGCGCCCGCGCATGCAGGCGGTCGACAACCTGGCCACCACCCAGACCAAGATCGCAGTGGATCTCCTGCTCGAAGCCCTGGACGACGGTCGCCCAGTGGTCGCGGTGCGCGCGGTCGAGTCGCTGCAGGCCCTCACCGGTCTGAAGCACACCCGCGCGGAGGCCTGGAGGGGTTGGTGGAAGGCGAACCGCGAGACCTTCCGCTTCCCCGAGGGGCGCCGCAAGGGGACCGGTGACGCCGGGCAGCGCACGGTGGCCTACCACGGCATCCGGCTGGTCAGCGACCACGTGGCCTTCCTGATCGACAAGTCGAGGAAGATGAAGGAGCCCCTGGCCACCGGTGAGGTCAAGGAGGTCGCCGCCCTGGAGGAGCTGAGCCAGGTGCTGGAGAAGCTCGAGGGCCGGCTGGTCTTCAACGTCCACACCTACAACGAGGTGGTGAAGACCCTCAACGAGAAGGGGCCGATCAAGCTCACCAAGCGCAGCCGCAAGCAGGCCCTGGAGTTCGTTCGCAAGGCCCCCACGGGCCAGGCCAAGGACATCTGGCAGCTGCTGGAGATGGTCGTCGAGGACCCCGAGCTGGACACCGCCTACCTGCTCTCCTCCGGCGAGCCCGACGTGGGGCTCTACGTCCACTGGTATCGGGTCACCCCCCACCTGCAGGACATCAACCGCTTCCACAAGGTCACGGTGCACACGGTGGCCTACAGCGACGTCGACTGGTACCGCACCCAGATGCGGAAGATCGCCGAGTCCACCGGCGGGGAGTTCCGGACGTACGATTGAGGGACGTCCCTCACTCGCCGCCGAACACCCGCACGCGGTAGAGATGCAGGTACTGCCCCTCGTCGGAGTGCAGACCGAGCTTCACGTAGCGCGCCTTCGTACCCGGAGTGCCGAGGACGACCTCCCACGTCGCCTGCACGCTGGACGCCTGCCACACCTGCCTCCAGGTCTCGCCGTCCTCCGAGAGCCAGGCGGTCAACCCCTGCGCCCGCTCCCGTAGCATCTCCCGGCGGTTCACGATCTCGATGCCCCGGACGAGCTCGACCGCGCCGAGGTCGATGGTGACGAAGGGATCGCTCTCCTGGTCGGTGTGGAAGGCCCAGTTCCCGCCGTAGGCCTCGTCGGTGAGCAGGTGCTCCTCGTGGGTGCTCCACTGCTCGGCGCGGGTGCTCGTCTCGTAGGTCGCCCCCTCGGAGATCCAGTCGCCGTGCAGGCCGAGGTCGAAGGCCGTGGGCGCGCGCTGCAGCTGCGCCATCTCGGTCACCGGCCCGTCCAGCGTCAGGACGACGACGGTGTCGACCGGATCGCGGTCGGCCTCGGGGATGGCGACGGTGATGATCCGATCCTGCTGCTCGACCGTGACCTCCCCTCCGCCCATGACCTCCGCGGAGACGATCCTGCGACTCAAGCCGGGCAGCACGAGCTGCCCCTCCTCCCAGTCGAAGACGTGCAGGTACACGCTGTTCCCGCGGTGGGTGCTCGCCCCCCACGCGCCGGGGTAGAAGGGGCCGCCCCGCGTGCCGTGGATGCTGTCGCCGTGCTCGCGCAGCCAGGCGCCCATCTCCCGCAGGCGCGCGACCTGGCGCGGCTCGATGCGTCCGTCGGGCATGGGGCCGACGTTGAAGAGCAGGTTGCCATCGCCGCCCGCGGTGGAGACCAGGGTGCGGATGCACTGCTCGAAGCTCTTCAGGGTGTCGTTCGGCTTCCACGCCCACTGGCGGCAGATCGTCATGCAGGTCTCCCACGGCCGCTCGCGGTCGAAGCCGCCGATGCGCTGCTCCGGTGTGTCGAAGTCCCCGGGCAAGCCGCCGCGGTTGTTGAGCACGATGTCGGGCTGGAGCTCGCGCAGCATCGCGAAGGAACGCTCGGGCACGTCCTTCCAGACCTCGCGCGGGCTGTCCAGACCGTCGAACCAGAGGATGTCGACCTGGCCGTAGTTCGTGCACAGCTCGCGGAGCTGACCCAGGTAGAAGTCGAGGTACCGGGCGTGGTTCTCGGTGGCGAAGTCGGGGTGGTACCAATCGCGCGGCGAGTAGTACCAACCGAGCCCGAGCCCGTTGCGGTGACAGGCCTCCGCGAGCTGCGCACAGATGTCCCTGCCGTAGGGAGATCCGGGATTGGTGATGTCGTAGTCGGTGTGAGCGGAGTCGAAGTTCGAGAAGCCGTCGTGGTGCTTCGACGTGAAGACGAGGTACTGCATCCCCGCGTCCTGTGCGATCCGAATCCACTCCTCCGCGTCGAAGCGCACCGGATCGAACTCGCGGTAGAGGTTGTCGTAGACCTCCACCGGAATGGTCCCGGTGCCGCCGCGCGCGCGCCCGCGCCGCGGGCCCTGGCGCGACCAGCCGATCTCCGTGCCTTTCAGGGACACGGGGCCCCAGTGGACGAACATGCCGAAGCGCCAGTCCTTCCAGCGTTCGATCGACTCCGCGGGCGCGTGCAGGTGGGCCTGGGTGGGATCGGGTACCTGGACGGCGTCGACGATCGAGGCGCTCCCGTCCAGGGTCAGCTCGATCACGGTGGCCACCGCGTCGCGATCGTCGGGGGACAGCGCGATCTCGATTCCCGTCGTCTTCTGCACCACCTGCGCTGTGCCTCCGCTCAGGGTGCGGTGTGCGACGACCCGACGGCCGATCGGCGGGAGCACGAGCCTCCCGTCCACCTGCCAGGCCATGATGAAGAGCTGGATCTTGTCGCCGCGCCGCGTCGAGGCTCCCCATGCACCAGGCATGAACGGACCGCCCCGCGTGCCGTACACCCCGTCGCCGTGCAGCGCGAGCCACTCCCCCATCTCGCGCAGGCGCTCGACCTGCCGCGGCTCGATCCGTCCGTCCGGCATCGGACCGACGTTGAAGAGCAGGTTTCCGTCCCCGCCGACGGTGCGCAAGAGGGTCTGCAGGCACTCCTCGCGCGACTTCATCTCGTCCTCCGGCTTCCACGCCCACTGCTTGCAGATCGTCATGCAGGTCTCCCACGGGCGCTCGTCCTCGTAGGCTCCGATGCGCTGCTCGGGGGTGTCGTAGTCGCCGGGATTCCCGGAGTCCTGCCGCGTCGTGCCCGCCATTCCCTGGCGCGCCTTGCCGACACGGTTGTTGATCAGCATCTTCGGATCGAGCGCGTGGCAGAACTGCGCCAGGCGCACTCCGCGCTCGTAGGTCCACGGCTCCTCCCACTCGCCGTCGAACCAGAGCGTCATCAGGGGCCCGTACCCGGTGACGAGCTCCTTCAGCTGGGCGTGCAGGTACTCCTGGTAGCGGTCCATGCTCGGCTCCTGCCCGGCTGGCAGGAGCTGGCCGCTGCCGCCCTGGCTGCCCGCGGTGTTGTAGTCGGGCTGATACCAGTCGAGGATCGAGTGGTAGAGCCCGAACTCCAACCCCTCCTCCCGGCAGGCGGCGGAGAGCTCCGCGACCACGTCGCGCCCGAGGGGCGAGCTGATCACGTCGTAGTCGGTCTGCTGCGAGTCCCAGAGGCAGAAGCCGTCGTGGTGCTTGCTGGTGAGGATGACGTACTTCATCCCCGCCGCCTTGGCCACCCGCACCCACTCGCGAGCGTCGAAGCGGGGGGCGTCGAAGCTCTCGTAGAGCGAGTCGTACTCCTCCCGCGGCACTCCCCGGCCGCGGGACCACCCGATCTCGGTGCCCTTCTGGGCGACGGGCCCCCAGTGGATGAACATGCCGAATCCCAGGTCCCGCCACTCCTCGATCGCCTGGCGAGGCGCACCTGCCCCACTCTCCTGTGTACTCGCGCACGCCGAGAGCGCCAAGACGGACGAGAAGGTCCATACGAGGATGGATACGGTGCGGAGAGGCTTCCGCTGCATGACGATGCTCCTGGATCTGGAGGACGTGGGTCAGCCTAGCCGCGGCAGGTAGGTCAGCGCCAGGTTCTACGGAGTCCGCCGAGTCCTCAGCGCGCCACCCGCGCGGTGCCTCCCCGCATCACCCGCTCGACCTCCGCCAGGCGGACCATCGTCGTGTCGCCGGGGGTCGTCATCGCCAAGGCGCCGTGCGCGGCGCCGCACTCGACGGCGTACTGCGGGCCCTTCCCCGCGAGGAAGCCGTAGATCAGCCCCGAGGCGAAGGAGTCGCCGCCGCCGACGCGATCGAGGATCTCGAGGCCCGGACGCTCGCGGGCGGTGACCAACCCCTGCGCGGTCCAGCACACCGCGCCCCAGTCGTTGATCGTCGCCGTGCGCGCGTTGCGCAGGGTCGTCGCGACGACCTGCAGCTGCGGGTAGACCTCGACCACGCGCTCGATCATCCTGCCGAAGTTCCCCGGGTCGAGCTTGGAGAGCTCTGAATCGAGCCCCTCGACCTCGAAGCCGAGCGCGGCGCCGAAATCCTCCTCGTTGCCGAGCATCACGTCGACCAGACGGGCCAGCTCGCGGTTCACCTCGCGAGCGCGCTCCTCACCACCGATCGCCTGCCACAGCGAGGGGCGGTAGTTCAGGTCGTAGGAGACGATCGTGCCGTGGTCGCGCGCCGCCGCCATCGCCTCGCGGGCCACCTGCGCGGTGGACTCCGACAAGCCGGCGAAGATGCCGCCGGTGTGGAACCAGCGCGCGCCCCGCTCGCCGAAGATCGCGTCCCAGTCGACCTCCCCCGGGCGCATCTGCGAGATGGCGGTGTGACCCCGGTCGGAGCAGCCCTGCGCCGCGCGCACGCCGAAGCCGCGCTCGGTGAAGTTCAGGCCGTTGCGGGCGAGGCGGCCGATGCCGTCGAAGTCGACCCAGGAGAGGTGGGTGAGGTCGACCCCCCCTTGCAGCATCAGGTCCTCGACCAGCCGGCCGACGGGATTGTCGACCAGGGCGGTCACGTGCGCCGTCTCCAGGCCGAAGCAGCGCCGCAGCCCGCGAGCGACGTTGTACTCGCCGCCCCCCTCGCGCGCCTCGAAGGTCCGGGTGGTCGAGACGCGCCCGTCCCCGGGGTCGAGGCGCAGCATCACCTCCCCGAGGCTGACCAAATCCCAGCGGCAGGATGACTTCGGCTTGATCTCGAACGGCATGATGCTTGGCCTTCGGCGGATGGGAGAGGAGACTACGCGTGGCTCAACCTACCCAGCGAGCATGATCCACATCAACACCGAGGAAGTGAGCGCCGCCTCCCTCGCCCCGGCGATCGAGCGGCTCTGGTCCCTCTCCGCGGAGAAGATCCGCGCGATCGAGGGGAGTTGGCCCGCCGACGCGGGCTCGCCCGTGTTCACGTCGGGCGGACGCTACGCCACGCGGGGCTGGACCGACTGGACGCGCGGCTTCCAGTACGGCTCGGCGCTCTTGCACTTCGACGCGACCGGTGACGAGGAGTTCCTCGAGATCGGGCGGCGCGGGACGCTGGAGGCGATGGCGCCGCACCTGACCCACTTCGGCGTGCACGACCACGGCTTCAACACCGTCAGCACCTACGGGAACCTGCGCCGGATGATGCTCGAGGGGAAGATCCCCCACGACGCGCGGGAGCTGGAGCTCTACGAGCTGGCGATCACCGTCAGCGGCGCGGTGCAGGCGAAGCGCTGGACGAGGATGCACGGGGGCGGTGGCTTCATCCACTCCTTCAACGGGCCGCACTCCCTCTTCGCCGACACCCTGCGCACCCTGCGCGTGCTGGCGCTGGCGCACTCGCTCGGGCATTGCCTCTGGGGCGAGAACGACGAGCAGTTCTCCCTGCTCGAGAGGCTGATCGAGCACGCGCACGCCACCGCGACCTGGACGGTCTACTACGGCGAGGGGCGCGACGCGTACGACGTGCGCGGCCGCGTGGCCCACGAGAGCTGCTTCGACACGATCGACGGGCGCTACCGCAATCCCGCGACGCAGCAGGGCTACTCCCCCTTCACGACTTGGACGCGGGGCCTGGCCTGGGTGATGCTCGGCTTCGCCGAGGAGCTCGAGTTCCTGGTCACGCGCGGGGACGAGGAGCTGGAGTTCTACGGTGGACGGGCGAGCATCGAGGAGGAGATGCTGCGCGCCGCGCGAGCCTCCGCCGACTTCTACCTCGACAACACCCCGACCGACGGCATTCCGTACTGGGACACCGGCGCGCCGGGGCTCGCGCGCCTCGGCGACTGGCGGGAGCGGGCATCCGACCCCTTCAACGACCAGGAGCCGGTGGACAGCTCCGCCGCGGCGATCGCCGCCCAGGGGCTGATCCGGCTGGGGTGCTATCTGGAGGCCAAGGGGGTGGGCGACGCGGGTGAGCGCTACCGGAAGGCGGGGCTGAACGTCGCCGCCAACCTCTTCGCCGAGCCGTACCTCTCCCTCGACCGCCAGCATCAAGGGTTGATCCTGCACTCGATCTACCACCGCCCCGCCGGCTGGGACCACGTGCCGGCGGGCTCGCAGATCCCGCGCGGCGAGTCCTCGATGTGGGGGGACTACCACGCGCGGGAGCTGGCGCTCCTGATCTCGAGCCTCGCGGGGGACGGGCCCTACTACTGCTTCTTCTCCGGAGGAGAACGATGAGCGACAGGCGACGCACCGCACTGGTCACCGGCGGCAGCCGGGGGATCGGCCTGGGGATCGCGCGCGAGCTGGCGCGCGCAGGACACGATCTGGTGATCAACGGCCAGCGGGAGCTCGCCGACGACGACCCCGCCCTGGTCGAGCTGCGCGCGCACGGCACCGAAGTGTTCTACGTCGCGGCGGACATCGGCTCGCGCGAGGCCCGCGAGGGGCTGCTTGCCGCGGCGCGCCAGCGCTTCGAGCGCCTCGACGTCCTGGTCAACAACGCCGGCGTCGGCTCGCGCGATCGCGGCAAGGACCTGCTCGAGGCGCGGGAGGAGAACTTCGAGTGGTTGATGCGCATCAACCTGCAGGCGCCCTTCTTCCTCGCGCAGCAGTGCGCGCGCTGGATGATCGCAGCCGGTTCCGGCACCGGGCCCCCGCCGTGCATCGTGTTCGTCACCTCGGTCTCCGCCGAGCTGATGTCGGACACGCGCGCCGACTACTGCCTGAGCAAGGCGGCGGCGAGCATGGCCGCACGCGCCTTCGTCTCGCGCCTGACCGGGGAGGGGATCGGCGTGTACGAGATCCGCCCCGGGATCGTGAAGACCGACCTGACCGCGGCCGCCGTGGAGAAGTACGACCGCCTGATCGCCGAGGGGGGCCTGCTCGAGGCGCGCTGGGGGACGCCCGAGGACATCGGTCGCGCGGTGGCGATGCTCGCGCGCGGCGACCTCACCTACGCGCCGGGTCAGGTGCTGACGCTCGACGGCGGGATGACCCAGCATCGGCTGTGAGCCGAGAGGCAGAGCGATGAACGAATCGAACCCGATCGCGGAGCGCCTCGCCGAGCTACGGCTGATCCCGGTGGTGGCGATCGAGGACGCGGGCCGGGCCCCGGAGCTGGGTGAAGCGCTGCTCACCGGCGGCCTGCCCTGCGCCGAGGTCACCTTCCGCACCCAGGCGGCCCCTGCCGCGTTGAAGCGTCTCGCCGCCGTCGAGGGACTGCTGCTCGGCGCGGGCACGGTGATCGACGTGGAGCAGGCCGAGCAGGCGGTCGATTGCGGCGCGCGCTTCATCGTCTCGCCGGGCCTCGATCCCGCGATCGTCACCTGGTGCCTCGAGCGCGAACTGGACGTCTTCCCCGGCATCGCCACGCCGACCGACCTGATGGCCGCGCTCTCGCTCGGTCTCGAGGTGGTCAAGCTCTTCCCCGCCCAGACGCTGGGCGGCCTCGCCGCGCTGAAGGCGCTCGCGGGCCCCTTCCCGCAGGTGAAGTTCATCCCCACCGGAGGCGTCTCCGCGGAGAACCTCGCCGATTGGCTCGCGCACCCGGCGGTCCTCGCCTGCGGCGGGAGCTGGATGGTCGCCAAGCAGCTGATCGCCGCGGGCGACTTCGAAGAGATCACCCGGCGGGTCCGAGCGGCGGTGGAGCTCGTCGGCTGACTGTCGCCATGCCGCGGCTCCTCTGCCTGCTCCTGGCCCTTCTCGCCTGCGTCGACGCCGCGCATTCACAGGCCCCGGTCGGAGCTCCGCCGCAGGGGACGATGGGGCAGGCGCCGCCTCGGATCCACTACACGCTCGAGTTCGCGCCCGGCGGTGGGCACGGGCTCCCCCTGGAGCGGCGGCCGGAGTGGCTGCTGCGCGTCAGCGGGACCGACCTCCCCGTCGCGGAGGGCGCGGTCACGCTGGTCTTCGACAGCTGGGGGGACTGGCGCGAGGTCGACTCCCTCTTCCTGGACGTCCGGAGCTGCCGGCCAGCGGTCGACGCCGATCTCTTCCCCGGCAACGCCCTGGTGCTCCAGCAACCCGAGGACTGGGACGGGAGCTTCGAGGCGCGCTTCGCCATCCACCCGATCCGCGCGGGATCGGAGGCGCAGAGGCGCTGGGGGATGCTCCCGACCTGGTCGCCGAGCTACTCCTTCGGTCAGACCCGCAACGTCTTCCCGAAGGTTTACCAGGACCACGGTCCGACCGGAGGGACCCGCACGGTGGAGCTGCGGGCCCCCGCCGGTTGCCCGCTGGCGAGCGGGTGGTCGGGGGCGCAGGAGAAGGGTCGGATCGAGCTCGAGCTCGACCCGACCGAGGGGAACGGCTTCATCGCCTTCGGAGAGCCGCTCGCCAGCTTCGACCGGCGGCTCTCGAGCGGCCGCCTGCAGGTCGTGCAGTACGGGAAGGCGCACCTGGTGGCCGAGACGGTCGGGGAGGTGGTGAGCCGGCTCGCGGAGGGCATCGGACGCGCCACCGGCCACCCTCCCCCCGATCCCCTGGTCGTCTTCGTCACCGACGTCGGCGGTGGCGGCATGGGAGCGGACTTCGGCCTGGTCCTGGGGTTCACGGCGCAAACGCCGGAGTGGCAGGCCGAGAGCCCCTACTACCACCACTTCGTCGCCCACGAGCTCTTCCACTGGTGGCTGGGCTCGAGGATCCGCGGGAGCGAGGCGATCACCTGGTTCCACGAGGGCTTCACCGAGTACTTCTCGCTCTGGCACCTCGCCGCCAGCGGCGTGATCACCCGCGAGTGGTTCGCGGAGCGCATCCTGGAGCTGGGGGAGGAGGCGTTGAACCGCTCCTCCTGGGGCCAGGTCGCCTTCGCCGATCCAGAGGTCAACTGGCGCGACGGAGACGGTCCGAACGAGACCATGGCCTACAAGGGCGGCGCCATGCTGGCCTTCGCCCTGGACGTCGAGCTGCGGGCGCGCGGCGAGGCGGGGGCGCTGCTCTTGATCCGAGACCTGCTCGACGAGGGGGACGAGCCGGTCTCCCTCGCGAGGCTTGGGGAGTGGTTCGAGGACCACGACCTCGGCGAGCTCTGGGAGGAGTACGTCGCCGACACGAACACCCTGGAGATCGGCGAGCTGCTCCAGCGCATCGGATACGAGCTGGAGGCGGATCGAGAGGAGCGGCGCTTCACCGCCTCGGGGGCGGAACTGGACGCGTTCTTCGCCTTCGGGGAGTGAGGGGTGGCACGTGCAGGGGTCCTCCTGGACGGTGCTCAGCTCCGAAAGCGATAGGTCGGCAAGCCCTCCACGCCGGGGGTCGTCTCGACGTGCTCGCCGCGCGCCGCGATCACCTTGCGCCAGAAGGCGAGCGCGCGACCGTTGCGCTCCTGCACCGCGATGGCCCAGTCGCCGGTGAGCCGGTCGAACAGCAGGTGGGCGGCCCGCTCGGCGATACCGGTGCCGCGCAGCTCTGGCTCGACGAAGTAGTCGTAGACCACCCAGTCCACGTCCTCCCCCTGCGTGGCTGCGTACTCGCGCCCCATCACCAGCGCGATGCCCACCGGCGCCCGCGCCCGCTCGATCAGGAAGGGACGCAGACCCGGGTGACGCGTCCACTCGGGCTCGAGGGGCCGGTCGCGGTCGACTCGGTCCGAGAACTCGGCGATCTCGGCCGTGTACGCCCGCAGCATGCGATCCAGCTCGACTTCGTCGTCCGGGCCGCCCTCGCGCAGGATGACGTCCTCGTCCATGGCCAGGATCCTACCCCGTGACCGGCGCAGGCCGAGGGGGTACGGTCGGTCGTCAGGGAGACACTCTCGGATGATGAAGGAACGTCTGGGGCTGGCCCTCATCGCGCTGGCGTTGCTCGTCGGGCTGGTCGCCCTGCTGCTCAGGGGGACACACACGCAGCAGCAGGCAGTCTCTGGCGAAGAGCAGCGACGCGCCGAGGCCGCCGATCCACGGACCGCGGTGACCTCCGGCGATTCTCGCCTGGAGGCCGCGGCACGACGGGAGGCGCTGGCCCCAGTCGCCGTCGAGCCTCCGGCGGAGGAGGCCCGCTCCAGGGGAGTGGTGCCGATGCAGGCCCTGCGTGGTCGCGTCGAGAGCTCACAGGGCCAGCCACTCCCCGGGCTCCCCGTCCAACTGTGTCTCGGCGACTCCGCCCACGAGAGCGGGATGGACTTCGAAGGTCGCCTCACGTTCACCGTCGTGGAGCGCGCCGTGAGCGACGAGTCGGGGGGCTTCCAGTTCGAGCTGCCCCTGGGGATCCCGCACGTCCTGCGCGTGCCCGCGGACGAGGGCGCTGGGTGGGCGGCGGCGGAGCTCGCTCCCTGCTTCGCCGGAGAGCAGGTCGTCCTGCGCCTCCAGCTCGCCGGGGGTCTGCGAGGTCTCGTGCGCGAGGCGGGCACCGGCATCCCTGTCGAAGGAGCGTTGGTGCGCGCGTGGGGGGACGCGACGTACGCCTATGGACCGGTCGAGTCGGGACCCGATGGCAGCTTCCGGCTCGGGGGTTTGCCCCCTGGAGACCACGTGTGCCAGGTCTATCCGCGCGAGCATCGCGCTCCGCCGAGCGTCGACTTCGTGGTCGAGAGTGGATTGATCCGAGAGGTGAGGATCGAGGTCGACCGCGGCCTGACCCTGCGCGGTCGAATCACCGACGCGGCGACCGGTCTGCCGATCGAAGGAGCAGCGGTTCGCGAGGGCTACGTCACCCCGCGCGAGAGTGTCCTCAGCGACGCAGCGGGGGAGTACGTGCTGCCCGGTGTGAACTCGACCCGTGGGGCGGAGATCTTCGTGGTCGCCGCCGGCTACGGGTTGTGCGAGGGGAAAGTGCCCGCCGGCGAGGAGGACGAGGCGCGGCTCGATTTCGTCTTGACTGCGGGACGTCGCACCGTCGGCCGCGTGCTCGACGGAGACGGTCATCCGCTGGCGGGAGTGAGCGTGACCGCCGCGGCGAGCGATCACATGGGGTCGCTTCACAAGATGGACTGGAGGACGACCCACACCAATGGCGAGGGACGCTTCGAGCTGACTGAGGTCCGGCGGGATCAGCGGCACGTACTGCGGCTCTCCCATCGGGGGCTCGGAACCCGGATCTACGACTTCCCTAGCGATGAGCGGTCCAAGGAGCAGATCGACTTCGGGGACCTATGGCTCCTCCCCGCGGGGCTCATCGCGGGCGCGGTCGTGACCGCCGACGGCAGCCCCGTTCCGGGTGCCTACATGGTGCTCTCCGGGTCCAATGGCGATCGCTACGAGTTCGGCCGACTCCCCGAGGCGCAGTCGATCGACTTCCACATCGCCAGGATCGACCGCAGTTCGAACGATCGGGGAGGCTTCCAGTTCGGGAGCCTCGCCGGTGGGAAGTGGACGGTGCGGGCGCGGAGCCAAAGCATCTCGGGGGAAGCCGCAGCCACCGTTCTCCTGGCGGACGGCGAGACGGTCGATTCCCTGAAGCTGGCCTTCCCGGCCGGAGGTGTCATCGCGGGCAGGGTCCTGGACTTCGAGGGGCGGGTGGTCGTCCACGCCGTCGTTGCCCTGCACCGTCCGAACACCGGATACTCCTACGTCCAGACCGGGAGGGACGGCGAGTTCCGCTTCGACGGGTTGCCCGATCGCGAGTACGAGCTGCGAGTGCAGGCCCCTGGAGCAGACGAGCGGCTCACCGATGAGCAGCGCCGGCTCAGCGACGTCTGGGTCGACGGTGTGCGAACGGGATGGGTGGATTTCGAGGTGATCCTGCCGGCGGCCGTGAGTGTCCGGGGGCGCGCGATCGGCCCCGGTGGCGAGCCCGTTGCCCAAGCCCGGATCCGTGTGCTCGACGCCCAGGGTCGTCCCCTGAAGCAAGCACTCGCCGACGAGCAAGGGCACTTCGAGATCGAAGCTCCAGAGGGGCTCCCGATCGCGATCACCGCGCGCCGGACGATTCCGAGCGCTCAGCACGCCGGCGGGCGAGCCGACCTCCCCGATTCCCCCGAGGGACGCGTGGACTTGCCGCGGGCGGGTGACGATCCGGTCGTCATCCGCGTCCCGTGAGGTCGGAGGCGGAGGCGCCCCCCCCACTCAGCGGCCGCCCATCCTCCGCACCCGGTCGGCCACGTCCTGTTTCAGCCGCTCGAGGAAGCGGTGCGTGTACTCGACGACCGACAGCGACGCGTCGGCCACCAGCGGCGTCAGGTCGAGCGCCCAGGTGAGCGCCTCGGCCTGGTCGACCGCGTGCGACTCGAGCATCGTCGCGTTCGCGCGGCGGCGCCCCTGGATCGCCAGGTCGTAGCGCTTGCCGCCGGCGAGCTGCGAGTCGAAGATCCCGGCCAGGGCGCTGGCCAGGTTCTCGTGGCCGTCGACGCGCAGGACCTCTTTGTCCTCGTCGAGCAACCAGTCGAGGTCGCGCCACACCTCGTTGCCGTAGACCTTCTCCGGCCGGGCATCGGCGGGGAGGGCGCGCAGCGCCTCGATCGCGCGCAGCGCGCAGGCGACGTGGGTGTCGTGCTTGTCGGCGGGGTTGTGCAGGTAGACGATGCGCGGGCGACTCGCCTCGAGCACGGCGCGCAGGTCCGCGGTCACCGCGGCGACCCCGGCGTCCTTCACCGTGGCGCTCGGGTAGGCGAGCTGGAGCTGGGCGGCGTACTCCCCCACGCAGGCGGCCTTGCGCTGCTCGCGGCGGCGCACCGCCTTCATCTCGTCGTCGCTATGGTCCGCGTAGGGCCCGCTGCGGGCACTGCCTCCGCCGTCGGTCACCACGACGCCGGTGAACCAGCGATCGTCGCGGCCGAAGCACTCGACGATCCCGTGGTAGGCCATGAACTCCTGGTCGTCCTGGTGCGCTCCGACGCACAGGTGCGTCGTGCGCGCGAGGGCGGCCGAGAGCTCGAGGTCATCGGGAACGAAGACGTCCGCGTCGGAGTTGTGGAGCTGCATGGGCGGGATTCGGGTTCAGCCGATCTTCGGCAGGCTGGCGGCGGCGATCGCCTGGCCGTGGCGCTTGTCCTTCTCGTCCGGCGTGGAGAGCTGGATGCGTTCACCGAGCTGGGGGAATTCGCGACGCAGGAGCGCCTCGGCACCCCTCAGGATCAGCTCGCCCCCCTCGCCGGAGGAGACGCGGCCCAGGATCAGGACGTGGGCGAGCTCGTAGAACTCGGCGTAGTGCGCGATCGAGTAGCCGAAACAGGTGCCGATCGTCGCGTAGACGCGGCGCGCGCGATCGTCACCGGCCGCCATCAGCTGCTGCACCTCGACCAGGCGCTCGGCGAAGGGCATCCCATCCGGCAGCTCGATCCCCGCCAGCGGAGCGAGGCGCGCGACCCCCTGCTGGGAGAAGTACTGCACGCCGCAACCGTGGTCACCGGACCACTCGTCGACCGGGGCGTCGGTTCGGTAGTCGATGGGAGCGAAAGCCAATTCGTTGATCCCCGCGGTGATCCTCCCGCCGGGATCGCAGTACCCGGCGGCCATGCTGGTCCCCATCGAGACCCCCAGCAGCGCCCCCTCGCCCAGCGCCATCGAGCCGGCGAGCGCAGTGACCTCGCCGTCGTTGACCACCTCGAAGGGCACACCGCCCCAGTCCTCCTTCAGGCGGAAGAAGATGCGCCGCACCTTCTCCTCGAAGTCCTCGGGTGCAACACCCCGGAAGAGGGAGGCGTTGCGCACCTCGTTCTTGACGTACACGCCCGCGGCACTGCCGCCGATCGCGTCGACCCGCGGCAGCTTCGCGGCGGCGCGCTGCAGCGTGTCGTGGATGCCGCGGTAGTGGTACTCGGGGTCCCGCTCGAAGTAGGGATCCCAGGCGACCTCCTCGGAGTGGACCACCTCGCCGTCGATCACCGCCGCGCCCTTGCGGTCGCTTCCTCCCAGGTCGAAGCCGATCCGGCAGCCGTCGAGGTTGCGCCCCAAGGCTGCGCTGCTGGAAGCGGCCTCGGGGACCTCGTCGATCGAGGAGGAGATCACCTGGAGCGGCTCGCCGAACATCTTCTGGCCGACGTTGTCGTCGTCGAAGTCGCGGGCGCCGCTGGGCGAGAAGATCGGAGCGAGCGAGGCGGCCAGCGCCGGATTCCCGCCGACGTGAATCCGCGAACCGCCCCGCAGCCAGAGCAGCGCCTTCACCAGTCGCTCGACGTGGCGCACATTCAGCTCGGCGCCCTCGCCCTCGTGGGCCAGGATCCGCGTGTCGTGCACGAACGCCGTGCCGTCCCCCCGAGTGATCCCGAGGCGCAGGTCGGTCGCCCCGGGATCCGCGTTCACCCGCTCGCGGTAGGCGCGGTTCCACAGGACGGCGGGAAGGAAGGTGGGGTCCAGATCGGGCCTGGATCCCACGTCGACGTGGAGAGGGGGGCTCATGGTTCGGCGGGTCCGTCCTCGGCTCGCAGGAGTCCTCGGGGCGCACAAGTTACCGTCGACCGTCGGGGGGTCGAGTCCAAATCGCCGGCGGTTCAGCGAACCGGCCGGAAGGCGCTCACAGCGAGATCTCGGTGCCGAGGCCGAGCTGCGCTCCGTTGTCGAGGACGCGCTCGGCGGCGACGAGATCCTGGATCGCGACCCCGACGGACTTGAAGAGGGTCACCTCGCCGTCGGAGGCCCTGGCCGACGCCTCCCCCAGCACGATCTCCCCCAGTTCGGCGTGGATGGGATCCTCGGAGAACAGCTGCTCTTCGATCGGGACGATCAGATCGCCCGTCTCGGCCAGGGCGGAGGCGCGGTGATCGACCACGACCCGGGCACGCCGCACCGTCTCGGCCGGGATCTCCTGGACGTGGGGCTGGTAGGAGCCGACGGCGTTGACGTGCACACCCGGCTCGAGGTCCTCGTCCTCGAAGACCGGTGAGACCGACGTGGTCGCCGTGCAGACGATGTCGGCGCCGCGCACGGCCTGGGCCGCAGCGGGGACCGGCTCGATCTCGATGTCGAGGGCGGCGCCCATCTCCCTGGCGAAGGCGGCGGCGGCACCTTCAACGGGATCGAAGGCCCGTACCTTGGCGATGCGGCGCACGGCGCAAATCGCCTCGAGCTGGGTGCGGCCTTGCACGCCGGTGCCGAGGATCGCCGCGCTCTCGGCGTCCTGGCGCGCCAAGAGGTCGGTGGCGGCACCCGAGGCGGCGCCGGTGCGCAGGGCGGTCAGGTAGGTCCCGTCCATGACCGCCAGCGGGCTGCCGGTGGTGCCGTCGAGCACCAGCACCAGGGCCTGGATCCGGGGGAGCCCCAAGCCAGCGTTGCCGTCGAAGACGGTGACGACCTTGAGGCCGATCTGGCCATCCGCCGGCAGCGCAGAGGGCATGAAGAGGGCGGTGCCCCCGTGATCGGGTGCCTCGACGTGCGTACGCAGGGGGACGACCGCCTGCCCGCTGCGGAGCTTGGCGAAGGCCTCCTTCATCAGCTCGACGGCCTCGGCCATCGAGAGGGCGGCCTTGACGTCCTCGGACGAGAAGAATCGCAGCTTGCGCGACGCCATGTCTTGGACTCCCACTCCTTCTGGGGTACGACTCCCTCGAGGACTAGCGGCGCCTCGGCAGCGCCTGAGCGGACGGCGCGAGGGCGAGGCCGCCGAGCGCCGTGACCTTCAGCTCCTGGGGCAGCGCCTGGCCGACAGCGTAGACCGCGTCGATCGTCTCGTCGAGGGGAACGGGGTTCTCGTAGCCACCGAGGATCAAGTCGGCGCAGACGAAGGCCGACGAGGCCGCGACGGCGTTGCGGGTGTGACAGGGGATCTCCACGATGCCTTGGACGAGATCGCAGACCGAGCCCATCGTGTTCTGGAAGGAGATCGCCGCCGCGTCCGCCCCCTGCGCCGCCGTCCCGCCCGCCACTTCCACGACCGCAGCCGCCGCCATCGCGCCCGCCGCGCCGATCTCGACCTGACACCCGGCGATCTCGGCGGCGAAGGTCGCCCGCTCGGCCAAGATCACTCCCACCGCGCCGGCGGCCAAGAGAGCCAGGGCCGCCCCTGCTTCGTCCACGCCGTGCTCTTCGTGCAGGGTCGTCACCACCCCCGGAAGCACGCCCGCCGAGCCCGCCGTCGGTGCGGCGCAGACCACGCCCATCCCGCAGTTGACGTGCATCGCCGCCAGGGCGCGTGCCGCCGCGCGGGTGTGCATCCCTCCCACCGCCAGCCCCCCCGCCGCCTCGGCGGCGTAGATCTTCTGCGCACTGGGGCCGAGGAGCTGCATCGGGGGAGGCTCGTCGTCCAGGGCGGCGTGGACCGAGCGGCGCATCACGTCGAAGCGGCGTCGCATCTCCGCCAGCACCTCGCCCTCGCTCAACCCCAGGAGCTGGGACTCGTAGCGCAACGCCGCGGCGCCGAGGGAGAGCCCCTCGCCCTCCGCGAGCGCGACCATCTCGGCGGCGCTCCCGAAGAGGGCCTCACCCGTTTTGACGAAGAAGAGCGGCCGGCCGGCCCAGGTGCGGGTGACCCCGGTGAGGTCGGCCAGCTCGGCTCGGCTCTCGGTGGGCAGAGGTGCTCGCCTCTGGACGCGGCAGAGCGCCAAATCCTCCCGCTGATCGAGGAGGGGAGCCTCGAGAGCTGCTCCGTCGGCGGTCAGGAGCCGCAGCACCTCGGAGGACGCCTCGGGCCGCGTCTCCACGACGATCTCATGGCTGCGGGCGTTCAGGAGCAGCGGCCAGCCCTCGAGCGCGGTGATCTCGATCGACCCACCGCCGATCGAGCGACCGACCGCCTCGAGCGAGTCCTCGCCTGGTCCGACGAGCCGCATGCGCACCGTGTTCGGATGATCGGCCTCGGGCAGGTGCGCGGTGGCGAAGCAGATCTCGAGCCCCTGCGCCGCGGCGATCTCAAGGGCGTCTGGAAAGCGCTCGTCGGTCAGCTCCCACCCCATCAGCCCCGCTGCGAAGGCCAGGTCCGAGCCCTGCTCCCGGTAGACGCGGCCGTAGGATCCGTCGGCGTCGAAGGTGAACTCGGCCCGCACCGGACGCTCAGCCAACAGGGCGCGCGCCAACACCGCGAAATGGTAGGAAGCCGCGGTGTGGGAGCTCGACGGCCCCCGCATCACCGGGCCGAGGACCTCGTTGAGGATGCTGGTGGTCTCCATGCGCGAGCACGGTACCACCGATGATGGGCTGCGTCAGCGTCCGCCGGTCATGCGCGGGCGCTCGCTACGCGGGACCTTCGAAGAAGGCTTGTCCATAATCTCGACGGGCCGTAGCTCTGGCTCCAGCTCTTCGACGTCGGGACCCACGCGCGCCATTTCGCGCGCCTCGGCCTCGAGAGCGGCGTACTGACGGCGGATGGCGTACTCCTCCAGAGCCTGCTCCATCACGGCCATGGTGGCCTCGTTGGGGGTGAAGTCCGCGTTCAGGATCCCGTTCTCCACCAGGATCTGGCGGTAGGAATCGGGGTACTGGGTACCGAAGGGCGCGCCAGCCTCCATCGGCCAGTAGGAGACGTTGTCGACGATCAGGTTCTCGCCCAGATCCTCGTAGCCGCGCCGCACACCGTTCACGAAGTAGTCGAACTCGACGTCGACGTCGCTGCGCACGACGATCTCGTTCAGATCCCTGTGCTCGACCCAGAGCTGCGCGGGGGCGCCCACCGCGGTCACCTGCACGGTCATGCGCTCGGCGATCGAGGCCAGGCGGAAGACCTCGGGCACCGGGATGATCGCCAGGCCGTCCACCGTCCGCGACGTGCCGCGGAAATAGGTGCCGGATTCGTTGCCCTCCAGGCACACCATGCGCACTTCCTTCAGAGGGTCGGTGGGGTGTGGATTGATGAAGTACTTGGCCCCGCTGCCTCCGAAGTCGCCGGAGGCGTAGACGCCGAAGGCCGTCGGGGAGCTGGTGGCTCCCACGACTCCCATGGCGCTGCTCGAGGTGGTATTGGCGTTGGCGCCCCAGAGGGCGAAGCTGCCAGACGAATCAGTGAATCCTCGGACGCCGTCGTACTCCCCGTGGCAGTCCGCGAAGACGCCGGCGTTGTTGCCCTTGGCTCGGACGCCGTAGCCCGACGTTCCGAGCTCTCCGTAGTCCACCGTCGGAGCACCGGAGTACTCGCCGCGGACGCCGACGCCATTCGAGTGCCCCACGACGCCGTAGTTGTCCGAGGTCGTCGAGCCGGTCGAGATGCCGGCTGTGCCGATCTCCAGGTACTGCCAGTCGGCGGAGGTGATACCGTCGAAGTCCGTGAGACCCTGTACGCCGAGATAGCCCCTGGTCGGGCCCTGGCCGCCGTCGCCTCGAACTCCCCATTGGACGAACACCCCATCACCGAAGGTCGCCTGCGCGATGGTCTCGACGGCGGCACCGGCGATGGTGAGGCTACCATTGATGGTGAGCGGGCTGCCGATGGGGCTGATCGTGTCGGCAACCACCTCCCCGTCTACGTTCAGGTTCCCATCCACGTCCAGGTCGTCCCACATGTGGACGTTGCCCGACGTGTCAGCCTCCATGAAGGCCGAGTTACCGGTGTACCAGCGCATCGGGTCGGCGCTGAGTGTCCCCACCTGGCCGCCGGTGTAGCCCATGTCCTCGCGGGCGCTGACGATCATCTCGACGTAGGTCCACGGCGCCGCCTGGATTCCCTCCATGAGGGTGATCCAGGCTTGGTCGACGGGGTCGGCAGCTTCCTCGATCGTCAGCTCCGATAGGCCGGAAGGCCCGGCTGGGATGGCCGTCCCGATGCCCACGTGCGCGTCCGTGATCACGTCCTGGATGCCGAAGTGGGGAAGGATCTTGGTGCCCTGGATGCTCGCGGCTGCGTTGACGTGGGCATCGAGGATCACGCCATAGGCGATCTCGGTCGAGCCCACGGAGCTCGAGGCCAGGTCCAAGGAGGTGATGCTGTCGTCGGCGATGTCCGAGCCGGTGACCGGCAGCACGGCGAAGGCCGAGGAGTCGTACCCGTCGAGGAGATCCGCGTTGAGGTTCGGGCACAGGTCGGTCGAGACAGCGACGACCGGTGCCCCAGCGCCCGCGATGGAGCGGAGCTGCTCGGCGATGACGTTGCCGTCCACCTCCAGCCGCGCGCCGGGTGAGGTCGTACCCAGACCCACGTAGCCCGTTCCCGACTCCACGAACCAGTCGCTCGTGATCGGGTAGAGCATTCCCAGCGTGGGGTCACTGGAAGCCATCAGGCACACCCCGGGGACGGCCTGGTCCTTGACGAAGTGGGCACAGATCGGCTGGTAGTCCGGCGTCGGCATCGGGGCCCCGAGGGGTCCTCCACTGATCGGAGGCAGCCCTACGCCGGCCCGCGCTTGATCCACCGAGCCCGCGCGGATCGTCCCGAGCGGCGGAGCGACACGGGGAGCCAGCCCCAGATCCACCTTCTCGAAGCGGCCCTCCCCGGCGGAGCGGTAGACGAGGTCGTCCAGCTCCGTCACCAGTTGCAGGTCCGCCTTGCCGTCCCCGTCCACGTCGCGCCAGGTGGCGTCCAGCGGCTGTGCGTGGGCGGGCAAGCCCGAGGTCTCGGTGTGATCCGCGAAGGTCCCGTCCTCGAGCTGTACGTAGAGGCGGCTCACCCCACGCCAGGCGGCGAGGTAGAGGTCCGCCCGGCCGTCGCCGTCGGCGTCGCCCCAGGCGGCCAGGTGGTGGCCCTGCAGATCGGCGAGCCCAGCTCGCTCGGTGACGTCGACGAAGCGACCGTCACCCTGGTTGTGGAGCAGGCGCCCCGATCCGTCGGGCTGGACGACGTAGGCGTCCTCGAGCCCGTCGGCGTCGTAGTCCCCCCACCAGACACTGGTCAGGGGATAAGGGGCGTAGCGCGCCTCCTCGGCGAGCGAGTCGCCGTCGGAAGTGGCAGCCCAGGCAGGCGCGGAGACTGCAGTCGAGGTCAGCAGCCAGAGCGAAAAGCGATTCATGGTGATCAGCCTCTGGTCGTGTTTCGTGAGAGCATCCCGGGAGCGGGCGGCGGAGTGCACCAGGCGGTCCCCCCGAGTACCCGCCTCAGGAAGGCGGGATCGCCATGATAGGGTTGGTCTGCCTCTTAAGGGGCGAGTCCGCTTCTCGACCTACTCGCCCCCTTCACCTTCCCCGCTCTCCTCACCCTCGAACAAGTGGGGGTTGAGGATCTCGAGGGAGCGCGAGATGTCGCGCACGGAGCGGGTGAGGTCGTGCCCGCGCTTGATGTCGCGCACCGAGCGCAGGATCGCCAGGCAGGCCAGGGTGCCCTCCGCGTCTTCGCCGCTCTTGCGCTCGAGGGCCTCGACGATCGAGATCGGGCCTGCGGGGGTCGCGACCAGGTCGAGATCCATCAGGAAGTAGAGGTGATCGGCGACGACCAGGGAGGCCAGCACGGCGGCGGGATCCTGGGCCAGGTCGGTGCCCTCCATCGAGGGGGCCACCTCGATCAGCTTGAAGCGCGCCAGGTCCTCGAGGGTCGTCCAGCCGAGCTCGGAGCGCACCGGCATCTTCGCCACCTTCCCGATCCCGACCTCGGCCACCTTGAGCTTGGTGCGCTCGACCCGGTCGGCCACGGTGGCGGCCGCCCCGACGACCTGCAGCGCGCGGCGTTTGACCTCCAGGTCCTCGAGCGTCTCGCCCACGGCCACCCCCTTCTCCGCCGCGTACTGGGCGGCGACCGCGGCGAAGCGCTCGAGGGCCGCCTTGCGCTCGGCGGCCTCCCGGAGGGCGGCCTCCTTCATCGCCCCGGCGTCGAGCCCCCCGGGCACGAGGGCGGCGAGGGCCTCCTGCACCTCGGGCGCCAGCTCGGCGCCGCGCGCGTAGAGCCCGCGCAGGGTCCCCTCCAGCTTCTGCGCCGAGCAGATTGCGCACAGGGAACCGATCAGGATCTCCTTCCCGCAGCCGGCGCAGTCGTGGGCCAGGTGGGCGCGGGTCGCCTCCCAGGTGCAGGCGGCGCAGCGCGGGCCGATCAGGATCGACTTGCCGCAGTCGGCGCAGGGGTGTTCGCGGGCCTCCCGCGCCTCCTTCGCGATGCAGGTCAGGCAACGCTCGCCGAAGTAGATGGTCTTGCCGCAGGTGGCGCACTCGTCCGCGATCAGCGCCGGAGCGGCCGTCGCGGGGGCGGCGATCAGGGGCAGGAGCAAGAGCAGCAGCAGCGGGAGGATGCGGTTCTTCATGGCTCGTCTCTTCGCACGGC
Source organism: uncultured Planctomycetaceae bacterium (assembly GCA_964507325.1). Taxonomy (GTDB): domain Bacteria; phylum Planctomycetota; class UBA1135; order UBA1135; genus CAZDQL01. Next base: position 50,620 of record CAZDQL010000010.1, on the reverse strand, counting down.
TCCTCCGATCCTTACATGGATCGGCGCCCGATTTCAGAGGCTGGGCGCGGCAATCGTGGCTCAGAGCCCCGGAGCCAGGGCTGAGCATGGCCCCAGGGGCCTCCTCCAGCGATCATGCCCCCCCGGCCCCGGCCCATCCACCTGGAGCGAGTCATGAAGATCTACATCAGCGCCGACATCGAGGGCGTCTGCGGCGTCACCAACTGGAGCGAGGCCGACGAGGCCCACGCCGACTACGCTCCCTTCCAGAAGCAGATGACCGCCGAGGTGGCAGCCGCCTGCGAGGGGGCGATCGCCGCGGGGGCCGAGGAGATCCTAGTGCGCGACGCCCACGGCCCGGGCCGCAACGTCATCGGCGAGGAGCTCCCTCCCCAGGCCAGCCTGGTGCGCGCCTGGAGCGGACACCCCTTCAGCATGGTCCAGGAGCTCGACACGAGCTTCGACGCGGCGATGTTCATCGGCTACCACGCGCGCATCGGCGCCGGCGGCAACCCCCTGGCACACACCCTGTCCTCCTCGCGCATCGCCGGCATGTGGATCAACGACATCCCCACCTCGGAGTACCTGATCCACGCCTGGGCGGCCGAGTCGGTGGGCGTGCCGGTGGTCTTCGTCTCGGGAGACGAGAGCCTCTGCCAGGAGATCGCCGCCTTCCACCCGCCGGTGCGGACCTTCGCCGTGAAGGGCGGCCACGGCGCTTCGACCCTCTCGCTGCACCCCGAGCGCGCCGTGCACGGCATCCGCGAGGGGAGCGAAGCCGCCCTGCGAAGCGACCGTTCGGCGGCCCGCCTCGAGCTCCCCGAGCGCTTCGAGCTGCGCATCGAGTACAAGCAGCAGGAGATCGCCTACCGCCGCTCCTTCTACCCCGGCGCGCGGCAGCTCACGCCGCTCTCGATCGGGCTCGAGACCGAGGACTACTTCGAGGTGCTGCGGGCGTTGCAGTTCGTGCTCTAGCGATTCGGATCGCCTGTAGGATGGTCCCCACCCCCACCGACGCCAGCTGGCTCACGAACTCGAATCCTTGCAAGACCTAGCCACCCGCTCGAGTGACGACGGCGCGAGGGGTCGGAACGCCGTCAGGATCGACACCCTCTACCGCTGGGCCTACGTCGTCTGCGCGTTCACGGGGCTGCGCGCCGCGTTCAACCGCGCCTGGTGCCGCCTGCTGCGCGGCGGGACCTCAGTCGATCGTCTCCAGGAGGCGAGGATCCAGGCGGGCCGTTGCGGCACGCTGCGGGTCGCCGTCCATCGTCGGGCGCGGGTGGGCACGCCGCGCTTCGGAATGGTCTCCCTGCGTCAGGAGCGGCCGCGGATGAACCGCGTGCTCTACCGCTACCTGTGCCTGACGAGTCACTTCGGGTGTGGCCATGTGGAGGTCGCCTTCTACGAGGCGGCTGGACAGGTCACGCTCTACGCCGTGCGCAACTCGGCTCGCTCCCACGCGCACCGACTGGGATGGCGGAGGATCGCGCAGCGCCTGGGTTCGGAGAAGGACGACGTCGACGTCGTGCGAGCGCTCGTGGAGCGGCTGGAGCGCGTCGGCTGCTCGGTCCGCCTGGCGCCCGCGCGGGAGTGCGTCGAGCTCGCGCTGAACCGCCGGCTCGTTCATCCGCGATCCCTGCGCAGGACCCGGGTCGCGCTCGAGAAGAAGTACCGGCGCCTACCTCGCGCCCTGGGCACACCGTCGGCCGTGCCCGCCCGTGGCTCCTGCGTGACCCTCCCGCGATGAAGAACCTCACCCTGCTCTGCCTGCTCTTGGCGACGCTCCCTGGCCACGCGACCGCGGCTCAGGAGGAGCGACCGAACTTCCTGATCCTGATCACCGACGATCAACGGGACGACTCCCTCGGCTGCGCGGGGCACCCGGTCCTGGAGACGCCGGCGATCGACGGCATCGCCAGCCGGGGGGTGCGCTTCGTCAACGCGTTCGTCACGACGCCGATCTGCGCGGCGAGCCGGGCGTCGGTCCTCACGGGCGCCTGGGAACGCCGGCATGGTTACACCTTCGGGACACGGCCGCTGACCGCCGAGCAGATCGCGGTGAGCTATCCCGCTCTCCTCAGGGACGCGGGGTACCGCACGGGCTTCATCGGGAAGTACGGAGTCCGTGCCCAAGCGGACTCGCCGCGGGTGATGTTCGACTTCTACCGCTCGTACGGGCAGCCCTTCCTGAAGCAGCAGGCCGACGGCACCGCTCGCCACCTGACCGACATCGCTGAAGACGACGCCTTCGAGTTTCTCGCGCACTGCGACGCGCAGCGACCCTTCTGCCTGACGGTGAGCTTCAACGCGCCCCACGCCGAGGACGCGAGCAAGGACGACCAGTACCCCTTCTCGCCGCCGGAGCAGGGCCTCTACGTCGACTGCGAGCTGCCCACCCCGCGCGTCTCGATCGAGTTCTGGAAGGAGCTGCCCGAGTTCTTCGCGCGCTCCCTGAACCGCGACCGGTGGTTCTGGAGGTGGGACACGCCCGCGAAGTACGACCGCTTCCTGCGCGACTACTACCGCATGCTCAGCGGCATCGACCGCGTCACGGGACGCCTCCTGGCCGAGCTGGAGCAGCGTGGGCTGGCCCGCAACACGGTCGTGATCTTCACCAGCGACAACGGCTATTACATGGGGTCGCGCGGCTTCGCGGGCAAGTGGTCGCACTACGAGGAGTCCCTGCGCGTGCCCCTGGTGATCCACGATCCGCGCGTCGCGGGGGGCGGGGGTGGGCGACTCGCGTCCGAACTGGTGCTCAACGTCGACCTCGCCCCCACGATTCTCGATCTCGCGGGCCTCGAGGTGCCCGCGACGGTTCAGGGCACGAGCCTCGCCCCCCTGCTGGGGGGCACGCCGGTCGCGGGGTGGCGCGACGACTTCCTCTTCGAGCACCTCTTCGACCACGCTCGCATCCCCCGCATGGAGGGCGTGCGCGGCGAGCGGCACGTCTACGCGCGCTACATCGATCACCTGCCGGAAGGAGAATTCCTGCACGACCTCGAGCGCGATCCGTTGCAGCTCGTCAACCTGGTGGACGATGCGGAAGAGGCGCAGCTCCTCGCCCGCATGCGCCGCCGCTGCGACGCGCTCTGCGCCGAGACCGGGGCGGCCCCGACCCTGGCCAAGGGGCTCTTTCGGACACCCCCTCGCTCCGCCCGTCCGCTGGTGCTGTGGCCCTGGCTGAACGGACACGTCGACCGGGAGCAGGCCACGCGTGAGCTGGCGGAGATGCGGGCCAAGGGACTGGGTGGCGCGATCGCCTGGGACGTGGGCAGCCTGGCGGATCCCGAGGGCTTGATTCCCACGGGCCCGCCCTTCCTCGGGGAGGAGTCCGTGCGCTCGATCCACCACGCCGCCGACGAGGCGGAACGGCTCGGGCTCGAGCTCGGAGTCTTCGCGTCGAGCAGCTGGAACGCGGGAGGGCCGTGGATCGACGCGCAGCTCGCGAGCCAGGAGCTCCTCTGGGTGGGGCTCGACGTCGCGGGACCGGGGCGCTTCGCCGGCGCGCTTCCGGCTCTGGAGGACCTCACGACTCCATTCGTCGACGTGGCCGTGGTCGCCGTGCCACAGGGGAAGCCCGAAGGAGAGCCCATCGAACCGATCGATCTCTCGCGGGCGCTCGACGCAACCGGTCGGCTCTCGTGGGAGATCCCTGCCGGGAACTGGACGCTCCTGCGCTTCGTGCACAGCGGCACGGGCCAGCACCTGGTCTGTCCGAGTCCGGCCTCCGACGGCTTGGTCGTGGATCACATGAGCGCCGCCGCGACCGAGCGCCACTTCGACGTGATCCTCGGCCGTCTCCTCCCCGACGGCGCTCGGCACCGCGCGCTGAAGCACCTGATGCTCGACAGCTTCGAGGTCTGGCCCAAGGTCGACTGGACCCCGGGGTTCGAGGGCGAGTTCCGCCGCCGCTACGGGTACGACCCCATCCCCTACCTGCCGATCCTGGCCGGCCACGAGCTCCACGGATCTGAAATCGACGCGCGCTTCCTGCAGGACTACCGCGCCCTCGTCTCCCGCCTGATGATCGAGAATCACTTCGGCCACGCGGCAGAGATCCTCGCGCAGCGCGGTTTGAGCCTCCTGGCGGAGGGGGGCCACGGCGGCTACCCGCGCGTCGATCCGCTGCAAGCCCTCGGGGTCGCGCAGATCCCGATGGGCGAGTACTGGAACGGCAAGCAGTTCTGGGTGACGAAGGAGGCGGCCAGTGCCGCGCACATCTACGGCCGCCGCGACGTCGCGGCCGAGGCGTTGACGGGCTGGCGCCACTGGCGCGACGGCCCGGAGGAGTATCGGCGGCTGTGCGACCTGGCGTTCTGCGCCGGGCTGACGCGTCCCGTCTTCCACACCTTCGCCCACAATCCGCCCCAGGCGGGCCAGCCCGGCTTCGCCTACCACGCGGGGGAGCACTTCAACGTCAACTCCACCTGGTGGAACCAGGCCGGACCGTTCGTCGAGTATCTGTCGCGCTGCGGTCACCTCCTGCGGCAGGGACGCTTCGTCGCGGACGTTTGCTTCTACTACGGGGATCAGGCCCCCAACCTGGTTCCCTCACGACGCATCGATCCGAAGGTCACCCCGCCTCACGACGAGGGTGAGTGTCTGCATTGCGGGCGAGCGCTGCCGAACAGGACCGAGAGCCTCGGTCCCGGCTACGATTTCGACTACGTGAACCGCGACGTCATCGAGCGCGACATGCAGGTGCGCGACGGCCGCCTGGTGCTCTCGAGCGGGATGGAGTATCGCCTCCTCGTCCTACCGGAGCGCGACGACATCGCCCTCTCCGTGCTCGTGGAGCTGGAGCGACTGGTGCGCGAGGGAGCGACGCTCGTCGGTCGTCCTCCTGAGCGCTCGAACAGCCTCGAGGGCCATCCCGGCTGCGACGAGGAGGTGCGCCGCCTGGCGCGTCTCCTCTGGGGTGACGCACCGACGGAGGGTGCACGGCGATACGGCGAGGGACAGGTGTTCCCCGAGGTCGCCCTGCGCGACGTCCTGCGCGGGATGGGCGTCGGACCGGACTTCTCGGTCGTGACACCAGAGCAGCACCAGCTCGACTACATCCACCGCCGCACCGCGAGCGAGGAGATCTACTTCGTGATCAACAGCGCCGACGCCCCGGTGGACGCGGAGTGCGCGTTCCGGGTCGCGGAGGGGATGCAGCCCTGCCTGTGGGACGCCGAGGACGGCAGCATTCGCCCCTGTCCCGCCTATCGCGCCCAAGCCGGCTCCCTGCGCGTGCCCCTGCGGCTCCCGGCGGTCTCTTCGGTCTTCGTGGTCTTCCGGCCCGCCGAGGGAGACGATCCGGTCGTCGCGGTCACTCGCGAGGGACAGGTGACCTCCGGCTGGCTGCATCCCGATCTGGAGGTGCGCAGGCGCACGTCGACCGGCGCGGTCGTGCGAGCCCGACGAGGGGGCAGCTACGAGCTGACCACGGGCGGCGGACGGTCGGGAGTGGTCGAGCTCGCGGATCCTCCCGCCGCTCTCGCCGTCGCCGGTCCTTGGACGCTCGAGTTTCCGGCGGGCGCAGCGGGCCAGGGCGCGCCCCCATCCCTCGAGCTGGAAGAGCTCGTGAGCTGGCCCCGGCTCGCGGACGAGGCCGCGTGCGTCTTCTCCGGGACGGCCCGCTATCGGACGAGGTTCGACGTTCCGGGAGAGATGCTGGGCGGCGGGCGCGTCCTGCACCTGGACCTCGGAGAGGTCGCCGAGGTGGCCCAGGTCCGGTTGAACGGAAAGTCACTCGGAATCCTCTGGAACGCTCCGTACCGCGTCGACGTCACCCGGCTCTTGAAGACCGGTGCGAACGACCTCGAGGTGCGGGTCACGAACCTCTGGCACAACCGCATCGTCGGCGATCTGCGCTTCCCCGAGTCGGGCGCCCAGGCGCACACCAACCTGAAGAACAAGTTCCGCGCCGACATGGAGCTCCTCCCCTCGGGACTCCTCGGCCCGGTCGTGCTGCGCTGCGCGGTCGACGTCGACGTTCCGCTCCGGTGAAGAGCCCATGCGCAGGACCACGACCCGCCCCCCTCTCCGCAGCGCGCGTCACGCGCTGGAGCGTACCTTGACGGGGCTCCTCGTGTGCCTGGTCGTCAGCTGCGGCGCAGCGACGCAGGCTCGCCTCGTCTTCTGCTCCGAGGAGGACAACGACCTCTTCCAGATCGTCTCCGCGGCGGGCCTGGAGGTGGAGCGCTACGACCACCCGGCGGAGGCGGTGGCGGCGGCGCCGGTGGGAGGGGGAGTCCTGATCCTCGCCCGGGGCTACCCGGAGGAGGCCACGCAGGTCGACGCGCGGATCTTCGAGCAGGCGGCGCGCAAGCAGCTGCGGCTCTTCGTCGAGTACCCCGCCTTCCTCCCGGGACTGGAGATCGGTCCGCCGGCAGGCAGCAGCGTCGAACGCGCCGTGATCACCTCCGACCTCTTCGGCGACCGCTTGCAGCCCCTGCGCATCGCCTCGATCCACGGCCTGCGCTACCTGCCGGTCGACGTCGGTGCCGCGCACGTCGTCGCGGCGCGCGTGGCGGGATTCGACGAGGCGCTGTACGGCTTGCCCGCCGAGACCGTGCCGCTGCTCTTCGAGGCGCCGGGGCAGGATCTGCTGGTGGCGACCACGAACCTGAGCGGATTCGTCACGGGACGCTACGCGCCCCAGGATGCCTGGAGTGGGATCTGGCGAGCGATCCTCCACTGGACGGCGCCCGGCGTGGATCTCCCGGAGCTGGCCTGGACACCGGCGGTGCGCGCCAGCTACGGGCCCGACGAGGAGCTGCCCGCCGATGTCGAGCTCGAAGCGTTCCGCCGTGGGCTCGCCTGGTTCCGGAACGCCAAGATGATCGTCCACCCCTCCTTCGCAGAGGAGATCGCGCAAGGCGAGCGACTGCGCTCACTCCCCGCCGACGCCCCGGTGGGAGACGGCTCCCTCGGCTCGTTGGAGGCGGTGCTCTCGATCCTGCACTCCGACGGCACCCAGTCGATCGGATCGGTTCGCCGCGGCGACTGCATCTGTGAGACCGCCATGGCCCTGGCCTTCGAGGGACGCGTCCTGGACGCGGAGCGCTCCCGGAGCACCGCGCGCAACCTCCTCGACTACTACTTCTTCGAGTCCGGCGCCCTCGAGCGCGAGCGGGGCGACCCGCAGGACGGGAACCACGGCCTGATCGCCTGGGGGGTGTCGAGCCCGGCCTGGTGGGTCGCGAGCTACGGGGACGACAACGCCCGCCAGATGCTGGGCGCCCTGGCCGTCGCGGCCCTCAACGGCGACGATCGCTGGGACGAGGTCGTCTTGCGCTGCCTCTTCGCCAACCTGCGCACCACCGGGCGACTCGGCTTCCGGGGGAACCGCATCGACGTCGGTCCCCTCAGCGCACGCGGGTGGCGCTCGTACTTCGACGACCGCCCCGTCAACTACGCTCCGCACTTCGAAGCCTACCTCTGGGCCTGCTTCCTGTGGGCCTACGAACAGACCGGCGAGGAGTTGTTCCTGGATCGGGCCCGCACCGCCCTGACGATGACGATGGCGCAGCACACCGACGGGTGGAGGTGGACGAACGGCCTGGCCCAGGAGCGCGCTCGGATCCTGCTGCCCCTCGCCTGGCTGGTGCGCGTCGAGGACACGCCCGAGCATCGCGCGCTGCTGCGCCAGGCGGTCGACGGGCTGCTCGCTCTCCAGGAGGAGCACGGGGCGATCCGCGAGGAGCTGGGGCTCCCCGGCCGCGGCGCGTATCCGCCGCCGCAGTCGAACGAGGCCTACGGCCGGAGCGAGGCCTCGCTCATCGCGCGCAACGGCGATCCCGTCTCGGACCTGCTCTACACCACCAACTTCGCCTTCCTCGGACTGCACGAGGCCGCCGCGGCGACCGGCGACGCGGAGATGCGCGCGGCCGCGGACGAGCTGGCGGAGTTCCTGTGCCGGATCCAGGTTCGCAGCGAGGGCCTTCCCATGCTCGACGGCGGCTGGTTCCGCGCCTTCGACTTCGGACGCTGGGAGCACTGGGGCTCGAACGCCGACCACGGCTGGGGTGCGTGGGCGATCGAGAGCGGCTGGACCCAGGGTTGGATCACCTCCGTCTTGGCGCTGCGGCAACTGAACACCTCCCTCTGGGACCTCACCCACGGGAGTGGCATCGAACGGCACCACGAACGGCTGCGCGCCGAGATGCTCCCGCCGTACGTGCCGCCGGAACCACTCCCCCACGACGCCCTCGGGAAGAGGGTCCGGTACCAGTCGGCGCCCGACCCTCGCTATCCGGACGAGCTAGGAGACCTGACCGACGGCCAGCTGGGTGTCGTCCACCACGCACACACCGGCTGGGTCGGCTGGCTGGGGGTGGATGCGGTCGTGACCGTCGATCTCGAGACGGAGAGGCGCATCACGCACTTGGACGCGAGCTGCCTGCGGGCCCTCGCGGTCGGGATCCACCTGCCGCGGAGGGTGACGTACCTGATCTCCGCCGACGGCGAGTCCTTCCATGAGGTCGCCCAGGTCGAGCGCCCACAAGGCACCGCCCGTGGCGAGAACGCCGCGCTGCGCTTCGCCGCTTCCGGACTCGACGCCCGTGCCCGCTACGTCCGGGTGCTGGCGCAGGGCGAGGAGACGATCCCGGACGGCTTCCGCGCCGCCGGGAGCCAGGCCTGGCTCTTCCTGGACGAGATCCTCGTCAATCCGCAAGACGACGACTGACGCCATCATGCTGAGCAATCTGCTGCCCGCCATCGCTGCCCTCCTGCTGGCCTGCCCCGGCGCCCTCGCGGGGCAGAACAAACGGCCGAGCCCCATCCAGACGAATGGCGTCCACATGGCGACCGGCATCAAGATCGGAGAGGTGACCTGCACCTCAGCGATCGTCTGGACCCGGCTGACCCGCGCGCCCAAGCGCAATGCCGGCGGGACGCCCTTCGAGCGCCTGCCCCAGGGCGAGGCTCAACTCCCCCAAGGGCGGGAGCTCGACGAGATGGAAGGCGCGGTCCCCGGCGCTCCGGGAGAGGTGCGCCTCTCGTACTGGATCGCCGGCGCTCCCGACGAGCGGGTGACGACGCCCTGGCTCCCGGTGGACGAGATGGGCGACTTCACGCGGCGCTTCCCACTCGAGGAGCTCGCGCCGGCCAGCGTCTACAGCCTGGCGATCGAGGGCCGTCAGGGGGAAGGCGGCACCCTCGCCTGCCGGGTGGAGGGCCGCTTCCGAACGGCGCCGAGCGAGGACGCACCGGCCAGCGTGTCCTTTTGCGTCGTGACGGGCCAGGACTACCACCGTCGCGACGACGCCCAGCGCGGCCACCGCATCTACGGACAGATGCTCGCTCTGGATCCGGACTTCCTGGTGCACACCGGCGACACGGTCTACTACGACAAGCCGCGGCCCTTCGCCGGCACGGTCGAGCTGGCGCGCTTCAAGTGGAACCGTCTGTACGCTCTCCCCCTGCAGCGTGAGTTCCACCGTCAGGTCTCGTGCTACTTCATCAAAGACGACCACGACACCTTGAAGAACGACTGCTGGCCGGGGCAGCGCTACGGCGAGCTCACCTGGGAGCGCGGCCTCGAGCTGTACCGGGAGCAGCTCCCCGTCTCCGAGCCCCCCTACCGCAGGATCCGCTGGGGCCGCGATCTGGAGCTCTGGCTGGTCGAGGGACGCGAGTACAGGAGCGCGAACAGAATCGCCGACGGACCCGAGAAGACGATCTGGGGGGCGCAGCAGAAGCGCTGGCTCGTGGAGACGCTGAGCGCCTCCGACGCGACGTGGCGCGTGCTCGTCAGCGCGACCCCCGTGATCGGCCCAGACCGCCCGAAGAAGAACGACAACCACGCCAACGCGGGGTTCGCCCACGAGGGCGGAGAGCTGCGTCGCTTCCTGGCGAGTCAGCCCAACACGATCGTGATCTGCGGTGACCGGCACTGGCAGTACGTCTCCAGGGACCCGCAGACGGGCCTGCGCGAGTTCAGCTGCGGTCCGACCTCCGAGGCCCACGCCGGCGGATTCCGGCTCGCGGACCGCTCCGAGATGCACGAGTACCTGAACGTCTGCGGGGGCTTCCTGCACGCCGTACTGGAGCAGGGCGCGGATGGGCCCTGCCTCGTGCTGCGCCACCGAGGAACGGATGGCGGCGTGCTGAACGAGGTCCGGCTGACGGCGCTCGAGACGGGCGAGTAGGGCGTCGAGCTCGGCCGACTACTCGAGCACCTGACCGTCCTCGATCAGGCGTGCGCGCAGATCCACCCACGGGACTTCCTGGACTGCCACGCCCCCGTCCAGCGCCAGGGCCGCGAGCGTCGCCGCGGATTGGCCCAGGATCATGAACACCGGCTCCATCCGGATCGAGCCGTAGGAGATGTGCGACGCGGAGACCGCCACGGGCACGACGAGGTTCGTGCACTCCTCCCGACGGGGGAGGAGCGCGCCGCGCGCGATCGGGTACGAGCGGCCCGGCGACACCTGGATGTCACCCTCGTTGAGGACGTACGCGTTGCCCTCCGCATCCTCGGCCACGTAGCGCTGCACGTTGTGGCTGTCCATGTTGTACGAACCCATGCCGACTGACTCCGGGGTGGGATCCAGGCCGCGCAGGCAGCGTTCGGTCATGACGAACTCGCCCAGCATGCGGCGCGCCTCGCGCACGTAGATCTGGTGCGGCCAGCCGCCGTTGTCCCGGAACTCGTCCGCCGCCAGGCCCCAGCGCCCCATCCTCTCCCGAACGTCGGCGGGCACGCGCGGGTCATGGCACAGGAACCAGAAGTACCCCTTCTGGTAGCGCTCGTGCTCCTCGAGGATCTGGGCGCGGCGTGCGTAGCTCGCCTCGGGATAGTCGTAGTTCATCCCGATGTTGTCCGTCGAGAAGGAGCCGTGGTTGTTGGTGTCGGTCTTGCGGTTCGGCGCGGGGTCGAACTTGCCGAACACGTGTCGCGAGCCTGCGAGCAGGTCGCGTAGCAGGAGCTCGTACTGCAGAGGGTCGTAGCCCGCGGGCTTCTCGAAGGGCAACCGGTTCGAGGACACGTCGGTCAGGCAGACGCGGTAGTTGTAGGCCTGGATGCGGTGATCGCCCGCGCCCTCCTCACCCGGCGGACCGGCGTGAACGCGCGGCAGGAGGCCGCTGGCGGGGTCGTCCGCGACGACGTAGGGCGAGACGCGGTTCGCGAACTGGTGCGAGCGCGCGTTCCTCGTCTGGACTCCGTTGAGAGGCTCTCCGTAGGTGTCCGACGACTCGCGCCCGACGGTGTAGGAGACCCCGGCCGTGGCCATGAGGTCGCCTTCGTAGGTCGCGTCGATGAAGACCCGCCCGGCGTACACCCTGCCGTCCAGCGTCGTGATCGAGGTGATCCGCGGCCCGTCCATCGCCACCCCGTGCTCGCGGTCGAGCCGCGCCTCGCGGTGCATCGGTATCTCGAATTCGCGCAGGAAGCCCTCGAAGGTGGCCGCGGCGACGTGCGGCTCGAAGACCCACATCGCATCGGCGTCCGGCCGGTAGCGCGAGTACTCGTCGGGTTGCTGTTGACGCCAGGCCGCGGGGTCGTCGTAGTGCGTCTTGACGCGCCGGTAGAACTCCCGCGCCAGGCCTCCGATCACCTGCTTGTCACCGCTGTCCGTCCAGCCGAGCCCGCTGGCGCTGAGCCCGCCCACGTGTCGGCCCGGGCACACGACGACCACGGACTTGCCCATCGAGCGGGCCTGAACCGCGGCGATGACCCCGGCGGAGGTACCGCCGTAGACCACGATGTCGAAGTCGCCAATGGCGTCTGGCTGCTGGGGATGGGCGGCGCAGGCAGCCACACACGCACAGGTGAGCAGGGCGAGGGCATGTAGGGGTTTCATCGGCGCGATCGTAGATGCAGGCTGGCTCGTCCGTCACTCCCCCACTTCGAGTTCGAGGATCAGCGGTCGGTGATCCGACGCGATCGGCTCGTCGAGGACGTCCACCCCGACCACCCGGACGGTGCCCGAGGAGCGCACCAGGATGTAGTCGATTTCCTTCGTGGGTACATCGGAGGAGAAGGTGAAGCGGTCCTCTCCCTTGTCGGGGTTCGTCCAGCGCTCGCCGAAGAGACGCATGACGGAAGAGCCTGGCTCGGAGTTGAAGTCCCCCGACAGGATCACCGGCGCCCGCTCCTCCGCGAAGGCCCCCAGGACGGTCCGCGCCTGCGCCAGGCGCTGCTCCTCAGTGGCGTACAGGTGGATGCCGACCACGACGAGCTCGCGGCCATCGGCTGCCCTCACGCGCGCGGCGAGGGCGGAGCGAGGTTCCGCTCCGGCCGGCAGGACGATGTTGCGCCACGAGACGACGGGGAGTCGGGACAGGACGGCCATGCCGTAGCGCCCGCCGTCGTAGTCCATGAAGGGTCCGAAGAGCGGCTCCATCCCGAGTCGCTCCCCCAGCCAGGCCGCCTGGTCGACCCCTCCCGACCGGCCGCAGCGCTCGTCCACCTCCTGCAGCGTGACGACGTCGGCCGAGGCCGCCTCGATGATCGCCGCCGCGCGCTCCAGGTCGACAACGCCGTCGTTGCCCCGGCCGTGCTTGATGTTGTAGCTCATGACCGTGATGCGCTCCCCCCCGGCGATCGGAGGCGGCGCGACGCCGGCGCACGCCGTGGCGAGGAGGCAGAGGATGGGGCCGAATCGAGTCTTCATCCCGGAGAGGATACTCCCACCGCCTCAGCGCTCGAGGCATTCACCACCTGCCGCCCACTCGACGCTATCCTCCTACCCACCCATGCGGTCGGTGCACAAGGTCCAGGTCGTGAGCTGCCACGCGGAAGGCGAGGTCGGCGACGTCATCGTCGGCGGCGTGGAGCCGCCGCCCGGGGACACCCTCTGGGAGCAGTCGCGCTTCATCGCGCGCGACCGGACGCTACGCGATTTCGTCCTGAACGAGCCGCGGGGCGGGGTGTGCCGGCACGTCAACCTGCTCGTGCCGCCCCGCGACCCGCGCGCGGCCTGCGGCTTCATCATCATGGAGCCGGAGCACACCCCACCGATGTCGGGCTCGAACTCGATCTGCGTGGCGACGGTGCTGCTCGAGACGGGGCGCGTCGAGATGACCGAGCCGACGACGCGCCTGATCCTCGAGGCCCCCGGCGGGCTGGTCGAGATCGAAGCGCAGTGCCGGGCGGGCAAGGCCGAGCGCATCACCGTCACCAACGTCCCTTCCTTCGCGGCGCGCCTCGACGCGACGCTCGAGGTCGAGGGCCTGGGCTCCCTGCGCGTGGACACGGCGTACGGCGGGGACAGCTTCGTCATGGTCGACGCCGCCGAGCTCGGTTTCGCGATCACCCCGGACGAAGCGGCGGACCTCGCCACCACGGGAGCCGGAATCACGCGCGCCGCGAACGAGCAGCTCGGATTCGTCCACCCCGACAACCCGGACTGGCGACACATCTCCTTCTGCCAACTGGCGGGTCCCCTCGAACGCGACGCGGAAGGACTCGCCCTGCGCAACACCGTGGTCATCGACCCCGGCCGGCTCGACCGCTCCCCCACCGGCACCGGCGTCTCCGCGCGCATGGCGGTCCTGCGCGCCCGCGGACTGATGGCAGTCGGAGACCGCCTGCTGATGCGCTCGGTGATCGACTCGTCCTTCACGGGGACGATCGTCGCGGACACGGAGGTGGGCGGAGTCCCCGCGATCGTACCGACGATCAGCGGACGCGCCTGGATCACGGGAACGCACGAGCACACCCTCCACCCCGAGGACCCCTGGCCGGCCGGCTACCGGGTCGGCGATACGTGGCCCACGAGAGGCCGAAAGGACCGCTGATGGCTAGGACGTCCGTAGTGGCAGCGTTGCTGCTCTCCTCTTGCTGCACGCCTACCACCGCAGAGCAGGAGCTGCCGAACATCGTCATCGTCTACGCGGACGACCTCGGCTACGGCGACCTCTCCTGCTACAACCCCGAGGCGGCGTACGCGACCCCGCGGCTCGATCGTCTGGCGGCGGAGGGGATGCGGCTGACCGACGCGCACAGTCCGTCGACGATCTGCTCGCCGTCGCGCTACGGGCTCTACACCGGTCAGATCGTCGGCCGCACTGGACGCGGCACCCGGGCGTTCGAAGGTCCCGGCGGGCCCAGCTACATCCGCGAGGAGGATCTCACCATCGCGGAGCTGCTGCGAGCGAAGGGCTACCGCACGGGCGTCTTCGGCAAATGGCACGTCGGCCTGACCTGGTCCGACGAGGAAGGCGAGGTCCTCGGTGGCGGGTTCGAGAACTCGCTCTTGATCGACTACGAGCGCAGCACGCCGCTGGTGGACGGCCCCAACGCCATGGGCTTCGACGAGTCCTTCGTCACGCCCAATTGCCCCACCACGGATCCGCTCTACGTGTACATCGAGAACGGCCTGGTCCCCGTCCCCGCCAGCGAGCGGCACGAGCGGGAGAGCCTCCCGAACCCCGGGGGCAAGTGGCGCTGGGACAACGACGAGGGCTGGAAGTCGCCCGGCTACCGCTTCGTCGACGCGGACCTCCTCTTCCACGAGAAGGCCACGACCTTCATCACCGAGCACCGCGAGCACCACCCCGACCGCCCCTTCTTCGTCGTGCTCTCGACCCAGATCTGCCACGCCCCGGTCCTGCCGGCACCCGGGTTCGATGGCCAGACCGAGGCGGGCGCGCGGGGCGACTTCGTGCGCGAGCTGGACGTCCTGACCGGCAGGCTGCTCGACACGTTGGAGGAGCTCGGCATCGACGAGAACACCCTCGTCATCTTCAATTCCGACAACGGACCCGAGACCCTGCACACGGTGTGGATGCGGGAGGACCACGACCACGACGCGGCGGGGGGGCTCAGGGGCATGAAGCGCGACGGCTGGGAGGGGGGCCACCGCGTGCCCCTCCTCGCCCGCTGGCCGGTTCGCATCCCGGCCGGGCAGGTCTCCGCGCAGCTCGCCAGCACCACCGACCTCCTGGCCACGATCGCCTCGCTCGTCGGCTACGAGCTCCCCGACGACGTCGCCGTGGACAGCTTCGATCTGCTGCCGGTCCTCGTGGGCGCACAGGCGGAGGAGGACCCGCTGCGACCGCACCTCCTGACCCAGAGCTTCCGCGGCCAGTACCAGCTGCGCCGCGGGGACTGGAAGTACCTCGACCACGGGGGATCCGGAGGCAACGACTACTCGGACGGAGTGCTGGCGCCGTACGCCCTCCCGGAGCTCGCGCCCGAGGCGCCCGGGCAGCTCTACGACCTGTCGAGCGACCCGGGCGAGACCCGGAACCTCTTCTTCGAGGAGCGCGAAGTACGTGAAGAGCTGCAGGCACTGCTGGGCGAGCTGACCGCGCCCGGGGGCCGCAGCGCTCCGAGGAGCAGAGAGCCGCGCGGCATGGAGTTCGTGCGCAGCCTCGGACGTCGCTAGTGGTGCCAGGCGTCACTCCCCCGCGCGCGCCAGCCGGTAGGCGGCCATCTCCTGCGCGTTGCGGACCAGCAGCACGTCGCCGACCAGCACCGGGTGGTTCCAGGTCTTGCTCTCGATCGCCTGGAAGCGCGCCAGCTCCTCGAATCCCCCGGGGTCGGCTGCGACGAGCGCCACCTCGCCCCGCTCGGACACCACCAGCAGGAGGTCCTGGTCGGAGAGCAGGACGAGCTGGCCGTGACCGTAGGATCCGCCCTTCCACTGGCGCTGGCCGGCCTCGAGGTCGATGCAGGCGATCCTGCTGCCGTCGAAGCCGTAGGCGTGGCCCGCGTGGACGACGAAGTCGTTGTAGTAGGGCTTGAGTCGGATCGAGGTCCAGCGTTCGACGACCGTCCAGCCCCCCGAATCCTGCGTGACTCCGAGGCGGCGCACGCCGCTCGACATGTCGACGCTGATCAGGAGGTCGCCATCGGCGGTCAGCGCCGGCTGCACGATCGGTTCGCCCGACCAGGCGTGCGCCCAGAGCTGTTCTCCATCGGACGGCCTGAGGCTCCTCACACCGGTCTGGCCGGCGAACAGGATCTGCTCGACACCGTCGATCGTGAAGCGCTGCGGAGAGCTGTAGCCGTTGCCGCTGGTCGGACCGCCGGACCAGCGCGGCTCGCCGCTCTCGAGCTCGTAGGCGACGAGCGCGCTGGCCGTGGCCACGACCAGGAGATCGTCGACGACGAGTGGTGAGCCCGAGAAGCCCCAGCCGGGGAGCTCCGCGCCCGTCTCCTGCACCGCGTTGCGCGACCACACGACCGCCCCGTCCTCGGCCTCGAGCGCGTTGAGGACCCCGGTGGCCCCGAGGGTGTAGACGCGACCCTCGTGGTAGGTCGGCGTCCCGCGTGGGCCCGCTCCCGCGTTCGACTCCCAGAACCTGGCCCGGTCGGTGTGTCTCCAGATGGGCGCGCCCGTCACCAGGTCGTGGCAGGAGACGACCTCCTCCTCGCCGCGCTGCTCCTGGGTGTAGAGCCGCCCGCCGTGAACCGCAAAGGAGGACCAGCCCGGACCGACCGGGCGACGCCACATGAGGGTCGGCGGCGACGTGGACCAGTCGGGTTCGATGCGCGTGCCCGTGACGACCCCGTCGCGACCGGAGCCGCGGAAACCCAGCCACCCAGCTCCCCCCTCCGCGGCCGTCGTGACGGGCGGCACCGCCAGCGGCTCCCCATCCCCTCGCGCCAAGAGCCGTTCCTCCGGGGTAGGCGACCAGCGCCAGGCGAAGTCGTGATCGAGGTCGCCGGTGAACCCGCCGGTGCGCACGAGCGCCCAGCCGCCGCACGCGGCCAGGATGGTGGCGGCCATCGTCCAGCACCTGACCCCGTCTCCGAGCTTCTCGGTGACCACTGCCCAGGCGACGAAGGCCAGGCTCAGCCCCGGAATCGCGTAGATGGGGTACATCAACCCCTGCATGCCGGTCGCAACGGATTCGTCGAGGATGAGAGGGGTGGCACCCAGCCCAACGATCGTCAAGGCGAGGGCGCTCCAGCGCTCGCCCCGGCGGGCGCGGCTGTAGAAGAGCCACCACACGATCACGGCCAGACCGCAGAGCGGGACGGCGATCACGCCGGCGAAGAGAGCCTCCGGCGCGAAGGTCGGAGCCACGTAGCGGAGCAGCCACTGCACGGCGACGAGGGCCACGCCGGGCCACAGGCGGAGCGGCCTCCTCCGGGCGGATTCGTCGGTGCGTGCACTCGCCATTGCCTGTGCTGCCATGGGAACTCCTCTTCAGGTGGGGATTGTGCCCGCGCGGGGGTGCGCCCGGCTACGGGGTGCGCAGCTGGGCATTCAACGCGGATCGCAGCGAGCGCGGCTCACTGGCGCACCGTGTACGTCCAGGCAGCGCGCAGGCCGTCGAAAGCTCCATCCCGGGACTCAGTTTCCAGCGCGATCGTGCACAGGGAAGGGGCGGAGCCGCCCCCTTTGACCGTGATCTTCACCTGCTGTGGCTGGCCGTGGTTCCGGGGTGGGAAGGTCAACCGACGGGGCTTGACGAGGGCGCGGCCGGCTCCTTCCACGGAGATGCGCACGGTCACGGACTCTCGTGGGGTGCCCGCGAACGCGACCGCGAGACTGGTCTTGCCGCCGCGCTCCAGCACCAGCGCCCCTGGTTTGGGAGGAACCACCCGGAAGCCGGGGGCGCGCGCTTCGAGGTTCGCCATGCGCCACGCGGTTTCGTAGCCGATCTTCCTGCTCTGCCAGCGCAGTTGCGAACGCTCGTCGGCCGAGTCCGGTTCGGCCCCCAGCGGACAACGGCCCGTGAGGAGCGTAACCAGGAACGCCGCCGAGGCCTCGTTCAGCTGGCGGCTCATGTGCCACTTGTCGCCGAGCGGTTCGAGAGCGGGCCGTGCGTCGTGGAGCTTGGCCCACAGCAGGCGAATCGGGATGCAGCGCCCCCCGAGGTCGACGAGCTCTTCGCGCAGCATGGTGTTCGCGATCCCCAGATCCGTCCCGTCGTCTGCGGGGATGCCCGTCCTCCAGTCGATGCCGTACAGCATCGAGGTGCGCGCCGTCTTGGCGTGGTCCTGCATCGGGAATCCGAAGGACAGGGTGCACCGCTCCGGATCGGGCCGGTAGCGCTTCTCCTCCTCGAAGCTGCGGTTCCCGCGTCCCAGGTTCACGTCGAGCGGGAACCGCGGCTGCGAACGAGAGCGTGGGCCGTGGCCGGTCTGCGTCAATCCACAGGCCTTCAGAACACCGGCGAGAGACCGTTGGATCCCCAGCTCGGAACTGGTTCCCGTGTGGCCGTGCTCGATGTGTTGCCCCTCGATGCGGGCCATCGCGAAGGGAGAGGCGTAGGACCACGCGTCGTCCTGCTCCCCGGGGCTCCTGTGTCTGCGGACGATGCGCTGTGCCAGATCTCCCAGGTCAGGTTCTCCCGGGCGATCCGTCCTGCGTGGACTCCGGCCGCGGATCTGGCTGTAGATGCAGGCGGCCGAGAGGTACGCCGCGCTGCCCGGCTCCCATGCGTCGGACGTGGTATGGAGCTCCCGCCAGGCGGGACCGGCGGGGATCACGGGAATGCCGGCGCCACTCCCCACGCGGCCGACGACTGCCGCGATGCGCTCTGCCGTCGCCTGCCCCTCCGCGTCGATGGGCGGAATGAGGAGCATCGGCTGCGCCTCGCCCTCGAGTACTGCGTCGGCGATCAGGAAGACGCCTTCCGCGTACAGCCCGGGCAGGCAGGCCAGCAGGTGCGGATCGCCGATCAGGACCACGTGGTCCCAGTCGCGTCCCGCCTCCCCGCGCAGATCGCTCAGCCGCTCCTCGCGCCCATCCGGCCAGAAGTAGTACTGCGCCAGGCTGTGGCAGTGGTACTCCAGGTCGTGCACCTCCCCCCGTTGGCCGATGGCCGTCGGAACGGTGCGCGTCCGGTAGACGTCCTCGAACACGACCTCGACCGCGCCGCTGATCTGCCGGTCGTCCGTGAGCATGGCCTGGAGCTGCGCCGCGATCTCCGCCGGGCTGGCGGCGTGGTTCGCCGCCGACTCCCCCCCGTCGAGCGCACCGGCCGTGCGTGTCGACCCGAGCAGCAGCACGCGCAGATCCGCCTTCGAGGCGAGCTCGCCGGCCCCGTGCGGATGAGCGAGGAGGGTCGAGAGAGCAGCGAGAAGGCTGTGCAGGATCATCGGAGAGCGCGTCGAGAGACGATCGTCGCGGGGCCACCAACGGCAGTCGCAGGCAGTCTTGCGGACGCTGTGCAGAGCGCCGGGATACCCTACACTGCCCGAGCGTCGAGGTCCGTTTCCGCTCTTGGATGACCCCGGTCCATGCAAGGCTCTCCTTCCGTCTTCTCAGCGCCTGCCTTCCTGTTCGCGGCCTGCATCGTGACCTCGGTCGAGTTGCAGGAGTCCCGCACGCCCCCCTCCCCACCCGATCGCGAACCCGCCGTTCTGAAGCTCGGCACCCTCCGGGACTACGTCGACTCCTTCAATCGCAGAGACCACACCCACTTCGGGCAGGCCATCTCCAACGCGGCCACTGCCGACTGGATGGCCGAGAACGTGCCGTTGTTCGAGTGCCCGGATCAGGAGCTCGAGGAGATCTACCACTTCCGCTGGTGGACCTTTCGCAAGCACATCAAGGAGACCCCCGACGGATTCGTGATCACCGAGTTCCTGCCGCAGGTCGGCTGGAGCGGCAAGCACAACACGATCAGTTGCCCCGCCGGCCACCACTTCCGCGAAGGGCGGTGGATCCGCAATGGACGATACCTCGCGGACTACGCCGTCTTCTGGTTTCGCAAGGGCGGTTCCCCACGCAGCTACAGCTTCTGGGCCGCCGATGCCCTCTACCAGCACGCCCTGGCCGTCGGGGACTTCTCCCTGGCTTTGGACCTGCTGCCGGACCTCGTCGCGAACTACGAGGCTTGGGAGACAGCGCGGCTCGAGCCGGATGGGCTCTTCTGGCAGATCGACGACCGCGACGGCATGGAGGTCTCCATCGGCGGAAGCGGCCACCGCGGCCAGGGCAAGCGAGCCACGATCAACTCCTACATGTACGGCGACGCACGGGCCATCGCGGCCATCGCCGACCGGGCCGGAGAGCCGCAGATCGCGGTCACGTATCGGGAGAAGGCCGCGCGGCTCAAACGGCTCGTCCTCGAGAAGCTGTGGGACGACGAGGCGCAGTTCTTCAAGGTCCTTCCCCGTGGTGAGCACGCCGAGAGGGTCGACGTGCGCGAGCTGCACGGGTTCACGCCGTGGTACTTCAACCTGCCGGGTGAAGGCCAGGGCTACGAGGTCGCTTGGAGGCAGCTGATGGACCCGCAGGGGTTCCACGCCCCCTTCGGCCCCACCGTCGCCGAGCAACGACACCCCCAGTTCGCCGTGTCCTATCGCGGCCACGAGTGCCAGTGGAACGGTCCGAGTTGGCCGTTCGCCACGGCCGTCACCCTGACGGCTCTGGCCAATGTCCTCAACGACTATCGGCAGGAGTCCGTCTCCTCGGAGGACTACTTCGCGACGCTCCAGATCTACACGCGGTCCCACCGTTTGAAGCGTGAAGACGGCACGGTCGTGCCCTGGATCGACGAGAACCTGAACCCGCATACGGGCGACTGGATCGCCCGCACGCGGCTCGAGACGTGGAAGGACGGGACCTGGGATGCGGGCAAGGGCGGCGTGGAACGCGGCAAGGACTACAACCACTCCACCTACTGCGACCTGATCATCACTGGGCTGGTGGGATTGCGTCCACGCGCGGACGAGACGGTCGAGGTGCATCCGTTGCTGCCCGCAGGGACCTGGGACCACTTCTGTCTCGACGGGGTGCCCTACCACGGCCAGCTGCTGACTATCCTCTACGACGAGACGGGGGAGCAGTACGGACGAGGACGCGGCTTGCGCATCCTGGCCTCAGGAGAGGAGATCGGGGCGTCCGCAACGCTGGGACCCCTGACGGCCCCACTGCCCTCGCATTGAATACGGTCGGCGCCTATTTGGGCGCCCCTTCCTGCCCAGCTAGCAGCTCCGCCATCCCCTCACCGAGGGCGTTGCCGATCAGGAAGTAGCTCTCCGCGTTGCCGAACCAGTGGTGACCGTGGGTGCGATTGGGGGACTCGTCGGCCGGCCGGGCGAAGGCGCTGGTCGAGACGAAGGTCACGCTGCCCGCGAGCTCCGGCCGCGCGGCCGCGGCGGCCTGGGCCTTGCGGAGCGCGAGCATCTTCTCACCGGCGTCGGCCCCCCCGTTGCCCAGCTCTCCGATCACCACGGGCAGGTCCGGCACGCCCCAGGCGGCACGCACGTCCTGGATGAGATCGACCAGGTTCTGCTCGTACGCCTCCACGGCGCCCTCCTCGAACATGTCGTTCCAACCCTGCAGCCAGATGAAACCGGCGATCTCGTACCCGCTCCCGTCGTAGGCGGGGAAGTCGCTCTCCAGTCGGTCCAGGGCCTCCTGCACCTCCCGGAGCATGCGCGTGTAGTAGGGCCCCACCTCCCCCCCGGACCGCGGCGGGCGGAAGTCTCGGTGCAGGCTCTTGCCTCCCCAGGCGGTCTTGACGAGCAGCACCTGGTTCTCGAGCCGTTCTCCCAGGACGTGGCCGATCTGCAGCTCCGGCCCGATGTGCGTCCTGCCCCCGTAACCCGTGAAGCCGATGGTCAGGTTCCCGGTCAAGAGCCCCCGCTTCTCGGTCGCGTGTCGGACCCACACGTCGTCGCGCACGGTCCACTTCCCCTGCGCGTCCTTCAGGTGCGCGTACTGCGAAGCGAGCGGGGAATGCTCCATGACGTGTTCGAGGTTCCCCTTGCCGCCGTTGTAGTCCCGAGGGTCGTCCATGTCGACGACCCCCTGCCCCTGCATGTTGGACTGCCCCGCCAGGACGAAGACCTGGACCGGGCCCTCGCCAGCCTGTTCCGACAGATCGTCCGCAGCCTCGTCGATCCACACCGACATCGCGCCCTGCTCGCGGTTCGCCCAGGCGTAGTACGGCACGGCCTGCAATCCCGCACCCCGCAGCACGATCACGCCGCCGAGCAGCTCGGCGCGGTGCTCCGCGTGCAGCACCGCATCCCGCGCCAGAACGGCGCTGGAGACCTCCGTCTCGGGATTGTCGACCGCCTCCAGGCAGAAGACGACCGGCCCGCGCATGAGCGCCACCTTCCCCCGGTCCTCCTCGACCTTCTCGTGCGCGAGGACGCGGCGGATCGGCAGCGGCAGATCCAGCTCCACATCGTCGCCCGCGGCCCAAGCACGCCTCAGATGGACGTAGCCGTCCTCCTGTGGGGTGACCTCGATGGCGCGGCCCGCGACTCTCAATGCGATCGGCGCGACCTCGGGATCGGCGAAGCGGTAGAGGTCGCTGGGCACGGGCCTGCCGCGGGCCCAGCCGGGGATGCGCAGACACAGATCGAAGGTGAGCGGCCGCTCCGGCGTGATCGTCAGCAGCACCCGACCACTCCAGGGGTACTCCGTCCGCTGTTCCACCCGCACCGTCGTGCCCTCGTCGATCCGGATCGAGGCCTCGCCCTCGGCGTAGAGGTTGACGTAGAGCCGCTCTCCCCGCTGGGCGTACATGAAGCCGCCCACTTGCGGGATCAAGCGCGTCAGGTTCGTCGGGCAGCACGCGAGGCCGATCCACGAGGACCTCCGCGCACCCTCGCTGGCGAGCGGGTTCTGGTAGAAGAAGCCGTCGCCGGAGAGCGCGATCCCCGCGATCGCTCCGTTGTAGAGGGCCAGCTCCATCACGTCCGCGTAGCGTGCCCGGCCCTCGAGCAGGTTCATCCGGTGCTGCCAGAGGACATGGGCGATGTTGGCGCACGACTCGCAGTACGTCTTGTTCGGGAGCAGGTACGGGTCGCCGAAACCCTCGTCGCCGTACTGGGCGGTGCCGACGCTGCCCGTGATGTACATCTTGCGCGCCACGACGTCCCGCCAGATGCGACCCAAGGCCCGCCCGTACTCGGGAGCGTCCATGAAGCGGGCGATGTCGGCCATGGCGGCGTAGACGTAGCCCGCCCGCACGGCGTGGCCGACCGCCTCCTCCTGCTCGACGAGCGGCATGTGATCCTGCATGCGCCCGTTGCGAAGGCGGAGGCGCGCGCGCCATCGCGCCCGTCGTCGCTCCTCGGCGGGAAGGTGATCGAAGCTGTCCGGAGCGGGCGTCATGGTGTCGAAGTCGAACGGCTCGCGCGCGGAACCGTGCGCGTGCCCGCGCTCGTCGAGGAAGAAGCGCGCCAGCTCCAGATAGCGCCGCTCCCCGGTGGCGCGGTAGAGCTTGACCAAAGCGAGCTCCACCTCCTCGTGTCCTCCCACGTCGTAGCGCTTGCCGGGCCCGAAGACCCCGTCGATGTGGTCGGCGAAGCGCCGAGCCGCGCCGAGCGCCATGTCGCTCCCACCGAGCCGCTGATGCTCGACGGCCATCTCGAAGAAGTGGCCCGCGTTGTACAGCTGGTGCTCGAGTCGCAGGTCCTCCCAGCGCTTCTCTCGATCCCGGACGATGTAGTACGAGATCAGGAACCCGTCCTCCTGCTGCGCCGCCACGATGCGGTCCACGAGGCCCTCGACTCGCTCGCGGAGCACGGGGTCGTCGCGGTGCCGCAGGGAGTAGAGAGCACCCTCCAGCGCCTTGTGCAGGTCCGAGTCGAAGGCGTGGTGCCCCTGGAGCGGGCCCTCGAAGACGCCCGCCGCCTTGTCGAAGTTCGTCACGTGCCCCGCCCGCTCCAGGCAGTCGAGCGCGTGGGGGATCGTCACCTCGTGGTAGAGCTCTTGGCGGGGGCCCCAGAATCCCCCGTGCAAGCGCACGCGGTCGTGCCTCACCTCCTGCAATCCCCGTTCCGGCGGCGTGTCGCTCGACCACGCGACGCCGGCCAGGCTGATCCCCAAGACGAGCAGGACGGCCGAGTGATGTCGACCGCGCCCGCGTTCGTTCCTCATGGCGAAGCACATCAACCGACTCCTCCTCTGCGACTACTCCTGTTCCCTGATCCGTACGGGGCCGATCAACCCGGAAGGGAGAAGCAGGCCGGGGCCGTCGCAGGTCGCGAACGTGTAACGGCCGGTCTCGAACTCCCGTCCTTCCAGCAGCCCGGAGTCCCACTGGACGGTTCTGGCCGTTGCATCCAGGGGTTGCTGATCCCCCAGCATGCGGTTCGACCAGCGGTTCGCCACCTCGATCTCGAGCTGGTTCGAGCCGCTCCTGAGCGCATCGCTGACCTCCACGCGCCACGGTGCGCACCAGACCACCCCCAGATCCTCGCCGTTGAGACGCACTCGGGCGATGTCGTGGACCGTTCCCAGGTCGAGGTAGAGCCGCCGGTCCGAGTCCTGAGGGAACTCGAAGTCCAGGCGGTAGACCGCGATCCCTGAGTAGTACTTGATGCCGCTCTCGGCGTGGCTGGTCCAATCACGAAGCTCCTCGAAGACGATCTCTTCGGGGCCGCCCCACTTCGGATCGAAGCTGACCTTCCAGGGACCTGCCAGTGTCGCGAGGGGCTTCGTCGCCGGGAAGTTCACGGCGGCAGTGGTCGCCGCGGGCCGCCATGCCTCGTCCCGCGGGAAGACCACGAAGAAGCTCTGGTGCGGCGCGAAGGTGAAGGGGATGGAGGTGGTCTCGCCGCTACGGGAGTACTGCGGCAAGGCCCTGGTCTCCCCGGTCAGCGGATCCCACAGCTCCGGCGCTCCCGCTTGTACCCGGAAGGTGCAGGTCGGCTTCACATCAGCGTCGGTCGTGTTGGCGATGAAGTAGATCTCCGCAGCCTCGGTCCGGCGATGCCCGTAGCGGATCGGCCCGTCCGACTGGAAGTCCTCCGGGACGCCCAGCCTCTCGAGCACAGCGGCGGTGGTCGCGTATTCGGGGTAGAGCGCAGTCGTCGTGAACGCGGACCCGGCTCGCATCCCCCACGGAGCCATGCTTCCAGGGCCCAGATTCCTGGCCGGCGTCCAGTCAGCCCTGTCGAGGCTCGCGCGCCAGTCACGATCGGTGCCGATCACCCGGCTGTTCCCGTCGGCGAACTCCAACCAGATCGCCGCGATGAAGCCGGCGGGGTTCACCGGGTCGCCAGGGGCGTTGCTCGCAACGACCTCGATCGTGTTCTTCCCATCCCGCAGCGCTGCGAGAGCATCCGCCTCGGAGGTCACTCCCCAGTTGTCCCCCGACAGCACCTGACTGCCATTGATCTCGAGCGTGAAAGCGTTGTCGGCCCTCCCCTCGATTCTCGCGGCTGTGAGGGACTGGACACTCGACACCTCGAAGGTGCGGCTGAAGTGGACCTCTCCCACGTCCGCGGACTGCGCCGGCTCGCCTTTGTCGAACCAGATCCAGCTTCCCGAATCGGCGAGCGTCGGCGGGGGCTCCTCTGCATCGGCTGCAGCACCGGGATCGTGGAGGATGCGTCCCTGGCCGAATCTCCGCTCCTCCGCCGGCGTCTCGCCCCAGAGCTTCTGCGCGAGTTCCCGCACCTCGGCATCGCACTGGGGATAGCCGCTCAGGCTGGGCGAGGCGACCGGCGGCGCACCATAGACGACGGCGCCGGCCTCGACCAGGTCGGAGATCTCCTCGAGCAGCTCCGGCGTCATGGTCTGGAAGCGCGGCAAGACCATGAGGCGGTAGGAGGAGCCGCCCGGGAAGGTGATACGCCCATCCCTCACCTCGGCACGAGCCCTCAGGATCGAGGGGGAACAGCCGTCGAACCCGTACCCCTGCTTGTCGGGCAGCACGCCCTCGCCTTCCACGGCGCTGGGCGGCGGGCGAAAGATGTGCGGGGCGCCTTCCGGGGTGAGATAGAGGACGTCCGCTACCGACACGCCCTGTCGCAGCAGGTGGCTGCAGCGCGTCACGTACTCGTGGTAGTCCTTCACCATCGGCCACCAGGTCTGGCCGCGGTCCCAGTGCACTCCGTACCCCCCCATGGTCATGCCCGGCCGGTAGTCGCCGCCCAGCGGCTTGTGCGCAAAGGTGTGGAAGACGAAGCGGTTGATGCCGAGGCAGAAGGCCCAGTCGCTCTGGTTCTTCATCGACCCGGGGTACTGCTGCCAGCGGTCGACCGCGGTGAAGGCCTCCGACGACACGATGGAGCGCCCCATGACGTGGGCGATCGATGTCCCCTCGAAGCAGGCATAGGCGGAGTCCGGACCGAACCCGTCGCTCCAGAACTCGCACATGGGCACGTCCGCCACCGCTCCCAGGTCGAGGTCGGCGGTGGGGTTCATGTCGTAGGGTTCGATGGAGAGCTCGAAGCCGTGCCTGTGGCCCAGCGTCTTCAGGTGGCCCGCGTAGTTCTCCAGGACCAGCTCCTGCGCCGTCAGGCGCACGTCCCAGAGGAAGCGCTCCGTCACCTCGACGCTCGTGACGGCGCGTCCGCTGAAGGTCACCAGATAGGGATGCGGGTCGTAGCCGCGGCGCTTCTGGAACTCCTCGCGCAGCCTCGGCGACCAGTTCTGCGCGCCCATCTCCCAGCTGTCGAGGTGGACCGTCGTCCAGCCGTGCTCCTCCGCGCGCGGCCCGACCCGCTCGAGGAGCTTGCCGTAGTAGTTGTCGAAGTGGTCCTCCAGGGCCGCCCGGTCGAACTTGTCGTGCTCGAAGCCGATCCCGGGCTCGGGTGCGGGGCGGGTGCTCGCGCCGGTCGAGCGCCGCCCCATGCGCAGCAGGGTCCACTCCCCGGCGGGCACGTCCCACTTCAAGCGTCCATCCGCGGCGAGGAGCTCCGTCAGGTCGAGCAGCTGGCGGGGGTCGATCACCTCGGAGTCGTTCAGCACGGGGAAGGTCGCCGGCGCGGGCAGATACTCCTTGGTCCCCCTCATGTGTCCGGAGATCGTGTACGGATCGCGCTGGTAGAGCGCCTTGTCGTCGATGTCGCCGATCACCGGATCGCGGCTCTCGAACGCGAACAGCACCACGTCCTCGTGGAAGTCACTGCGCATGTTGTGCCAGCGTGTGCTGCGCTGGTCGGGCAGTGGGAGGAGGCCGTCGAAAGTGCACGGCCCTTGGACGTCCAGGGTGCTGAACACCAGGTGCTGCATCGAATCCTCCACCGGCACCCACGGTCCACCGCTGCCCGTCCAACCCGGCCCCGCCCCCACGGTGATGTCGATGCCGAGCCGTTCGGCATGACGCACCGCGTTGACGAAGGCGTCCTGCCATTCCTCGCTCATGAAGTCCACCGGCCCGCGCGGCACTCCGATGTTCACCTCCAGGAAGACCAGGTTCCCGAGGCCGGCCTCCTGCATCGATTCCAGGTCCTTGACCATCTCCTCTCGGTCGAGGTTGCCGTCCATGAAATACCAGTACACCCCCGGGCGGGCCGCGTCGGGGGGCCTCTGGAAGGCCTGCCTGAGATCGGCGGGTTGCGCCACGCCGAAGGTGGCGCCGAGAAGGATGGCCGCGAGGAGATGGCTCATGTTCCAGCCCTGCTGTTACCGACTCCGATCATCACGGTGGAGATGATCAGGATCAGTAGACCGATGGACACCGTGGTCATGGTCCTGCGGCTCGCTCCCCTCCACTCCCGCAGCACGAGACCCCACATGTTGCTGAAGAGGATGATGAACGCCATGTGCAGCGACCAGCTCGAGAAGTCGTACTCCCCCATCTTGGTGGTGCCCATGCCGTAGAAGAAGAACTGGCCGTACCAGATGACTCCTCCACTCAAGGCCAGGAGGTAGTTCACGATCTGCCGTCTCGACCGACCGCCCAGGTAGTCACCGAAGGAGCGGTTCCTCCAGGCCAGGATGAAGCACCAGACGAGATTGACGGTGAAGCCGCCCAGGGTGATCAGACACAGCGTGGCGTTGTTCTGGTAGAGGGGGTCCGCCCCCAGCTCGATCGCCTTCAGGCCGATCGCCTCACCCGCACTCAGGCCGTAGGCGAATCCAGCGCTCATTACGCCGGCGATCACCGCGACCAGGAAGCCCTTTTTGAGGGCGAACTCCTCCACGCCGGCCTGCTTCTGATCCTCGGTCAGCTCGCGCTCCTTGAGCACGCCAGCCCGCCCGCAGATGGCGATGCCCAGGAGGCAGACTACGACTCCGGCCAACACCATTTGGCCTGCCGACGTTTCGGCGATCGAACCCAGCTCGCCTTTGAAGATGGTGGGGATCAGGGTGCCGAAGGCCGCGCAGAAGCCGAGGGCCACGGCCATGCCCAAAGCGATACCGAGGTAGCGCATCGCCAGGCCGAAGGTGGCGGAGCCGACGCCCCAGACCAGGCCGAAGAAGTAGGCGTAGCCGACCGCGGAACGGGGGCTCTCGGTCAAGACCCGCCAGAGCTCGGGGGTCGTGATCGCGGCCACCGCGATCGGCGCCACGATCCAGGCCGCGACGCCCATGACCATCCAGTAGGTCTCCCACGACCAACTACGGATCCGCTTCAGTGGGGAGTAGAAGCTGCCCGCAGCGAGACCGCCGACAGCGTGCAAGAAGATGCCGAGGAGCGGATTGGGCGTCATGACCTCGTATCATAGGAGCCATGACACTGCAGGGGCGAGCGAGAGTGGGGCTGTTCGGGATCGGGCTCGAGGCCTACTGGGATCAGTTCGCAGGACTGAAGGACCGACTCGAGGGTTATCAAGCGTGCGTTCGCTCGCGGCTGGAGCGACACGCCGAGGTCGTCGATGCAGGCTTGGTGGATACGGCCAAGAGGGCGTCCGAGGCCGGCGCCCGCCTCGCCGCTGAGTCGGTGCAACTCGTCGTCTGCTACGTCGGCACCTATGCCACCAGCAGCCAGGTTCTGCCGGTGGTGCAACGGCTGGGCGCACCCGTGCTGATCCTGAATCTGCAGCCGCGTAGCGCGCTCGACTACGGAGCCACCGACACCGGAGAGTGGCTCGCCAACTGCTGCGCCTGCTGCGTGCCGGAGATCAGCAACGCCTTCTCTCGCGCTGAGATCGACTTCCAGGTGGTCACCGGGGTGCTCGGCGTCGAGGCGGGCCGCTGCGGTGAGGCCCCTCCCGAGCATCCGGCCTCCCTCCGAGCGTGGCGCGACGTGGACGACTGGGTGCGCGCGGCGTCGGTCGTGAGTCGTCTGCGTCAGAGTCGGATGGGGTTCCTGGGACACACCTATCCGGGCATGCTCGACATGTACAGCGACTTCACGCAGCACAGCGCGCAGCTCGGCACCCATATCGAGGTGCTCGAGATGTGCGATCTCGCCGAGCGGCTGCCGGCAGAGGATGCGCCGGAGGTCGCCGCCAAACGCCATGAGGCGGAGGAGCTGTTCGAGATCAGCGAGGACAGCGCGACCGATCCGCTGGCCAGGAAACCGGACGAGGCACAGCTCTCGTGGGCCTGCCGCGTGGCGGTGGCGCTCGACCGACTCGTCCTCGATTTCGACCTCGGCGGACTCGCGTACTACTACCGGGGAGCGGCCGACAACGAGTACGAGCGGCTGGCGGCGGGGATGATCCTCGGCAATTCGCTGCTGACGGCGCGCGGAGTTCCCGCCAGTGGAGAGGGTGATCTCAAGAACTGCCAGGCGATGAAGGTCCTCGACCTGATCGGCGCCGGGGGCAGCTTCACCGAGCTGTACGCCATGGACTTCGACTCGGACTTCGTGCTGATGGGGCACGACGGTCCCTTCCACCTCGCGATCGCCGAGGGAAAGCCCGTCTTGCGGGGCTTGGGGCTCTACCACGGCAAGCGCGGGCACGGCATCAGCGTGGAGGCGCGCGTCAAGGAGGGTCCGGTCACGCTGCTCGCGGTCACCCAGACCGCGGCTGGAAAGCTCAAGTTGATCACTGCCGAAGGACGGTCCATTGCGGGCGATACCCTCGCCATCGGCAACACCAACAGCCGCATTCAGTTCGACTGCGGTGTCAGCGAGTTCCTCGATCGCTGGTGCACTGCGGCGCCGACACACCACTTCGCCCTCGGGGTCGGACACGTTCGCCCGCTGCTCCGTCGAATCGCCGCGCTGCTTGGTCTCGAACTGGAGGAAATCAGCTGAACTGCCTCCCTTGAGTGTGCACGCGGTGGCCCTCCGCACAGGTCATTCCCACGCTCTCGAGGCCATCTGCCGTGGCATCGTACCGAAGTTCACAACCGACAATGTGGCCTCGCTTTCCGCAATCCGAGTCAGCAATCAAGTCTGGTGAGGAATGCAGGCTAGACTCCTCCACGAGTTGGAAAGATGTTGTGTTCTCTGCTCCTACTTGCGCCCCACCCGGTCTCCCAGGACTCCGTCCATGTGTGGGCCACCGGATGCACCGAGAAGGTACAGAACGATCGCCGCGCGGAGCTTCGGCACGACGGAGTCTGGGACCCCGCCGAGGGGGTGGCCCGGCTGCGGGGCGTGCGCGGCGAGCACGTCCCGATTCAAGTAGTCGTCACCGCGGATAGAGTCGACATCGAGGAGATCCGGGTCGAACTCGAGGACCTCGTCGGTGAGCAAGCCGTCCTGCCCGCCGAAGAGATCGAGGTGTTCCTCGAGTACATGGTCAAGGTCTACGCCCCGACGGGCGAGCACGGGCGCACGGGCTACTGGCCCGACGCGCTGGTCCCCCTGAAGCGACCCTTCGCCATCCGCTCGGCCAACCGAGACCACGGCCCCGTGCTGCGGCATCAGCCTCTGTGGGTCGACTTCTTCGTACCGCGCGATCAGCCTCCTGGCACGTACCGCGGGGAGCTGGTCGTCGCGAGCGGCGGGAACGACCTGGGTCGGATAGGGATCGTGCTCGAGGTGCTCGACGTCGAGCTCCCCGAGGCACGTCGGTTCCCCGCCCAGATGGGCTTCTTCTACGGGCGCGAGATCGCTCGGGTCCACGGGTTGGAGGAGGCCTCGCCCGCCTTCCGCAAGCTCTGGCTCGAGTACCTCGAGCTCTTGCTGGAGTATCGCTGCGATCCGACGTTCATCGATCTCGGTCTCCGGGGCCACGCGCTGGGCGACGACTACGTCGTGGAGTGGACCGATCCCGAGCTCGAGCGCTTCCTGTTGCGGCACGGACTGATGCGCTTCGCGCTCCCGGCAGTTCCACCCGGTGTCTCACGCGATGGCGTGACCGAGGAGCGCTTCCGCGGCTGGGCGCAGAGCTACCTGCGCCAGGTGATCGAGCACGCGCGTGCGGAAGGTTGGTACGATCGGCTGGTCTTCCTGGCGCCCGTCGACGAGCCGCAGTCCGCCGCAGACTACCGCGAGGTTCGGACCTGGGGTGACCTCGTGCACGGTGTCGACCCCGACGTGCCCGTCGCAGTGACCGAGCAGCCGCTGCCCGAGGACCCGGCCTGGGGAACGCTGGTCGGCGCCTGCAACGACTGGATCGTGCACGGCAGCCTACTCGAGGCGAACGAACTGGCCATCGCCGAGCGCCAGGACGCGGGTGAACTCGTCACCTGGTACTCGAGCTGCGACCAGACCTATCCGATGCCGAACTACTACATCGACCGCGAGGCGGCCGATCCGCGCATGCTCGGCTGGATCACGTGGCGCTATCGTCTCGGCGGAATCCTGTACTGGGCGACGACCCTGTGGCGCGAGGTCCGCGATCCGTGGATCGATGCCATCTCTTGGAAGCGCTCGCACTGCAACGCGCCCGCGGCGGGCGAGGGCATGCTGATCTACCCGGGCAACCTGGTCGAGCGCTACACGGGGCAGCCCAACGTGGACGGACCCGTGGCGTCCCTCCGTCTAGCGCTCCTGCGCGAAGGCCTGGAGGAGCTCGAGCTCCTCCAGCTCCTGGCCGATGCCGGCCAGCGTTCCCTGGCCGATGAGCTCGCGGCATCCCTCGTGCGCGACGTGCGCGACTTCACGCGCGATCCGGTCCAGATCGACCGGGCGCGCGAACGACTGCTGCAGGCTCTCGCTGCACGCTGAATCACGGCCCCCTGTTCGCCAACTCGACCACGGTCGGGTCCGTCCCCTCGGCGGCGGCCCAACCCCGTGCGGCGCGCGAGAGCTCGTTGCCGATCAGCGTCACGTCCTGAGTGCCCTCGTCCAGGAAAAGGAACGTGCCGGTGTTATCAGGTGCACGACAATCCCTGACGAGGGCGCGCTCCACCTCGTACAGCCAGACCGCCGGCTGCTCGGAGCCGAGTGACTGACGTCCTTCGAAGCCATCGAGGACGAGGTCACCGGCGTGGCGGACGCGGAGGGCGGCCCCCCAGTCGGCCCGCTCGGGCTCGCTCCAAGAGAAGTGCACGTCACGCACGTCGAGGTCCTCGACGTACCGCAGGAACATCGCGTAGGGCGCGCCGTGGAAGCCGTAGATCGGGTAGGGATCGTCGGGAGGGTCGTCGTTCAGGCCGGACTTGTCCATGCCGCCGTTCATGGTCAGCCGGAGGTTCTCGAGCGTGAGCCCGCGTACCCAGCCGGGACGCTCCCGGAAGCCGGTGACGAACACTCCGCCGTTCACACGCCCGGTGAAGTTCGAGATCGTGACGTTGTCGATCGTGCCGGGCGGCGGGAGCTCCTTGTCGCGCGCCACGGGCACTTCGGTGTACTCCGGAAAGGACCAGATGTAGATCGCCTGCCCGCCGGTGTCAAAACGATCGGACACGTCCATCACGATGTTGTCGACCCTTACGCCGTCGACGACGATCCCGCTCCAAACCCTGAAGCCGACGCCGCAGCCGGCATCGTGGATCGTGCTGTTGGAGAACACGAGATTGCGCACGCCGGAGATCATCAGCGCCGTCTCGGTCGTGGTGAACTTGCAGTTGGTGATCGTGACGTCGCGGCTGTCGCCGAGCACGACGATGCAGTCGTCACCCGTGCGCAGGTCACAATCGGAGATCCGGATCCGCCTGCAATTCCACAGGTTGATGCCGTCGGTGTTCGGACCATCGTCCTCGTAGACACCGTTGATCAGGGTGAGCGCACGCAATGTGACGCGCTCGCAGTCCCCGAATCCGATGTTCCAGAATGCGCCGTAGCGCACCTCGACGTCCTCGAGGACCACGTTCTTGCAGCGGTCGAAGCGCAGCATGTCGCTGGTGCGGACCAGGGAGATCTCGCCACGCAGCCAGCGCCCCAGCCGCCCACCGTCCCAGAAGCGGGGGCCATTTCCGTCGATGGCTCCACGTCCGACGATCGCGACGTTCTCGGCGTCCTCGGCGTACAAGAGGTGTTCTTGCCCGGATTCGTAGTCCGCGATGTCCGTGCTGCCCCAGAGTGTGCAGCCGGCATCGAGCAGAAGCGTCACATCACTCCTCAACCGCACCGTCCCTGTGACATAGTCACCGGACGGAAAGCGAACCGTCCCGCCTCCCCGCGCAGCGGCCGCATCCACGGCCCGCTGGATCGCGGCGGAATTCAAGGACTTGCCGTCTCCGATCGCGCCGTAGTCGCGCACGTCGAGGGAGTCCCCTGCACCCTGGAGGGCCACGGGATCGAAGCCGCTCGTCTGGCAAGCGCACCCCAGAAGGCCGAGGGCGAGGACGAACGGGCGGCACGCGGGGCTCATGCCTCCCATTCTCTCAACCTTCATGTGCGAGAGGAAGCAGGACCCGGCCGCCCTGGGATGCTCATCTGGGTGTCCTCAGGGAGTCCGCTCCTGACCATCGACCCCCATGCGGCAGCACCCAACGAGAGGAGGGCCGAGCCCCTCAGGAGCCCAGTCCTCACGTGGGAATGGCAGCGTGAGGACGCTTGACTCGGTACGAGAAGAGCGCTGGCTCGCCCGCTGTCCTGCGCAACGAGACGAGCGCCCAGTCCGCGCGCCGCAGCGAGCCGACCCCACATGGCCAACTCCTTCGTCCTCGCAACTCTCTTGCTCGCACCGACCTCCGGATGCATGTGCTCCACACGCACTCCGCGCGAGGTCGGCGACCCCCAGGACTGCGCGATCGAGGGCAAGCTGTCCCGGGCCCAACGCAACCAGACGCTCGAGGCACCCCGGCAGGAGGATCTCCGCCGCCGGCTCGCAGAGGCCAAGGCCTTCATCGAGACGCACAGGGAGACCTTCGGGCCCGACACGAAGAAGCAGAAGACTGGGAGACAGAATAGCTGGAGAGGATTGGCGCCGGGCACCAGGCCCTGGCCCATGAGCGATGGTGGTCGCAGACTGTTCCGAACCCGCCCCTGCAGCGTGATCCTCAGGGGACGCTTCAAGCTCCACGAGTGTTTCGAGGACGGTGCTCTCGAACTCTACGACCTCGTCGAGGACATTGGGGAGCGCAACAACCTCGCCGACGAGAAGCCTGACAAGCGCGACGAGCTGCATCGCATCTTGAGGGAATGGCGCGCGAGTGTCGGCGCTCCGATCCCCGAGCGGAACTAGGCGAGGCTCTCCCCTGTGAAGACGCGGACTGGGCTGAGGTCGTACCCCGGCGGCCTAGCAGGGCTAGAATCGGGGAACCTCGGGTGAACACCCTGCCCGGACAGGACAGCTAGCCCGGGAATACGCCCTCGGCGACTCCTCCGGCCCCGTGCGGCTCGGGCGTCCAATCCTCGAGTGGGGTGCGCGCGGCGAAGTCGATCTCGCACGCGTAGCCGTAGCCCGGAGCCTGAAGCGTGGAGAGGTCGAGCATCCCCCCCTCGATGCGCAGGAAGATCCCGTCGTCACCTTGCTCGTAGAGCGTGGGATGCGCCGCCAGGGCCGCGCGCGCCTCGCCCGGCGGCAGGTGGTCGAGGCCGCGGAAGTAGTGGTGCCCATTGCGCTCCACGTGGGAGAGCCCCAAGGCGGCCACCAGGGCGAGGTCCTGCTGCAGCGACAGCACCGGAAGGTTGGTCAGGTCCTCCGCCGACTGGAACGTCCCAGGTCTCAGGTCGCACAGCCCGCGGTTGAGCAGCGCGCGGAAGACACCCTTGCAGCTCTTCATCGACACGCCGCGGTAGCCCAGCGCCAGCGCGCGCGGGAAAGCGTCGATCGTCCCGTCCGCCTCGTCGACGATCACGTCCTTTCCGAGACCTCCCACCGGAGCGTCGAAGGAGGCGCCGCGCTCGAAGGGCTGCTCGACGTACGCGATGCGGTCGACGAACGCAGGCCTCGTGAGCTCGAGCAGGCGCCGGAGCGCCTCCAGATCGGCGTACTGCTCGTTGGCGTCCAGGGTCACCAGGCAGGCGTCCCCGGCCAGCGCGGGCAGGAGCTCCGCCAGCTCGTCGAGGCGGCGCGCGTCCGCCTCGGGATCACCCCCGACCTTCACCTTGAAGGCGTCGAGCCCGTAGCGCCGTACGTCCTCCTCGAGCGCGACCGGCAGACCGTCGGCCGGGCGGAGACGCGGGTCGACGTCGTCGCTGCGCAGCGGGTCGGCCAGGCCGACGGTGTGACGCACGCGAATGCGGTCCAGGGGCCGGCTCGGCAGGCTCGCGGCCAGGTCCCACTGCGCGAGCTCGGGGTGCACCTCGCGCGGCTGGAAGCCGAAGAGGTCTTGCTTCAGCGCCTGGAAGAGGGAGAGCCCGGCGGCGCGACAGACCGCGTCGAGGAGCGCGCGCTCGACGAGCGCCACGCCGAACCCGGCCACGAGCGACACCTCGCTCGCCGCGTGATGGGCGTCGTAGACCCGGCGCCAGAGCTCGAAGGTCGTCCCGACCCCCGCGCGCTCGATCCTCCGCGCCGCGGCCTGCGCGCTCGCCATCAGCGCCTGCACGTCGTCCACCGCCGTGCGGGTCGGGTCCTTGTCGAACCAGCGCGGCATGGCGAGGTCGGCCGCGAAGCCGGTCGCGAGCTCTCCGTCCACTTGGGCCCGCACGCGCGCCGTCAGGAGCGGGGCCCACCTGATCGTCGCCACGCCGAAGCGGAAGGGCAGGCGGCTCTCGCAATCGCTGACGCGCAGCTCCACCTCACGCACACGGACCGTGGGCTTCGAGGACCGGCTGCTCGGCATGGGCGCAGAGTACGCGACCGCAGGACGGAGGGCCACGGAGGACGAGGATGGGGCGCGGCTCGCTTCCCGCGCAGCCAAGCAGGCGGGGCAGCGACCCATGGAGAGCCTTCGAGCCGCCGGCCGTTCCGTCGAGGCTTCATCGATCCAGTGCTCACCTCCTGCCGAAGTGCAGGTCGCGCTGCAACTCCTGCCTGGCGCGGATCGCGAACGTATCGCCTCGCAGCCCGTCGTCCAGTCTCCCGGCACGAGCTTCCAGACGAAGCCCCCGTCCACGCCGGATTCGACGGCGCCGCCGAAGGCCTAGCGGTCGTCCCTTCGATCGGGCGGCTCAGGCGTCCGTCAGGATCTCAGCGGACCAGACCTGATCGAAGAGAGCCTCCGCGGCGCGGTTCGACGCGCGCACGGCTTCGGCATCGGGTGCCTCGTAGTGGCAGATCATCCGGCGCCGATCCGCAGAGAAGTAGCTGCGTACCCAGGTGACGCCGTACTCCTCCAGACAAGGGGCCATGCGCTCCTGCACGGCGGCCAAGGCATCATCCGTGAGCGGCTCATCGAAGGTTCGTTCGACGACGAGAGTGGTCATGCATCCTCTTCTATTCGGTGTGCTTCGGATGCTGCGCAGCATCCAGGATCTCCTCGGCGCGCGCAACCTGTCGTTCGCGCCCGACGGCACGAGCCGCGTCGAGCGCTTCCTGCGCACGCACCCGGGCACGCTCGTTCTCGCCCTGATGGACGTCGAGCTCCGCTGCTTGATTGAGGACAGCGGCCAGCACGGCCTTGTTGTCCTGTGCCCTCAGATCGGTCAGTGCCCGCTCGAAGGCAGCCAGGGTCCCGGAGGGGTCGAGGGCGTAGGCAGCGAGGACCATCAGGGCCTCTGCGAGTGCCTGCTCACTTTCGCCTGCGAGGCGCTTCGCTCCGAGGCGCAGCTGCTCCTCGCGATCGAGAGCTCGCTCCGCCTTCCCCGCAGCCACCTCGACGAGCACGAGGCGTGAGAGGCACTCGAAGGCCGCCCAGTGGTTCTCGTGCCCTCGTGCCCTCTGGAATGCCTGCTCGAGCTTCTGCTGCGCTCCAATCAGATCGCCGCGGTGCCAGGCGAGCAATCCAAGGCCCCACTCGAGGTCGACACGGGCGCCGGAGGGCGTGCCACGCTCCTCGACTTCGCGCAGGAAGCGCTCTGCGCTCGGAAGCTCGCGCTCGAGCTGCGCCAGGCAACGGCCGCTGTTCGCCAGGGCCCGCGCTTCGGTGACGGCGTCCGCGCCGCGCCCCTCCTCGAGAGCCTGCAGGGTGCGCGCTTCGGCGCGCACGAACTCACCCGACTCCTCATCCAGGACCGAGAGCAGGTACAGGGCGTTGCGCGCGGGCCCGTGCTCGTCGTGCGCCGCCGCGGAGGCAGCCAGCTGCGTGAGCTGCGCGTGGAGGGCCTCGCAGTTGCGACGCCCGAGACCGGCGTGCACCTCGATGGCGAGCAACTCGATGCTCAGCCCGCGCTCTTCGGCCGCCTCGAGCAGCGGCGCATGTGCCAGTCCGCGGCGCGCGAAGCTGGTCGCCTCCTCGAAGGCGAACAGTCGTAGGCAGCGCTCACCGGCGCTCACGCAGGCGCGCGCCGCAAGGCCGTGCTCGTCGGCGCGAGAGGCCTGCCTCGCGAGGTCCGGCGCGAGCTCGTCGCCCGCGCGCGGATCCTCGGCCAGGGCCCGCGCAATGCGCCGGTGCAGGAGCCGGCGCGCGGGGTCGGACAACTCGGCGTAGGCGGCGCGACGCATGAGGTCGTGGGCGAAGTCGAACTCGTCACTACCCTCGGGCCGCACGACTCCGGCGACCTCGAGACTCTCCGCCGCGCGCAAGAGCTCGCCCGGTCGCAGACCCGTGACTCCGGCGACGAGCTCGAGCGAGAAGCGGCGGCCCATCACCGCACCGGCACGCACGAGCTCCCGCTCCACCTCGCCCAGCCGGTCGAGGCGCTCCGCGATGCACGCCTCGAGGCGCGGGCTCCGACCGGCCTCGCCCATGCGCGCCATCTCGATCGCGAAGAGCGGGTTGCCACCGGATTGCTCGATTGCCCCGCCGACGTCGATCTCCGGGTTGATGCTGCGCATCAGAGCGGACGATTCAGCCTCGTCGAGTGGCTCCAGCTCGAGCGGCTGGAGCGAGCCTTCGCGCTTCAGAGCGCGCTGCAGCCGCAGGGCCGCCGGATTGTCTTCGACCTCGCCGGCGCGCACCGCCGCGGCGAGCACGAGACCGGGGCCACCCTCGCGAGCCAGCCAGGAGACGAGCGCCGCGGAGGCCTCGTCGATCCACTGCAGGTCGTCCAGCGCGATGACGACGCCGGCTCCCGTGTCCGCGGCTCGCAGCCGGGCACGCACGTCCTCGAAGAGCTTCGTGCGGCCGGCCGGCTGCTCCTGTTCCGTTCCGTCTCCCAGAACCTCGTGCCAAATCGCCAGGGGACGGGCGAGCTCGGCTTCATACGCCTTGCCATACAGGGCCGCGGCTCCCCGCTGCCGCGCCCGCTCGAGTAGCTCCGCCAACAGGCGTGACTTGCCGATTCCAGGCTCACCGGAGAGCCACAGCACGCGCGCAGACTCCGAGCTCCGGCTCTCATCCAGGAAGCGCTCGAGAGCAGAACACTCCTCGGCCCGGCCGAACAGGCCGAGGTCTCGCGCCGGCAAGACCTCGGCCGGTGGCGTGTGCGCGACCTGCGACGGCGTGACGTGCTCCTCGGGGCGCAGACGGAGGGCCGCTGCAACGGCCTCGCCCGGTGCGCGACCCAGCTCACGCTGAAAGAGCTGGGTGCAGGCGCTGGCCGCACGCTGGGCGTCCTCACCGTGTCCCAAGCGCGCTAGGGCTTCGATCAACCTGGCATGGGCGCCCTCATCGAGTGGTTCGAGCGCCACCCAGGCGCGAGCGTGATGCAGCGCACGCTCCGGCGTGTCGATCAGGCGCGCGCTCAAGCTCGCGAGCATCTGCGTACGCAGGTTGCGCGCCTTCTCTCGTTCCCCAGCGAGCCAGTGGGCGAAGCCGAAGCAGTCGTCCAGCTCGAGTCCCTCGAGGACCTCCCCGCGGTAGTGCCCGCAACACGCCTCGAGAACGTCCACGTCGAGCTCGGCGGTTCCACCGGCCAGCGCGCTGCGAACCTCGAGCAGGTCGACGGTCACACCCTGGGGATCGAAACTGACGTGCTCGCGATCCGCGCGAATGCGAGGCAGCGCGCCATCCACGAGCGGTCGCAGCTTCGATAGGCTCCAGCGCAGCGCGGCGCGCGGATCCGCGGGTCCGTCCCAGAGCAGGTCGCAGAGTCGGCTGCGCGAGTGCTCCCCGCGGGCCAGCACCAGGTAGCCGAGCAGGGCGCGCGTCTTCTTGGAGCTCGGTAGCTGGACGACCCTCCCACCCACTGACAGTTCGAGCTCCCCCAGGAGGTTGATGCGGAGCTCGTCTGCCATACGGGACATTCTTCGGGATTCCAACGCTCGTTCCAACGGAAGCTCCACCGGACGCACCCCATGATCCCCCCACACACGCCGGGAAGCGCCCGACGCGCCAAATCAAAGAGTATCGCAATGAGTATTCAAACCACCTTCGATCCCGTCCGCTTCAAGGAGACCACCCGCGCGCAGTGGCAGAACGCCGCCGAAGCCTGGAACGCCTGGGGTCCGACCCTGAGCACCTGGCTCGGCCCCGCCACCGAGCGCATGCTCGACATGGCCCACGTCGGCCTGGGCTCACACGTCCTGGACGTCGCGGCAGGGGCCGGCGAGCAGTCGCTCACCACGGCCCTGCGCGTGGGCCCGGAGGGTCGGGTCCTCGCCACGGACCTCTCACCCAACATCCTCGAGTTCGCCAGGCGCGCCGCACGGGAGGCTGGTTTGAGCCAGGTCGAAACGCGAGCGATCGACGGTGAGCGACTCGACGAGCTGCCGGCCGGGTCCTTCGACGCCGCGATCTCGCGCGTGGGCATGATCTACTTCCCCGACCAGCAGCGCGCCCTCGCCGGCGTGCGCCATGCGCTGAAGCCGGGAGGGCGCTTCGCGACGATCACCTACTCGACGGCCGA
Source organism: uncultured Planctomycetaceae bacterium (assembly GCA_964507325.1). Classification (GTDB taxonomy): domain Bacteria; phylum Planctomycetota; class UBA1135; order UBA1135; genus CAZDQL01. The sequence goes on along the minus strand of CAZDQL010000010.1, from coordinate 11,026 downwards.
GCGCAACGGCTTCTTCTCCTTGCCCGTCTCGATCATCCGCGAGCGTGCGCAACTGCCTCCGCCCCTGCCCGGGCAGCCTGGGCCGTTCAGCTTGGGAACGCCCGAGTTGCTGCGGGAGACTCTCGAGCGGGCGGGCTTGCGCGACATCGAGGTCGAAGTCTTCGAGGCTCCCCTGCGCCTCCGCGGTGCGCAGGAGTGCCTGCGCTTCGAGCGCGAGTCCTTCGGTGCCCTGCATCAGATGCTCAGCGCCCTCTCCAAGCAGGACCAGGAGGAAGTCTGGGGAGAGATCGAAGAGGCGCTGCGTCGCTTCGAGACCCCCCACGGTTTCGTGGGCCCCTGTGAGCTCGTGCTGGGTTCCGGCAGCAAGTAGTCGCAGGGCGTCGCTGGCGGCCGGAGCCTGACGAGGGCCCGGCCCCGGGGACCGGGCTTGACCGCCTCGTGCCACGCGACTGCAATCGTCCTCCCCGCAAGGAGGTGGCCCATGCTAACACGATTCCCTGCCGTCCTCACGGTCGGCCTGCTCCTCGGCTGCGCGAGCGGAGCGCAGACCAGCGCGCTCGGAGCCCGCAACCCGTCCGCCGAGCGCCCGAACATCGTGCTGGTGTTCGTCGACGACCTCGGCTGGGCGGACTTCTCCTGCTTCGGCAACGAGGACAGCGAGACCCCAGCGGTCGACCGCCTCGCCGCGGAGGGGTTGGCCTTCGAGCAGTTCTACGTGAACTCGCCGATCTGCTCCCCCTCGCGGGTGGCGATCTCGACCGGCCAGTACCCCCAGCGCTGGCGCATCACGTCGTACCTCGCGCACAGGGCGCGCAACGAGGAGCGCGGCATGGCCCAGTGGCTGGACCCCGCCGCACCGCTGCTGGCGCGCCGCCTGCAAGAAGCGGGCTACGCCACCGGCCACTTCGGGAAGTGGCACATGGGTGGGCAGCGCGACGTGGACGATGCGCCGCCGATCACCGCCTACGGGTTCGACGCGTCCCTGACCAACTTCGAGGGGATGGGCGCCAAGCTCCTGCCCCTCACGCTGAAACCGGGTCAGGAGGAGCCCGGCCGCATCTGGGCCGACGCCGAGCGGCTGGGCGAGCCGGTCACCTGGACGCTGCGCTCGGAGATCACCGGCGGCTTCGTGGCGGCGGCGCTGGCGTTCATCGAGGCCGCGCGGGAGCAGGGGCGCCCCTTCTACGTCAACCTCTGGCCGGACGACGTGCACAGCCCCTTCTGGCCGCCGGTCGAGGACTGGGCCGAGGACCGGCGCGGTCGGTACCTGGCGGTGCTGCGCGCCATGGACCGCCAACTCGGGGTGCTCTTCGAGCACATCCGCGAGGACCCGGAGCTGCGCGCGAACACCCTGATCCTGGTCTGCTCCGACAACGGGCACGAGCCGGGGGCGGGCAGCGCCGGCCCCCTGAGGGGCTGCAAGACGAATCTCTTCGAGGGTGGGATCCGATCGCCCCTGATCGTCTGGGGCCCGGGCCTCGTCGCCGCGACTCCTGGCACCCGCGACCGCGAGTCGGTGTTCGCGGCCATCGACCTGGTGCCCTCCCTGGCCCGCTTGGCCGGGGCGGCGCCGCTGGAGGAGGTCACCCTCGACGGGGAGGACGTGCTGGACGCACTTCTGGGCCGGGAGCCCGCCTCGCGCCGGGCGCCGCTCTTCTTCCGCCGTCCCCCCGATCGCAAGCGTCACTACGGCTACGAGGAGCTGCCCGACCTGGCCGTGCGCGCCGGCCGCTGGAAGCTCCACTGCGATTACGACGGCGACCGGCCGCAGCTCTACGACCTGCTCGCAGACCCCGGCGAGGGCCACGACCGCGCGGCCGAGCAGGCCGAGCTCGTCGAGTCGCTGAAGGCCCACCTCCTCGCCTGGCACGCCAGCCTGCCGCCGGATCGAGGCCCGGAGCTCGGCGCCGCGTCCGCGGGAGACCGTTGAGCGGCTGATCCCGGATTCGGCTGGGTGCGCGGGTCCACGACGCGGACCTCAGCGCAGCACCGCCCGGGTCCGGTCGAAGGCGTCGACGACGAGCTCGGCCAGGGACTCCCCCGCGCCGGCGCGCTGCCACGCCTCGATGCCGGCGATCAGCGCGGCCAGGGCCAGGCGCGCGAGAAGCTCGACGTCGAGCTCCTCGACGTCGCGCTTCCAGGCCAGGGCGATCGCCCCCTGGAACTCGCACCGATCGACCTCCAGGGCGCCCGCCTGGGCCGCGCGCAGGGCGGGCTCGGCGTCGATCAGGGCCAGGCGACGGCGCCAGCGCTCCAGCACCTCGGGCTCGAGGTCCGAGTAGGCCGCGGCGAAGGCGTCGCGCAGGACCGGCCAGATCTCGCCCCGCCCCAGGCGCCGCACGAGCTCGCGCTCGACGCGCTCGTCGAGCTCGTCCCAGAGCACGAGCGCCTCCTTGGTGCCGAAGTGGCGGAACACCGTGCTCGGGGAGACCCCGGCGGCGGCGGCCACCTCCTCCACGGTGACCGCTCCGAAGTCGCGCTCCTCGAAGAGCTCGAGGGCCGCGGCCTGGACCCGCAGCCGGGTGGCGCGACGGTGCCGTTCGCGAAGTCCCACTTCCCGAGAATAACCGGAGGTGACAGCCGCTATCAATATGACAGTCACTGTCATATTTTGACCCGCCATGCCCCATCCGAACCCCTCCCAGCCCGTCCGGCCCCCCTCCTCGCCCCGTCTGGAGGGTCTCGACCTGACCCGAGCCCTCGCCCTGCTGGGCATGGTGGTCGTCAACTACGAGCTCGCCCTCGGGGCCTGGGGCCAGGGGCCGGCCTGGCTGGCCGGGATCACCGGGTCGATCCAGGGCCGCGCCGCCGCCACCTTCATCGTCCTCGCGGGGGTCGGCGCCTCCCTGGGCGCCGCTCGCGCCCGGCGCAGCGGGGACCCCCTGGAGCAGCGAGCGGCGCGGCTGCGGCTCGCTCGACGCGGCCTCTTCCTGCTCGTGGCCGGGACCGCGTTCATGCCGATCTGGGAGGCGGACATCCTCCACTTCTACGGGGTGTGGCTCGGCCTGGGCGCGCTGCTCGTCTTCGCGCCCCGGAGTGTCCTGGCCGGCGTGTGCCTCGCCCTGACGCTGGGCGGTGCGCTCTTCTATCTGCAGGGCGATTACTTCGCCCACTGGAACCTGATCGACCTCACCTACCGGGATCTCGCGACGCCGAGCGGCTACCTGCGCAACCTCTTCCTCGACGGTTGGCACCCCTTCTTCCCCTGGGCCGCGCTCTACGTCTTCGGGATCGGGTTGGGGCGGATCGAGTTCGCCGATGCGCGCGTCCGGCGGCGCGTGCTCCTCGCCGGGGCCGTCGTGCTCGCGGCGGTCCTCTGGACCGAGCACTCCTTCGCACCTCGCTCCCTGTGGGCCACGGGCCCGCGCGTCCTGCTGAGCACCGAGCCCCTCCCCCCCACGCCCGCGTTCGTCGTCGGCGGGGCCGCGCTGGCGAGCGTCGCGATCGCGCTCGCCTGCGAGCTGGTGGTGAGCCTCCCCGGCGTTGCCCGCAGACCGCTGGTGGCGACTGGTCAGCTCGCGTTGACCCTGTACATCGCCCACGTCATCGTCGGGCTCGGCGTCCTCGAGGCCCTGGGGCGTCTGGAAGGCCAGACGCTCCCCTTCGCAGTGGGGAGCGCGCTCACCTTCTGCGCCGCTTCGGCCCTCTTCGCGGTCCTCTGGCACCGACGCTTCGCGCGGGGGCCGGTGGAGGCGTTGATGCGCAGGATCAGCGGCTGAGGACCGCGCGGTTCCGCAGGGCCCTCCGGACCCGCATCACTCCTTCGGGCGCAAGTCCGAGGCGCTGAGCACGGTCACCGACTTGGGGTCCACCGCGAAGGGGCCCGCGGACAGGACGACGTGCACCGTGTACTTCTGCGCCAGCTCTTTGGGTACTCGCCATGAGTACGAGCAGGTGAAGCCTCAGCCGTATTCGAATTCGCCCTTGTGTACGAGCTTGCCGCCGGGATCGAAGATGCGGAAGGAGGGGCTCGGGGGACGATCCCCCTCGACCCTGAGGCCGGCGCAGGAGGCGCCCCCCCGGTCCTTGAGGTCGAGACGCAGATCCACCTTGCCCCGCTTCTTGGGATGGGCCCTGACGAGGGCGCGGTAGGGCGGGCCGAAGGGCAGTTCGAGGGTTCCGCCGGCCGGGACCTCCAGCGTGCCCAGGTCCTTGGGGACGTTCGCCGAGACGTAGGTCCGCGGTCGATCGTCCTCCCCATCCCCGTCGGCCTGCTCCTCTTCAGCCTCCTGCTGCTCCTTCCAGGGGATCCCTGTGTGGTCGATGGTGTAGGAGAGCAGCCTCCACTCCCCCGCCGGCACCTCGGCCGTGCCCTCGGCCGGGGCCCCGATTTCGAAGACCCCGTGGTCGCTGGACACCTTGGCCGTCCACGGGGTCGTCCCCAGCCGCAGCTGCCCCATGGGAAGGGTCGTCGGGGCGAGGGTCAGCGACTCGCCCCCGGCGGTGTACCCGGGCTCGTAGAACGCGCCGCCGATGCACAGGAGGTCGGTGAGGTACTGACGGTTGGAGCGTTCGAGGAGGATGGTCCAGGCATCCTCCTTGGAGGGATCGATGAAGAGGGCGTCCCCCCTGTACTTGTCGTCGGCGAGTCGGTCGTCGTACCGGCCGTTGCTGTTGTAGTCGACTAGGACGAAGAGGTGCGGCTGTCCCCCCAACTCGAGAGAGCCGCTCCGGCACATGGCCGCCGCCAGGGAGGCGGTCACCCTCTTGGTGCCCCCCAGGACATACCCCCGTAGGGTGAAGCGGAAGGCGTAGGGGGTGGAGGTCCCATCGACCTCGAGCGGCAATTCGACCAGGGGAAACTCCCAGCGGCGGCCGTCTCTCGTGAGTGTCTGGGGCTCCTCGGAGCCGAAGAAGAAGCCCACGCTACGCTGCATCGGCTCCGCCGCGAGGGGCGCTTCGTCGGTGAGGTCGCCGTCGCGGTCCCGGTCGAAGTAGAGGCGGTCGTAGTCTCCCTTCGCTCGCGAGCGGTCGAGGGCGAAACCGTAGTCGTGGTCGCCGAGGCGCACCACAGCCTCCAGGGGCTCGGCGCTCACGTAGGGCGGCGGGGTCTCCACGACCTCGTTGAACTTGGCCCGCCCCCGGCGATTGGTCCAGCGCCTCGACTTCGACCACCGGAAGGTCTGGGCCTTGACGTGGGCGAAGAGAGTGTCGAGGGGCACTGCGTCGGAGGGCGCGAAGAAGAGGTCGCTCGGATTCCCCACCTCCTCGAGCAGCCTGGGCTTCAGGGTACAGGTCTGCTCCTGCCCCTCCGCGATCGTACCCACCGCCAACATCGCGGCAGCCGTGGCTACCAGCGCAGTCGTTCGTCTCCAAGTCACGATGCTCACCTCCCTTCCCGGGGTGGAAGGCCATCCAACCTACCGCTCGACTCCGGGTCCATCCATTAGTTCGCTCGCTCCCCGGAGTTACCTGCTTCCGGCCCCGATCGACGACTGACAGGACGCCCTCTTCCCCGGTTCGGCGAGCCCCCCGGGCGCTTCCCTGGCCTGTCCTTCAGAACCGGGTACCCCCCCGCCGAGGATGAGCAGGAACCCTGCCAGGAGATCCCCATGTCCTCCGTCTCTTCGATCGGCGACTCGCGCAAGGTCCTCACCTTCACGGCGGCAGCCATCGGCATCCTGGCCGCAGGTGTGGTCGCTGTCCGCGGATCGGCCCCTGCAGCCGACTGGTGCGTGACCCTGCCGGCCTCGGTGCCCTACGAAGCGGGAGCGGGCGAAGGCCGGCTCGCCTTCTGCACCGGGGACAAGACCCTGATGGTGGTCGACCTGTCGACGGGAGCGGAGCTCTGGAGCCGTTCCGACCTGGAGGCGTACGCGACCCCGCTGATTCACGGCGATCTCGTGGTGACCCCCACCCTGGGCAACGGCCTCATCGCTCTCGACCTGGCCACCGGAGAGGAGCGCTGGACCGCCGAGTCGGCGCGCGGCTGCGAGCTGGCGCTCTGGGGAGAGGGGCTCGTCCTGCTCCAGGGATGCGGCCTGGAGGTCCGGGACCTGCGGTCAGGAGACTTCTGCTGGGAGTTCCAGCCGAACGACGACGAGTTGACGAACCACAGGGCGGAGGCGATCTCGGTCGCGGACGACCTCGCCTTCGTCGCGTACAGCATCAGTAGCGGCTTCGAGCTCTCCTTCGGGGGCCGGTCGTCGAAGAGCGGCGGGGTCTACGCCGTCGACCTCGACCGCCAGTGCTTGGCCTGGGTGTCGGCGATAGAGGACCAGGTGCTGCACCCGCCCATCGCCTGCGCGGATGCCGTCGTCGCCAAGACCACCTCGGGGCTCGTCAACGAGGTCTACTGCCTCGAGCGTGAGACCGGAGCGGTTCGCTGGGAGCACCTCGGTGCCAGCGGGACGCCCCGAGTCGTGGGGGACACCGTCTGCTTCGTGAACGTCGACTCCCGTACGAAGAAGGCGGGCGCGATGTCCGTCCTGGAGGAGAAGTACTCCTACTGCGGACTCGACCTCACGACGGGCGAAGAGGAATGGTCCCGCAGGGCGCCTGCCGATCTCTGTCACTCCCAGTGCGGCTCGGAGTCCGTGCTCTTCGGCAGCGAACACCGCGTCCACGCGATGCGCGGGGAATCGGGTTCGGGGCGCTGGAGGCTGGGATTCGACTGCGCGCTCTCGGCTCCGCTCACGACCGCTGGCGAACGCCTGCTCGTCTTCACCGAGGACTCGAAGCTGAAGAGCTACGCGCTCAGGTGAGCGCGGATCGACCACGATCCGACGCCACCGTGAGTCCCTGACACACTCACGGTGTGCGATTATGTGCTGGATTCATATGATTGTAGCACATAAAATATCCGCCATGAACGCTCACACCGCCAACCTCCTCGGCGCCCTCGCCATCGGCTGCTACGACGTCCAGACGGCCGCGATGCTCTCGGCCGACGAGTCGCCCGCGCAGTTGGCGGCTCTGCTCGCCGTGCACGCGCGGCCGGGCTCGACGGTGTCCGACATCGCGACCTCCACGGGGCTGACCCACTCCGGAGCCGTGCGCGCCATCGATCGCCTGAGCCGCGCGGGCGCGGTCGAGAGGCGCAGCGGACGCGACCGGCGGACGGTGGCCCTGCACTGCACACAGGCGGGTCGGAGCCGGGCCCGCACGGCCCTCGCACAGCGCAAGCGGGCGCTCGAGCGCGTCCTCAGCGCGCTCACGGCGCGGGAGACCGAGACCCTGAGGCGCCTCGCCACCAAGCTACTCTCGGGTCTGCCGGCGGACCGGGCGGACGCCTGGCGCATCTGCCGCCTGTGCGATCACGGGACCTGCCGGGGATCCGACTGCCCCGTCGGATCGGCCGTCGATGGGTAGCCGGCTCTCCGGGGACTTCGGCGACTTCGGCGGCCGGGTCTGGCTCGACACGGCGCACCAGGGTGCCCTGCCCCTGCCAGCGGCGGACGAGGCCCGTGCGGCGGTCCAGAGCAAGGTCTCACCGGCGGAGCTCCCACTGGCCCGCTTCCTGGAGGTCCCGGCCCGTCTGCGCAAGGCGCTCGGCCGACTGCTCGACGTCCCGCCGGAGGAGGTGATCCTGGCCAACAGCGCCTCCTACGGGCTGAACGTAGTCGCCCAGGGCTTCCCCTGGCGAGCCGGCGACGAAGTGATCGTCGTCGCCGGGGACTTCCCCGCGGACATCTTCCCCTGGCTCGTGCTCGAAGAGCGCTTCGGCGTGCGGGTGCGCCGCGTCCGCCCGGCGGCGGAGGTCGTGCAGGTGCAGGAGGTGGCCGCGGCCATCGGCCCCCGGACGCGTCTCCTCTGCGCGAGCTGGGTGCACTCCTTCTCGGGCCACACCATCGACTTCGAGCGCATCGGCAACCTGTGTCGCGAGTGCGACGTGTCCTTCGTCGTCAACGCGTCCCAGGGGCTGGGCGCGGCGGCATTGCACCCGGCGCAGGCCCCCATCGACGCACTCGTCAGCACGGGCTTCAAGTGGTTGTGCGGTCCCTACGGGACGGGCCTCTGTTGGCTCCGCCCCGCGTTCCGCGACCGCCTGCTGCCGACCCAGGCCTACTGGCTCGCGATGCTGTCTCCGGAGGAGCTGGCGGGTGAGCTCGGGGACGTCGCCCTGGTGGAGGGACTGGCCGCGCCCGCCTACGACGTCTTCGGGACGGCCAACTTCTTCAACTTCCTCCCCTTCGCAGCGGCCGTCGAGCATCTGCTCGAGCTCGGGCTCGATCGCATCCGGGACCACGATCAAGCCCTCGTGACACGCTTCGTCGAAGGCCTCCCGGACCGCTACCGCCTCCTGAGCCCTCGCGAGGGTCCCCTGCGCTCGACCCTCGTGTTCTTCTCCCACCGCGATCCGACGCGGAACGGCTCCCTGCACGAAGCGCTCGACGCCGCGGGCATCGACCTCTCCCTGCGCAACGGCGCCCTGCGACTGTCTCCTCACCTGTACAACGAACCGGCCGACATCGACCGCGTGCACCGGGTCCTGGGGAGCTTCCCCGGCTGAGTCGGCGGCGACGGAGACGCGCAGCCTACGGGCGGCGGTGAACTCGAGTCCGCACGGGCAGCAGCGAGGGAGTGCTTGTCCTCGCGGGAGGTTTCGTCGACGATCGCAGCGCCCGCAGTCGGCCACGCGCACAGGACCACGAATCCATGACACACAGGCAAGAGCGACGGAGAGCCCATGCATGGGCTGTGCTGGGAGCCCTCCTGCTCCTCGCGCTGCCGCGCTTGGCGAGCGCCGACGAACCGCCGAACATCCTGTTCATCTACCTCGACGACTTCGGTTGGCGTGACACAGGCTACATGGGATCGGACTTCTACGAGACCCCCAACCTGGACGCCCTGGCCGAGCGCGGACTCGTGTTCACAAATGCCTACTCCTGTGCAGCCAACTGCGCCCCGGCGCGCGCCTGCCTGCTCTCGGGCCAGTACACTCCGCGCCACGAGGTCTTCAACGTCGGGACGCGACCGCGGGGCAAGGAGCAGGACCGTCTCCTCACTCACGTCCCAGGCACGGCGACCCTGCGCCCCGATATCGTGACCTGGGCGGAGATCCTGCAAGCCCACGGGTACCGCACGGGCATCTTCGGCAAGTGGCACCTGGGCACCACTCCCGAGGAGCAGGGCTTCGACGTCTGCGTGGACTATCGGCGCCTGCCCGGCTTCAAGGGCTACCGCGGCCCCGACGGCGCCTACCTCACCGACGTGCTCACCGACCGGTGCATCGACTTCATCGAAGCGAACAAGGACGAGCGCTGGTGCGCCTATCTCTCCCACCTCGCGGTCCACACGCCGCTGCACGCCAAGCTCGAGCTGCTCCCCAAGTATCAGGAGAAGGCGCCCGGCATGCTGCACCAGCACGTCGAGATGGCCACCATGATCCAGGCCGTCGACGACGGTGTCGGCCGGCTGATCGCGAAGCTCGAAGCCCTCGAGCTGCTCGATGACACGGTGGTCTTCTTCACGTCGGACAACGGTGGCTATGGCCCGGCGACCGACATGGACCCACTCTGGGGCTACAAGGGCAACTACTACGAGGGCGGCATTCGAGTGCCGTTCTTCGTCCACTGGCCCGGCGTCGTCGCGGCCGGCGAGACGGGGCTGCCCATCATCGGGGTGGACCTCTACCCGACCCTGCTCTCGATCGCCGCTGCAGAGCGCCCCGACCAGGTCCTCGACGGTGTCGACCTCGCGCCCCTGTTGCGGGGTGGCGAGGTCGCGGGTCTCGAAGAGCGGCCGCTGTTCTGGCACTTCCCCGCCTACCTGCAGAGCTACCAGGTGACCCATGAACAGCGCGACGCGCTCTTCCGGACCCGCCCCTGCAGCGTGATCCGCAGGGGACGCTTCAAGCTCCACGAGTACTTCGAGGACGGCGCCCTCGAGCTCTACGACCTCGAAGACGACATCGGGGAACGCAACAACCTCGCCGAGGAGCGGCCCGCAATACGCGACGAGCTGCACCGCCTCCTGAGGGAATGGCGCGCGAACGTCGGCGCGCCGGTCCCCCAGCGGAAGTAGGCGCGACTCCCGTCTGAGAAGACGTGCTCTACCTTGGGTCGCGTACGCTGCTCCCGAGGACCGGGACGGCCCGGAGCGGGCTCACGTTGATTGACTCGACACCCTGGCGCTGCGCAGCAACTGGACGGCGGTGACGAGCACCACGACGATGACGAGCCACTTCAGAGCGTAGAGCGGAAGTGACTCCACCAGCAGCGCCGCAATCAGAACGGCCGGGAAACCGCCGAGCGTGAGGCCGAGCGCCGCCCGGATCCGCAGCTTGCGGGAGAGCACGAAACGCGTGCTCGCGACGGGCATCAGGAAGGCGCAGGCGCCCATCATGATCGGGAAGGAGGCGATTGGATTCATGCCCATCAGACTGACGAGGATCATGCACGGCGCGTAGAGCCCCACGCCGATCGTCATCAGAGCGCCGAGCACCCCGATCACGAGGCTGGCCACGATCAGCTGGGGCAGTTCGAGGCCCAGCGCCTGGGCACCCTCGGGTTCGAGATCGAACTGGAACGCCGCCATCAGCAGCGCGGCGACGAGGAGCGCTCCGCCCATGCCGATCTGGATCCGCTGCTTGGGCATGCGCGCCACGACCCCCGCTCCCAGCCACGCCCCCACCACGGCACAGGAGATCATGCTCAGCAACGTGACGGGCTCGACCTCGACGATCTCGATGTAGAGAAAGGCCATCAACATGACCGGCAAGGTGTGGCCGACGTTCATCGTGCCGGGGATGAGTTGGTCGGGCACGACCTTCGCGTAGCGATACCACGCCGTCGTCGGCGCGAAGTTGCCGATGCCGAGCGTGTCGAAGAAGTTCGTGACGAAACCGATCAGGAGGTGCAACGGCTTGGGCTGCCAGCGACCGCCCGGACCCAGCTCCGTGGGTGAGTCGCGGCGCGCCCTGCGCACCCCCTGCAACAGCACCAGTGCGTATCCGGCGGCGATCAGGCCGAGCGCCGTGATCAGAGCTAGCTTCATGAGCGCAGTGCCCTACTGATCCTCCCCCGTATCAGTGGACCCTGATGTTGCATTCTCGAGTGCCTATGCTGCAGTGGCTGCGGCCCCG
>CAZDQL010000009.1:0-109238 GCA_964507325.1 uncultured Planctomycetaceae bacterium | reverse complement strand
CGCTCCAGTCCTCGCGCAGCCGCGCGCCCGGCTGCTTGCTCCAGAAGAGCCAGACATGGTCCCCCGGCTGTCCGGTGAACTCCAGGCCCACCGTGTCGTTGGTGATCCCCGGACCGGTCATCTCGAAGAAGCGCGCGCCGCCCAAGAGCTGAGTCACCTCCGAATCGGGCGACACGTACCAGCCATGGCCCATATCCCCACAGTAGAAGAGGCCGCAGCCGAAGTAGCCACCTACGGAGTTGCTCGCCCTGTGCCAAGCCTTCGATCCCGACAGCAGGTGGACGCCATCGCCCCCGTTGAGCTCCATCCCGTCCCCAGCGTCACCGCCCTTGGCGTAGGAGCTCAACAGGACGAGCTCACCCGCCTCCACTTCGACCGCGTTCCCCCCAGGCGATAAGTGGCAGCCGTAGGCGCCAAACACCCAGGTCCGCGCGAGGTGCAGCGAGGAGGCGTGAGCGTAGAGACCGGTTCCGTCGGCGACAGGATTCCAGTAGGAGTTGTACCAATCGGGGCCGAAGATCTGGCATCGGACGAAGTGCACGCTCGTGCACCCGTCGACCGCCACCCCCGCACTGAATTCGAAGTTGTCGCAATAGACGTCGAGGTCGTAGCGGACCTCCGTGTCCTGCACCCAGATCACTCCGTCGCACGCGGTCGCGGTCAGACCGACGCCCTGCCCCAGGGGATCGGCCTTGTCTCCCACGATGCGCAGGTCCGACAGCACGAAGTCCCGGTCTCCGGGCAAGGCCTCGATACGCACGGGTCCGAGCTCGGGCCGGCCCTCCCCCAGCACCGTGAGCCCCTTGCCCAGGGCGTAGAAGCCCGAGTAGCTGCCCGGCTTCACGAGGAGCACGTCCCCGGGCATCGCGGCGGCCACCGCCGCCGGGGTGTCCAGGAAATCGCCGGCGCCCGTGGTGTCGACGGTCCAGATCTTCTGCGCCGCGGCAGGTGAGCCGAGGAGCAGCGCGAACGCTAGGCAGCGGGTGGCGATTGAGGGTCGAATGGCGGTGTTCATACCTGTACCGATCGTGGACTCGTCGACGTCAGTGGACCGTACCTCGCTCCAGACCACTGTCACTCCTGAAGACCCCACGCTGCCCGGCAGCTAGACCTCTGTATCAACTCTTACATGCCGCTGGGTAGGGTCAGCGACGTTCGAGGGGCACCGGGCACTCGGTGCCGATCGCCTCCTCGAAGGTGGGCACCGGACGGAAGAAGGGGTGATCGGCGTGGTCGATGTGCCGGCGGCCCCAATACGAGCCGTAGTACACGCCGCTGGCATCGATCCAGGTGGCCAGACGAGCGAGCGCCGCCGGCGGCAGGTTCAGGCCCTCGTGACCGGGGCCACCTCGCAGGGACTCGATCAGCGGGCTGCGGTGCGAGCCGATGGTCTTGGGTGCCGAGTAGGGCGTGCCCTCCCAATCCGAGGCCTCCCGGTAGGTGGGGACCGCGTCGAACTCCATCAGGCCCTCGTAGGAGCGGCTGAAGATCTCGGTCAGGTGACCGGTCAGGTCGAGGTCCGCCGCGGGGTCCTCCTCGCCGTGGCAGGAGACGCAGTGGGCGTCGAGGACCGGCTGCACGTAGGAGGGGAAGTGCAGGACCTGGCGTCCGGTCGAGTCGCCGGGCTGCGGTCCGGGCATCACCGGGGGCTGGCGGCTGGCGAGCAGCGGCCCGGTCTGCGCCGGGGGCGCGGAGAGCGGTGTCTCGTGGCACCCGATGCAGGATCTCACCTCGCCCGGCCGGTAGTTCACGTAGGTGCGCTCGCGCTGCAGCTCGAGGAAGTCGGCGTCGAGAGCCTGCAAGTAGATGTTGCGATCGGCGGGCACGTAGAAGGCGGCCGAGCCATCCTCGTGGACCGGTACGACGCCCCACATCACCTTCACGGCGAGGGCCGTGCCCATGCTGACCAGATCCGTGTGGCCGCAGTACTCGCTTTCAGGATCCCAGAAGCGGCGGCTGTCCCAGGGCCGGGGAACCTGCTCCATGACGCGCAGCCAAGCGACTTCCCCGCGCTCGACACCCTCCAGACCGTGGTAGACGTCCTGCACGAGACACAGCGCGAGTCCCTGGCGTGCCAGGTCTTCGTTGCGCGGGGAGGCCAGCGCGGGCGGCCTCGGCCGTCTGAGCCAAGGAACGGGCTGCCAGCACGAAGTGCGGCGCTCGCGATGGATCCGCTCGTGACGACCCTCGTCGTCGATCAGGTACAACTCGTAGGCGCGCGGATCGTCCCAGGGGCGATCGGGATTGTGGGCCACGAGGAAGTTGTGCCGGTCGACGGGGTAGGGGTCCATGTAGAGGGGACCGCGCTCGTGCTCCTCCCACTCGCCGTCCACCTCGTGGTTCCAGCCCTCCTCCTGGCGCACATCCACGTGGGGCGTGACGTAGCGCATCGGGGCCCGGGTGCGAATGTCCCGAGTCGTGTCGATGTGGATGACCGTGCCGATTCCGGACTGGGGGTAGTGCGGCGTGCCGAGCACGACGAACTCGTTGGGGTATCCGGGGATCTGCCGCCCGTGCAGCAACGTCGGCGGGAAGGTGATGTCGTTGCCGAAGACCTCCGCGCTGCCCGTGCCGTCAGGGCGCACGGCCCACAGGCACTTGACGCCGAGCTGGCCCTTGTCCACGTACTCCCAGCGGGTGTAGAGGATGCGCCCGTCGGCCATGACGCTGGGCGAGAACTCGCTGACCGCGCTGTTCGTCAGCTGCACGATGCTCCCGCCGTCCTCGTCCATGCGGTGCAGGACGGCGGTGGACAGGGCGTCGGGCGCATCACAGAGCGTCCCGTACTCACAGCGCGTCGAGACGAACGCGATGCCGCCGTCGGGGAGGTAGCACGGGTGCATGTCGTCCGTCTGGTGGAAGTACATGCGCGCCGTTCCGCCCAGGAACGAATTGTCGTACTTGGCTACCCGCGCCTCCTCATCGGGAGGCGGAAGCGTCAGCGGTCGGGGTGCGCCGACGCGTACCCCCCGCTGTGGATCGACGTCGATCTCCCAGATGCGGAAGCCCTCGCGCGGGGAGGCCTTCCAATCGAAGACGATCCGGTCGGCGTCGAAGTGCAGATCGAAGCGGCCGAAGATCCCGTCCTCCATCTCCGGCACCAGGTCGGTGACCCGTCCGGTCTCGAGGTCGAGGACGCAGAGATTGCCGCCATAGCGCCCACAACCGTCGATGAAGTCGGTGTAGAAGTGGCTCGAGTGGTAGGTGTCCCTCTTGACGAAGAGCAGCCGATCGCAGCCGAGCCGCTCGGAGAGGGATGCCGAAGGCCGGGAGGCGGGCTGCTCCTGGGAAGCGAAGAGCAGTGCCATCCAGAGCAGGGCTTGCATCGAAGTGCCGTCTACACGGGCTTCTGAGGACGAGGTGCAGGTCGACCCGCACGACTACGACTGATCTCAGTCGCCCCCCCCCAGGTCCTGGTAGTAGCGGTTGCGCAGCTCGTGCGACTCGTCGCCCTCGCGGCCGTGGATCTCGACGACCAAGTCGTCGTCGACCTCCACTCGCTTGCCGGTCGCGGTCTCGATGAGGCTGATGGCGTGTTGCCAGCACTTGGCTGCCGCGGCCAGGACCTGCTCCGGAGGATCGCCCTCTGGATCGATGACCATCGCCACCCCCTCGTCGTCCACGAAGAAGGTGTTCGGCGCCTCCTCGCCGCACTGTTTGTCGCCGATACACGATTCGCGGTCGATGTGGATGCGATACCTGGCCATGACGCACGCCTCCGACAGGGGTGGTGCTAGCCAAAGTACCATGAGCGACGCGGGCGCGGACAGAAGGACCAGGTCCGGAAAGGGGCCCTCCCCCATCCCTGTACCAGGAAGGCCGCTGTACCTTGGCCACCGGTTGAAGGCCAAGACTCCGGTGTAGATACTCCGGCTGGGCCGATCCGCTGATGAACCACCCGATCCTGCACGGCTACCACGGCCAGATCCTGGAGATCGATCTGTCCGCCGGTGGCGCTACCACCCGGCGGCTCGAGCCAGAGCTGGTGGAGCGCTACCTCGGCGGGCGAGGACTCGCCACGCGCATGCTCTACGACGAGATCGACCCTGGCTGCGAGCCGCTGTCCCCCGACAACGTCGTCGTGCTGGCCACCTCCCCCCTGCTCGGCACGAAGGCGCCGACCGCCTGTCGCGGGCACATGACCTTCAAGTCGCCGCTGACCGGCGTGATCGGCAGTGCCAACTGCGGCGGGTCCTGGGCGGCGTTCCTCAAGGCCTCCGGGTACGACGTGCTGGTCATCAAGGGTCGTGCCGCCCAGCCCGTGATGATCGACATCTCCCCAGAAGGGGTCGAGATCACCTCCGCGACACACGTGTGGGGCATGGACGTGCCCACCACTACCGACTCCCTGCTCGCCGAGTGCGAGAAGCCCAAGAACCATCGCATCCTCTGCATCGGGCCCGCCGGGGAGAACCTGGTGCGCATCTCGGCGGTGATGAACGAGAAGAACCGCGCCTACGGTCGCACCGGACCTGGAGCGGTTTGGGGCAGCAAGAACCTGAAGGCGATTCGTGTGCGCGGGGATCGCAAGACGGAGATCGAGGACCGCGAGCGCTACGGTGCGGGAGTCGATCAGGCCCGCTACCTGCTCAAGGCGGCGCCGGTCACCAAGCGCCTGCTGCGCGACCTCGGAACGGTGGGGCTCTTCAAGCTGATCGACATCATGGAGATGCTCCCCCACCGGAACTTCCAGGACAACCTCCACGACGAGGCGCAGCTCGACGGGGTTTCGGGAGAGGCGATCCGCGACCACATCCTGGTCAAGCACGGCGCCTGCTACCGCTGCCCCATCGCTTGCCAGCGTCACACTCGGGTCGGCGAACGCAGCGGCGAGGGGCCGGAGTACGAGACGACGGTCATGATGGGGCCGGCCTGTGACATCTACGACCGCGAAGCGATCACGCTGGCGAACTACGCCTGCAACCAGCTGGGCATCGACACGATCAGCTTCGGGGGCACGATCGCCTGCGCCATGGAGCTCTTCGACGAGGGCCACATGACCCTCGAGGACACCGGGGGAGTGGAGCTCGGTTTCGGCCAAGCCTCGATCCTCGAGGAGCTGGTGGAGAAGATGGCGCGCCGCGAGGGGATCGGCGACGCGCTGGCGGAAGGCTCGCGCCGGCTGGCGACGCGCTTCGGGCACCCCGAGCTCTCGATGAGCGTGAAGGGGCTGGAGATGCCCGCCTACGATCCGCGCACCTCCTACACGCAGGCGCTCGGCTACATGACCTCCCCCACCGGCTCCTGCCACCTGCGCGGCGGCTACGCGGTCTCGCTGGCGTTCTTCGGCGGCAACCGGGAGATCCCGCGCTTCAGCCTGCTGCAGTCGCCGATCGCGATCCGCAACATGCAGAACCACGGCATCATCCAGGACAGCCTGGGGATCTGCCGCTTCACCGGCTTCGCCTTCTCCACGGAACCCTGGTCGCGGATCGTCAGCGCCACCACGGGCCTCGACTTCTCGGTCGGGCGGCTCGAGGAGACCGCGGATCGGATCGCCGCCCTGGAGCGGCTCTTCAACATCGAGGCCGGCGTCAGCGCCGAGGACGACTGCCTGCCGTCGCGTTTCGCCGCCGAGGAGGTTGCGGTCGCCGACGGCCGGGCCTGCGTCCCTGAAGACGTGGCCGAACGTCTGCGCTCCGACTACTACGAGCTGCAGCAGTGGGACGCCGATGGCCGGCCGCGGGAGAACCTCCTGAAAACCCTGGAAGTCGAGAGGAGGTGACCGTGGCGGAGGGCAAATGGAGAACCAGTGACGAGATCATCAGTCTCTTCCAGCGCGCTGGACGGGCGCTCTTGACCTCCGACCTGGAGGACAGTCACAGCGGAAACATCGCCATGCTCTTCACCGACGAGCGTGGCCGCGAGCGGATGGCGATCACCGCCAGCGGCTCTCAGAAGGGTGCTCTCGAGCCGAGCCACATCTGCATCCTGTCCGCGACGGAGACCGACTGCGGCTACTACAAGGCCTCCTCGGAGACCGACATCCACGCGGGAATCCTGGCACTCGAGGGCGTCGGGGCCTCCGTCCACGCGCACACGAAGGACCTGACCATCACCACCCTCGACGACGAGCCGAAGCCGAATCAGCCGGCTGCTTTCGTGCCGATCGATCCGCTCGGATGGCATGCGCTCGAAGGGAGCGTGCCGGTGGACTGGGTGGCCGTGCCCAGCGGCTCCAAGGAGATGTCGGACAAGATCCACGCGCGACTGAACACGCACCGCGCGACCGTCATCCAGGGGCACGGCACCTTCGCCAAGGCACGCACCATCGAGGAAGCGCTGCATCGTATATGCATCTCGAACGCCTCCGGCTACATCGTGCGCCTGGCGGAGAAGCTGGGCGTCGACGTCGCGGGTCTCCGTGAGCGGATCCAGGCCGCTCCCCAGGAGCACTTCCACTATGCGCCGGACGCCTATGAGATCGGTGGCGATCAGCGCTGCGACTTCCCGGAGGAGAAGGAGATCATCCACGAGTTCCACAAGACCGGCGCGCGCATCTTCGAGTCGGGCCTCTCTCCCTTCCACAGCGGCTCGGCCTCCGTGCGCGGCATCAAGACGATGCTCTACGCTCCGAAGGCCTCCGCTCCGCGCGAGCTTCCCGGGCCGCTGCTCGAGCTGCCGCTGGGCGAGGATCCCACCGATTCGCGTGAGATCGAGCTGCACAAGGCGATCTACCGCTCCGGCAACTTCCAGACGATCGCCCACTGCTACGTCCCCGAGGCGGAGGCGATCGCCTACCACGTCCCACCGGGCAGCGACGAGCTACCCACGCGCCTGGTCCCCATCGACGGCGAGGGCAGCTTCCTCTACCTGGTCGTCCCGATCGTCCCCCCCGACGTGGATGTCGATCACCTGTGCCACCTCCTGCACGAGTACAAGGTGGTCATCGTGCGCGGCGGCGGTGTCTGGGGTGTGGGCATGCAGTCCCTCTCCGAGGTCCTGCACCACCCTTCGTCGGTCCGCGAGGTGTGCCTCTACCGCATCGGCGCGACGGAACGCGGCCTGGACGTGTCCAAGCTCGAACCTCCGCAGGCCCGCAATTGGTGAGGACCGGCAGATGATCGAGGTGCGCATCCAATTCTCCGGCACGCCGGTCTTCGAGGGGCTGCAGAGCGGAGACGCCGTCGAGCTCGAGGAGGGCACGACGGTCGCGGAGCTCTTCACGCGCTTCGGGGTGAAGGAGAGCTTCCAGCAGTACGTCATCCCCTACGTGAACGAGGATCCGAGGGACCTCGACTACGTCTTTCAGGATGGCGACGTGCTGCGACCGTTCGTGCCGGTCAGCGGGGGCTGATGCGGGACGCGCGCATCTGCCGGCCGCGCGTCCTGCGATTGCCGCTGGATTGGCTCGAGAGTCTGGGGTAGGCGCGGCCTGAGACGGAGTCCTCGCCACGCGAGGAAACTCCACCTGGCCTCGCAATCCGTTCTCCTACGAACCGGCGGGGGATTGGTCCGATTCGGGGGATGGCCAGACGGGGCGACCGGGCAGGACTCCCAAGCCCTCGCCCCCCCCCAGCTCGCCGAGCACGCCGTCTCAAGGCTGGACACGATCCCGACGATGGATGGATCGTGATTCCCACCACCCGATCCCGACAGGCGGGCATGACCCTGGTCGAGCTCCTGATCGTGATGGCCATCCTCACGCTCACCCTCGGCGAGGTCACGCGCTCGTTCGTGACCATCTCTCACCTGGAGCCCATGCAGCGCGAGACCGCGGCGGCGCTGGACCGGGCGCGCGGGATCCTCGAGGAGCTGCGCACCCGGGAGTTCTCCGATCTGGTCGCACTCTACGACGACGACGCGGCGAACGATCCGGACGGCCCCGGGACCGCGCCCGGCAGCGGGTTCGCCATCACCGGCCTGGCCCCCCAGGCGGGGGACCCGGACGGCTGGACCGGGCAGGTCGACTTCGACCTGAACGGTGGACAGCTGCGCGAGGACGGAACGGACGTCGAGTTGGGCTACCCGCGCGACCTGAACCTCGACGGGTCGATCGACGCGGCGAACCACATCGGAGACTACCAGGTGCTGCCCGTGCGCATCCGGATCGAGTGGACGGGGGCATCGGGCGACCGGCAGCTCGAATTCGTCTCCACTCTCGCTCCCCCCTCCTGAAGGTGCCCATGAAGCCCCGTACCAAGCACGACGGGGGGTTCACCCTCCTCGAGATGACGATCACCCTGGCGATCTTCGCCTTGGGCGGGCTGTCCGTGCACCAGGTGCTGCGCGCGATGGACCGCTCCCGGCACGCGTCGAACGTCCGCATGGACCTCGACATCCAGGGCGCGCGCACGATGGACAAGCTCGTCGAGTCCCTGCGCATGGCCGACGCTGGGGACTTGAGCTCGATCTCGAGCACCCCGCTTTGGTCGTCGAGCGTGAACTTCCGCCGCAACCTGGGCTTCGACGGCACCTCGTCCACCTGGAGCGAGGTCGAGACGGTCGAGCTCGACCCGGCCGCCGACTCCCTAACGTGGACGGAGAACCAGGGCCTGCCCGAGGAGCGCACCTTCTGGCGCTGCACGGATGTCGCGCCCCTGTTCGCCGGCGAAGTGAGCAATCTCGCGGATGACAACGGCAACGGCCTCTTCGACGAGGCTGGCTTCGCGTTGAGCGCCGACGGAGACCTCATCTGGATCGGGCTGACCCTCGTTCGCATGGACGGGGAGAGACGGCGAGTGGAAAGGAGCTGGACATCGTGCATCCGCGCTCGCAACTGAACCGCGCGGCTCGCCGAAGGCGAGGCGCGATCATGATCAGCGCCCTGGTCGTGATCATGGTGATTGGCGGCGTAGTCACCGCGTTGCTCGTCACCGGCATCTCCTTCAACCGCGAGTCGGATCAGCGGCTGGAGCGGGAGCGCTGCCTCCAACTTGCCGAAGCCGGATTGGCCGAGTCCCTGGTTGCCATGCGGCAGGGCCTCAGCGGAGCGATCGCGGACGACACGACGCCCGCGCGCCTGGGCGACGGCGTGGTCTGGGTCACCGCGACACCGGTCAGCACCGACGTCACCCGGGTGGTGTCCTCGGCCATGCTCGGCGGGGCGCGCGTCTCGCTCGAATCCCTGGTCTTCCACTACCTGGACCCGTCCTTCGACGTGGCCATCTTCGCGAGCGAGTCACTCCAGATCAGCTCGAACGTGCTCATCGACAGCTACGACCCGAGCCTCGGCTCGTATGCCAGCCAACTGTCCGCATCGGGCACCGGGTACGTCAACGACGAGGCGGTCCTGCAGACCAACGGGGACGTTCAGGTGGGCGCCACGAGCGACATCTACGGGGACATCCACCCCGGAACGGGCGGAACCCTAGTCACCGCGGGCAACGCGACGATCTCCGGGATCACCGAGGCGATGCCGGAGGACCGTACGCTCCCGCCCGTGATCACCCCGGCGATCCCGCTCTCGGGGAGCTACGCCGCCTCAGGTGCCGTCACCCTGCCGCCGGGGGACCACGGGTTCACCAGCTTCCAGGTGTCGGTCGGCGCGAGTCTGACCGTGCAGGGGCCGGCGCGGCTGGTCGTCACCGACTGGAAGCAGGCCGCGAACAGCCACCTGGTCCTGGACGCCTCGGGGGGGCCGATCGAGATCTACGTCTCGGGCGGGTTCGTGACCGCCAGCAACTCGTCGGTCTCCACGCCCAGCCAGTCGGCGGTGGACGTGGCCCTCAATCTCACGGGCGGCCCGAGTCAGGTCGCCAAGTTCCGCTCGAACGGCGAGTTCCATGGGACGATCTACGCCCCCGGGGCCGAGGTCGTGTTCTCGTCGAACTTCGAGCTCTTCGGGGCCGTGGCCACCCGCGCGATGGTGCTCTCCTCGAACGTGAAGATCCACTACGACGAGGAGCTGCACTCGGACTCCCCTCCCACAGAGACCTACCTCTCCAGCTCCTGGAGCCCCGTCGCCTTCCCCCGCGCGGACTGGATCAGCAAGCGCCTCGACCCCTTCGTCCTGGTCGGTGCCGCGTCCTCGTCCCTGCCCTCACCGTCCGCCGCCCACCAGCCCTAGGACGCCGTACACCTCCCCGCCGCCTTCGCCCTCGTGCTGAGCCTCCTCCCCGTGGAGGAGGACGCGCGGACGGTGCTGGCGCGCTACGCCGGCCCGGACGTCCGCGCAGAGGAGGTCCGCGCCGCGCTCGCCGGCGTCGGCAGCGAGGAGGAGCTGTTCGTGCTGCTCGTCGAAGCGACCGCGGACCGGACGACCTTCAGCGACGCGCAGCGCGCAGGGCTCACGTCCTGCCTGGCAAGCCGCCCGCTCGACGAGGTGGGAGCCGTTCTGGCCGGGCTCGAGCCGACCAGCGCGCCCTCCGCGCGCGAGGCCGGGATGCGCGTCCTCCTGGAGCGCCCTTCCGCGGACGCCGTCGGCCTCGCGGTCCGCTGGCTCAGCGCGCATCCGACAACCCTCGACGCCCTCTATCAGGACCTGGTGACGCGAGCCCTCGAGCAGGACGGACAGGCGGCAGGCCGTTGCCGGGAGCTGCTGCACGACCGTGGCACCGTGCACCCCACCCTGATCCGGGGGGTGGCGGATTGGTCCTCCCCCGAATCCCTGGTACTGCTCTCGAGTTGCCTGCTCGACACCCACCCGGGACTCCCGGTGGCCCTGGAGGGGTTCGGGCGCCGTGCGGCGGAGTTGGGCAAGCGGGACGAGACGCACCTCGCCGAGGTGCGCCGCTACCTGCGGGACGGCCGCCAGCAGGTTGTCATCGCCGCCACGCGGGCCTGCGCCCTGCTGCGCGACACCGCGGCCATGGAGGATCTGGTCATCCTGCTCGACTCCCCCCGTTCCGCGGTTCGTGGCGCCGCCTGCGCCACCCTGCGCGAGCTCAGCGGCGTCGCCTACGGCGCGGACTCCGCGTGCTGGACCGTATGGCTCAAGCAGGAGCGAGGCTGGTGGGAAGAGCGGGGAGAGGCGCTCCAGGATGAGCTGCATTCCGACGATCCCGTCACCCGACTGCGAGCCATCGGCGAGGCCGCACGGCACCCCCTGTATCACGAACAACTGGCGGCCCCGGTCGCCAGCTCCCTGTTTGACGAACACGATGTCCTGCGCCGCCTCGCCTGCATCGCACTCGAGGACCTGGGTGCCCTGGGTTGGACGGACGAGCTCGTCCCCCTGCTCGCAGACCCGTCCTTCGAGGTACGCGAGGCGTGTCACCGGGCGCTCCGCACCCTGACCGGACAGGACCTCCCCGCGCGTCGTGACGCCTGGCAAGACTGGATGGAGACGAGACGATGAACTCCAGATCGAAGAGTAACTGGCGGCTGAACAAGCTCGTGGACCGGCCGCTCCAGCTGCGTCTCGCAGGCTGGTTCGTGGTGGTCGGCGTGATCGGGCTCGGACTCCAGTACGTGCTGACCGTGAACACCATGGCAGACGTGGCCCTGCAGCCCCACGAGACCACCGCGCAGGCCTACGACGCAGTGATCCAGACCTTGCTGCGGAACCTGGGGATCTGCCTCCTGATCATCCTGCCGCTGACCACGGCAGTCGGCATTCTGGCCACGTTCCGCCTCTTGGGGCCGATCTCGGCCATCCGGCGTTACCTCACCGCCCTGGACCGGGGAGAGTCCACTGGGCCACTGCGGTTGCGCAAGGGTGACGAGCTCCAGGACCTCTGCGAGCTCCTGAACCGCGTCACGCGGCCGGAAACCGAGGCGGAGTCGGAGCGGCGCGACGCGGCCTGAGCCGAGGCGAGCAGGAGCGGCGACGGCGCCCGCGGCTCGTTTTGTGGGCGTGTTGGGCCCGAATGGTCGGCCGACCGCGATCCGCGGTCGATGCAGCTGCGGTACCTGGCCATGACGCACGCCTCCAGCAGTGGAGGTGGAGTCCAAAGCCCCTGGTGCGACGCGGGGGGAGCAGATGGACCGGGAGCCGGAAGGGGGCCCTCCCCCTGCCATCACCGCGTGTCGTGCGGTCTTCTCCGGTTCCGCAGGCGGGAGTGCCGCTTTCGGCGCCCCGTCGCGCTGTCCAGCTCGCGGGCCTAGTCGGGGGGTCCGGGGAAGCAGTCCACGCTCTGGCGAGGATCGCCGAGCAAGTGGGTGACGAAGTAGTCCCACACCACCCCGTGGAGGTAGCGCCAGTCCCCGAGCCCGTGGTCCGCGCCGGGGATCACGAGCATGTCGAAGCGCTTGCCGGCATCGATGAAGGCCTGTGCCATGCGGTACAGGTGGCCGGGATGGACGTTGTTGTCCACCTCGCCGTAGATCATCAGGAGGCGCCCCTTCAGCCGGTCCGCGATCTCGAGGTTGCCCTCGGGCTCGGAGACCCAGCGCACATGGCCGTCCTCGCCGGTGACCTGTTCGACGCCGAAGTAACGCTCGGCCCAGATGTTGTAGTACAAGCCGGGATCGTTGGGCGAGGTCATCGCCACCCCGACCTTGTAGAAGTCGTTGTGGACCAACATCGCGGAGGTCGTCATGAATCCGCCAGACGACCCACCATAGATACCCACGCGATCGAGATCGATCCAGGGGTGACGTTCGGCGAGTTGCTCGATGACGACCTTCTTGTCGGCCAGGCCGTAGTCGCGGAACTCCTCGCGTTCGTGCTCGCGATAGGCCAGCCCCCGCTCGTAGGTTCCGCCGCGATTCCCGAACTGGACCACGATGAAGCCCAGTTGGGCCAAGAGGCTCTCCGCGCTGACCGGATGGAAGGCCCGCGGTACGAACTCGCCCTGCCGGCCGGGATAGACGCGGGTGACGATCGGGTACTTTCGCCGGGGATCGAAGTCGTGGGGACGGTACATGACTCCCCACTGGTCGGTGACGCCGTCCGCGGACTTGGCCTTGAATACCCGGGGAGGGTGCCAACCCGCGGCCTCGAGCCGCGCCAGGTCGGTCTTCTCGAGCGCGAGTACGAACTCCCCGCTCGTATCGCGGACCACAGCCCTGGGTGCAGTGGACACCGTGCTGTAGTTGTCCACGAAGTACTTCCGCGAGGGTGATACCTCGCAGGCATGCTCGGCGTCCTCGGGGGTCAGGAGCTTCATGCCCGGGTCGTCGAGGCGCACGCGGTACAGGTGGCGGTAGTAGACGTTCCGGCCCTCCTCACGCCCGTTGGCGGTCACGTAGACGACGCCCGAGTCCTCGTTCACTTCCACGACCTCGTCGACGTTGAAGGAGCCGCGGGTGAGCTGTCGCTCCAGCTCGCCGTTCCGGTCGTAGACGTAGAAGTGCCCCCAGCCGTCGCGCATCGACCACCACAGGAGCTTGCCGAGCTTCGGCAACTCGATCAGGTCCTTCGTGTAGACCTGCCCCTGGATGCGCTCTTCGATCAGCACGCGAATCTGGCCGGTGGCAGGGTCCGCCGCGCACAGATCGACCGAGAAGAAGTCGCGGCTACGGCGGATGAAGTAGAGGGTGCTCGAATCGTCGCTCCACCTCGGAGTGTCGGAGAAGAAGTCCCACAGCATCTGGTCGGGCCAACGCTCGGTAGCGACCTTCACCATCTTCCCCGTCGCGACGTCGCACACCCACAGCTCGCCCCGCGGCACCTTCTCTCCCGGCATGGAGCACTTGAACGTCCGCAGGGTGGGCCTCGGTCTAACCAGGTGATCGATCAGCCACAGGTCCTCGACCTCGCGCTCGTCGGAACGAGTGACGCAGAACTTGCTCGAATCGCCGGACCACTTCAGGAAGGCCGGCCGCCGCTCGTTCGGGTCCTCGGGCGCTGCGTTGAGTCCTCCCCAACCGAAGTGCTCCTCGCCGTCGGTGGTCAGGCGCGTCTCCTCTGCTGGAGGAGCGTCCTTCCTCCGCAAGTAGAGGTCGTGCCCACGACCGTAGACGCAGACCTTCCCGTCGGGAGAGAGGTTCTGCCACGGCTCGGGCTCCTCACTCGACGCTTCCGGATCCTGCTGCGGCTCGATCCGGACGAGTGAGGCAGAATCCCGATCGAACTCGAAGCGACCGTCGCCGAAGTCGAAGCGCAGGACGCGATCTGCCTTCGTGAAGGTCAGCTCGCCGAGGTCGAGCGTGAGGGCATCGACGGGTTTTCCGGTCAGTCGGGTCAGCTCTCCGGCCACGCGCCCACAGTCGAAAAGCGCATCCTTGCGGCCCGTAGCCGGATCCACCAACCAGTACCGCATCCCCTCGGCCGTCCGGTACGGGTACCAGAACCGATCGCTGTCGGGCAGCCAGTGCGGCACGACGCGAGTGCTGGCCAGGCGCTCGAGGGTGCGCTCCGGCAGCCACTTCCGCGCGAGCTCCCAGTTGGCGGCACGCACGGGAATCGGCGTCGCGTCATCCTCTTGCCCGCTCGCGGCGTGTGCGAGCTCTGGACCAGCCAGCGCGAAGAGGAGCGAGAGAAACGGAATCCAGCCGCGTAGGCGCGGCTCACCAGTCTTCTTCATGGACTCACCCCCTGCTGGAGAGGAGCCGGTCGGATCCGGCTCTTCGTGCGACCCTATTCGAGAGATGGGCGCAGCGCCACCGAACAGCCCCGCGATACGAGAAAGGAACGCAGAGCGTTCCGAAGTCCCCGATACCGGCCGAGCTTCGGCGCCACACGCTAGCATGCCCGCATGCGACACGGACTGATGGCCCTGGCGACGCTCGCGGCCTGTGCCGCGCCTCGGGAGGAGCCGGCACCGACCTCCTCCTGGCCCGCGCGGCCGGCTGAGGAGTGGAACGCTCGCTTCGCGCGCGAGGAGGGCTGGACCGGTGCGGATGGTGTCTTCTGCGTGGCGCTCGACGGGAGGGACGCTCTCGGCTCTGCGGAAGAGCACACACGCACCCTGTTCTGGTTCAGCGACACGACCATCGGGAGCGTGGCCGACCACGGCGGCCATGCCAAGGGCATGCGCATGGTGAACAACAGCTGCGCGTCGTTCGTCGGGGCGGAACCCGATCGCGAGCCCCTCCGCTTCCTGTGGCGCGAAGGCGTCAACGGGTCCCCCATGTCGATGTTCGTGCCGAGCACGCCGGCCGCCAAGGAGGAGGAGTGGTACTGGCTCGGAGACGGCTTCCTGCACGCTGACGTCGTCGCGGTCTTTGGGATGCGGATGTTCCGGCCCGGCAGGGAGGGAGTCTGGAACTTCCAGCAGCGGGCGCACTGTCTGATTCGCTTGCGGGTCGACACCGACGGCGGAGTCGTCGAGCTCGGCCAGGAGGATCTGCCGCTGTGGAGTCCCGCTCGGGACGGGCGCACCGATCTCGCGCTCGGCGCCGGTGTGCTGCTGCACGACGACCAGAGTGGGGCCAGCCAGCCGGACGGATTCCTGTACGTCTACGGCACCTGGAATCGGGGCTTCGACAAGGAGCTGGTGGTGGCTCGGGTGAGGCCGGAGGCGGCGGGCGATCCCGCGGCGTGGCGCTTCTTCGATGGAGAGCGGTGGTCAGAGGCGCTCGAGGACCTGGCGCCGGTCTGCGGCGGCGTATCGTCGGAGCTTAGTGTGACGCCACTTCCCGATGGCCGTTACCTGCTCGTCTTCCAGGAGGGAGGGATGGGCGAGCACGTCGGCCTGCGCTTGGGAGTCTCGCCGTGCGGCCCTTTCGGCCCGACGTACCGGATCTGGCGCTGTCCGGAGATGGACCTCGCGGAAAAGGTCTTCTGCTACAACGCCAAGGCCCACCCGCACCTCTCGCCGCCCGGCGAGATCCTCGTCAGCTACAACGTCAACAGCCTCGATTTCTGGGGGGAGTTCCTGCGGGACGCGCGCATCTACCGTCCACGGTTCCTGCGCTTGCCGCTGGAGTGGCTCGAGGGCCTGGAGTAGGCGCGACCTCGGATGGCATCCCCGCCGAGCGCTAGAATGACCGCATGGCCCTGAAGTCGGTCGCCGCCTTCGTCCTGGTCCTCGTGTCGAGCGCATCGGCCGCGGGAAACGGCTCCTCGCGCGACGAGTACACGCGGCTCCAGCAGCAGGTCGACTTCTACCGCGCGCACGACATGCCCGCGCGGCTGGTCGTGGAGGCGCAGCGGGCGCAGGCCCTGATCCTGCCCACCGATCGCGATCCGCTGGACGTCGTCCTGCGGCGGACCCGCGCGCTCCTCCTGCACCTCGTGCGGATGCCGAGGGCGCCGGAGCTGGAGGCAGAGGCTCAGCGGCTCGCCGAGCTCCAGGCGCGGGCCGACGAGCTCGCTCCCGAAGCCGCCGACGCGCGGGGCGGCCTGTTCGACGAGGTCGTGCGTCTGCGGCGAGTGATCGCCCTCAAGAACCCGCTGCTCGACTTCGACGACATCGTGTTCCTGACCCACCACAAGCAGGGGCGCGGCGAGCGGCACATGGTCGACCAGTACGAGGGGCACAACGCCCGGCCCGGAGGAGGGGTGTACGTGCTGCGGGGAGCCTTCGGTGAGCGACCGCAGGTGGTCGACGTGCTCGCGGACGCGGTGGTCGCCAACGGACGGCTCGAGGGGCAGAGACTCGTCGGTGGCTCGTTCATCTCCCTCGAGCTCGACTACGATGCGCAGACGATCTACTTCGCGTGGACCCAGGCGCAGGACGTCGCTCCCGACGCCTCCTGGGAGGGGCAGTTCTGGAGCGCCGAGGAGGCGCGAGCGGGGCGACTGCCGCACTACTATTGGAGCGAGGAGACCTGTTATCACGTCTTCCGTGCGCGGCTCGACGGGAGCGAGCTCAGGCAACTCACCGACGGCCCCTGGAACGAGTTCGACCCCTGCGTGCTCCCCAATGGCCGTATCGCCTTCGTCTCCGAGCGGCGCGGCGGGTTCCTGCGCTGCGGCGCGCGTCCGAATCCCACCTACACCCTGCACGGGATGATGCCCAACGGCGCGGACATCGTCTGCCTGAGCGCGCACGAGACCCACGAGTGGCATCCCAGCGTGACGAACGACGGGATGCTCGTCTACACGCGCTGGGACTACGTCGATCGCGACAGCGACATCGCGCACCATCCCTGGCTCTGTCGTCCGGACGGGACCGATCCTCGCGGCTTCCACGGCAACTACCCCGAGTTCCGCGAGCACCGCCCCTGGATGGAGCTCGCCCTGCGCGCGATTCCCGGCTCGCACAAGTTCGTGGGCACCGCCGCGCCGCACCACGGCGAGAACTACGGCTCGCTGGTGTTGATCGATCCGCGTCTCGAGGACGACGGCGCGTGCAGCCAGCTCGCGCGGATCACCCCCGACGTGCACTTCCCAGAGTCCGAGATCGCCCCCGGCGTCCCGGGGCCGCCGCACCGGGGTGGGAATCGCTCCGGTCAGGTCTACGGACAGCCCTGGCCCCTGAGCGAGGACTTCCACCTCTGCGTCTACGATCCGCAGGAGCAGCACTACTCGCTCTGCCTGCTCGACGCCTTCGGCAACCGGATCGTCCTCTACACGGATCCCGAGGTGCCCTGCCTGGATCCCATCCCCCTGAAGCGGCGCGTGCGCCCTCCGGTGCTTCCCAGTCGCACGACGCAAGCCCTCGCCGATCGCGACGACGCGGCGGTAGGCCCGGCGACGATTGCGGTGATGAACGTCTACGACGCGGACTTCGACTGGCCCGAGGACACGCGCATCACGGGCCTGCGCGTCGTCCAGCTCTTCCCCAAGACGACCCGCAAGGCCGCCGAGCCTGCGATGGGAGTGGGCAACCAGTCCCTGGGGCGGGGCGTGCTCGGGACCGCTCCGGTCGAGGCGGACGGCTCGGCGTACTTCGAGGTGCCGATCGACGTCCCCGTGTACTTCCAGGCCCTCGACGAGCGCGGACGCGCCGTGCAGTCGATGCGCTCCCTGACCTACGTGCACCGCGGCGAGCAGATGACCTGTCTCGGCTGCCACGAGCCACGCAGGAGCGCTCCGTCCAGCTCACGGACCGCGATGCCCCTGGCCCTGCGGCGGGCGCCGAGCAGGCTGCGGGGAGACGTCGAGGGATCCTGGCCCCTGACCTTTCCTCGCCTGGTGCAACCCGTGCTCGATGCGCACTGCGCGTCGTGCCACGCAGAGCAAGAGGAAGCGCCGCCCCTCTCGAGCGAGCCGGCAGGGCACGGCTGGTCGCGGGCGTACCACACCCTGGCCCCCTTCGCCTGGGCCAAGCACGGTGGGAACGGCTGGCTGAGTCGCAACGAGACCAGCTACTCCGTGCCGGGCCGCGTCGGCGCCCGGGGCTCGAAGCTCCTGCCGCTCCTGGAAGCGGGGCACCACGAGATCGCGCTCTCTCCCGAGGAGCTGTACCGCTTCACCCTGTGGCTCGACCTGAACAGCAACTTCTACGGCGTCTACCACGACCTGCCGGAGCAAGCGCGGGGCCGCGCCGTGTCGCCGATCCTGGAGTAGGCCGGTGCGCGTGGTGGGAGGAGGGGCGCGGAGCTCGCCGCCCCGCCTCCCGTCGCATCACATCACTGGAACGTGACGCTCAACGCGTGTGAGAAGGTCGACAGCTGCCCCGCCGGCTGGCGGTGCCAGTACTGGAAGTTCCAGGTGGTCCCGGGGTCGATGTTCACGCCGCCGGAGCACGGATTGGAGATGGCGTTCAGGATGTCCATCGAGAACTCGCCCGCGCCGGAGATGCCGCCGACGTCCTTGTCGTAGCGCCCGAGGCAGCTCCCGCCCGCGACGCAGAGATCGCCCTCCGCCCCCGGGGGCTGGCTGATGGTGCCGTTTCCGTCACCCACCAGCAGGTAGCAGAACTGACCCGGAGGGCCGTTGCTGAGCGTCAGGTGGATGGAGCTCGAGCTCGAATCGATCGTGTCGATGGCGAGATCGGCCACGTTGTTGGGGTTCTGGGTCTCGTCGCAGTAGGGCGTGCCGAGGCCGGTGTCCGGGATTTCCACGACGCCGTGCACGGTGTTGTAGAAGAACCCCGCTCGGGGATAGCCGAGGAGATCGTTCCAAGTGCCGTCCGTCCAGTCGTGTCGGAAGTGGGCGTAGTGCTCGTACTGATTCCCGTTGTTCGGCGCGCCCGATGACCAGTTCTCATAGCCCGGAGACTCGCCGCTGGCCCACTTCCACAGCCCCTCGGTCTCCGCGTCGCTGTACCCGATCCAGAAGCTGCGCGGCTGTCCACCCCAGCTCGAGAAGGTCGCGTCCAGCCAGTCGTTCTCGGCCTGGTCGTTGACGGTGACCAGGTCTCCGCCCAGGGTCTCGGCCGCGGCCTGTGCGATCGTCCACGACGAGGGCTCGAGGAAGTGGTAGGTGTGCCCGTTCGCGGGGTTGACGGCGGTCCCCAGTATCCCGGGGTGGGCGATCTCCCCGATCGTGAACTTTCCGACGTCCCGGTTCTGCGGCACCGAATGACCGATGCGGATCAGGTACGTGGTCCCGGCCTGGGTCCCGAGCTCGAGGGTGGTGAAGGCGAAGCCCCCGCAGCCGAAGTCGCGCGCCACAGCGGCGCGCCCCGGCCCCGCGGGGCAACCGAATGCGTAGATCGCGATGAAGGTCGGCCACGTGTTCGTGTCATAGCAGTTCGAGATCTCGTAGACCGACGTGGTAGGCGCTTGCCACGAGAACCAGACGTCGTTGTCCATGGTGTCGAGGCCCGGGATGCTCCAGAACGACTCGGCCGGGCCGTCGGTGGTGGCCGTCAGTGTGTCGTAGGTGAAGGGCCCGAATCCCGCGATCGGTTGGGCGTTGCCGCAGTCGTCCGCCCCCTGGGCCGCCGTGGAGGCGGTGCAAAGGCAGAGGGCCGCGGCCGTGAACAGGGTCCGTCGTGTGCTTCGTTCCATGGTTTGCCTCCGAGTGTTCGAGGGGCTCTGGGAGCGCGGTCCAGGTGGTCTCCCGGCAACCTAGCAGCTTCCGAGAGTTGAGGAGGCGGTATCCCGGCATTTTCCAGGCAATTGTCAGGCAACTAGTTGAATCCCGCCGTATGTTGGCCCCAGGCCATCGCCCCCGACGGTGAGGGCAGTACCCTCGGCCCGGTCGACGAGCGGGTGGATACTCCCCCTCCGCCGGAGAGGGGGTGTCCAGACGTCCCCGAGACCACGACCATGCCGAAGCCCACCCCTCGACCGATCTCCCCCACCCTCGACGGGGAGAACGAGAGGATCCGTTCGCGAGCGGATCTCGTGGGGACTCAGCTGGCGCAGTCGTTCAGCGCTCTGCTGGCCCGGATCCCAGGGGCGCCGCTGGGCCCGAAATTGCTTGCCGAGCGGTACGAGCTCACGGTCGGCACGGCGAGCCGCTTCCTGCGGGCCATCGCCGAGCCGAACCCGATCGACGTGCTGCAGGGTGTCCCGGGCCCGGTACCCCTGAGGCGCTTCCTGCGGGCGGTGTCGCGCTCCGGAGCGATCGCGCGCTTCGCCAAGCAGGCGGAGCAGGCGGTCGAGGCCTTCGACGAGTTCATCCGCGAGTCCGGCGGGACCCGCAGGAAGTTGGACGCCGTGCTGTCCAACTGGCAGCCCAAGAGCCGCAAGCAGTTCGTGCTCAGTCGCCGACAAGCGGCATTCAGGGCGTTTGCGGAGCTCAAGGGGGTGTCGACGAGGCTCACCTCCTCGTGCATCGCCATGCACCCCTCCAAGGACGGGACGACGATCGACGTGCTCCGCATCACCGGGGAGATCGGCATCTCGCGCACGAGCGAGACCGCACGCGTGTACTTCGGAACCCGGCGTCAGTCCAAGGGGGACACCCCGGCCGCCGGTTCTCTCGTCGTCGAAACGCTCGACGGGGATTGCGCCCTCGACGGTATCCACACCGCCCGCTTGGACGAGTTCTGTGAAGGGAATCCGGTTCCCATCGAGACGGTCCAGTACGGGGATGACGTGATCCACATGCTCGGCAGCACGGCGCTCCTCCCGAACTCAAGGGCAGACCTGGCGCTCGCGGAGGTGTATCGAGGGGCGATCCCCAACCCAGGAGGGGGCGGGAGCTCCGAGCCTCTCAAGGCTTTCTGCATCGCCGTGACTCCCAGCAGGAAGCTCAACCTCGACCTGCTCATCCACGAGGACATCGTTCCGAGCGGTCGCGCGGAGTTGCTCGTGTACTCCCTCGTCCCCCGCGGGCCGGCCGTGCCGGGCGATCCCTCCCGCATCCCCGACCTCGAGGAGATACCGGAGACCCTCGAGATCCGGAGCGCGGGCATCGACACCTTGCACATCCCGGAGTTCACGCGCTACGTGGAGCTCCTGGAGCACTCCTTCGGAAAGCTGGCCTGGGACTCCCGGCGATTCTGCAGTTGGCGCCTGCAGGTCGACTTCCCGCCCTACACCTCTCAGTTCTCCACCCTGGTCGGGCGGAGTGCCGACGACGCGGCAGGAACGTAGGACCGAGCCTCACCTCCGCCAATGGCGGCGTCACTCCGGGTCCGGCACCTCGATACGGCCGACCAGGTACTCGACCGCGTGCCCGGCGATGCGCGTCCGCGCGCCGCGGTCCTGGCACCAGAGCTCGCCGCCACGCGCGGAGACCTGGCGCGCGAAGAGCTGCTCGCGCCCGAGCCGCGCCGACCAGTAGGGCACCAGCGTGCAGTGCGCGGAGCCGGTGACCGGATCCTCGGGGATGCCGTAGCCGGGCGCGAAGAAGCGCGAGACGAAGTCACAATCCCGCCCCGGCGCGGTGATGAGCACCGCGCGGTCGACGCGCGCCAGCGCCGCGAAGTCGGGCTCGACGCCGCGCACGTCCTCCTCGCGATCGAGGACGGCCATCGTGTAGGGCGCCGCGAGGACTTCCCGTGGCGTACGACCCAGACCGCGGACGAGGTCCTCGGGTACGTCGCACGGTTCGCCAGGCCGCGCCGGGAAGTCGAGCGCCAGACGCTCCCCGTCGGGCTCGACCGCCAGGGCACCGCTCTGCGGAGAGTGGAAGCGCACCGCGTCGAGGCCGGGGCGCAGATGCGCTCGGACGACGTGCGCGGCTGCGAGTGTCGCGTGCCCGCAGAGGTCGACCTCGGAGACCGGCGTGAACCAGCGCAACTCGTAGTCCGCGCCGCCCGGACCACCGGGCACGAGGAACGCGGTCTCGGAGAGGTTGTTCTCCAGTGCGATCGCCTGGAGCAGGGAGTCGGGCAGCCAGGCGTCGAGGGGACAGACGGCGGCGGGGTTGCCGCGGAAGACCTGGCTGGCGAAGGCGTCGACCTGATGGAGGGGGAGCTGCATGAGCAGAGTGTAAGGCGGAACCGCACACAGCGGCTCGCCACCGGGGCCGCCGCATGAGTATGCTGCAGGCCGTTTCTCCCCGTCCGCGAGGGATTCCGTCGCCGCAGGTAAGCGCCCCATGAAAAAGGCTGATCGTGATCTTGATCGTCTTGGTCCTGATCGGGCTCGTCGTCCCGATCTCGAACCTCTTCGCCAAGCCGGACAATTCCGGGCGCCTGGCCGCGCTCGGGACGGAGGGTGCGGAGGTCGCCGCCATCCTGGAGAAGAAGTGCGTCGTCTGTCACACGCCCGGCGCCGCCCTGCCCTTCTACGCGGACTTCCCGCTCGCCAGCGGCATCGTGCAGGGCGACATCGAGCACGGGCTGCGCTACCTCGACTGGACGCAGGAGGAACCCACCTCGGAGGTCGCCCTGGCGAAGCTCGAGTGCGCGGTCGAGTCGGGCGCCATGCCGCCCGGCCGGTACATGATGATGCACTGGGACGGCGGGCTCAGTGGCGAGGAGAAGGGCGAGATCCTGGACTTCGTGCACGGCGTGCGCGCCGAGCGCTACGCCACCGGCGCGGCCGCGCCCGAGCACGCCGCATCCCCGCTGCAGCCGCTGGTCGCGCCCGAGGGGATGAACCCCGAGTTGGTCGCGCTGGGCAAGGAGCTGTACCACGACGTGCGCCTCTCCGGCGACGACACGGTCTCCTGCGCCACCTGCCACGGCCTCGACACGGGTGGCACCGACCGACTGCAGTTCTCGAAGGGCATCGACGGCCAGGTCGGGGGTATCAACGCGCCCACGGTCTTCAACGCCGGCCCGATCGTGGCGCAGTTCTGGGACGGGCGCGCGGCGGACCTCGTCGAGCAGGCCGGTGGCCCGGTCGAGAACCCGATCGAGATGGGCGCCAAGTGGCCGGAGGTGGTCGAGCGCCTGAAGCAGGACGCGGACTACGTGGCCGCATTCCAGAAGCACTTCCCCGACGGACTGACGCAGCTGAACGTCCAGAAAGCGATCGCGCACTTCGAGGAGACCCTCGTCACGACCGGTTCGAGATTCGACGCCTGGCTGATGGG
The DNA here is from genome assembly GCA_964507325.1 of uncultured Planctomycetaceae bacterium. GTDB lineage: Bacteria > Planctomycetota > UBA1135 > UBA1135 > CAZDQL01. Next base: position 86,200 of record CAZDQL010000009.1, on the reverse strand, counting down.
AGATGCGAACGCCCTCAGCGAACAGGAGCAGGAGGGCTACCACCACTTCGTCGAGGATGGCTGCGCCTGCTGCCACGTGGGCGCGATCGTCGGCGGGCAGTCATTCGAGCTCATGGGGCGCGCGCGCGACTACTTCGCTGAGCGCGGGAACCCCACGGACGCCGACAAGGGCCGAGCAGGACACACGCAGAAGGACGCCGACCTGCACAAGTTCAAGGTCCCGACCCTGCGCAACGTCGCCCAGACCAATCCCTACTTCCACGACGGCTCGACGAGCGACCTGACGGAAGCGGTGCAGGTCATGCACAAGTACCAGATGGGCCACACGCACTCCGACGAGGAGGTGGCCGACATCGTCGCCTTCCTGAAGTCCCTGACCGGGAAGTACGAGGGCGAGTTCCTGAAGTAGTGGATCGGTTCGGGCACGCGCGGACGGCCCTGAATCCTCGACGAGAACCCCCATGCAGGTCCTGAAGAAGTACGCCCGGATCCCCGCCCTCGTCGCGTGCATCGCGGCTTCCCCGGCGGCTGTCACAGCGACCTCGGCCGCGGCGGCGGAGAAGCCCGTCAAGGTCTTCGTCCTCGCCGGCCAGTCCAACATGGAGGGCAAGGCCCAGAACAAGCTGCTCGAGCACCAGGCCGTGGCGCCGGAGACGCGCGAGCTGTTCGCCCATCTGCGCCAGGACGGTGAGTGGCTCGTCCGCGACGACGTGTTCATCAAGTTCCTGGGGCGCAAGGGCGGGTTGACGATCGGCTACGGCTCGCGAGACCGCACGGGCGTGGAGCTGGAGTTCGGTACGGTGATGGGCGACCACTTCGACGAGCCCGTCCTGCTGATCAAGACCGCCTGGGGCGGGCACTCGCTCTTCAAGCTCTTCCGCTCGCCCTCGGCCGGGCTACCGGACGAGGCAACCCTGGAGGCTGAGCTCGAGCAGGCGCAGGAGAAGGTCCGGAAGGAAAACGAGAAGCACGGCCGCGAGAATCCTCTGCCGACGATGGAGGAGATCCGGTCCGCGTACGGCTCCTCCTACCGCAACATGCTGCGGGAGGTCGCGGAGACCTGCGAGAGCTACGAGACGCTGTTCCCGGAGCTGAAGGGCAGGCGGCTCGAGCTGGCCGGATTCGTCTGGTTCCAGGGCTGGAACGACCAGTACGGCGCCGAGAACGAGTACGAGTCGAACATGGCGCACTTCATCCGGGACGTCCGCAGGGACCTGGATGCGCCGCAGCTGCCCTTCGTGATCGGCGTGATGGGGCAGAACGGCTCGCAGGCGGCGCAGGGCGCGATGCTGACGATCCAGAAGGCCCAGCTCGGCATGGAGCGAGTGCCGGAGTTCAAGGGCAACGTGAAGGCGGTCCGCACCGACGAGCTCGTCGACGTGGCTGCCGAGAAGCTCTATCCGGAGTGGAAGGAGCGCTTCGAGGAGTGGGAGCGGACCGGCTCCGACCATCGCTATCACTACCTCGGCAGCGCGATCTGGTTCAACCGCATCGGCCGCTCCATGGGCGAGGCCATGCTCTCGCTGCTCGAGGGCTGAGAGGGCTAGCGGGTCGGGGTGACGCTGCCGTCCGAGCTGGCGGCGAGCAGCGGCACGAGCAGATTCGCCGCGCCTCCGTGCGCCACGATCAGGCCGTTCACGACCCGGTCGAGGTTGACGCCGGTGAAGACCAGCGGCTTCCCGGCGGGTGCGAACCCCAGCCACTCCTCCCGTTGCGTTCCTCGGGCGGTGATCCTCGTGGCCACCCACTCCCCCTCGGCGACCTGCTGCTCGATGGTGATGTGCAGGTCGGGAAAGACCCGGCGCACGCCGAGCACGTGCGCCCGAGCACCCTCCAGGCCGATGGCGTGGACGGTGTTCTCGTGGATCTCGACGTAGTCGGGCGAGACGAACTCGGGGAGCCGCTCCAGGTCGCCGGTGTTGAAGACCTCCTCGTAGTAGCAGCGCACGAGGACCTTGTTCGCCCCGGCCGTTCCCTCGGGTGCGGCGCGGCACCCGAACAACGCGAGAAGAATGACCAGCAGCATCCCGGCCCTCTTCCCACTTGCTGCGGGCACGGGTGCGCACTTCGGGGTCGAATCGGCTGTGCTCATTTCACCTCTCCGAGAGCACCCAGCCCGCCCAGGCGAAGAGCGGGTGCCCGTTTCTCCTCAGATCCGTCTTCGCTCTCCAGAGCGCGTCGGCCACGGGCAGCCCCTCCCCCCACAGGTAGCCGTAGAAGCGCTCCATCAATCCGCGCGTCGCGGCGTCGTCCACCTTCCACAAGCTGGTGATCGCAGCGCGGGCTCCGGCGGCGTGCAACGCCGTCTGGAGGGACTGGATCCCCTGCCCGGAACGACTCAAGCCGACGTTGGTCTCGCACGCGGACAGCACCGCCAGCTCGCAGCTCGAGAGATCGAGGGTCGCCAGCTCCTCGGCGGTCATGATCCCCGGGACGCGGCCGAGCGAGCTCACCCCGCGATTCGCGCCGGCCAGCGCCAGACCGCACAGCGTCGAGGGTGCCAGACCGAGCGTGCGCTGCTCGGCGCCCATGGGAGCCCACGGCCGCCCGCCGGCACGAGCCGACGGCTCCCCGTCGATCGCACGCACCGTGTCCGGCGCGAACCACCCGTGGGTGGCCAGATGCAGGAAGCGCTTGCCCGTCGCGGCCTCGACGAGCGCCGCCTTGGTCGCCGCGTCCTCCGTCAACAGCGACGGCTCCACCGACAGGGTGCGCTCGAAGAGGCCGCACACCGCTTCGATCTCCGGACCCGTCTGGTAGAGGGGGGTGAACGGGTTCGTCAACGCCCCGCCGCGCGCATCGGGTGCTATCGGTGCCGCGACCGCGACGATCGTGTCCCCCGACGCGCCCTCTCCGTCGTAGGCCGGATTGCCGAGAGCGAGCAGGGCCGGAGCACTCTCAAGCTCCGGCAGCGGCGCGGCGAGCCTGGCGAAGGAGCTGTGCAGCACGATCTGCATCCGGTCGCCGAGCCTCTCCTCGCCGGCGGGCAACGCATCGAGTGGCAACAAGCAGACCAGGTCGTCGGGGCAGAGGTGGAGCGTATCCACCGCGGGGCCGGCCACCCGCCGCAGTGGATCGATCAGCCGCTCGCGCAGCACCTTCCCCGCTCGACGCTCCCTGACCTCGCTCGGCTCGGACGACTGCACGCTGACGCCACGACCGATGGCGGAGCCGACGGCCGCTCGCCAGTCCGCCACCAGCGACTCGAGCTCACTCGCCGGACCGAGGTCCACGCAGCTCAGCGCTCCGTCGGCGCTCACGACGTGAGCGAGGAGGTGATCCTCGCCCAGCCGGGTCCCGCCCGACTCCGGGTCCAGCTCGCGACCCTCGAACCTCAGGAAGCCGACCAGGGCGGCCTTCGGAGGCAGCACCGGAGCGAGCTCCGCGAGCGAGAGCCGGGGCAGCCCGATCCCGCGCTCGACCAGCGCCACGCGGATCGCCTGCTCGGCGCGGTCGCGGCGACTGGAAGCCTCGTCGATCCTGGCCCGGTACTCCTCGCCCGAGACCTCCCCGTACGCGCCGCTGGAGACGAGGTCGCTCAGCGCACTGCGTGCGCTGCGCACCTCCTCCCAGGTCTCGTGGAGCTCCCGGTCCCGCGCGGCGAGCGCCGCCGTGCGCAGGGCCTCCGTGGCGACGGCGCGGCGCGTCTCGATCAGCTCGAAGAGAGCCTCCTGTTCCGCTCCATCCGACGAGCGGCTGAGGAAGATCGCCAGACCCAGCATGTGGTTGCCCGATTCGATCAGCTCTCGCGCCTCTCGCGGCGAGAGCTGGGCCGCCGAGCTCGCGCGGGCGAGCATCCCCGAGACGAGACCGGGCAGCAGCTCGCGTGCCGCGGCGAGATCGCCGCTCTGCATGTGGGTGAGGGCGAGGTTCTTCCGGGCCCGCAAGCGATCGAAGTGATCGATGGGGAGGATTCGCTCCCGGGCCTCGAACACTGCCTCTGTCAGCGCGCGAGCCTGGGCCAGCTCGCCGAGCTCCAGCAGAGTGACACCGAGATTCTCCCGGGTCTTGAGGAGCTCGGGGTGATCCGGCGGCAGGCTCAGCTCGCGCAGCGCGAGCACGGCTTCCTCCAGCTCGCGCGCGCCGGCCAGATCACCCATCTCCGACAGGGTCACGGCCAGGTTCTGGCGGGCCATGAGGAGCCTGGGGTGGTCCTCGGACAAGCGGCTCTCGAGTGCCCCGACCACACTCTCGAAGAGCACCCGGGCCGCCGCGAGCTCACCCATCTGCCACATCGCGACCCCGAGGGACTGCCGAGTCGCCAGGAGGTCGGGATGATCCTCGTCCACGCGGCCCTCGAGGGTCTCGACCACCGCCTCGTAGAGCGTTCGCGCGCCAGCCGGGTCGCCCAGGGAGAGCTTCACGTTGCCGAGATTGGCGCGCGCTCCGATCAGATCGGGGTGGTACGCCGGAAGTGCCTGCTCGTGCGTGGCCAGCACCCTCTCGAAGAGCGTGCGGGCCCCGAGGAGGTCGCCGGACAAGAGCAGCGTGTTGGCGAGATTCTGTCGTGCGGCGGTGACGTCCGGATGGTCCTGCGGAAGGGTGCGCTCACGAGCTTCGAGCACGGCCTCGGCGATCGCTCGGGCCTCGGAGAGCCGACCCAGGTTCCGCACCGTGTCAGCCAGGTTCAGGCGAACACGGAGGATGTCCGGGTGATCCGCGGGGAGAGCCTGCTCGAGAATCGTGAGCACGTCCTCGAAGAGGGTTCTCGCTGCTCGCTGCTCTCCCTCGCGCGCCATCGCCAGGGCCAGGTTCTGTCGGACCCCCAGGAGGTTGGGGTGATCCTCGGGAAGTGTGCGCTCCAGGATCTCGTTCAGTGCTTCGAGGTGCGCCCGAGCTTCGGCGACCTCTTGGAGCTGCAACAGCGTCGCAGCGAGGGCCTGCCGGACGGAGAGCAGGTCCGGGTGCTCCGCTGCACGCGTGCGTCCGCGAATCTCGTACAACGACTCCAGGATCGCCCGCGCCTCGTCGAGCTCTCCGATGGCGCTCAGCGTCGCAGCCAGGTTCTGCCGCGCCGTGAGGAGACTCGGGTGATCCGCAGGGAGCGAGCGCTCCAGTGCCTCGACCACGAGCTCCTCGATTGCCCGTGCTCCGGGAAGGTCGCCCAACTCCCGCAGCGTGATGGCCAGGTTCTGCCGCGCTCCGAGGAGGAGGTGGTGCACATCGGGGAGCGTGCGCTCGTACTCCTCGAGAACCTCCTCCTGCAAGGCGAGAGCGCCATCGAGATCGCCCAGCTGACGCAGCGTGTTGCCGAGGTTCTGCTTGAGGCCGAGGAGATCGGGGTGGTCCTCCGGGAGGACTCGAGCCAAGGTCTCGACCGCGGCCTCCTCGAGCGCTCGGGCGCCGGCCAGATCGCCCAGCTCCGCCGTGGTCACGGCCAGGTTCCGCATGGCGGTGAGGCGCTGCGGATGATCCTCGGGCAGCGTCTGCTCGCGCACCTCGAGGATCGCCTCGAAGTGAGCGTGGGCGCCCTCGATGTCTCCCAGCGAGCGCATGGTGATGGCGAGGTTCTGCCGGGCGCCGAGGACGTTGGGATGCTGCGCGGGGAAGCAGCGCGCGAAGCTCTCGAGCAGGGCCTCCTCGATCTCTCGCGCAGCGTGCAGATCCCCCAGCTGCCCCATGGTGATGGCGAGATTCTGCCGAGCGGTGAGGAGATCGATGTGGTCCGGGGGCAGCGTGCGGGCGCGGTGTGCCACCGTGATCGTCAGCGCCCGGCGGATGGTGGCGGGGAGGCTCGCCCGGTGCGCCGCGTAGGCGAGCGTCCTCGAGACCCCGGCGAGCGCTTCGCTCCACGCGCCGCCTTCGACCCGCTGAAGCTCCTCGACCGCCGCCGCGATCATGGGCCGCGCCCGCTCGAGCTCGCCTGCCTCCAGGTGTGCTTCCACGACCTGCGCCGCCCGCAGGGCGCTCTCGGCCGCCTCGCGCGTGGCCTGCGTCTCCGGCGCGGCCACCAGGTGCAGGCTCGCCGCGCCGGTCGCCAGCGGCTCGCCATCGGACACGACGATCCAGAGGGTGTCCCCCCTCTGCACCTCGAGGGCGAGATAGGGCGTCGTGCCACCCCCCGAATCCCGGTCCTCCCCGACGAGCTCACCGTCCTCGCCCTCCACCAGCAGGGACAGGTCGCCCGACGACCGCGCCCAGACGTGCAGCGTCCCGGTGAACTGCGCCTCGTACTCGACCCACTCGGCGTGACCGCTCTCCTCGAGCGGCTCATCGCCGGCGTCGAGGGCGATCTCCACCACGCGATCCCAGGGCGAAGGCGGAGTCGGTTCGAGGTCCTGGCCAGGGACGAACGGACACAGCAGGAGCAGGGGGGTCAGCATGGCGATCGGTGAACGGAGCGCCTGGCTCCTGAGGCGACTGCGGTGCGACTCGGTGTGGATTGTAGCTCTTGCGCAGGGATCGCGACGGCCTGCGGCCGAGCGGATCCAGCCTCGGACTTGCCTTGGCCCGGTCCCGGACCGAGGATCTCCCCCGCAGCGAAACCGAACAGCACGGGTTCAGAGGCGTGATGATGAAAAAGGTCATGATCGTTGGGTGCGGGGCGTACATGGAGAGCGGCTACGGCTGTCCCGGGGAATGGCGCTGCCTGAAGGCGGCGGGCTGCGGGGACGGCAAGTTCGAAGGGGAGCACACCGTCGTGGCCTTCGTGCGCTGCGAGTGCCCGGGCCGCAGCGTCGCCCCGACCGTGGGGATGGCAATCCGGCTGTCGGAGGTGAAACCCGACGCGATTCACCTGAGCAGCTGCTTCGTGGGCGCCAAGCCGGGGTGCCCCTACGGAACTCCCGACGAGTTCGCCGCGATCCTGACCGCGAAGACGGGGGTCCCCGTGGTCAAGGGTACGCACAACTATCACTGACCGACGACGAGCTCCGCGGGTAGCGCCTGAGCCTCCCCTACCGCCCCAGGAATCCCCTGCTACTGCGGTACTGCACCCCGTCGATCTCGATGTTGAGCTTGCCATCCAACCAGCCGAGGCTGGAGGTGCGATCCGGCAGGGCCGCTGCACCCGGTTCGCGGTCGCCTGAGGTGAGATCCCGCAGGTGCAGGTCGTGCCTGTCCGCCGTCCAGCTCCCCCGCAGACTCTCCCCCCCGACACGGGCCTCGAAGCTCCCGTCCGCGTCGAAGGTCCAGTAGTCCGCGGATTCCCCGACCCGCTCGAAGCTGTTGTCGGACAGGAAGGCCTGCATCTGGCCGTCGGAGGTGAGGGCGATCGGTCCGGGGGTCGGGTGAGCGCGGCTGCAGCTGGCGAGGGATGCGCAGAACAACAGGCAGAGCAGGCTGAGGAGCTTCATGGTGCTTGGCTGAGGGTGTCGGCGTGAGGTCCTGACGGGGCTGTGGGAGAGGACGTCACCACCCGCCCGTTTCATGGAGGAAACCGAGACGACTCGCGCTACAGCGGTGAATCAGAATGGGCAATCCCACACGACCGCGCAGGACGAGGGGGAGCTCCGTCGGGTTCGGAGGGCGGAACCCCTGTTTCGCGAATCCGTGCTACGTTCGATCCACGGGGCATGCGTAGCCCCTGACAACAAGGATGGGATGGATGCCATGAGTGTCTCGAGAATGATCCGGGGCCACGAGCTGTTTCAGAGCTTCAGCTTCGAAGAGGTCGAGAGCATCAGCACGTTCTCCGGGGCGAAAGAGTACGGGGCGGGCGAGCGCGTCTTCGAGCGCGGCGAGCAGGGCTCCCACTTCTTCGTGGTCCTGGAGGGGCAAGTGAGTCTCAAGCTTCCCTCCGCGGACGACGTGTCCAGCCTGGTCGTCGGTCGGATGGGGCAGGGCGACATCTTCGGGCTGTCGCCGCTCCTGGGATTCGATCGCTTCACGACCACGGCGGAGTGCCGGGAGGACAGTTCCGTGCTCGCCATCGAGGCCGAGCCGTTCCGCGCGCTCCTCGAGGACAACAGCGCCGTGGGGCTGAAGACGATGACCGTGATGGCGCGGGCCTACTTCTCGCGCTACATCGATACCCTCTCGCGCTTCCAGCACGTCCTCGACGAGCTGGTGCTGCAGTAGCGCGCCGAGGATTGGACTGGCGGCGGTTCCGGGGTCCCAGACGGCGACGGCACCGGCTCGGCCGCGAAAGACCGAGGGACTGGCGGATTCCCGCGCCAGCGCGGCCCGATTGCGCTAACTTCTCGCGCCGTTCGAGCCCTTCGCCGGCGTCGCGGGTCTGCGGCGGAGGTCGAACCCGCGGCTCGGATCGGCCTCGACGAAGAAGCTGCATCTTCGAGCCCCTCCTTCCCCCACCCGCGGCCGCCAGTCCACCCGATGACCGCCTCCCCCACCACCTCCACCACCGAGCTCCTGCGAGCCGTGCTCGGCGCGCGGCGCAGCGAGGAGATCCTCGCCAGCCTCCACCTCCCGCCCCTGCCGGCCTCCGCCGAGGGCCGCGCCACGGGCCCCGAGCTCTCCACCGCCCTGGCCCTGGTGCTGTTCGAGGACGTCGTCCAGCGCGTCACCTGGGCCCGCGCCTACGTGCGCGATTTGTACCGCGCCGGCCGGAGGCTCTGGTTCGACCACGGCGCCCTGCGCACCGTCGCCGCGCCCTGCGGCGAGCTGCCCCCCGGCCGGGCCTCCTTCGCGCGCTTCCTCGAGCCCCTGGGCTATCGCCATGCGGAGACCTATCCCCTCGAGCGGTTGAGCATGACGGGGTACGTCTACACCCACGCGCAGCTGCCGGAGTCGATCCCCCAGTACTTCGTCTCCGAGTTCCACCCCGAGCGCTTCTCCCCCGAGTTCCAGGCCGCGGTCCAGCGCGTGGTCGGCACGAGCCGCGATCCCCTGCCGCCGAGCGCCCAGGAGGATCTCGCGGAGCTGGCGAGGGAGGGCTCCTTACCCCTGGATCGGGCCCGGCTCCTGCTGCCGGACCTGGTGGCCTGCTTCGATCGCCAGCACGACCACCCGCGCCTGACGGACTACGAGCTGATCGCCGCGGAGAGCCAGGAGATGGCCTGGATCTGTCACGAGGGCCAGCTCTTCAACCACGCCACGGACCGCGTCGAGGACGTGGCCGCGGTGGCCGAGGAGCAGCGCCGCCTGGGCCGGCCGATCAAGGACGAGGTCGAGGTCTCCGCCTCGGGGCGCGTGATCCAGACCGCCTTCCGCGCCCAGGAGGTGGAGCGGCTCTTCGTCGACGACCAGGGAGAGCTCGTGATGCGTCGCGTGCCCGGCTCCTTCCACGAGTTCATCACGCGCCACGAGGAGCAGCCCGGCCAGCTCGACCTGGGCTTCGACTCCTCCAACGCCCAGGGCATCTTCGTCATGACGCGGCGGGAGCAGCAGCCTTGAGCGGCGCGGCGCAGTTGCTCGAGCTCCTGCGCGGCGAGCTGGGGGCCGACGCCGTGCTGACCGAGGCCTCGGACCGCGAGCCCTACGAGCAGGGTTGGCGCTACGGCCGTGGAGAGGCCCTGGCGGTGACGCGGCCGCGAACCCCAGAGGAGGTCGCGCGGGTCCTGGGGCTGGCGAGCGAGCACGGCGTGCGCGTACACCCGCTCGGCGCCAACACGGGCCTGGTGGGTGCGTCGAATCCCGACGCCAGCGGGGAGCAGTTGGTGATCTCCCTGGAGCGCCTCTCCCGCACCGTCGAGATCGACCCGGTCGACCGCACCGTCCTGGTGGACGCCGGCGTGACCCTGAGCCGACTGAACGAGGAGCTCGAGCCCCACGGGCTCTTCTTCCCCATCGACCTGGGTGCCGATCCCCAGGTCGGCGGCCTGATCGCCACCAACGCCGGGGGGGCGCGGCTGATGCGCTACGGGGACGTGCGCGCGAACCTGTTGGGGATCGAGGTGGCCCTCTCCGACGGGACCCTGGTGAACCGCCTGGGCCGCCTGCGCAAGGACAACACGGGCCTGGACCTCAAGCAGCTCTACGTGGGCACCAGCGGAACCCTCGGCATCATCACGCGCGCCGTGCTGCGCGTCGCCGGCCTGCCGCGCCAGCGCGCCAGCGCCCTGGTCGCCGTGGAGCGCGGCGAGACGGCGCTGGCGCTGCTCGAGCACCTCGAGTCCCGCGCCGGGGAGGTCCTGGCCGCCTTCGAGACGATCTCCCGCGCGGCCCTCGAGGCCGCCCTGCGCCACGGGTCGGGCCTGCGCGATCCCTTCCCCCAGGGTCGCCCGACCTACGCGCTCCTGGTGGAGCTCACCTCGACCCTCGACCGCGAGCAGCTCGACCTGGAAGGTCTGCTCGAGGACCTGCTCGGGGAGTTCGCGGAGAGCCCCGGGGCCGAGGGCCTGCTCGACGCCCTGGTCGGTCGCGGCGATGACTTCTGGAGCATCCGCCACCAGCTCTCCGAGAGCGTGAGCCGGGAGGGTCACGTCCTGGCCCTGGACCTCTCCGTGCCGCGCTCGCGCCTGGCCGAGTTCACCCGCGCCGCGTACGAGCTGGTGGCGCGCGAGTTCCCGGATCTGGTGGTCTACGAGTACGGCCACTGGGGCGACGGGGGCACGCACCTCAACCTGGTGTGGGACCCCGAGCAGGTCGAGCCGGACGTGGAGACCCTGACCGCCGCGGTCCAGGACCGTATCTACGGCCTGTGCGTGAACGAGTTCGAGGGCAGCTACAGCGCCGAGCACGGCATCGGACCCCACAACCGGCGCCACTACGAACGCTTCGCGCACCCGGTCGTCGAGCGGGTGAGCGAGGCCCTGCGCCGCGAGCTGGATCCGCAAGGGGGGCTGCGGCGGGAATGCTGAGGCCCGGTCCGTCTTCTGCCACGGCGGCGGGGCTGGGGGCGATCCTGTTGTGGGGCCTGACCGTCGCTCTCGCGCGCAGCCTGACGGAGGCGTTGGGCCCGTTCCGCGCGGCGGCGGCGGTCCAGGTCGTCGCGGGGGTGCTCTGCCTCGCGCACCTGGCGCTGATGCGCGGGGCGGTGCGCGGGCTGCGCGAGCTTCCGCGCCGCTACCTCCTCGTCTGCGGAGCGCTCTTCGTGCTCTACATGGGGACGCTCTTCACCGCGATCGGGCTGGCCGTCGACCGGCAGCAGATGCTGGAGGTCGCCCTCGTCAACTACCTGTGGTGTCCGCTGACGCTGCTGCTCTCCATCCCCATCCTGGGGAAGCGCGCGGGAGTGCTGCTCGTCCCGGGGATCGCCTTGGTGGTGGCGGGCCTCTACCTGGTGCTGCTGCCGGCGGGAGGAGCGTCCGGGGCTGCGCTCTGGTCGAATGTGGCGGGCAATCCGCTCGCCTACGCCCTGGCCCTGATCGCGGCGGTGACCTGGGCCCTCTACTCGAATCTCACGCGGCTCCTCTCGGGAGCCGAGAGCGCCGGTGGGGTGCTCCTGTTCCTGCCCGTCGCCGGCGCCGTCCTCCTGGGCTGCAGCCTGGCGCGTCCCGAGGAGGGCGCCTGGACCCTGCGTGCGACGATCGAGGTCGTGATCCTCGGCGCCTCCACCGCGACTGCGTACCACCTCTGGGACCTGGCGATGCGCAAGGGCGACGTCGTGCTCGTGGCCGCCTGCTCGTACTTCACCCCGTTCCTCGCTACGCTCGTCAGCAGCCTCTACCTCGCAGTCATGCCCGGTGCATCGCTGTGGATCGGCTGCCTGCTCCTCGTCCTCGGCTCGCTCGCGAGCTGGGTCTCCGTTTCGGATCGTCGCTCCCCGGGGACCCCGATCGCGGGGTGAGTCCAGTAGGCTCCCAACCCAACCACCATTCCATGACGACCATCTTCGAGACGGAACGCTGCTTCGCGCGCCTGTGGTCGCTCGACGACGCGCAGGCCGCCTTCACCATGTACGGGGATCCCGAGGTGATGCGCTACCTCGGCAACGAAACCAAGGCCGACGTCGAGGAGACGCGCACGCTGCTCGAGGAGGTGCTCGAGCGCGCCGAGCGTCTGCCCGCAGGGATGGGGAGCTTCCCCCTGATCGAGAGGGCGAGCGCTGAGCTGGTCGGGACGGCCCTGATCAAGCCCCTCCCCGACGCGGAGAAGCAGTGGACGGACGACATCGAGATCGGCTGGCACCTCGCCCGCAAGCACTGGGGGAAGGGCCTCGCGACGGAGATGGGGCGCGCGCTCCTGCGCTACGGCTTCGTCGAGCTCGACATCCCTGTCTTGCACGCCGTGGTCGAGACACCGAACGAGGCGTCCCTCCAGGTGGCCCGCCGCATCGGGATGAACGCGGTCGAGCGCACGCAGGCCTACTACGGGCGGGAGCTGGAGCACTTCGTATTGACGAGGGAGGAGTGGGCGTGAGTGCGGTGCGGGGAGCGGAAGCAGGTGAAGCGTGAAGGGCTCCGACTTCTTCACGCAGGTCTCCGATCGACCGCCCTTCACGCGGATGAACCCGCAGGTGGCGGCGTTCTTCAAGGACTACCTCGTGCGAGAGAAGGTGGTGCGGTTCGGGGACAAGCACGTCGTCAACACGCACTTCCCCCCTTATCCCAGCCCGGCGTTCGACAACATGGCGGATCACTTCGACGCCATCGGGGACGTCGAGGAACGCCGGCTCTTCTCGGTGACGCTGGCGGTCACCAACCGGTGTCCCTACGACTGCTGGCACTGCTACAACTCCGGGAGGGAGCAGGGCGATCTCGCCCTCGCCGACTGGCGTGAGATCGTCGCCGCCCTGCAGGCCCTGGGCGTGGTCCACGTGACCCTGAGCGGCGGAGAGCCGCTGATCCGGAGCGACTTGCCGGAGATCGCCGCGGCCTTCGACGAGAGCACCTACCTGTCCCTCAACACCACGGGCGTCGGGCTGACCCTCGAACGAGCGCGGCTGCTGCGACGATCCGGCGTCTTCGCCCTGGGCGTGAGCCTGGATGCGCTCGTCAGCGAGGAGCACGACCAGATGAGAGGCCGGGAGGGGGCCTTCGATACGGCGCTCACGGCCCTGCAGCTGGCTGCCGATGCCGGTCTCTATCCCTACGTCGTCTCGGTGGCGACGCGCTCGTTCCTCGAAGAGAGTCACTTCCGGCGCTTCATGCGCTTCGTCTCCGAGGCCGGCGCCAGGGAGGTGCATCTCCTGGAGCCCTGTGCCGTCGGGAGTCTGGCGGGACAGGAGGACGTGACCCTGACCAACGAGGAGAAGGGCCGCATTCTCGAGTACCAGGAGCTGGTCGCCGGCGACGAGAGCCTGCCGGTGCTCTCCAGCTTCCTCTACCTCGAGTCGGGGGACGCCTTCGGCTGTGGGGCGGGACTGACCCACCTGTACATCGACGGGAGCGGGGAGGTCTGCCCGTGCAACCTCGTCCCGCTCTCCTTCGGCAACGTCACTCGGGACTCGCTCGAGACGATCCTGGACCGCATGGCGGGACACTTCTCCCGGCCGCGGTGCACCTGCGTCGGGCAGGATCTCAACGCGCACGTTGGAGGGGACCGCTTGCCGCTGACTCCAGAGCAGTCGCAGGCCCTGTGCAGTGAGGTGTTGCCCACCTCCCACCCGGTTCCTCGCTTCTTCGAGATTCGTTCCGCAGCCCGCGCCCCGGTGGCGCAGAGCGAGCTACGCCAGGCGTACGACGAGATCCACGCTTCCTACGACGACTACTGGCTGACCCAGGCCACCGGGCCGGTCGACGCTCTCCTGCAAGACCTCTCGATCGAGAGCGCGTCCCGGATCGTGGAGTGCGGGTGTGGTACCGGCTACGCGACCAGCGGCGTCGCTCGCCGACTGGCTCCGCACGCCGAGCTCGTGGCCGTCGACCTCTCGGAGGGGATGCTCGACCTCGCGCGCAGGCGGCTCTCGGCACAGGGTGCGTCCGCGGTGCGCTTCGTGCACGGAGATGCGCTGGGCTTCCTGGAGTCGTGCGAGGCGCTGGATCTCATCGTCTCCACCTGGGTCCTGGGCTACATCCCGCTGGCGCCCTTCTTCGCCGCGGCCAGCGAGGCCCTGAAGGAGGGAGGGCTGTTGGCTTTCGTGGTTCACAGGGACAACTCACCTCGCGCAGTCCTGGAGATCTTCCGACGACTCGTGGCCGAGGATCCGTCGGTCCTCCTGCAGGGCGTGGACTTCGACTTCCCCCGGGACCGCGAACACCTGGAGGAGCTCTTCCGTTGCGCGGGTCTCGAGCCACGCAGCTACGCGGAAGACCAGATCGTCTTCCCGTGTCGCACCCCGCGGGACGTCCTGGATCACCTCCTGCAGTCCGGCGCCGGCACCGCCTACTTCAACGCCGTGGACCCGGAGCGACGCACGGCGCTGACGGACCGCTTCCTCACCTGCCTGGAGGAGGACCAGGCCTCGGGCCAGAGCCTCGACGTCGCTCATGAGTACGTGAGCTGCGTGGTTCGGAGGACAGGACTCCCCCACTCCAGGGCGTGAACTCCGAGCAGGTGCTGGCCCCGGAAAAGGAGCCTGCACGCTACGGTGCTGCCATGAAGAAGGCAGCTCTGACGATCGCTCTCTTGCTCGCTCCGACCTCTCTCCACGCCGCGGCCCAGGAGGTGGATGCCCTAGACCAGGCCCTCTCCCTGGTCGGTATGCAGCGCAGGGACCTGGGCTGGCGCCCCAAGGGCTGGTGGCCCAAGTTTCCCGCGGAGATCCCGTACAAGCTGCGCGCCTTCGACAGCCTCCTCGCGGAGCCGCTCGACACGATCACCTACATGCGGCTCCTGGGGCAGGCGGCGCGCGAGCACCTCGATCCCGAGGTGCTGGACGCCGACACCGGTCGGGGCACCACGCACCTCTACAACGCGACACACATCCTGGGAGTGAATCCCAAGTACGGGGGCATGCGCGGCTACGCCACCAACATCTCCGAGGAGCCGGTGGCGCTGGACACGGCCATCGTGAACCTCTACCGAGCGGCGGGGCGCACCACCGAACCGTTCACCTTCTACATGCACCTGCCCTACCCCGAGCTCGCCGAGGATCTGGCAGAGGCTGTGCAAGCGGTCCCCGAGGAGGCACGCCCCATCCTCGGAACGCTGGTCACCAACATCGTGGAGGCGCGTCTGTGGACGGAGACCGCCTTCCGCAACGTCGACGGGGATGACCGCATGGTCGTCGCCCGTCGTTTCCAGGTCGGGCACGAGCAGGTGGATGCCTACGACTACTGCCCCGAGTTCGACGATCTGGCGCGCAGCCTCGATCAGGCCAGCCTGTGGTACGCGGGCGAGAAGTGCGTCCAGGCGATCGACGACGCCCGCGTGGCTCTGGGTGAGATCGAAGGGCCCATCGCGCCCTTCAGCTTCGACCACAACACGCCCTGGGGCTGGATTCGCCTGCGCGGCGGCGGCGACGACGAAGTCGACGGCACCGATGCCCTGCTGATCGTCGACCTGGGTGGCGACGATCTCTACCGCGGTGGCGTCGCGGCCTCGACGGCCGATCGACCGATCGGGCTCCTGCTCGACTGCGGCGGCGACGATCGCTACGAGTCCGACCAGCCGGCGCAGGGAGCGGGGATGTGCGGCATCGGAGTCCTGCTCGACGCAGCCGGGAACGACCACTACCGGGCGCGGCACTACGCCCAGGGTGTCGGCCAGTTCGGACTGGGACTGTGTGCCGACCTGGGCGGCGAGGACCACTACTTCGTCGAGTTCAACGGCCAGGGCTGCGGTTACTTCGGCATCGGGCTGTTGTTCGACTGCGACGGCAATGACGAGTACACGCTATGGGCCGACGGACAGGGCCTGGGCGGCGTGTCGGGGGTCGGCGTGCTGGCCGATCGCAGGGGGAACGACCTCTACACGGCCGTGCGCGACTCCGAAGTCACCGGGCGCCACTCCTACCACTCCCCCGAGGAGAAGATCAGCGTCAGCAACGCCCAGGGCTGCGCCATGGGGCGGCGCGGTGACGGCTGTGACGGCCATAGCTGGGCCGGCGGACTGGGGGCCTTGCTCGACATCGAGGGCAACGATCGCTACGTGTCGGGCAGTTGGACGATGGGCTGCGGCTACTGGTTCGGGGTGGGGCTCTTGTACGACGGGACCGGCGACGACGAGTACCGCGGGGTCTGCTACTCGCAGGCCGCCGGAGCGCACTTCTGCGTCGGAGCCCTGCTCGACGAGGGCGGCGACGATCGCCATCTGGCCGAGGCCACGGCCAACATGTGCGTCGGCTGGGGACACGACTTCACCGTCGCCTTGCACGTGGACATCGGAGGCGACGATCTCTACGACGTGCGACAGAACGGGATCAGCTACAACATCAATCGCAGCCTGACGGCGGTCGTCGACGTCGGCGGCAACGACACCTACCGCTCCGACGCCTCGCTGCGAGGTGCTGGAGAGAACCGGCCGGGGATGGCCAAACCCGACCCCAAGTTCGACATCGGCACTGCCGAGCGGCCGCTGACCAACATCTACTTCGCCGATGCCACCTCGCTGGCGCTGTTCCTCGACGTCGGGGGGCGGGACGAGTACTGGGGAGGACAGGAGAACGACACCCGCTGGCTCGATCCCGAGGATTCACCCAACTGGAAGACGCGCAATTTCAGCGTGGGCATCGACTGTACCGACGGCGCGGTGCACTTCGTGCCCCTGCCGGAGAAGCCCCCCCCCGCCGATTGAAACGCATTTGCGCCTGGAACGGCGGCGCGCCGTATGCTGTCGAGCAAGGAGACCCTTCCAGTGTCGAACCCCGCGTCGAGTCACGCCTGCTGTACCTCGTGTATCTCGCGTCGCCGGTGCCTGGGGCTGCTATCGGCCAGCGCCGTCGGAATCGGCTTGGGTGGCAGGGCCTTCGCAGGGACCCGTGCCGACGGTCCCGGTCCCGAGGACTTCATCGACCCCAGCTACTTGCGACCGCGACCCGAGGTTCGTGTCGCCGTGGCGATTCTGCGCGAGCCGCCGCCCTACTGGCTCGGCTGGCCGGGTAAGACCTACGACCTCGAGGGGCACCAGGCGGAATACCTCGACCAGGCCAGGGAGTCGGGAAAGCGCCTGGGGATCAACCTCGAGCTGGCCGCCGCGCCGCTGCAGGACAGAGAGGGACTCGAGCGCTGGATGGCCGCCATCCGCGAACGGCCACCCCACGCGCTGCTGGTCATCCTGCAGCACATGTCGTCGTGGCGCTGGGCCGACCGCCTCTCGCTCGAGCTCGACCTTCCACTGCTGGTCTTCGCGCCGATCGGCACCTCCTTCACGGGGCACGTCCTGCGAATCTCCCGGCGGGAAGGCGTGCACGTGGTCTCCTCCCTGGAGTGGTCCGCGGTGGAAGCCGGCCTGCGCATGGTCCGCGCCAAGCGCATGTTCGAAGAGGCGCGCGTGCTGTGGATCAGATCTAATCAGCGCAACGAAACGGTGCTCGATCGGCTGGGCACCAAGGTGCGCGCCATTCCACGATCCTCCTTCAACGAGCTCTTCGACACGATGCCGGTCAACGAGGAGGTGCGCGAGGTGGCCGCGGATCTGTCCCGCAGCGCCGAGAAGATCGTGGAGCCGACGAATCAGGACCTTCTCAATGCAGCGCGCTCCTACACCACCGCCAAGCGGCTGCTCTCGAGCGAGAAGGCCCACGCCCTCTCGATGGACTGCCTGGGCATGGTGGGAGCGAAGCTCGTGCCCACACCACCCTGCGCGGCCTGGATGCTGCTCCAGGATCAGGGGGTGACCGCGGGCTGCGAGGCGGACCTCTTCGGATCCCTGTCGCTGATGCTCTCCAGCTTCCTCCTCGGGCGCCCCGGCTACATGAACGATCCCGTGCCCGAGACGGTCAAGAACCTGCTCATCGCCGCGCACTGCACCAGCGGTTCGCGCATCGCCGGGTTCGAGGCGGAGCCGGCGCCCTACATACTGCGTGACCACTCGGAGTCGGCACTGGGGGTCTCGCCGCAGGTGCTCTGGCCGGCTGACGCTAAGGCCACGCTGCTGCGCTTCGAGGGCACCGGCGAGCTGATCGTCGATGTGGGGACGGTGGTCGCCAACGTGGATACGCCCCCTGCGGGAGGCTGCCGCACCTCGGTCGAGATCCGCATGGACCGCGTGCGGGATGCGCGCGACGTGCTGGGCTTCCACCAGGTCGTCGTGCTGGGAGATCACGCCCGCGAGCTGGAGGCCTTCTGCCAGCTGTACGGAATCGAAGTGCTGCACTCACCGGAGCACTCCCCGAGCGAAGAGGAGCGTCCGTGATGCCTCTCATCCTGACTCTGCTGCCGATCCTGCTGGCCCAGACCCCGGACCAGGAAGGTGTCGCCCTGTACTCGCCCGGCCTGGCCCCTTCGCAGGTGGATGCGCAGGGGCGGCTGATCGAGGACTGGGGCACGCTGAGCCTGGAGCTCGTCGGTGAGGGGCTGGGCGCGCCCAGCGCTCTGAAGGTCGCCGCGCTGGAGCTGGACGGGGTCATCCCGGCCGCGCGCATCACCTGGCGCGACGGCTCGCTCTCGGTCAGCGCCGTCGTCTTCCGCGCACCGGTCTTTCCCGCGGGTCTGGATCTCCTCTCGCTGCGCCTCGAGCAGCAGAGCGACGCAGGGCGCAGCCCCGGCTGCCTGCGTGTCAACCTGCCCGAGGGAACGCGCGAGACCGAGCGCTCCGTCAGCCTCGGCTCGCGCCGCGTCCTGATCCTGCCCGACCAACCGCGCGCCCAGCAGCAGCTGCGCGCCTGGGGGCACTTCGACGAGGCGTCTTCGCTCCCCGGCTGGGCGCAGCCGCGGCCGGGATTCGATCCCGCCTTCGCCAACATCCGGGCCGGGATGGGCGGCGTACCGATCCTCTATCGCTTCCAGGTCGAGCCGCGCAGCGTGCGGGGGGTGGTGCTCGGATTCTGCGAGAGCTACTGGAGTGAAGCTGGCAGCCGGGTGCTGTCCTGCAAGGTGGAGGGCGATCCCGCCGAGGTCGTCGATCCCCTGCGGCTCTGGGGACGCCACCGGCCGGGCGGACTCGGCTTCGAAGGATCCGACGCGAATGGCGATGGCCTGCTCGAGGTGCTGGTGCTCCCGGGTCCCGGCACGCCCGATCGCAATCCCATCCTCAATGCGATCTGGATCTTCGAACCGGAGTTGGAAGTGGACCCGGCCCAGGTGATCACCGGCCGCATGAACGCGGCCGCCGAGCGCTACGTCGACGTCGGCGGCGACCGGGATCAGCCGATCCGCCCCGGGGGAAGGCTCGAGTTCCCCTTCGTCCTGGAGTCGGGCGAGGCGCGGGAGTTCACCTTCCTCGTCGCCTGTCGCGGAACCTCGCTCCCCGCCCCGGACGAGAGCACCTGGACCCCGAGGCGCCTACGTGCCGCGGCACGGGAAGTCTGGGAGGACTGGCCCGGCGAGTAGCCGCGGCGCGCAGAAGGAAAAGCGAGGAGAATCGACGATGGAGTTCATCTGGTTCCTGCTCATCGGAATCGCGGCCGGCTGGATCGCCGGCCAGCTCATGAAGGGCCGCGGCTTCGGCGCCCTGGGCAACATGATCGTCGGCGTGATCGGAGCCATCCTGGGAGGCTGGCTCTTCGGCGTCCTCGGCCTGTCCAGTGACGGCAGCCTGATCGGCTCGCTGATCACCGCGGTCGTGGGCGCGGTCGTCTTGCTCTACCTCATGGGCCTGGTGAAGAAGAGCTGAGGCGGGGCGCGGAGCGCAGCTAGGGGCGACCCTCGGACTCACTCCGCATCGCCAACCTGGAGGCGCAGTTCCTCGAGAGCGGCGAGCAGGTCTTGTGCCGAGAGGATGCCGACCAGCTCATCCTTCTTGTTGAGCACGGGCAGCGCGCCGTAGTGGCGCTCGCGCAGGATGCGGACCGCCTTCAAGATGTCGTCGCGAGTGCGCACGACCTCGGGGTTCTTGCTCATCACGTCCTCGACGGTGTGGTCTTCGTTGATCTGGTAGTAGCTCGTCCAGTCGTCGAGGGCATCGACCCACTTGGGGCGGCGCAGGTCGCGGTCACTGACCATGCCGACGAGCTCGCCCTCGTTCACCACCGGCAAATGGCGCACGCGGTGGGAACGCATCATCAGGAAGGCGTCCTTGACGCTCATGTCGGGGGAAGCCGTGATCAGCTTCGAGGTCATGTACTTGCTGACTTTCATGAATCCTCCTGGGATCTGCACCGCAGCTTCTACACGCCGGATCGCACTTTCCGCAAGCGGTGCGACTGCCGGGGTTTCTAGCGGGGCTCCCCCGCCCTTGGGAATGCCGCTCCCTGACGACAGCTACGCCTGGTGGGAGCGCGCGCAGCCCTGGCGCGCTATCGTAGCGGTGCCACTCGGGAGGTCGCTTCCGGTGGGCGATCGTCATGCAGCGCGTGCTCTTCCTGTCGCATTCCACCACCTGGGGGGGCGCGGAGAAGTGTCTCCACCAACTGGTGGCCGGCCTGCCGCGTGGCGATCTCCATCCGCTAGTCGCCGTTCCCGGCCCAGGGGAGGTGGAGGACGCCTTCCGCTCGCTCGATGTGGAAACGCGGCGGGTCTCGATCGCCTGGTGCGTGAGCTGCACGACGGATCGCGTGCAGCAGTTCGGCAAGTTCGCACACGGTCTGGAGTCGCGCGTCCGTGAGCTCGAGCTTCTGCTCGAGCGCGAGCGGATCGACCTCGTCTACAGCAACACGAGTGTCATGGCCGAGGGCGCGCTGGCCGCGGCGAGCCGGGGCCTACCGCACGTCTGGCACGTGCACGAGAAGTACGGCAGCGACCCCCTCCTCCTGCCCGTCTGGGAGCTCCCACGCTTCTATCGGCTGCTCGACCGCATGAGCGAGCGGCTCGTCGTGGTCGCCGAGTGCCTGCGGCGCGAGATGATCGAGCTCACCCCCGACGTGCGTCCGGTCGTGGTGCCCAACGGCGTCGGGCCGGCCCCGCGGCGGAACGAGAGCGACGGCGACGAGTCGAAGGAGAGACTCTTCGGAGTCGACGCCGGCACACCGGTCATCCTCTTCGTGGGGGCGATGACCGAGCGCAAGGGCGTCGATGACCTGCTGACGTGCGTGCCCGCGGTCCTCGCGCGCTCTCCACGCGCGCGCTTCTTCCTGGTCGGCAGCCACGGCGATCGTCTGCCCGCGGTCCACGACCGGATCCAGCGCGAGGGGCTCGCGGAGCAGGTGCACATGCTCGGCATGCGCCAGGACGTCCCCGAACTGATGGCGGCGTCGGACGTGTTCGTGCTCCCGTCCCGGTCCGATCCCTTCCCGATGACGGCGCTCGAGGCGATGAGCGCGGAGCTCCCGATCGTCGCGACGCGCAGCGGTGGCGTGACGGAGATGGTCGAGGACCGCGAGTCGGCGCTCCTGGTCGCCCCCCAGGACCCCCTGGGGCTCGCGGCGGCCCTGGCCGAGCTCATCGAGCGGCCGGAGACGGGGCGCAGGCTGGCTCGCGCCGCCCAGGCGCGCTGGCGGGAGAGGTTTCACGTCGACCGCTACGTCGAGGACCTGCGCCGGGTGATCGTCGAGGCCCTGCAGGTGGGGCCGGCGCCAAGCGCTCGCGACGCGCGGGCGGTCCTCCTCGAACTCCAGGAGGCGGGCGTGGCGCAGGCTCGCGCCTGGTCCCGCGTCGCGGACTCCTAGCGGGCACGCCTAGCGCTCGGGCGCCTCCCCCATCCCGAGCCGGGCCAGGAGCCTGCGCAGGGCAAGGCGGGTGCTCCTGAGAGTGATGCGCTCGAGCTTCCCGATACGTCGCTCGAGGTTGCCGATGTGGCCCTGCATCGCTTCGCGCTCGCGCAAGAGGGTGTCGCTCTGCTCTTCGAACTCGCCGAGGCGCCGCCGGTACTCGTGGCGCTCCCGCGCGAACTCAGCGAGCTGCCGGCGCTGGCGAGCCAGCTCGTAGGCGAACTCGGAGAGCTCCGCGCAGTCCCGCTTCCCGGGCTCCTCCGTCCGCCAGGGACGCTCGGGCAGCGGCGGCCACGCGCACTCCTCGAGCCCCCGCACGTCGAAGGGGTCGCGCAGCAGTCGCTCGCCCCAACGAGCCCACATCACCGACACCTCGCGGTGGTACTGCGCGCGGCGTGGTGGGCGGTAGGGCGGGCCGAGCGTGGCGGACTCGACGTGGTAGAGCTCCGCGTAGGGCGTGAGGAGGGTGCGGTAGCCGCGCTCGCCGAGGCGCAGGCAGAGGTCGACGTCGGTGAACGCGACGGCCAGCTCCTCGTCGTCGAAGCCCCCAACCTCCTCGAGGAGCTCTCGCCGCAACACCATGCACGCCCCCGTCACCGCGGAGACGTTCTGGATCGCGTGGCTGCGGTTGAAGCTGGCCCGTTGGCCACGGCGCAAGCCGGCGAACGCGTGCGTGGCGACGTCGCCGTGCCCGAGGACGACGCCGGCGTGCTGCACGGTGTCGTCGGGGTAGTACAGCTTCGCACCGACGGCGCCGATCTCGGGGCGCAGGGCGTGCGAGACCATCTCCGCCAGCCAGTCCTCGGAGAGGACCGAGACGTCGCTGTTGAGGAAGCACAGGACGCTCCCCGAGGCTGCCCGAGCGGCCTGGTTGTTGATGCTCGAGTAGTTGAAGGTCCCGGGGTGATCGAGGACGCGGGCTCGGGGGTCCTGCCCGATCGCCGCCAGGTACGCCCTCGTCTCCGCGTCTTGGCTGTCGTTGTCGACGACCAGGAGCTCGAGGTTCGGGTAGGCCGTCCTCTCCAGGACGCTCTCGATCGATCGACGCAGATGACCCGCCTGATCGCGGGTGGGCACGATCACCGACACGAGCGGCGGCTCGGGTGGGAGGGGGTAGCGGATGCGGAAGAGGTTGTCCGCGGCCCCGAGCTCGACGCGCGCGCCCGCGCCATTCCGATCGACGTGCGCCTGCAGCGCGCGCTGCGCCGCGGTCCGGGCAAAGCTCTTCTCGTTCCCCGCGCTCGCCGTCGAGCCGGGGATGGCGCGCCAGTGATAGAGGATGGCGTGGACGTGGCGCATCCGATCCGCCGGCGTGCCCTCCACGACGCGCAACACGAGGTCGTAGTCCTGGCTCCCCTCGACCCCGGCGCGGAAGCCCCCTACCTCGGCGATGGCGCGGGCTCGCAGCACGCACAGGTGGCCGACCATGTTCTGCGAGAGGAGGAGGTCGACGTTCCAGTCCGTCTTGAAGTAGGGGTCGTACCGCTCTCCCGTGCTCGTGATCTTGTCCTCGTCGGAGTAGACCAGCACGGCGTCCGGACAGCGCTCGATCTCCTCCGCCACGAGGTAGAGCGCGTGCTCGGCCAGCTCGTCGTCGTGGTCGAGGAGCGCGACGAAGTCGCCCTGTGCCAACTCGAGCGCGCTGTTGGAGGCGGCGGAGATGTGCCCCCGCTGTGGTCGGAAGGTGCAGTGGATGCGCTCGTCGCGGGCCGCGTAGTCCTCGAGCAGCGAGCGGATGCGCGGGTTCATCGAGGCGTCGTCCGCGATGCACAGCTCCCAGCGGGGGTAGAGCTGCCGACGCACCGACTCGACGGCCCGCTCGAGGAACTCCAGCGGAGGGTCGTGTACGGGCAGCACGACCGAGAAGAGGGGCGGGCGTTCGAGCGCGTCGATGCGCGACCGAATGCGCCCGCGGTCCGTGTCGTCCAGCCGGTCGAAGGTCTCGATCCACTCCTGGTACCGCGCCCGGCTCGCTGCGCGCGGGTCGGGGTGGTTTCGGACGCTCTTGCTCGTCAACGCAGTGGACCTCGGGGGTCGAGGATAGCCCCCGCGGGGCTCCGATTCTGGGAAGCCAGCACCCTCTGCGGCGGCCGATCCCCCATCAACCCGGTGTTTGTCGTAAAGTACTTAGGGACAGTGGGTTACAGAGGGCATCGCCCCCTGTGGTAGGATTACGCATGGCTCCGACGAGGCTACTCGATCCGATCGGCGCGCTGGTGTCCTACCTCGCGTTCAAGGTGGATCGGTTGCGCCTGGCCAAGCTCATGAGCAGGGGGCTGACCCTCGGCAAGAACGTGTACATCATGCGGGGGGTCGAATTCGACTTCCAGTACCCCTATCTGATCGAGATCGGAGACAACTGCCGGATCTCCATGGGGGTGAGGATCCTGGCGCACGACGCCACCACCTTCGGCGATCTCGGAGTGACGCGCATCGCCCGGGTCAGGATCCTCGAGGACTCCTTCATCGGCGAGAGGGCGATCATCCTGCCCGGCGTCACCATCGGTCCCCGGGCCGTGGTCGCCGCCGGCTCCTTCGTCAACCGAGATCTGGGCGAGGGGACCGTGTCCGCCGGGAATCCGGCCAGGCCCTACAGGAAGCACTCCGACCTGCTGGCCAAGTGCCGCGCCATGACCCAGACGCACAAGGTCTTCGCGCTGGAGGACTGGGAGTCCGGCGCCGCGACGCAGGAGGATCTGATCAAGGCCCTGGACGAACAGGACGTGGCCTACATCCGCGGTGTCCCCCGCAAGGACCCGTTCTACATCCACGCGGATCTCGAGCAGGTGCGCGCGCGGACCCTGCGAGCGTACGAACGCCACCAAGCGCAGGAGCTTCCGACCGAGGAGGAGCGCGACTAACGGGCGCGATCCACGAGAGCCCCCTTCCGAAACGAGGCGCAGCCGAGCCGGATTCCCAGCACTTGGCACGTCCCCCCCAACCGACATTCATGCAGGCTACACCTGGATTCCGGGGCAGCTTCTCGCCGCAGGCAGCGCCGCGTCGGCTGAGATTGCTGTTCATCCACCACTCCTGCGGCGGGCAGTGGCTCGCCCCGGTGGGACCGGACAGTCACCAGGCCTGCGTCTATGAGAGCGCGCACAACGGAGGAGGACTGCGCGACCGCCTCCTCGAAGCCGGCTACGAAGTGCACGAGGCGTCCTACGGGAGTCTGATCGGGGAGAACACCGACCTCCTCGACTGGCCGAACAAGTTCCGCGACCAGATGCAGGAGATCATCACCTGCGACCAACAGGACTCCTTCTACGGGGATTCCCGTAGGAACGACATCGTGGTGTTCAAGTCCTGCTTCCACAACAACCTCTTCGACGGCAGGGGTGAGAATGGGAGGGCGCCCGGGGGAGCGAGGCTCACCGTCGAGAGTGCCAAGGCCGCGTACGTCGCCCTCTTGGACGAGTTCGCGGCGCACCCCCAGACCCTCTTCGTGGCCGTGACCGCGCCTCCGCTGTCCCCCGGTGAGACG
Organism: uncultured Planctomycetaceae bacterium; assembly: GCA_964507325.1. Taxonomy (GTDB): domain Bacteria; phylum Planctomycetota; class UBA1135; order UBA1135; genus CAZDQL01. Next base: position 61,307 of record CAZDQL010000009.1, on the reverse strand, counting down.
CGGCGGCACAGGGAAGTGGCCAGACGCCTCCTGGGGCGCTCCCGCGTCCGGCCGTCCGGGCCGTACGCCCGGGAGTTCAACCACTGGCTGGCGGACTCCGAGGCGGGCTGGCTGGACTCCTATTCGGGATCGAACGTGGCGGTCTTCGACCTGTACGACCTCCTTACCGATGGAGGCCTCTCCGACTTCTCACGTTATCCCTCCGGAGCGCGCCGCGACGACAGCCATCCCAGCTCCGAGGGGAACAAAAAGGCGACCGAGGCCTTCATACCTGTGTTGAATCGAGCAGTGGAGCGGGCGGGACTCGCGCCCGCGCTCGAGCGACGGCGGCAATCGGAGTGCCACGCAACCGACGAGGTGTCAGGGACCCTGGACATGAATGTACGCGAGCGCATCCGCGGATTCCTGGCCGAGAACTTCCTGCTGAGCACGGGTGACTTCCCCTTGCCCGACGATGCCTCTCTGCTCGAGGAGGGCGTGGTGGACTCGACCGGCATTCTCGAATTGGTCAGCTTCCTGGAGGAGGCCTTCACGATCGCGGTCGCCGACGAGGAGATCGTGCCCGAGAACTTCGACTCGGTCGATCGCTTGGTCGTCTACGTGGAGGGCAAGCAGCACTGACAGCCGGCTGCTCGTCGCGCCGCCCAGATAGGAAGCACCACGTGCCGCTCATCAACGACTTCCTGGAGCACAGCGCCGAGCGCACGCCGGGCAAGGTGGCTCTGGTCTGTGGCCAAGAGCGGCTGAGCTACGCACAGCTCGACGAAATGGCCAACCGGTTGGCGAACGCTCTCCGCCAACGGGGCGTGGAGCCCGGGGACAGGGTGGCCCTATTCCTTCCCAACTCGGTCGAGCTGGCGGTAGGCATCTTCGCCACCCTCAAGGCGGGCGCCGTCTTCGTCGCGATCAACAGCACCACCAAGGCAGAGAAGCTGGCGCAGCTCCTGGGTGACTGCCGAGCCAGGGCCCTGGTGACGCGCGGAGCCCACGCTGCAACCGCCCTGGAGATGACCCGGCGCATCGACTCGCTGATGCTCGTCATCCTGGCCGGTAGTCAGCCCGCGGGGTTGGACGGGGAGGGTCCCGAGCCTCTGGGCTTCGAGGATGCTCTGACGAGCTCACCGGCCACTCGACCCGCCCCGCGCCGCTCCGAGACGGACCTGGCCTGCCTGGTCTACACCTCGGGCAGCAGCGGCGATTCCAGGGGCGTCATGTCCTCGCACGGCAACATCGTCTTCGCGGCTTCGTCGATCATCACCTTCCTGGAGAACACCGCCGAGGACGTGGTCATCTGCGCGCTTCCGCTCTCCTTCGACTACGGGCTCTACCAGCTCCTGATGACCTTGCGATTCGGCGGTACGCTGGTGTTGGAGAGGTCCTTCGTCTACCCGGCGCACTTCCTGCAGGTGATGCAGGCCGAGCGGGTGACCGGCTTGCCGGCGGTGCCCACCATGTTCGCCATCCTGCTGCAGACCGACACGAGCACCTACGATCTCGGGCATCTGCGCTACATCACCAACACCGCCGCAGCCCTGCCCCAGAGCCACGTCCAGAGGCTCGGGGAGCGCTTCCCGCAGGCGGCCCTCTACTCGATGTACGGCCTGACCGAGACCAAGCGCACTCTCTACCTGCCTCCGGATCAGCTCGCCCAGCGCCCCGACTCGGTGGGCATCGCCATCCCGGACACCGAGGTCTGGATCGTGGACGAGAACGACGAGCGCGTGGCGGCTGACGAGATCGGCGAGCTCGTGGTCCGGGGCAAGCACGTGATGCAGGGGTACTGGGAGGATCCAGTGGCCAGCGCGGAACGCTTCCGTCCGGGGCCGACTCCCGGGGAGCGGGTCTGCTACACCGGGGACCTCTTCCGCATGGACGAGCAGGGCTACTGCTACTTCGTCGGCCGCAAGGACGACATCATCAAGACCCGGGGCGAGAAGGTCGCGCCCAAGGAGGTGGAGAACGCGCTGTGCGAGCTGCCGGGCGTGGTCGAGGTGGCCGCTGTCGGAGTCCCGGACGAGATCCTCGGCCAGGCGATCAAGGTCCTGGTGGTGACCGGTGATCACACCCTCACCGAGAAGGACGTGCTGCGCCACTGCAAGCAGAACCTGGAGGACTTCATGCTGCCCAAGCACGTCGTCTTCTGCGACGAGCTCCCCAAGACGGACAGCCTGAAGGTCCAGAAGCGGGCGATCGAGTAGATGTGCGGGATTGCCGGGAGACTGAGCCCCAGGGGCCGGCCGTCCGCGAGCGTGGAGCTCCTGCAACGCATGCTGGGGACCTTGCGTCACCGGGGGCCGGACCAGTTCGGCATCTACCTCGGGGAGCGCGGGGACTGCAGCGTCGGTCTGGGCAACTCCCGCCTGAGCATCGTCGACCTGGCAGGGGGACAGCAGCCGATCTCCAACGAGGACGGCACCAAGTGGATCGTCTTCAACGGGGAGATCTTCAACCACCTGGAGCTGCGGCGGGAGCTCGAGCAGAGGGGCCATCGACTGCAGAGCGACTCCGACACCGAGGTGATCGTGCACCTGTTCGAGGACCTGGGGCCGGACTGCCTGCAGCACCTCAACGGTCAATTCGCGCTGGCCATCTGGGATGAACGCACGGGGGAGCTCTTCCTCGCCCGCGACCGCCTGGGGATCCGCCCCCTCTTCTACGCCCGCGACGGAGGCGCGCTCACCTTCGCGTCGGAGGTCAAGGGGCTCTTGGCCGATCCGGCCTTCTCGGTCGAGCTGGACCCCCTGGCCCTGGACGAGATCTTCACCTTCTGGAGCCCGATCGCTCCGCGCACGGCCTTCCGCGGCGTGTCCTGCCTGCCCCCGGGACACTACCTCGTCGCGCGGTCGGACGGAGAGGTGCGCATCGAGAAGTACTGGGAGCTGACCTTCCCCGACCGCGGGCGCGAGCCGCTGCGGGACGCCGAAGAGGCGACGGCGGAGTTCGGTGATCTCCTGGCCGGTGCCACCGAGCTGCGTCTGCGGGCCGATGTGCCGGTGGGCGCCTACCTCAGCGGCGGCCTGGATTCGTCGACCATCACCGCGCTGGCCCAGCGCCACGCAGGGAGCGGTCTGGAGACCTTCTCGATCGCCTTCGACGACCAAGCCTACGACGAGAGCGAATTCCAACGCCGCATGGCCGCTCGCCTGGGGACCCGCCATCACCGGATCACCTGCACCCACGAGGACATCGGTCGCGTCATCCCCGAGGTGGTCTGGCACACCGAGACACCGATCACGCGCACCTCGCCGGCCCCGCTCTACCTGCTCTCGGAGCTGGTGCAGAGCGAGGGCCTCAAGGTGGTGCTGACCGGGGAGGGCGCGGACGAATTCCTGGCCGGCTACAACATCTTCAAGGAGGCCAAGGTGCGGCGCTTCTGGGCCCGAGAGCCGCAGTCGAAGCGCCGGCCCGCCCTGCTGAAGAAGCTCTATCCGTACATCGGGGAGCTCTCCGGGGCCGGCGATGCCTACCTCAAGGGGTTCTTCGGGCAGGGGCTGGAGCGGGTCTTCAGCGCCTGCTACTCGCACGAGGTGCGCTGGCGGAACACCAGCCGGGCCAAGCGGCTCTTCTCCGGGGCGCTGCGGGCGGCGATCGAGGAGGAGCGGCGCGAGTCGGACGGGTCGGCAGCGCCGGAGCACGAGCCGTGGGAGGGGCTGGCCCTGCCCGCCGACCTGGAGCGCTACAGCCCCCTGGCCCGCGCCCAGTACCTCGAAGCGGCCATCTTCCTGCCCGGTTACCTGCTCTCCTCCCAGGGGGATCGGATGGCGATGGCGCACTCGGTCGAGGGCCGTTTTCCCTTCCTCGATCACCGCGTGGTCGAGCTCTGCTGCCAGCTGGCGCCGGGGCTCAAGCTGCGTGGGCTCGACGAGAAGCGCCTGCTCAAGCGGGCCGCGCGGGACCTGGTGCCGGCGGAGATCGGCCAGCGTCGCAAGCGACCCTATCGGGCCCCCATCCACGCCAGCTTCTTCGTCGAGGGCAAACCCCTAGACTGGGTGGCCGAGGCCCTGTCGGCACAGGCCATCGAGGCTGCCGGCTGTTTCGACCCCGGGGCGGTGGCGATGCTGGCCGGGAAAATCGAGCGCTGGGGCTCGCTCGGCGAGACGGACGACATGGCCCTGGCGGGCGTCCTGACCACTCAGCTCGTGCACCGGCAGTTCGTGGCCGATTTCCGCGCCCGGACGCCCTTGAACGAGAGCGACGACGTCAAGATCGTCCAGCGCAGGGCGCCGGAAGGAGGCACATGACAGGATTCCATCGAGAGGTGCTGAGGCTCGAAGCCGAGCGCGAGGCCGAGCGCATCGCTGACAGGCTGCGCGACGACGTGCTGGAGGTGCTCAAGCGGCGCGGTGCGGTGCTGGGTGTCAGCGGTGGCGTCGACTCGGCGGTGGTCCTGGCGCTCGCCGTGCGCGCCCTCGGTCCGGAGCGTGTGGTGGCGCTCTTGCTGCCGGAAGCCGAATCGAGCCCGGAGAGCAGTGAGCTGGCCTATCAGGTCTGCCGGCAGTTCCAGGTCGAGCCGCTGGTCGAGGACGTCAGCGGCGCGCTGCGTGGCTTCGACTGCTACGGTCGCCGGGACGAGGCCGTGCGCTCGCTCTTCCCCGACTACGACGACAGCTACCGCCTCAAGATCACCCTGCCCAGCGATCTCCTGGAGCGGGAGACGCTGAACGTGTTCAGCATCACCGTGGTGGCACCCGACGGCCAGGAGCGACGCAAGCGACTCGGGGGTGACCAGCTGCGGCAGATCGTGGCCGCCTCGAACTTCAAGCAGCGCTCTCGCGCGGCGATGCTCTACTACCACGCCGAGCAGCGCGACTACGCCGTTCTGGGAACCCCACCCAGGAACGAGCACGACCTGGGCTTCTTCGTCCGCTTCGGCGACAGCGCCATGGACGTGAAGCCGATCGCCCACCTGTACAAGACGCAGGTCTACCAGCTGGCGGAGCACCTCGAGATTCCCGAGGCCATCCGCACGCGACCGCCCACCAGCGACACCTACAGCGCCGGGAGCACCCAGGAGGAGTTCTTCTTCCGCCTGCCCCACGAGACCCTGGATCTGCTCTGGTACGCCAAGCAGCACGACGTCCCCATCCCGGAGGTCGCCCGGGTGATGGAGCTGGGCGAGGACCAGGTCGAGCGGGTCTTCAAGGACCTCGCCCGCAAGGAGCAGGTGGCGCGGCGGCTGCACGCTCCTCCGCTGGGCGCGAGGGAACCTCGGACACCTGAGCCCTAGCCCGAGCGCCGGTCAACCACCCGCGAGATCCTCGATGGACCCCCGACAGCGTGCAGCCGGAAGCTGGCGGGAGGCGATCCGGGCCGCCGCGAGGAAGGCCTCGAGGGTGGCGGCCTTCGGCGTCGCCCTGGCCGCCTTCGGGCTGAGCTCAGCGCGGCGTCTGGGCCTGCGGCGCTTCAGGCGGATCGTGCAGGACGCCGCCAACCGGGGCGTGGACGAGGCTGCGGCGCTCTCCCCGGTCCCGGAGCTGGGAGTCGACCTGCCGCTACCCGGAGCGTCGATCGGCCGGATCGAGATCAACTCGCTCGGTTTCAGGAGCCCCGAGATCCCCATGCCCAAGCCCAGGGGACTCGTACGGTTGGTCTTCCTGGGCAGCTCGAGCGTCTACGATTCGGAGGTGGGCGGGAACGAGGCCTGCTGGACCCACCTGACCTGGCGCAGGATCCAGGAGGCCTGGCCGACCGCCCGCGTCGACTACGTCAACGCCGGGGTCCCGGGCATTTCCACGCAGGCCCTGATGAGCTATCTCCTCCGGCGCGTCGCCCAGGTCGACCCGGACGTCGCGATCATCCAGATCAGCGACCTGGTCTTCGACACCGCCGACCTGGCCACGCGTCAGGGTCTGTACGAGGGCGTGCCGTACTCCCCGAGCTGGCTCGCGCGGCGCTGGAACCTGTGGGCCAAGCTGGAGAAGAACGCAGTCGTCGTCCAACGCCAGCGAGCGGTGCACGCCACCCGCGGGAAGCTGAGTTTCGACCCCCAGCAACTGTCACGGGGATTCGAGCAGCGCCTGGAGGAACTCGTCGAGCTCGTGCGAGAGCGCTCGAGCATCGTGGTCCTGATGACCACCGGCAGCCGGGTGAACCGCCAGCAGAGCCGGAAGGAGCAGCGTCGGGCCGCCGTCACCAGCGCCTTCTACATGCCCTACCTCTCCATCGACGGGCTGCTGGACGGTCAGGAGGAGTACGACCGGGTCGTGGTGGCGGTGGCCGGCCGCACCGGATCCCTATTCACCGACGGGCATGGGGGGATTCCGACCGACGACGAGCACTACGCGGACTCGAATCACTTCGCGGACGCCGGCAGCCGCAAGCTGGCGGAGCGCGTCGCGGAGGCGCTCCTGGGGATGCCCGCCCTGGGGGCTCTCCTGGATCGGAGCCAGGCCGGCGCCGCGCCGTAGGAGCGGGACGAGCCGCCGGGGTCGGAGGGGGCGAACGGCTGTTCGGCACGCAAGGGTGGTTTCCAGAGTGTTCCGGCAGCCCCCCCCAGACGGCTTTTCTGCCGCCCTGTGACCCGGCCCTCGCTATCCTGGAGCTTACGGCGGTCCTCCGACTCCCGACTCAGCGGGGTCGCCCAGCCTCCCTCCCCCTCTGCGAGACGCGCATCATGAGAACCATCCTGCTGGTCCTGCCGCTGAGTCTCTGCTCCCTCGCCACGCCCGCCCTCTGCGCCGACGATCCGATCATCGTCGATCACGGCTGCACGGACATCACCAAGATCCCCCCCCAGTGGATCGAGGCAGCCAAGCAACAACTGCACATCGCCTACGGGCACACCTCCCACGGCAGCCAGATCACGGAGGGCATGAACGGCCTGGTCACCTTCACCGGGGGTGTGGGCGGTCCCCAGTTCGCCTGGAACGACGGTGGTACGGGGGGCGCCCTCGACCTGCACGACTACGCCATGGCGGGCGACGTCGGCAGCTACCCCCAGTGGGTCAACGAGACGCGCGACTACCTCGACGACCCCGCCAACTCCGACGTGAACGTGATCATCTGGTCCTGGTGCGGGCAGGTGTCGATCTACAGCGCGCAGGACATGATCGACCGCTACCTGGCGCCGATGACGCAGTTGGAACTGGACTACCCGGACGTGAAGTTCGTCTACATGACCGGGCACCTGAACTACTGGTACATGGCGCACACCAACGCCCGCAACCAGCAGATCCGCGACTACTGCATCGCCAACGACAAGATCCTCTACGACTTCGCGCACATCGAGAGCTTCGACCCCGACGGCACCTACTTCCCGTACGCCAACGACGACTGCTCCTACTGGGACGCCAGCGGGACGCTGATCGGCAACTGGGCGACCGAGTGGCAGAACTCCCACACCGAGGGGGTCGACTGGTACTACTGCTACTCCGCCCACAGCCAGCCGCTGAACGCCAACCAGAAGGCCTACGCCGCCTGGTGGCTGTGGGCCCGGCTGGCGGGTTGGTCCGAGGACGACGGGTCGCTGACCAGCGACAAGACGTCCATCTCCGCCTCCACCGGAGGCCGCGTCATCTTCTCCCTCGACGCGGGCCAGACGAACGCGAAGAGGAACTACTGGTTGCTGGGCAGCGCCAGCGGGACGAGCCCGGGCCTGCGCCTGCGCGGCGGGCTGGTCACGCTGCCCCTGAATCCGGACCGGTACATGCAGCGGGCTCTGTTGCAGGCGAACGGGCCCGGCTTCTTGAACTTCCACTCGCGACTCGATCGCAGCGGTCGAGCCAGGGCAACCCTCAACACCCTCGGGCCGCTGCCGGCGAGCATGGTCGGGGTGCAGTTCCACTACGCCTACCTACTCAGCAGCCCCTTCGACTACGTGTCGAACCCCGTGCCTGTCGAGATCACGCCCTAGCAGGCCGTCGACCCGCGTGTACCCCGCCTGAAGAACGCCGCCGCCGCCGGATCGCCTGCACTGGTCGATTCGCCCGGCGAATCGCAACTGCAGCGAGACTGGTACCAGAGAGAATCCCGCGGCACGTATCCTCCCGCCACCGGAGGAAGGCCATGCTTCGCAGGAACCTACTATGCGCGACACTCATCGCCTGCGTCGCGAACGTCGCGACTGCTCAGGGTACGGGTCGCGTGGCACTCACGGACCTCGAGTGGGGAGACGCGCGCAGCCGGGTCCACACGACTGCGCTCCGCAAGCGTGCCGCAGCGCTCACCAAGGAGGAGGCGGCGCAGCTGCGGGCGCAACTGAAGGCCCACCCCCGGGACATCTCGACGCGCATGGTGCTGCTCTTCCACGAGCTGCCGGAGCTGCGCAGGAAACGCGGTGAGAGGCACGACCCGCAGCCGCACGGCAGGCTGGTTCTCGGTTTGATCGAGCAGCATCCCCGCTCACGCCTCGCTGGGACGGCTGGACTGCTGCTCTATCCCTACAAGCGGGACGGCATGTACACCGGACCGGCGTGGGAGGACGCGATCGAGCTCTGGGAGCACCTGGTCGCCATGCACCCGAAAGATCCCGCGATCGCGTGCAACGCCGGCTCGTTCCTCATGGCCGACCCCTTCAGGATCAAGAAGGACGGCCCCCGCGCCCTCGTGCTGCTCCGACGTGCACGCGAGCTCGCGCCGCAGGAGCCGAGGTGGGCACTGAAACTGGGAGCCTATCACTCGATGCTCCGGTCGATGACGCGCGCGCCCGAGGCTCGCATGTCGGAGGCCAAGGCCGCTCTCCCCCATCTGCGCGCGGCCTGGGACTTGACCGCTGCCTCCGAGCGCGGGGTGCTCGTCGTCATGGGCAAACCACTCTCGATGGCACTGGCGAGTGTCTACTTCGATGCGGGCGAAGCGCAGTCAGCGCGGACGTTCGCCGCTCTCGCGCTCGAGCAGGATGATCCACAGAAACCGCGCGGGGACCTCGTCTTCGAGATGAACGTGGTGCTCGGACGGATCGCGCTCGCCGAGGGGGACGTCGACGAGGCCGCCCGCTACCTCCTGGCGGCAGGCAGGACGACCGGCTCGCCCGTGCTCGGTTCCTTCGGTCCCGACATGACCCTGGCCGAGGGTCTCCTCGCCGCCGGGAAGCGCGACACCGTCCGCGAGTTCCTCGAGAGCTGCAAGGCGTTCTGGGACTCCGGCCAGAGCGAGCTCGACGCCTGGATCCGCGCCATCGATGAGGGAGGCAACCCCTGGGAGGATCCGCCGCTGACGCGCTGAGCGCGTAGCGCAGCGCGGCACCGGGTATCCCGGCGATCCCAGGCTGGGAAAGCCCGTCGCGGACGCGCCGGCCCGTCCGGGGTCCCCTCTGGTAGCCTCGGTGACGTGGCTCCCTCGTTTCGATCGCCATCCCCGGGATCCGGGGCTCCCCAGCGGACCGCCCGGTCGCCCGGCGTTCGCGGCAGCGAGGCCGCAACCTGCGCACGACCTGGGACGCTCGACATCCTCGCCCTCCGGCTATCCGCACGATGACCTCCCCGCCGAAGATCCCCACCAAGGCCGTCGTCACGGCGGCCAGCCCGACGGAGCATCACCTCCCGCTGCAGACGATGGTGGACTCGGAGGGCATCGCCAAGACGGCGCTCGAGATCATCCTGGATGACCTCTTCTCCACCGGCCTGGAGTCGGCGGCGGTGATCATCTTCCCGGGCACCCGGTCGGCCTATCTGCAAGCCGCGGGCCGCCACGCCGATCGCCTGAGCTTGATCGAGCAGGACGAACCGCGCGGCTACGGCCACGCGGTCTGGTGTGCTCGCGAGTTCACCGGCCGCGATCGCTTCGTCCTGCTGGTGGGAGACCACCTCTACCTGAGTCACGCGGAGTCGTCCTGCGTGGCTCAGCTGCTCGAGCTCTCCGCCACGCACAACGGATGCGTCTCCGCGGTGAACCCGACGCACGAGAGCAAGCTCCACCTCTACGGCACGATCGGCGCCACCAGGATTCCCTCGGCGCCCTCGATCTTCGAGGTGCACTCCGTCGTGGAGAAACCCACTCCGACGCTGGCGGAGCAGGAGCTCATCATTCCCGGGCTGCGGGCGGGCAACTACCTCTGCTTCTTCGGCATGCACACGCTCACCGTCGGGGTGATGGAGCACCTCGACCGAGCGGTCTCCCTTCTGAGAGCGGGGAATGTGCTGGGCCTGACCCCGACCCTCGATCACCTCGCCCGAGCTGGGAAGTACCTCGCCACCGAGCTGGCGGGCCAACGCTTCAACATCGGAGAACCGTACGGGCTCCTACGGGCGCAGCTCTCGCTGGCGCTGGCCGGCCCACACCGCGACGAGGTCCTCACCGACATCATCGAGATCGCCGCGCAGTCCCGGTCGTGATGTCCAGGCTCATCGACGTCATCACCACCGGGGAGGCCTCGCTGCGCGACACCTCCCTGGCGGAAGCCTGCAGGGGCCTCTCGCTCGACGAGTTGCTGCGGGAAGCCGAGGCGCTCGATTGGTACCGGCGGGAGGCGGACAACCTCTACGAGCGGGTGCGCGCGCTCTTCTTCCTGTACGCCATTCACCGCTTCCACCTGCCGCCCGAGCTGCCCGCCGATCGGATCGGCCGCATCCCCTTCCAAGGCTATGAGCACCTGCTGAATCGCCGCTTCGCGGAGGCGCTCGACACGTTCCTGGCGGCGGTGTCGGAGCAGGGGCCCGGTGACTCGCTCTCATCGGCGCTGGCCTCGGCCTACCATCAACTCGCCTTTCAGACGCTCGCCGACCAGGTGCGCCGCTCCGTGCGGACGGTGCGCGGGAACCAGTGGATGTTCCGCATGGGGCATCCCGCCGACCATCCCCTGCGGATCGTGCCCGAGCTCGCGGACGCGGGCCCGGATGGAACGCGGGCCGTCCTGCGCGAGCAGACCCCGGTGCGCATGGACCTCTCCCACTCGGGCTGGTCCGACATCTTCTTCCTGGGGATGGACTACCCGGAGGGCGCCCGGGTGCTGAACGTGTCGATCGACCTCGGGGTGCACGGCCGCGACGCGGCACCACGGCCACCGATCGAGGCCTACCTGCGCGTGATCGACGAGCCGGCGCTCGTCCTCACTTCGGTCGATCTCGAGGCGACCGCCAGGATCGACAACCTGGGGGAGGTCTTCGATTTCGCGAAGGACTACCTCGGTCTCCTGAAGGCCGCGGTGATCGCGGCGGGCGTCGTCCCGCCGGGGATCGAGGGGTCGGGCAGGCGGCTCGAGAGCCTCCTGGCCCAGATGGTCGGTCGGGGCAGGGGGCTCGAGCTCGTATCCGCCGTGAACGGCATTCCGAAGGGCTCGCGGCTGGCGGTGTCCACGAACCTGCTCGCGGCGCTCATCGGGGTGCTGATGCGCGCCACGGGGCAGACGCGGTCGCTCACCGGACCGCTGCAGGAGAACGAGAGACGGCTGATCCTGGCCCGGGCAATCCTCGGGGAGTGGATCGGCGGTTCGGGCGGAGGCTGGCAGGACTCGGGCGGCGTGTGGCCGGGGATCAAGCTCATCACCGGTCAGGCGGCGACGGAGGAGGACCCCGAGTTCGGTGTCTCGCGTGGGCGCCTCATGCCGGCGCACCACGTCTTCGACGAGGAGGAGATCCCGGCCTCCTCGCGGCAGGCCCTACAGGATTCGCTCGTGCTGGTGCACGGCGGGATGGCGCAGAACGTCGGGCCCATCCTCGAGATGGTCACGGAGAAGTACCTGTTGCGGTCCGCGGCGGAGTGGGACGCTCGACGGGAAGCACTGGCCCTGCTCGAGGAGTTGATCGACGCCCTGAAGCGGGGCGACATCAGGGCTCTGGGACGCGCGACGACGCGCAACTTCCGCGGTCCCATCCAGACGATCATCCCCTGGTCCACGAACCTGTTCACGGAGACCCTGATCGCGCGGGCCGAGGAGGCCTTCGGCGCGGACTTCTGGGGCTTCTGGATGCTGGGCGGGATGTCCGGCGGAGGGATGGGCTTCATCTTCGCTCCCGAGCGCAAGGCGGAGGCGCAGGAGGTCCTGCACCGGATCATGCTGGAGACGAAGACCCGGCTGCAGTTCGCCTTGCCCTTCGCCATGGACCCGGTGGTCTACTTCTTCTCGATCAACCCGCACGGAACCACCGCCACCCTCTTGCCCGACTCGGACTCGGCTCTCCCAGAGGGGTACCACAGACTCACCCGCGGCGAGCGCGAGCCGGCGGACTCCGCTGCTCTGGAGAGCGGTGAATCGGGGGGGGAGTTGGAGCGGCTGCTCGCGGAGAACGGATTCGACTCCGATCTCCACGGGCAGATCCGGGCAGATCTCCTCGCGGGCTCGATCGGTCTGGCCGCCAACCGGCTCCCCCCGGGGGCGCGCATCGAGGACGTCTCGCGCGAGGACGTCATCGACCTCTCCGCGCCGGACGCCGGGAGCGCGCACCTCGCCGCAGCGGCCGAGCTGGGCGCAGCCGCGCTGGCGGCGGGGGAGGTGGCGGTGGTGACGCTGGCGGCGGGGGCCGGGTCGCGCTGGACGGGAGGGGCGGGCACGTGCAAGGCGCTCAGCCCCTACGCGCCGCTCGACGGGTCGTATCGGACCTTCATCGAGACCCATCTGGCGAAGTCGCGGCGCGCGGCCAGCCGCCACGGCAGCGCGCTGCCGCACGTCTTCACCACCTCCTACCTCACCACGGGGCCGACGCAGGACTTCCTCGCCAGCGTGGAGAACTACCGCTACGAGGGTCCGCTCTTCGTCTCGCCGGGACGCAGCGTGGGTCTGCGCATGGTCCCCACTGAGCGCGATCTGCGCTTCGCCTGGGAGGACATGCCGCAGCAACTCCTGGACGAGCAGCAGCAGAAGGTCCGCGACTCCGCGCGCGCGGCCCTCATCGGCTGGGCCAAGAGCGCGGGAGAAGCGGCCGACTACACCGACAACCTGCCGCTGCAATGCCTCCATCCGGTGGGGCACTTCTTCGAGGTCCCCAACCTCATCCTGAACGGGACGCTGCGGACGCTGCTCGAGGAGCGGCCGCAGCTCAGGACCCTCCTCCTCCACAACATCGACACGCTCGGGGCCGACGTGGATCCCGCCCTCCTCGGCCGGCACCGGCAGGCCGGGCACGGCCTGACCTTCGAGGTGATCTCCCGCCGTCTCGAGGATCGCGGCGGGGGTCTCGCCCGGGTCGACGGCCGGCCGCGGCTGGTTGAGGGCCTGGCCATGCCCACCGAGGAAGCGGAGTTCGACCTCTCGTACTACAACTCGATGACCACCTGGATCGACATCGACCAGTTCCTCGCCGTCATCGGGCTCGACCGCGACGACATCCTCGCGCAGGACGGCGCCCAACTGAGCGGGGCGCTGCGCGCGCTCTCCGGCCGCCTGCCCACGTACCTGACGATCAAGGACGTGAAGAAGCGCTGGGGGCACGGCCAGGAGGACATCTTCCCGGTCACCCAGTTCGAGAAGCTATGGGGCGATCTGACGATCCTCCCGGAGGCGAATTGCGGTTTCTTCGTGGTCTCGCGCCTGCGCGGGCAGCAGCTCAAGGACCCAGCCCAGCTCGACGCCTGGCTGAACGACGGCTCGGCGGAGTACGTCCGGGGTCTGTGCGAGTGGGGGTAGTCGAGGTGTGGAGAGGTGCGGAGCCACGTTCTTCTCCAGCACGCCCGTAGGGTCTGAATGGTCGGCCTGCCGGAACCGGCCTCGACGGCAGTCCCGGACCCAGTCGTCGGTCTCCTCCAGGTCTGGTGTCCCTCCCATGTCCCTCCGAGACAGGAATATCCCTTAGTGCCGAGCGAGCCCCCGCGTGGAACCAGCCCCACGCCGCCGGCCTCCTGATAGGCTGGCGGGACCCCGCACCGGGAGTCCTCACCGCCCTCGATCGTGAGTCTGGAAGCTGCCGATCCCCCCACGCGGCCAGCCGCCACTCCGCTCGGGTCTTCTCCTACCTTATTGCCGGCCCTATGAATCTGTGGAACGCGCTCAGCGCGGTCTTGGCCCTGTCGCCGATGGCGGTCAGCGGCCCCCTCGGAGGCCAGGACCCCCCTGTCCCCGACGTCTCGCCCTGGGCGGCGATCCCCAAGTCGGTGGGGGACACGGCTCCCGAAGGCGTCGTCATCGTCGTGCTGGACGACGTCGGGCCGCAGGAGATCGCCAAGGCGCCAACCCCTGTGCTGGACCAGATCGCGGCGATCGGACGGACCTATCCGGTGAGCTGGGGGGCGCCTTCCTGCTCCGCCCAGCGTGCGGGCCTCGTCACGGGGAGGTTCGCGTTCCGCCCCGAGAACCGCATGGGGTCGAACGTGCGTGAGTCCGGGATCTTCGAGCTCGTTCCAGATCCGCGCCACCTGCCCGCTCGCGTCACGGCCGAGGGGAAGACGGCGACCACCCTGGGCAAGTGGCACCTCGCCGTCGGGTTCCACTTCGACCACCCGCTCGATTGCGGCTACACCCACTGGGCCGGGACCGAGGGCAATCTGAGCTGGTCGGGGGAGTGGTCGTACTTCCAGTGGATCAAGATCGTCGACGGCGCGGCGATGCCGCGAACGGGGTACATCACGACCGACACCATCGACGACGCGATCACCGAGGTGCAGGCCGGGACGGACCTGATCGTGGTCAACCTCCACGCTCCCCACGGCCCGCTGCACTGTCCGCCGCCAGACCTCGCGCCCGTCACCGATTGCGACCGTGGCGATCAGTACGAGGCGATGATCGAAGCGGTCGACACCGAGCTGGGCCGGCTTCTCCCCGAGGTGTTGGCCAACGACTACACGATGTTCATCACCTCCGACAACGGCAAGACCCAGCCGTTCGGCGGCAAGTGGACGGTCTACGAGTCAGGTCTTCGGGCGCTTGGGTACGCGGTCGGCCACGGCGTGGCTCCCGGTGTGAGCTCGCACATGCTCTCGGTGGTCGATTTCGCTCCGACGGTGCTCGATCTGCTCGACATTCCCTACGAATCCGAGTACTTCGATGGAGTCAGCATGGCCCAGGAGATCGGCGGGGCGCAGCTCGCTCCGCGCTACCTCTACTCGGAGATCTTCCCCTCGGGCGCGCCCTACGGCCTCAACCACCGGCGGGCGATCCGCGACGACCGCTGGAAGCTCCACACCTCGTACGGATACCCGCCCGAGGAGTTCTACGACCTGCGGCACGATCCCCACGAGACCAACAACCTGCTCGAAGGCCTGCTGACTCCTGACGCACAGGCTGCGCTCGATGCCCTGCGTGACCATCTTCCCTTCTAGGAGCCCCGTGAATCGATTCATCCTGCTCATCGCCGGCTTGGCCCTCTCGGGGTCCTCCGCCGCCCAACGGCCCTTCCAGGTCGGACCGAGTGACGACCGAACCGGCCGGGTCGCCGGCGGTGCGATGCTCTGCGGCGAGGACTACGTCGAAGTCCTGCACCAGCCCTTCTTCGATGACAACGGGTTCTTCTCCGACGTCGGCTGCGATGCCTGCGGCGGCTCCCAATCGATCGCCGACAACTTCGCGGTCAGTGAGCGCCTCGAGCTGTGCGAGATCATCCTCTGGGGCGGCTACTTCCCGGGCGGCGACGCGCAGCCCGACAACTTCACCCTGATCCTGCACGAGGGGGGCGAGCCGACTCCCGGTACGGTGCTCTACCAAGAGAGCGGGATCCCGGCCCTCCGCACCCTGACCGGGACGACCCTCTTCGGGGTCGATCGCTGGCAGTACGTCCTGACCCCTTCGATACCGCTCCTGCTCGATCCCGGCTCCTACTGGGTCCAGATCTTCAACGACACCGGCGCGGGGACCGACGACTGGTTCTGGGAGACCGGCCTCACCTCGCAGGGTGGCCTGCCCTACAGCGCGTTCGCCCCCGAGACGCCCGGGAGCACCTGGACTCCCGCCGACCTGGACCTGGCCATGGCGATCTGCGGCCGCGCGCTGACGGATCCCATCCACGAGTGCACGAAGCCGCCGCCCGGCGTCGTGTCCTGGTGGCCCGGCGAGGGGGATGCCGGGGACCTCTGGGGGCGGCGCGACGGAGTCCTGCTCGGCACGACGAGCTTGGACCAGGGCCTGGTGGAGCGCGCCTTCACGTTCGATCACGGCGTCACCACCGGGGTGCTCGTGGCCGACGGCGGTGGTCTCCGCAAGCTCGAAGCGTTCACGATCGAGGTCTGGGTCCGCGCGAACCCACTACAGGACGGTGCGGATATCGACGGCGTCTTCACCCTGATCGACAAGTCCCACGACGACCTCGCCCCGAGCGGCTGGTACCTCCAGGGTGTGGCGGGCACCGGGCTCGGCGGCTTCGGCGTCGCGCTCCAAGGCGCTCCGGCCACGACGGTCGAGGTCCCCTTCCCGCTACCCCTCGACGACGCCTGGCATCACGTGGTCGGGTCCTTCGACGGCGCTGCGCTGGTCACCTACTGGGACGGGATCGAAGCGGCGCGCGTCGACGGTCTCTCTACTCCGCGGGCGGCCAACGCGGGACAATTGAACTTCGGCTATCACGGCGCGACCGGCGGGCGCTCCCTGCGGGGCGCTCTCGACGAGGTGACCCTCTATCGCCGCGCTCTCGATCCCGGCGAAGTCGCCGCCCTCTGGAACAGCGGCGCGCGAGGCAAGTCCAAGCTGCGCGGCGCCCACACCTGGCGCCCTCTCGGGGCGCTCGCCTGGTGGCCCATGGAGGGCGGCCTCGGAGACTTGATCGCCCAGCACGATGGTGTGCCCTCGCCTACGACGAGCTTCGCGGACTGGAGGGTGGGGCGCGCCCTCGTCCTCGACGAGGACCTGGACGAGGCCTCGATCCCCGACGACCCGAGCCTCGACCCGACTGCCGCCTTGACGGTCGAGTTCTGGATGCGGGCGGCGTCGCTGCAGGACGGTGCCTCCGACGACGCCTTCGTGGTCGTCGACAAGTCCCACGGAGAGCCGGACGACACGGGGTGGTACTTCCAGGGCGTCCAGAGCACGGGCGCCCTCCAGTTTGGCGCCCGCTTCTCCGGCGGCCCGGCGGTCGTCGCGCTGCCCAGCATCACGGACGACACCTGGCACCACGTGGCCGGCACCTACGACGGCGTCCAGCTGCGTGCGTACCTGGACGGGATCCTCGTCGATCAAACCCCGGCCAGCGGCGCGCTGCTGACCAACGATCGTCCGCTCAACATCGGCTTCTGGCACTTCGACGGCGGGCGGCGCTTCCGTGGAGCAGTGGACGAACTGGCGTTGTTCGGGCGCGCCCTCAGCGCGTCCGAGGTCTCTGCGATCCACGCCGCCGGCCCAGCCGGCAAGCTGCGCAGGGCGCCGTGCGAGCAGGTCGCGAGCCTGGGACTGGGCAACGGCCTGCTCCGCTTCCACGAGCGTCAGCCCTGGGTCCTGAATCCGGAGAATGGCCACTGGTACCGCCTCACCGATGGCCGCTTCTTCGGGCGGTCCGACGCGGCGTTCGCCGGCTGGACACCGACCTGGAAGGCGGCGCAGCAAGAGGCGGGCGCCCTCGGCGGCTACCTGGTGAAGATCGAAGACCAGGCGGAGAACGACTGGTTGGTGCAGACCTTCTCGGACAGCGAGTCCTTCTGGATCGGCCTCTCGGACCACGGTGCGGAGGGCACGTACACCTGGACCGATGGCTCGATCCCGGGCTTCCTGAACCTGATCAACGACCTCCCGGAGCACTCCGGCCTCGACGAGGACGCGGTGCACATCAACGTGCTCTGGAAGCCGGTTGGCACGGGGCTCTGGGACGACTTGGGTAACGAGCCGGGGCCGTACGCGCCCTCGGCCGTGCCTCTGCGCGCGCTCATCGAGCGCGACTCGCCCCCCTGGCCATAGCGGCGGCGCGGGCGGGTGACGCGCATCCGCATGCCCCGTCACTTGATCACGGGTTCGTCCGACGCTGACTCGTGGAAGGGGAGGGCGTCGGAGCCCTCGAGGCCGAGGCGCTCCTCGATCGCCCGCAGATGGTGATCCACGCCGATCTCGCAGTCGGGCAGGAAGCCGGGCACGGAGATGATCTGGGCCAGCACACCTCCGAGCCCGCGGTGCATCGTGCCGCGGGGCAGAAAGGCGAGGTCTCCAGCCTCGAGCAGGTGCTCGTCGATGAGGCCCGCCGCCTGCTCGCGGGTCACCGTCTCCGGCTCCTCGATCGTCGCCACCTGGTCGCTCGTCAAGAGGCGCGCCTCCGGCGACACCCCCTGCACCAGGTAGAGCTCGTCGAAGCCGTCCTCGAGCGGGTGGTAGTGCGAAAAGGAGTCCGCGATGCGCACCCGGTGAGCGTTCAGGGAGTGGTAGACGTAGGGACCCTTGTCGGGCCGCCAGGTCAGGAGGATGCGCCGGTACGCTTCCTCCTCCTCCGCGCACCCTCCGGGGGTGTCCGTGATCTCAGGATCGTGATCGGGGCGCACGAACCCGGGGGCTTCCGGGGGGAGGGGATCGGGGGTCGTGAACGCCAGCACGTCGATGGACTGGTGGCACTGCAGCCCCTCGCCGGGGTGCAGGAGCACGACGTCTCCGACGGCGAGGGGCGAGAGAATCCCGGAGGCAGCTCCAGGTCGGAAGATCGCACCGCGCCCCTCTCCGGACTGCACGAAGAGCACGCGCGGCTCCGGGTGGGGCTCGAGCACGCCCAACTCGGAATGCCAGGCCACGTCGTACCCGGGGTTGCGCGCGACCAACGCGCGGCGCAGCACCTCGAATCCGCTCGCGTCGCCCTCCGGGCGTCCCAGGTGCGCGATCTCGATCATCGGAGCGGAGTCATCGGGGTTCGAGGGGGTGGAGGAGGATCGTACCGTACCTCTCCTGCATGCGGTCTCTCCGCCCTTGCGAGAGCTGCTCCCTTCACCCGCCCGTGTAGTGCTCGTACGCCGCTTGCACCCTCGCCGGCGTCCACTCGCCGGTGTGGATCAGGATGCGATAGCGGAAGGTGATCGACTCGCCGACCTCCACCGTCAGGTCGCCGGTCCCCTGCGGCTGCCCCTCGAAGGCGCCGATCCCGAAGGGGTTCGCGGCGACGAGTCCGTAGCCACGCGCGTGCCACCACGTCGGGTGGCGGACGTTCGACGGATGGTCGAAGATGGCCACGCCCACCTCCCGGCCGTCGATGGGGCCCGAGTACTCGACCCACGCCGCGCGCTTGCCCCAGCACTCGCCGTCGCGCACGCCCTCGCTGTTCACGATCGAGCCGGCCGCCACCTCGCCCTCGAGGCGCAGGGCAGGGTGCAGGCGCAGGGCCAGGATCCCCTCCTTCGTGTCTCCCAGGACCAGCGGCTCGCCCGCGGGGGTCAGGGTCGTCTCGACGTCGACGTAGCGACCTTCCTCGTAGTGGTGGAAGGTGAGCCAGCGCTCTTCGGTGCAGACGAGCCGCTGCTCCTCGGCCAGCCAGCGATACCGCGCGCAGATCTTCGCGCCGCAGGGGCGTTCGAGGAGAGCTACCTCCCCGTCGAGCTCGATGCGCTCGTCCCGCCCCGAGTGGTGCCAGAAGTTGAAGCCGTTCACGTCCCCGTGCGCGAACCAGAAGGACTGGTGGTGAGGATGGTCCTGCGCCTCGCCCGGCGCCACCGCCATCGGCCAGCTGCGCGTGACGGGCATCCCGCCCGCGGCGTACAGCGGATGGACGAAGGGGCGTGGCTCGGCCGCGAAGTGCACCGTGGCGAAGGGCTCCCCGTCCAGCTCGACCCGTGCCGAGCCCTCCTGCGTGGCGTGGATCGTGGCCACCGTCGCTGGGGCGAGACACCCTCCGAGACCGGAGAGGGCGAGGACCGACAAGACCTGGTACGGCCGCACGAGATGGAGCTGCATCCCGCAAGGGTAGTGCCTGGCGCACTTCTGAGGCCCTTTCGGCCGTGATCCGTGCACCAGCTCCGCGCTGCTAGAGCGCCGGGCTCCGCGAGGCCGTCTCGAACGCGAGGCCGTCCTCCTTCAGGGCCACGCGCACGACGCCGCCGTCCGTCTTCAGCCCGAGTATCTTCTCGGCCAGGGGTTGGCGCACGAGTCGGTCGACCAGCCGCCGCAGCTCGCGCGCACCGAACGCGTCCGTGTCCGCTTGCTGCAGGAGGTGATCGTAGACCTCGGGCGTGAGCTCGAGCCGCACGTTGCGCTCCTCGAGGCGCTCCTCGATGTCCTTCAGGTAGCCGTCGACGATGCGCCGGAGAGCGTCCCCGGTGAGGCGCTCGAAGACGATCACCTCGTCGATGCGGTTGACGAGCTCCGGCCGCAGTATCTCCGCCAGCGTCGCGCGCGGGTCGACCGCCGGCTGCGCCTCCTCGCCGCTCGAGAACCCGACGGAGCGCGCGGGCGCGGGGGTCACGTCGAGGTTCGATGTCAGGATGACAACGCTCTGCGTGAAGTCCGCGGCCTTGCCGTGGGTCCCCATCAGGCGCCCCTCGTCGAAGATCTGCAGGAACAGGTCGAAGACCTTGGGGTGTGCCTTCTCGGCCTCGTCGAACAGGACCACGCAGTGGGGGTGCGTGCGCAGCGCCGAGATCAGGAGACCCTCGCGCTCGTGACCGACATAGCCGGGGGGCGCGCCGATCAGGTTCGAGACGGCGTGCTCCTGCATGTACTCGGACATGTCGACGCGCACCAGGCGCCGCTCATCCCCGAAGAGCACCTCGGCCAGGCTCTTGGAGAGGTGGGTCTTGCCGACGCCCGTGGGTCCGGCGAGGAAGAAGACGCCCATCGGGCGCTTCGGATCCGCCAGGCCCGCCTTGGCGGTCAGGATCGTGCGCGCCACAGCGCGCACCGCGGCCTCCTGCCCGAGGACGAGCTCACGCAGTTCGCTCTCCAGGTTCAAGATGCCCTGAGCGGCCTCGCCCGAGACACGCTCCAGCGGAATCCCGGTCCACTGCGAGACGGTGGCCTCGACGTCCTCCCTGCCCACCACGTCCCCACCCGGCGCACCACTGCCCTCCGGGGTGCGGTAGCGTTCGAGCCTCTTGCGCGCGCAGGACTGGTCCACCGCGTCGAGCGCCTTGTCCGGCAGACGGCGGTCGAAGACGTGCCGCACGGTCAGCTCGACCGCCGCCTCCAGCGCGCCCGGATCGATCCGCAGGCCGTGGTGCATCTCGAGCCCTGGGCCTACGCGGCGCAGAATCTCGAGCGCCTCCTCGACTGACGGTTCTTCGATCAGGATCTTCTCGAAGCGTCGCTCGAGCGCCGAGTCCTTCTCGATGTAGCGGCGGTACTCCGCGATCGTCGTCGCACCGACGCAGCTGATTTCGCCGCGCGCGAGCGCCGGCTTGATGATGTTCGCCGCGTCCAGGGAGTCCCCTCCGCCCGTCGCGCCCGCCCCCACGAGGGCGTGGACTTCGTCCAGGAAGACGACGATCTCCGGATGCTCCTGGAGCTCCTTCGTGATCTGCAACAGACGCTCCTCGAACTCGCCCCGGTACTTGGTCCCGGCGACGAGCCCCCCGAGCGAGAGCTCGACGATGCGCCGGCCGCGCAGGGGCTCGGGGCAGTCCACGGCGAGTAGGCGCTGTGCGAATCCCTCGACGACAGCCGTCTTGCCCACACCGGGCTCGCCGACCAGGACGGGGTTGTTCTTGTTCTTGCGCAGCAGGACCTGTGCGACGAGGTCCATCTCCTGCTCGCGCCCAATCACCGGCGACAGCTTGCCGCCCCGGGCGAGTGCCGTCAGGTCGCGCCCGAACCGGTCGAGCATCGGCGTCGGCGTACCCTCCGCCGGCTCCGGCTCCGGCTCCGGCAGCTCGGCTAGCGCCTCCCGGATGCCGGGCACGTCCAGCTCCAGCGCTCGCATCAGCCGCAGCGGGACGCTGCGCCCCTCCCGGAAGATGGCCGCCAGGAGGTGGCGGGAGCCCACCGCGGTGCCGTCGACATGGCCCGCCAGCTCGCCCGCGATCGTCAGCACTTCGTTGCACCGCGGCGTGATGTGTCCGGCGAGCTGATCGCCGGCGTCGGGTCTGGACGCGAGGGAGCTGCGCAGGGCCGAGGCGAAGTCGGCCAAGTCCGCCCCACGCGAGGCGAACGCGCGCGACAGCTGCGGGCGCTCGACGTCGATCAGGGCAAGGAACAGGTGCTCGACACCGAGGAAGTTCTGGCCCAGCTCGATGCTCGTCTGCGTGGAAAGGGCGAGAGCGCGCTCTCCGTCGGGAGTCAGTCGGGGAAGGGTCATGGTCAGCGCGGCATGAAGTCAATCTGGGTCCGACCGGTCATGAAGGTGGAGCCGGGCCCGATCGGGACGCGCTCCCCGAGCCGCTGGTCGCCGAGGAAAGTGCCATTGCGGCTACCGCGGTCCTCGAGCCAGAACGTCTGCCCCTCGCGCACGAGCCGCGCGTGGCGCCCCGAGACGCTGGGATCCATCGCCAGGCACAGGTCGTTCTCGGCCTTGCGGCCGATCGTGAGGGTGTCCCCCTCGACGCGGCGACGCGTGCCATCCATCGGACCGCCCACGACCTCGACGCTCATCTGCCATGCGGGCTCGATCCCGGTGGCGAAGCGCGGTCGTGGCAAGTGGAAGGTGGTGGTTTCCAGCACGTTGCCCCGGTTCTCGGGTCGCTGTGTCTCGCTCAATGCTGCTCCTGGGCTGGTTCGTCGCGACGTCGGACCCGATTATAGCTGTTGGGCGCGCGGTCGTCGGGGACTGACTGGCCCGGGGTCGCCTCCGCTCCCCACGCGCGCCCAACGCCGTTCTCCCCGCGTCATGCGTCTCTCTCGCCTCTCCCTCTGAGCCTCGTTCTCCTGGCCGAGTCGCCACCCCCTTGCAGCGCCTGTCCGGCTAGCATCTGCCTCGGAAGGACGCCTTACCCGAGGAACCCACCATGCATGCTTCTCTACGTGCTGCCTGCTGGCTGCTCATCGGCACGCTTGCGGTCACCAGATCCGCCTTCCCTCAGGCTGCGGCACGGACTGATGAGCTGCGCACCCAGGTCGAGGCGCTCCTGACCAACTTCCACGACGCCGCGGCCGACGCGGACGGGGAACGGTACTTCGGCTGCCTCCGCGAGGACGCGATCCTGCTCGGATCCGCGCCGGGCGAGCGCTTCACCGTCGAGCAGTTCCGCGCCCTGGTGCAGCCGGGCTTCGCTGCGGGACAGGGGTGGAAGACCGTGCCCTACGAGCAGAACGTCGGCGTCTCGGCGGACGGCACGACCGCCTGGTTCGACGAGAGGCTGCACCGGGCGAACGGCGCGGAGTTTCGGGTGAGTGGGGTGCTGCGTCGCGACGCGGAAGGCTGGAAGCTGGTGCTCGTCAACGCCACCTTCCCGGTGCCGAACGAGCGCGTCGCGGAGCTCGCGAAGAAGGTACGCGGGCTGCTGCCCCGGCCGGCCCGCTCGATCCCCGCGGACTCCGAGCCCGCCGCGATGCTGGACGCGTTCCACCGCGCGGGCCGGGAGGCGGACTTGGAGGGCTACCTCGGCTACCTGGCGCAGGAGGCCGTGATCCTCGGGAGCGACGTCGGCGAGCGCTTCACGCGCGAACAGGTGCGCCGAGCGCTCGAGTCCTGGTTCGCGAGCGGGCAAGGGCTCGAGACCGAGCTCGTCGCCGTGAACGCCACCGAGAGCGAGGACGGCCGTTTTGCCTGGTTCGACGCGCGGCTGGACAAGCCGTCGCTCTGCGAAATGCGCGGCTCCGGCCTGCTGCGTCGCGAGGCCGACGGCTGGAAGCTCGTCCACTACGACTTCGCCTTCGTCATTCCCAACGGATTGATCGAGCTCGTCACCGGGCCGAGCCCCTTCCGCAGACCCGTGGACGCGGGGGCACTGCGCGAGGACTTCGCGCTGCTGCGCAGGACGCTCGAGGAGTGGCACCCCGCTCTCTACGTGTACGAGAGCCAGGAGGAGATCGATCGCCTCTTCGACGAGACCCTGGCGCGCGTCGACGCGCCGATGACGCCGCTCGAATTCGAGACATTGATCGGTCCCGTGGTCGCGCGTGTCCACTGCTCACACACCCGCATTCAGCTGCGTGGGCCGCACTACGCGGCGCGCATGCACTCCTCGACCTTCCTGCCAGTGGATCCGCAGGTGATCGATGGACGCTTGTGGGTGCGCACCTCCTACGTCGACCAGACGGCGGCGCGCGAGAGCTCGCTCCTGGTCCCCGGGACCGAGCTGCTCGAGATCGATGGTCGGCCGGCACGCGCCATCATCAACCAGCTCGTCGCTGTCATTCCCGCGGACGGGCACATCCGGACGCTGCCCCTGTGGGAGCTGAACTGGCGCTTCCATCTGCACTACGCCACGCACTTCGGCAGCCCCGAGCGCTTCGCGCTGCGCGTGCGCACGCCGGGATCCGACCAGGTGCACGAGCTGTCGGTCCCGGCACTGAGCTTCGCGCAGTGGCGTGCCGCCGTCGACGAGTTCGGTCCTCGAGCTCCGGGCTGGCCGCTCGACGAGCTGGAGACGCAGATCCTGCCCGACGAGGACCTGGCCATCCTGCTCCACCCGAACTTCCGCCCCTCCCAGCCGGAGGAGTTCTCGCGCGAGCTGGAGGAGTTTTTCGTCCGCATCGGGGAAGAGGGCATCGGGAACCTGATAGTGGACCTACGCCCCAACGCGGGCGGGGATCCGGAGCGCGGTTCGGAGCTGGTCTCCTACCTGACCGACGAGCCGTACGTGTACTTCCGTCTCGATCCCGAGCAGAACTCCGTGCTGGACGCGCTCGCCCTGCGCTCTTTCACGCAGGCACGCGAGCCGGCGGAGCACTTCTTCCACGGCCGGATCTTCGTCCTGATCGGAGGGCGCAACACCTCGACCGCGGGCCACGTGCTCTCGCTCCTCGATCAACAGGGGCGCGTCGTGCTCATCGGCGAGGAGTCGGGCGCCACCTGGACCTGCAACGACAACTCCAAGGAGATCACCCTGCCCGCCACGAACATCCGCGTGAAGATCGCGCGCACCACCTACCAGGCGGCCGTCACGGGTCTACCACCCGGCGTCGGCGTGCAGCCCGACCACGTAGTCCAGCGCACGGTAGAGGACATGCTTGGCGGCCGCGATCCGGCGATGGATCGGGCGCGACGGCTTGCGCGCGAGTCGGATTGACGCTGCACGAGCGTGGCGCTGGCCAGGCCAGTGGTACGGGCATGCTCAATGCTCTTCGGCGCCCTGCTCCATATCCGTCCCGGTGGGCGGGCCCTGTTCCTCCAGCTTGGCCGTATGCCCGAAGGAGGTCAATCCGCCCAGGGCGCCCAGTCCCATCGTCTCGACCGCCGAAGAGGGCACGATGATCATCGAGCCCTTCTTGCGCAGGCCTTCGAAGACCATGTTCATGGCACGCAGGTGCAGGGCCACGGGGTTGTTCTGGTAGTGGTCGGAGGCGCGGGCGAACTTCTCCGCGATCTCGGTCTCTGCGGTGCCCAAGATGATGCGGCTCTGGCGCTCGCGCTCGGCCTGTGCCTGGCGGGACATGGCGTCCTCGAGGCCCTTGGGGATGACGATGTCGCGGATCTCCACCGCCTGGGTGGTGACCCCCCAGTGGTTGGTCTTCTCGTCCAGGATGCGCTGGATCTCCTCTCCCAGGCGATCGCGCTCGGAGAGCAGGCTGGCGAGGTCGTTCTTGCCGATCGCGTTGCGCAGCGCGGTCTGGGCGGAGAGCACCACCGCTCGCTCGTAGCGCTCCACCTCCAGCACCGCCTTCTCGGCATCCCAAATCATCCAGAAGGCGATCGCATCGACGTTCACCGGGACGGTGTCCGCGGTGAGCGTCGTCTCGGCGCTGAAGTCGGTGACTCGCACCCGCTGATCGACGAACTGCGCGACCTTGTCCAGTATGGGGAACAGCACGAACAGCCCCGGGGGGCGTAGGCCGCGGAACTTGCCGAAGCGCAAGAGCACCGCGCGTTCCCACTGGTAGGCGATCTGCACAGAGGGGGCGATCAGCACCGCGAGAGCGCAGGTGATCACCAGCACTTCGCTATTCGGTTGCAGGACCAGGTAGGTCCCGAGGCAGCATATCGTGCCCAGGACGACCACCGTCTCCCAGATCTGCGCCAGTCGCAGGCAGACCACCAGCGAGAGAGCCGACCCCAGGCACAATCCGATTGCATCCACGTCGAAGCCGTAGAGGCTGAGATGGACGGCCAGGCCGCCCACGCTCAACCCCACCAAGAGCAGGGCGTTGAGCGGGGCGAAGCGAAAGTCCGCGCGCGCGGTGGTGGCGAACCTCTCCAGCGAGAATGCGTTGCTATCGCTCGTCATGACGTCGTCTCCTTGCGCCGCTTCAGCGCACGTGCGATTTCATCCAGTGAGAACCCGTAGTCGGACGCTCGCGCCAGCATCTCGGTGACGATCTGGTCGAGGATGCGACGCCGCTCCTGCGGATCGCCCGCAGGCTTGGCGCTCCCGACGTACGTCCCCGAACCCTGCTGGGTGTCCAGCACCCCCTTGATCTCCAGCTCGCGGTACGCGCGGATGACCGTGTTGGGGTTGATCGAGAGCTCGACGGCCAGCTGGCGCACCGTGGGCAACTGGTCGCCCGGCTGCAGCTCGCCGCTCGTGATCGCGGACTGCGTCTGCTCGATGACCTGGCGGTAGAAGGGCACGCCGCTTCCTCTGTCGATCCGGAACTTCAAGGTGGTGAGAGTTGAGTGCTGTAGTTCTCTAGTGTTTGCGTAGACTAGCACAATTATCGCGCTCCCTGCCCTCGGGACCCCAGGAGAATTGAGCCGATCGCTCTAAGTCCTTGTGCGACAAGCGGATAGGACTCGGAATTGGGGGTGGCGACCCGTGGCGGTCGGGCTCGTAGGAGCGGTCCTGGCCCTGCCGGAGGGTGCTGCGCGGATCCGATCCGGGGTCCCAATCCCCCACCCTCGACAGGGGACGCCCATTCCTGCATGTAGGGCGCACCCATGGACATCTGGGAGGTCCTCCTCGACGTCGTGATCCTGCTCGGGGCGGGCGCGCTGCTCGGCGCGCTCGCGGAGCGCCTGCGGCAGAGCGCGATCGTCGGCTACCTCGTCGCGGGTGCGCTGCTCGGCCCCAACGCGCTGCATGCGATCGACAGCAGCGAGGAGGTTCTCGCCCTCTCGGAGCTCGGTGTCGCCCTGCTGCTCTTCGCGATCGGGCTCGAGTTCTCCTGGTCGCGCCTGCGCGCCATGGGACGCATCGCGCTCGGCGGCGGGGTCGTGCAGGTCACTGTGACGCTGGGCGTGGGTGCTACGATCGCCGCAGGCACCGGGCTCTCCCTTGCGACCGCCATCGCGATGGGCGCGATCCTTGCGCTGTCGAGCACCGCATGCGTGCTGCGTGTGCTGACCTCGCGCGCCGAGGTCGAGAGTATCCACGGGGAGCGCGCGCTCGGCATCCTGCTGGTCCAGGACATGGCCGTCGTCCCTCTGGTGGTGCTCGTGACGGTGCTGGGCGAGGGGGGGCCGGCGAGCGAGATCCTGCTACGGGCAATGCGCACGCTCGGCATCGGTCTCGCGCAGGTCGTCGTCCTGTACGTCGTCTTCTACCACCTCGTCCCGCGCCTCTTGCGCACGAACGCGCTACACGCGAACCGCGAGCTGTCGCTGCTCGTCGCCATCGTGTCGGGGCTCGGGTCGGGCGTCGCAGCGCACGCTGCTGGCGTGTCGCCGGCGCTCGCCACCTTCATCGCCGGGATGCTGCTGGCGGAGTCGCCCTTCGCCATCCAGGTGCGCGCCGACGTCGGATCCCTGAAGACGCTGCTCTTGACGCTCTTCTTCACGGGCATCGGGATGCTCTCCGACCCGGGCTGGATCGCGGACAACGCCGGGCTCGTCGCCGCGTCCGTCGTCGGCGTGATCGCGGTCAAGTCGACACTCGTCTGGGCCGGCCTGCGCGCGCTCGGCGCGACCGGCCCCGCCGCCCTCGCCACCGGGCTGTGCGTCGCGCAGGTCGGCGAGTTCTCGTTCGTGCTCGCGGACATCAGCCGCGGCACCCTGCTCGACGGGGACCTGTTCCTGCTGGTCGTCTCCGTCGCCGTGATCACGATGCTGGTCACGCCGTACCTGGTGGCCCTCGCGCCCCACGTCGCGGCGCGCGTCGCGCGGGGGAAGGGGCGCGAGCCCCACGGCGACGTCCGGCGTGAGAAGGGCGAGGCGGTCGCGATCGTCGTCGGATTCGGGCCCGCGGGCCGCGCCAGCGCCGAGCGCATCGACGAGCACGCCTGCCACGTCGTCGTCGTGGAGCGCAACCCGCGCGCCGCGGAGGACGCCCGCCGCCTCGGCTACGACGCGGTCACGGGGGACGCGACGCACGCCGAGGTGCTCGAGCACGCGGGTCTCGCGAGCGCCTCCTTCCTCGTCTCGACCGTTCCCGACGCGGAGACGGCGCTACGCCTCGTACGCATGGTCCGGACCTCGGCGCCCGAGGTCTTCACCCTGGTGCGCGGCCGCTTCCACCGTTCGCTCGCCGCCCTGGAGGCGGCCGGTGCACACCACGTCGTCGACGAGGAGAACGAGGTCGGCCGGCGCATCTCCGAGGCGTTCGCGGAGCTCCGCGAGCAGGTCGTCGTGCCGCCGGCCAGCCATGACCCGCATTGAAGGCCTCACCTAGCGCATCATCCGCTGAAGAACCCCGCCCCTCTGCAGTGCGTCGTACAGGTGTTCGGAGATCATCCGATTCTGAAGCGCGGAGGGGTGGGGATTCTTGGCGCTGACCACGAGCTCCGACTGAATGTACGCCTCGACGGAGTCGACGTCCTGCCCTCGGCTCGCGAGGAACTCGCGAATCGGGTCCATCATGGAGGCGTTGAGCCAGCCGTGTCTCCTGGTCGCGTCGAGCCTCCCAAGTGCTGCGGTTGCGCTGATGAGCGGCCCACCGACAGCCGACCTCCAAGAGGAGCAAGGTGACCAGCGTCGAGACGACCAGCAGCGCGAGCTTGCGCCTGAGTGGGGTGCGCACCGGTGGCTGGGAACCGCTGCTGGGGTTCGGAGGGCTCACGGCTGCAGGTGCTGGAGGGTCGTGGATCTGGAGGGGGGCCGGGACCTCCGCATTGACCGCAACGTCGGCCTCACTGAAACGAGGCGCGGCTCAGTGATGCTCGAGGGGGCGGTCCACGGATCGCGCCGCTTCGAGCAGGGTGCGCGCCGTGGCCGCGATGTCGTCGAAGCGCCGCTCCTCGAGGGCGCTCGGCTCGAAGAGGGTCGTGGTGAATCCCACCGCGAAAGAGCCCGCGCGCAGCCAATCGGCGACGTTGTCCGCGTCGACCCCGTTGGTGGGCACGATGCGCAGCTCGGGCAGCGGCCCGAGGCAGGAGCGAACGTAGAAGGGGCCGTGACCCGGCGCCGGGAAGAGCTTCTGCAGCTGGGCACCCCACTGGTGGGCCGTCCACATCTCGGTGGGCGTGTGGGTGCCGGGCATGACCGCCACCTCGAGCTGGTGCGCCGTCGCGATCACCTCCGCATCGATCACCGGCGAGACCAGGAACCGGGCGCCCGCGTCGACGGCGCGCCGCGCGTCGTCGGGAGTGAGCACCGTGCCGGCGCCCACGATCAGCTCCGGCCGCTGGGAGAACCTGGCGATCAGCTCGAGCGCCGTGGGCGTGTTCAGGGTGAATTCCACCACCCGAAAGCCGCCGGTGATGGCCGCCTCCATGGCGTCGGCCGCCACCTTGCGGTCCTGCGTGCGGAGGATCGCGGTGGCGCGCTCCTTCCATAAGCTGTCGAGATACTCCTGGGGCGTCATCTATTCCCTCCGGCTGTAGTGGTCCAGCGACTTCAAGGCCTGTGGTTGGTTCAGCGCCCTTCCTCGGGATAGTCGAACGAGCGGTCCGGGTACGGCGGGGGAGGAGGCACAGGGCGCGGGTCCTTCTCGATCTCGCCGAGTAGGTACTCGATCGCGGCGTCGAGCTGAGCGTCGGCGCCGCGGAAGGTCGCGTGGGGGAGGTTGTCCACCTCCATGTCGGGCACGACACCGATCTGCTCGATCAGCCACTCGCCCTCCGGTCCGTACACGCCGGACATCGGTGCGCGGGCGATGCCGCCGTCACTCAAGCGGTTGTCGGAGCTGAGCCAGATCTCTCCGCCCCACGTGCGCATCCCGATCACCGGTCCGAGGCCCAGGCGCCGGAAGCCGTCGGCGAAGGCCTCGCCGTCCGAGGCGGTCAGCTGGTCGACCAGCACCACCATGTGCCCGCGGAACGCGTACTGCATGTTCCACGTCGGCTGCTCCTGGCGGCCCTGCCAGTACATCCACGCCTTGCGCATCAACCGCGAGAGGATGAAGCTGTCGATGTTGCCACCCCGATTGCTGCGCACGTCGACGATCAGCCCGGGCCGATCGAAGACCGGGTAGAAGTTGCGGAAGAACTCGGTGATGTTGCTCCCCCCCATCGCGCGCAGGTGGAGGTAACCGATCTTGCCATCGCTCTCTTCCTCGACGCGCAGGCGTCGCGTGTACTCCCAGTCGGCGTAGCGCAGATTGAGCTCGTTCGCGTCCGGGACGACGATCAGGTCGCGCGACTCGCCCGCCGGCGTCGCGCCCTTGCCGCCCGACTTCACGCGCAGGAGCACCTGCTTGCCCTGCTGGTGCCGCAGCAGCGCGCCGATGTCGAAGACGTCCAGCGTACTGGTGCCGTTGACCGCCTCGATGACGTCCCCGGCGTGCACGTCGAGGTGGGGCTCCGCGAGCGGCGCGCGCTCGTCGGGGTAGTCGGGGTCCGACTGGAACACGTAGTCGATGCGATACCCTCCCGCGGCGGGGTCGCGGAACATCCGGGCACCGAGGGTCGCCACGGACACCTGGTCGGGCCCTTGGCGCAGGTCACCGCCGCGCACGCTCGTGTGCAGGGCAGAGAGCTCGCCGACCAGGCAGCCGATCAGGTGGGAGAGCTCGTCCCGCGTCGTCACGCGCTCCACGAGCGGCAGGTAGCGCGCGAGGACCGCGTCCCAGTCGAGTCCGTGCATTCCGGGGTCGTAGAAGTAGTCACGCTCGAGCCGCCACGCGTCCACGAAGATCTGCCGCCAGTCCTGGCGCACGTCGAGCGAGTAGCTCCAGCCCGACAGGTCGACCCGGTGCTTGCCGAGCTTCTCCACCTCGCCCGGCTTCGCATCGATCACGTAGATCTCCTGGCCTTTCCGCACGAGGAGCTGCTTCCCGTCGAGGGACATCTCGACCGCCCGCACCTCCGGCACCATCGTCTTCGCCTCGACGTCCTCGTTGTCGATCTTCACCCCCACGAGATGTGTCCTCGCCCCGGGCCCCGAGTCCCGGGCGGTGAGGAACAGCGCCTTGCGGTTCACGGCGAGTGAGCGGTAGTTCCCCGCCGCGAGCGGTACGCGCTCCACGCGCCCCGCGATCCCGGCCGGCTCGATCTCGACGGGCTCGGTCCGCGGCTCGTCCTGCTCCTGCTTCCCCTCCTCTTCCTCTTGCTTCCCGTCCTCGCGCGCGGCGGCGGGCGCGAGCTCGTCGTCCGGCCGGAACGGCGAGCGCAACCCGGGCCGCAGTCCGACGAGGAACACCTGCATCGTCTTGTCGAAGTACGGCTGCGGAGCGCGCGTCCCCCAGGGCGACGACACGAGCGACCGCAGGTTGCGGTCCGAGAGGAAGTAGAGGAAGTCGCCCTGCGGGCCCCATGCGGGCGACTGGCTGTTCACGCGGTCGCTCGTGACCGCGAACGTGGTTCCCTCCTGCGTGTCGAAGACGACGATGCGGCGGAAGGTGTTGAGCGCGGTCATCCTGTAGGCGAGCCAGCGCCCGTCGGGCGACCACGCCAGGTTGGCGACGCCCTCGCGGTTCTCGTTGATCTTGCGGGACTTCCCCGCCTCGACGTCCAGGACCCACAGGTCGTGGTTGTTGTCGTGGTACGCGATCCAGCGGCCGTCGGGGGAGGGGGTCGGCTCGAAGCGCAGGATGGTGCCATCGCTCGTGAGGGGCTCGTCGGCGCCCACCCCGTTGGCGGGCAGCCGGGTGAGCTCGAGCTCGCCGGACTCGTCGGTCAGCCCCACGAGTGCATCGCCCCCGGGCAGGAACGTCACGTCGCGGAACCGCACGCCGTCCTTGCGGGAGGCGCGCACCAGCCGCCCCTGCTGCGCGGGGGCGACGAAGACGCGCCCGCGCGAGGTGAGCACGACGCTCTCCCCCTTGGGGTGCAGGTGGGCGGCCTGGAGGCTCTGCATCGGTTCGTCGACCCACCGCTCGCGAAGCTGGTCGAGGTCCGAGGCCAGGGTGATCGGCACCCGGCGCGTCTGGTCCGCGGCGATGTCGTACAGCCACAGGTCGGCCGCGCGCTGGTAGACGATGCGCCCGGCGTGGAGCGCGGGCTCGCGGACGTCGAAGGCGCTGTGCCGGGTGTGCTGGCGCAGGTCGCCGCCGTCCTCGTCCATCGACCACAGGTTCATCGTGCCGTCGCGGTCGGTGACGAAGTAGACGCGGCCGTCCCACCACATCGGCGAGTGGCTCTCGCCGTCGTAGTCGCCGGTCAGCTCGATCGCCTCCTCGCTGCCGGTCGTGAACTTCCAGACGTCCCGTGCGGTGCCGCCCGTGTAGCGCTTGGTCACGTTGCGGTGCCAGGCGGGCCGCACGAACCAGGTCGTCGTGCCCGCCGCGTCGAAGGTCGGGTTGGCGCAGTACGAGAGCGGCAGGGGGCTCGGCATCATCGTCTCGACGTCCAACGCCACGAGCCCCGGCCGCGGGAGGCCGGAGAAGCGCCGCGTCTCGTACACGAGCTTCCCGTCCGGAGTCCACGTGCGCACCGTCGAAGTGTCGGCCTCGTACGTGGCGCGCGTGGGCGTGCCGCCGGCGAGCGGCATCGTGTACACCTCCGCCGGTCCCTCGTAGCGGGCAGTGAACGCCAACGTGGTCCCGTCGGGCGAGAGCGCCGGATCGGTCTCCTCCCCGGGGTGCGTGGTCAGCCGGCGTGCCACCCCCCCAGCGACCGAGACCACCCACAGGTCGCCCTCACCCGCGAAGACGATCGTGTCGCCGTGCAGGGCGGGCTGGCGGTAGTAGCCGGGCACGCCCTCGGAGGGGGCGGCGGCCGTCGTGCGGGGAGGGGGCGGCGCCGACGCACGCGTGCCCTGGGCGGAAACCGACGCTTGACACGCGACGAGGAGGAGGACGAAGAGGGACGGCGTGGCCAGGCGACGCATGGCGGAACTCAGCAGGGGGGGATTCGCGGGGGCCGGATGGTGTACACGACCTCGCGTTGGAGGTCCACGCCGGCGAGCACTGCCCCCCCCGGAGCCGGATTGCACCCTGATTCACCGCGCGATCCGACGCTGCGGTACGAGCTCATTTGGTAAGTACGGGGGCCGGGCGCGGGAGGCCCCGTCGACGTCCGGCCCGACCCGGAGGATCAGTCATGCACGGTCACGAAGCGCAGACCCCGGCCAGAACCCTCACTGCCATGTTCGTCTGCCTCTCCGGCCTCGCGGGTCACACCGCGGCCCGAACTGACACGGATTCGCACCCGGTGGTGATTCCGCAGCCGGTGGAGATGTCGGTCGCGGAGGGCGCCTTCCTCCTGGCCCCGTCCACCACCGTGGTCGCGGCCGCCGGCGCGGAGGACGTGGCGGACCAACTCGTCGAGACGCTGGCCCCGGCCACGGGCTCGCGCTTGCCGCGGGCGGACTTTCCGGGGCGCGACGAGGACCTGATCGCCCTGGCGCTCGACGAGGAGCTGACCGCGGCGCTCGGCGAGGAGGGCTACACCCTGCGCGTCACACCCGCGCGCATCGACCTGCGCGCCGCCGCGGTCCCGGGGCTCTTCTACGGGGTCCAGACGCTGCGCCAGCTGCTCCCGGCCGAGGTCCTCTCCCCTACCCGGGTGGACGGCTTCTGGCCCATCCCGTGCGTGACGATCACGGACCACCCGCGCTTCGCGTGGCGCGGCCTCCTGATCGATCCGGCCCGTCACTTCATCCCGGTGGAGGACGTCGAGCACGTCATCGACGCGATGGCGCTCCACAAGCTCAACCGGCTGCAGATCCACCTGACCGACAACGAGGGCTGGCGCATCGAGATCGCCAAGTACCCGGAGCTGACCGAGCACGGCTCGCAGATGGACTGGAACCTGCGCTACCGCGGCGGGGCAGGGCCCCGCCGCTTCGGCTACTACACGCAGGACGACATCCGGCGGCTGGTGCGCTACGCCGCGGAGCGGCACGTCACACTCGTTCCCGAGATCGAGATGCCCTACCACGCCGGCGCCGCGATCGTGGCCCATCCCGAGCTCGGCGTGAACATGGGGCACCTGGCCGAGCTGCCTCCCGGCGAGCGGTGGGGTGACGTGTCCCACTGGCGCCCGAACTCGGGGCTCCTCGGCCCCCGGCCGCGCACCGTCGCCTTCATGCAGGACGTCCTGGCGGAGGTGATCGACCTCTTCCCCGGCGAGTTCATCCACATCGGCGGCGACGAGGCCAACCTCGACGTCTGGACGAAGGACTCCGAGATGCAGGCGCTGATGGCGGAGCTGGAATGCGCTGACGCCCACGCGCTGCACAGCTGGTTCATCGGGCAGATGGACGCCTTCCTGGCGGAGAAGGGGCGGCGCATGGTCGGCTGGGACGAGATCCTCCAGGGGGGGCTGGCCCCCGGCGCCACGGTGATGAGCTGGCGCGGGACGTCCGGCGGCATCACCGCCGCCAAGGCGGGCCACGACGTGGTCATGGCGCCGACTTCCCACACCTACTTCGACTACCGCCAGCACGCCGACGAGCTGGGGCTCGGGCGGCAAGTGACGACGGTCGAGGACGTGTACGGATTCGAGCCGGTCCCCGCGGAGCTCACGGCGCAGGAAGCTGAGCACGTGCTCGGCGGCCAGGGGCAGCTCTGGGGCGAGCTGATCGCGGACCGTGAGCGGCGCGACTTCATGGCCTGGCCGCGGGCGTGCGCCCTGGCCGAGAAGCTGTGGTCCCCCGCGGCCGATCGGGGCGTCGATCCATTCCTGATCCGCCTCGCCACACACCTCGAGCGCCTGAGTGCGGCCGGCATCGCCCACCGTCCCCTGGACCGCGTGCCGAGGACCTGGGAGGGGCGCAGCGACGACGATGCCCCACGTGCGGCCGAGGCGCTGCTCGAGCGCCTGCTGCCCGGACACGTCGACCACTTCGCCTTCGAGCTCCTGGAGCCGGAGCTCGGCCGCGACGTCTTCGAGCTCGAGACCGTGGAGGGGAAGCTCGTCGTCCGCGGCAACACCGCCGTCTCGATGGCGATGGGGCTGCACTGGTACCTGAAGCACCACTGCCATGCGCACGTGTCGTGGTACGGCGACCAGCTCTCCCTGCCCGAGCCGCTGCCCGTCGTGCGGCCCAAGGTGCGGCGCGTCAGCTGGGCGCAGCACCGCTACTTCCTGAACTACTGCTGCTTCGGCTACTCCCTGCCCTGGTGGGACTGGGAGCAGTGGGAGCGGCTGATCGACTGGATGGCGCTCAACGGCGTCACCGCGCCGCTGGCGGTGACGGGGCAGGAGGCGGTGTGGCAGGCGGTCGGCCGGCGGCTGGGTCTGACCGAGGCGCAGATGCAGGCCTTCCTCGCCGGGCCGCCGTACCTGCCCTTCGGCTGGATGGGGTGCCTGGACGGCTGGGGAGGACCGCTGCCGGAGGACTGGATCGAGCGCCACGAGACGCTCGGCCGGCGGATCCTCGAGCGGGAACGCGAGCTGGGGATGACGCCCGTACTGCAGGGCTTCACCGGTCACGTGCCGGCAGCGCTCGCCGACCTGTACCCGGCGGCGGAGCTGCACACCATCCGCTGGATCGAGTGGGAGACGCACCTGCTCGATCCCCTCGACCCGCTCTTCGCCGAGGTCGCACGGCTGTACATGGAGGAGCAGACGCAGCGCTTCGGCAGCGATCACCTCTACGCCGCCGACACCTTCATCGAGATGACGCCGCCGCGGGGTGACGTCGAGTATCTGGACCGCCTGGCCAAGGCGATCCACGGCGGGATGTCCACGGTCGATCCCGAGGCGGTGTGGGTCCTGCAGACGTGGATCTTCCTGAACCAGCAGGCCTTCTGGACGCCGGAGCGCATCCAGGCGTTCCTCGCTGCCGTTCCCGACGAGCGCCTGCTGTGCCTGGATCTCTTCTGCGAAGATCGGCCGCAGTGGAGCCGCACCGAGGCGTTCCACGGCAAGCCGTGGGTGTGGTGCAACGTGCAGAGCTTCGGGCGCACGGTGCACCTGGGAGGCTTCCTGGACGCCAACAATGCGGGGCTCTTCGCGGCGCGGCGACAGCGGGAGAGCGGGCAGCTCGCGGGGCTGGGCTTCGTCAACGAGGGGCTGGGCTACAACCCGGTGGCCTACGACCTGATGTTCGAGGCGGCCTGGCGCGACGGGCCCGTCGATCTCGACCGGTGGATCGAGGGGTACGCCCGTCATCGCTACGGCGCGGAAAACGTCCACGCTGCCGCCGCCTGGGCGACGCTCGCGGAGACGGTGTACACCGCGCCCCACCGCACCCGCTCCGTCGTCGACCACGCGCCGTCGCTGCGTCCAGTGGGAGGAGCGCCCTACGACAACGTCCGCCTGGCCGCGGCGTGGCGCGAGCTGCTCGCGGCGGGGGCGGAGCTGAGCCACGTCGACACGTACCGCTTCGACCTGGTCAACGTCGCGCGCCAGGTGCTCTCCAACCACGCCGTCGTGCTGCACGGCGAGGTCGTCGCGTCCCATCGCCAGGGCGACGTCGAGGCCTTCGACCGCGCCGCGCAGCGCTTCCTGGGGCTGCTGCGCGATCTCGACCAGCTCCTCGCGACGCGCGGGGAGTTCCTGCTCGGACGTTGGCTCGAGGACGCCAAGCGCTGGGGCACGACCGAGGCGGAGCGCGCGACCTACGAGTGGAACGCCCGCCGCGTGCTGACCCTCTGGGGGGAAGGGCCCGCGATCGACGACTACGCCCGCAAGGAGTGGTCGGGCATGATCAGCGGCTACTACCTCCCGCGCTGGGAGTGGTACCTGCGCGACGTCGGCGCGGCTCTGCGGGAAGAGCGCACCTTCGAGGAGGCCGCGTTCCGCGCGCAGCTGCGCACGTGGATGGAGGACTGGTCGAGCGCGACCGAGTCGCACCCCACCGCGCCGCACGGCGACAGCCTGGAGGTGGCCCGTCGGCTGTGGGCGCAGTACGCGGACTCGTTCGCACCCGATTCGGTGAGCCTGACCACCGGCAAGCCCGTCACCTGCTCGACCGCTCTGGCACCACACCCCGCCTACCTCGCGAACGACGGCTTCGCGAACGACACGCACCGCTATTGGGCGATGGACGTGGCGGGCGGCGACCCGGCCTGGTGGTGCGTCGACCTGGAGCAGCCGACCAGCGTGGGTCGGATCGTGGTCGTCGGCTACTACGGCGACGAGCGCCACTACGGATTCACGGTCGAAACGTCGCTCGACGGCGAGACCTGGGAGCTGGTCGCCGACCGGCGCGACAACGAGGAGCCGTCGACCGCGGCGGGCTACACCTGCCACATCGACCCGCGCCTCGTACGCCACCTCCGCGTCACCCAGACCCACAACTCGGCGAACACCGGCCGCCACCTCGTGGAGGTGATGGCCTTCGCCGAGTGAGCACGGGGACTACGACTGGATCACCAAGAGAATCCCCGCGACGGCCATACCGGCTGCCACCGCCTTGCGACGCGTCATCGCCTCGCGCAGGAAGACCGTCGCGAAGAGGAGGATCATAATCGTCGTCGACTGGTTGAGGATCGCGGCCACCCCGGCATCGGCGTACTTCATGCCGCCGATCCAGGCCAGCAGGGCGAGCACCGACCCGCTGAGGGTCCCCGTCAGGGTGTAGCGCCACGTCCTCGTCGGCCGGAAGGCCCGCGCCACCTCGCGGCGCATCGGCGCGTAGCAGGCCACGGGCAGCATCACCGCCAGGGTTCCGATCTGCCGCACGGTCGTGGCCCAGACGACGGGGGTGCGCTCGAGGATGGGCTTGGCGAGGGTGATGCCCACCGCGAGTGAGAGCATCGCGAGCGCGCCGAGGATCACCCCCGAGACGAGCTGCCGCCTGGTCGCCTGTGCCGGCGCCTGGTGGCCGGCGGCGACCAGCACGCCGGCGATCACCAAGACCATCCCCAGCATCTGCTGGAGGCCGAAGCGCTCCCCCAGGAAGAAGAAGGCGATCACGACCACCGAGGGCGAGTAGAGGCAGTCGACGATCGCGGAGAGCCCGGCGCCGATGCGGTTCAGACTCGCGTGGAAGAGGGTGTCGGAGAGGGCGATGCCGATGATGCCGCTGAGGAACAGGATCAGGTAGTCGGCCAGCGGGGCCTGCCCCCAGAGCGATCCCCCCGTGACGAAGAGCAGCGGCAGGAAGACCAGCAGGGAGACGCAGACGCGGAAGAAGTTCAGGGCGAAGGGTGGGACCGACTCCCCGGACTTCTTGAAGAGAATCACCGCGATCGCCCAGAGCAACGCGGCCAGCAGGGAAAGGGCCTCGCCCAAGAACACCTCCAAACTCCGATGGGTCGAGCCGAGATCCTACCCGTCTCGGGTCTGCAAGTCGGGGGTCACGGCTCCACTCCCGTGCGCCTCCTGATAGGCTTGCGCGATCGCGCAGTGCGGGTCCTCACGCCCCTGGTACTCAGGTCTGGACGCCGCCGACCCCCACGCGCGGCCCATCCGCTCCACCGCATCAGCCTTGTTCCGATGATCCACGCGCTCGCCCTGCCGTTGCTCCTCTCGGGAGCCTCCCCCGCCCCCACCACACTCCAGGCGATTCCCGCGAACCCTGTATTCGCCCTGCACATCGACGGCGGGGAGGAGCTGCGTGACCGGCTGGAGGACAACGCCTGGTTGTCCCTCGCGATGGAGCTCTCCAGTCAGCCCGTCGATGATGTGCTGAGCGAGTTCGACCTCCCGGCCCTGGAGGCCTGGATCGAGGACATCGACGACATCAGCGTCTTCATCTCCGCAGGGGACGACCCCATGGGGACGATGGGGCTCTTCGTGCAGAGCGAAGGTGGTGACGTGATCGAGCAGGCCTTCGCGCACCTGCGCGAGATGCTCGAGCAGGAGGTCGAGCCGCTGAGCGACGAAGACGGGGTCGTGCTCTACGACGTCTCGGAGCTGGGCATCTCGACGGCCGGGGACACGTGGGCGGTCGAGCTGGCGCTGGTCGAGCACGGCCAGATCTTCGGCGCCGTGGCCTCGGACGAGAGCGGGCTCTCCGCATCGATTGCATCTGGGGGCGCGCGCGCCTTCGGGGAGCAGCCCGGGGGGATCGCGAACGCCTACGCGGAGCTCGACGGCGCCCAGGTGGGCCTACACCTCAACGTCGGCTTCGTCTTGGAGCTCATGCAGGAAGAGGTGATGGGTCCCGAAGGGGAGATGCTCGCGGGCCTCTTCCGAGGCCTGAGCGACATCGGAATCGCTGTGAGCTTCGGGGAGGGCGGCGCCGTCGAGGGGCTGCTCCACATCGCCTACGAGGAGGACTCCCTCGCAGCCGAGTTCGCGGGCATGTTCACCCCATTCGACCATGATCTTCTCGACTGGGCCCCCAAGGACGTCGCCGCGATCAGCATCGTTGGTGTCGATTGGGTGGGCGTCGTCGACGTCATTCTGGGGCTTGCGGACGAGGTCGAGCCGGGGGCCTCCGACGAGGCGGCGGAGAGCCTCGACGCCTTCGCCGAGCAGACCGGTGTGCACGTGATCGACGACCTGGTCTCTCTGCTCGAGGGCTCGGTACTGAGCTACTTCACCGACATACCGGACTTCGAGGCGAGCGTGGAGTCGGAGGAGCTGCCCGGTATCGGCTACGTCATTGCCCTGGAGGATCACGAGGCCTTCGAGGAAAACCTGCTCGCGATCGTGGAGTCGGTGGGAGTGATGGAGCTCGTTGCCGTCGACGAGCTGAGCCACGGCAACCTCTACACGATCCCCAGCTTTCCGTTCGAGATGGGAATCGGCGTGGGTCGCGGCGCCCTCGCCTTCGCGATGGGCGACGCCCTGGTGCACGTCGAGGAGATGCTGGCGGGGGGTAACCCCACGGGCGCCAGCGAGAACCAGTTCGTGCGCCACGCCATGCAGGAGAACGAGGGCTCCGCCTCCATCGCGGTCTGGGACGTGTCGATGCTCGTGATGCTGGCCGAGATGGAGGATGTTCCCTTCGACTTCGGGGACCTGCTCGACGACCTGGAGGGGACCTTCGTCTTCACGACCGACGTGAGCTCAACCGCGATGTGGGCGCGGGCGGAGCTGCGGTAGCCGCCCCGCACGCAACATCGGGAGGTAGTGCAAGTGGGATCCCGTGCAGAGGATCTCACTCCCTGAAAGTAGTGGCTCCGAGCCGAACCATCGAAAGCGGCCGCTACGGAGGCAGCACCGCTTGAAAGCGCCTCCCCGAGCCGCACGGGCAGAGGTCGTTGCGACCCAGCTTCTCGACGAGTTCCTTGTTCCCGTGGACGATCCGGTGTCCGCGCTTGACGCGCGTCTCGCTGGGGAATCCCCGGCGGCGCTTGCTCATCACCTCAAAAGCAGTCGAGGTCCTCGAAGTCTCGGTTGCGCACGGTGCACCTCCTGACGGATGCGCTGGGCGCCGGGAGCGCCCGACGGTCACGGTCGTTGGCGAGGGATTAGCACAGACCCACGCCCTCGGCAAGCCAGTGCGCGATCCGAAGGTCGACTCCGGGGAGATCGAGTACGCTGGACAGGCCTCGTCCGCGCTCGATCGTGCCCGCGGGGTGCTCGAGGAGTCCGGGTGGAGCGGCGATGGGCAGGTCGAGGCGCAACCAGGCCACTCGCCAGCATGAAGGGAGTCCCGCCATGACGGACCCGGTCGACAGGCACGGGACTGGCCCCCGGGTGATGATGTCACTCGGCGCTCTGGTCACCCTTCTGCTGCCCCTGGTGGGCATGGGGTGTGCTGTGCCAGCTGGGCGGGATGGTGTGACGCCCGCCGCCCCGGAGCTGGTGTGGATCGAGGGGCGAGTCGTGCTCCCGGAGGGGCTGCCGGCTGGCGAGGAAGTGGTCGTCGTCTCCTACGGGCACCTCGAGCCCGGAGCACACCGGCCGCGCGCCGTCGTGGGGCCTGACGGCCGCTTCCGGATCGGAGTGCCGAAACGCGGCATCCGTGTGCGGCTCGATGTGGAGGCCGACCATCTCCACATGGGGCGGACGGTGCGCGCCAGTCTGCGGAGGCCTACCGATCCGGTCGTGCTGCGCCCTGTGCTCGCGGCGATGGTCGTGGTGGAGTTGGGCGCCGAGGACGCCGATCACCTCGAGCTCCTGAGAACCGCGAAGGTGGGACTTCTCGGGGCGGGGGAACCGGCCTTCTTCCGCTACCTCATGGGGGGCCTGGCGGTCGAGACCCCCGATGCAGGCCTGCGAGTGACCTTCCGCGGCATTTCCACTCTCCCAGACGAGTACGCGATCATGCTTCTCCCGAGGGATGGCTTCACCGCGGACCTGGCGCTCGTCGAACTCGTTCCCGGGGAGACGATCACGGTACAGGCGGATGTCACCCGTGGATCGCGAGTCTCGGGCCGGGTGGTGGATGAAGAAGGTGCTCCCATCCCCGGCGTGGAGGTTGGTGTCCACGTGAGCGGACAGTCGGAGGAGGGGGGGTGGGGGCGCAACCACCTCACGACGACGACTGATGATGGGCGCTTCGACGTCGCTCCGATCGCGCCTGGAGCCCTGTGTGTCACCGCCCGGGCTGAACGCTACGGGACGGTGATCCTCGACCTGGGCGAGTCCCGGTCCGGAGCACACTTCCAAGCGGGTTCGATCATCCTGCCCCGGGGCAACCTGGTGACCGTCGAGGTCGTCCGGCCCGACGGTACGCCCGTGACTGACGCTGCGATCACCCTGGACGATCGCGAGGCCGGCAGGCGCCGGGAGGTGGGGCACGCATACACCTTTGGCGGCCTCGACGAGGGGCCGTTCACGACCTGGGCTGTCACCTGGAGGAGCGAGCGCGAGCCGAGCTCCGGTTGGGCGGGAAGCGGCTGGACGTGGGTGGCCTCCCACGGCCGACTGACCGGCGTCGCCCCAGGCACGACGGCGCGAATCGTCGTACCGTACCCGGTGCGGATCGAAGGTCGGGTCGTGGATCGAG
The DNA here is from genome assembly GCA_964507325.1 of uncultured Planctomycetaceae bacterium. Lineage (GTDB taxonomy): Bacteria > Planctomycetota > UBA1135 > UBA1135 > CAZDQL01. Next base: position 19,533 of record CAZDQL010000009.1, on the reverse strand, counting down.
CGGGAGCGCCCCTCACGAGCTACAAGCTCGAGGCGCAGCCCCATGGGTCGAGTGACTTCCCCTTCGGCAATGGCTACCGACCCGCGGAGGTCGAGGGCCCGTCAGGGGCGTTCCTCCTCGAGCTTCCCCCAGGCCGTTGGACGCTGGACGTCAGTGAGGGGGGATTCGCTTCGCACGTCATCGACCTTCCGTCCGAGTCTCCCCTCGTCTTGGCAGCTACGCGGTCCGTGAACTACGCCGGCATCGTGCGGGATTGCGACGGGATGCCGGTGGGGGGCGCCCTGGTCGTAGCCGAGCACAGGGAGATACGTCGGAACGGGTGTTCCATCGAGTGGAGCCGGTGCCTGTCGGACGCCGACGGCAACTGGAGGATGTCTCTACCGGCGGGTTCCGTCTCGATAGAGGCGCGAACCGAGACGCAGAAGACGAGCCGCGCCAAGAGGTCGAGAGGAGAGCCCGGAGGTGTCGTGAGATTGGACCTCGAGATCGAGTGAGGGCGCCACCTCCGTTCACTGCTCCTCCCGCCGCGTCGCGTACCAGACGTCCCACGCGGCCGCCAGCGCCGCGACCCGCTCGGGGTCGGCGTGCGCCAGGTCGTTCGTCTCGGTCCGGTCGACGGCCAGGTCGTAGAGCTCCCACGGCTGGTCCTTGAAGCGCACCAGCTTCCAGCGTCCGTCGCGCAGCGCCTGCCCACGCCCCCACTGCCAGAAGAGCGGGCGCCCGCGCTCGAGTGGCTCGCCGTCGAGGAGCGGTAGCAGGCTGACCCCCTGCATTGGCACCACCGGCTCGTCGCGGTGCATGGTGGGGTAGGACGCGCCGGCCAGCTCGACCAGCGTGGGCATCAAGTCGACGAAGTGCGCCGGCGTGCGTACGAATCCGCCGGCGGTCGAGACGCGCGCCGGCCAGTGGACGACGAAGGGGGTGCAGATCCCGCCCTCGTGGCTGTGGTTCTTGTAACGGCGCAGCGGCGTGTTCGCCACGTTGGCCCAGTCGCCGCCGAGGGAGGCCCAGCGCGTCATCGAGCCGATCTCGCCCTCGCCGATGCGCACCACCTCGGAGGAGGCACCGTTGTCGGAGGCGAACACGAAGAGCGTGTTCTCGAGCGCGTCCAACTCCTCGAGCTTGGCGATCAGCCGGCCGACGTTCTGGTCGAGGCGGTCGACCATCGCCGCGTAGACCTGCATGCGCCGGACCTGGTCGCTGCGCTGCGTCTCGTCGAGCTGCTCCCACGGGCGGTGCTCGGGCGGCGCGAGCGGCACCTGCTCACCGAAGAGCCCCAGCTCGCGCTGCCGCCGCCAGCGCGCGGCACGGATCGCCTCGTACCCCTCGTCGTAGGTCCCCGCGTAGCGCTCGATGTCCTCGGGCCAGGCCTGCAAGGGGTCGTGCGGGGCGTTGTAGGCGACGTACAGGAAGAACGGGCGCTCCGAATCGCGCCCCTCCTCCAGGAACTGCAGCGCCCAGTCGGTGAAGGCGTCGGTCGTGTAGAAGCCCGCGGGTGGCGAGTAGGGCGAGTGCGTCTCGCCGTCGATGCACCAGAAGCGATTCGGTCGCTTCTGCGCGGGCAGCGGCTCGCCCTCGCGCTGCACGCCGGGGTTGAAGTAGTTGCACGCCCCGTCGCGCAGCCCGTAGTAGCGGTCGAAGCCGCGCTCGTAGGGGTTCTCGGTGCCGTGGTGCTTGCCGGACCAGAACGTGCGGTAGCCCGCCGCGCGCAACACCTCGCCCAGGGTGACGCCGCCGCGGATCTCGCGCGGCCGCTTGTCCATGCCGACCTGCTGCGCGTAGGCGCCGGTGAGCAGGCAGGCCCTCGACGGAAAGCACTTGGAGGTGTTGTAGACCTGGGTGAAGCGCAGCCCCTCGGCGGCCAAGCGGTCGATGTGGGGCGTCGCGATCTCGCCGCCGTAGCAGCCCAGGTCCGAGTAGCCCATGTCGTCGGCCAGGACGAAAACGACGTTCGGTCGTTCGTCGGCGTGAGCGAGCGCCGCCAAGAGGCACGCGATCGATGCGGTCCGGAACACGAAGGTCACCTCCGCCACCATAGTACCGGCGTGGAGTAGCTCGTCGCGATCGTCGTCGCTCTCCACGTCACCGCCAGTGCTGAGTCGGTCCCTTTACGAGACCCAAGCTCCCGGGATGGATTTTGAACCCTCCACATCGAGCTAGACTGGCTGCCCATGAGTCCACCCGACCAGCCCGGGGAGCGTCCGACCAGGCTCCGACGCTGCCTCCGTCGGTCGGCGCGCATCGCCTTCGTGCTGGTCGCTACGGCCGCCCTCTTCGAAGGCGGCCTGCGCGTGCTGATCTTCTGCGATCATCCACGCATCGTCGCAGCGACGCGCGACCTGCGCTCGCCTGGCAACTTCGCGCACCGATGGTGCACGCAGTACTGGAAGCTGCAGTACATCTTCTCGAAGCGAGGGAATCAGAAGCCGAGTCCGTACATCGACACGATCCTGGGTTGGCGCAGCCCTCGACTGTCGCAGGAGGACCACCTTCACAAGGATTTGGTGTCGCTCGGCGCCGAGAGACCGATTCTGCTCTATGGCGACTCCTACGCGAATCGCACGTCCTGGGCGACGACCTGGTCCAGCCTGCTGGCGAGCTCGGATGCGGGAACGGGGCACGCGCTGCTCAACTATGGAGTCGGGGGCTACGGCTTCGATCAGGCCTTCCTCTCGTTCCTGCTGACCATCGAGCCCGTGCTCGAGCTGGATCCCGTCGTCGTCATGAGCATCCTGCTCGACGACGACCTGGATCGCGTCCACCTGGCCTTCCGCGGTCAGCCGAAGCCGCACTTGAATCTGGACGTGAAGGGGCTCGACTTCGAGAACGACCTGGGCAAGAGCTGCGCCGAGTGGCTGGAGACCCACCCACCCGAAGTCACCAGCTACGCCTGGCGCTACCTGCTCTTCGGATCGGGACTGGTGCCGCCGAGCTGGCGCCTTCGCCTGGACGGCCATCGCGCTGACTGGAGGGAGACGCGGATCGCCAGCCGACGCATCCTCGTCGAGCTCGATCGAGCGCTGCGCGAGCGCGAGCTCCAGTCCTTCGTGTTGGTCTTCGTCGGCAAGGGAGAGCTCGCGAGGGGTGCGGGGAACAGCTGGCGCCAGACCTTCCTGACGCGCGAACTGGACAAGCTCGGCATTCCCTACGTCTCGACGAGGAGGGATTTCGAGCAGGATCGGCAGCAGACGGGACGGGATTGGGGGGACTACGTCGCCGACCGCGGTGAACGCAAGGGGCACTACACGATCGTCGGCAACGAGGTCAGCTTCCGAGCGCTGGAGCGGGGACTGAGAGGCGATTTCGACGGCGAGGCCAGGGCGGCCAGGCGCGAGCGTCAAGCGCGCTGACGGGGGGCCCCAGGCCGTTGCGAACTCGTAGTCGGGTGACTGCGAATCACGCTCTCCCCCGAGTGCCCCTGCGGCCCTTGAGGATCGAGCGATTCTCCCTGTTGGTTCTCGCACGCGCAGCTCGAATGACGCAACCTGCCGCTTCCCCGTCCGAGTCCCACCTCCCCGAGAAACGGCCCACCCGAAGCGATGAACACGAGAAGAGCGATCTGCTGTCTGCTCCCCCTCACCTTCCTCCTCTCCGGATGCTTCTCCACCGCGACGCCACCCAACGTCGCTGCCAGCATGACCGCGGCCAGCCACTACATCTTCCGGGGCGTCCCGCAGAACGAGAGGGGCGTCCTGCAAGCCGACCTGGGGGTGACCCTGCCCATCGAGGGGGGGGGCAACTTCGACGTGTTCGGATGGGGCAACGTCGATCTCTACGGCAGAACCGGCGATGCGGCGCTGCCCAATGGGAATGCCGGCGAGTTCTCCGAGCTGGACGTGGGCGCCTCGTACTCGCGGCAGGTCGATGGCGCGGCCGTCACCATGGGCCTGTACAGCTACAACTTCCCGAATGGCGGCGGGGAGTCCACGATGGAGGTCTTCACCGTCCTGGCTTGGTCCTACATGGGCGTGAACCCCTCGGTCACGTTCTGGTACGACTTCGACGAGTTCGACGGCCTGTACGTCAACGGCGCCGTCTCGCGGGAGTTCGAGGTCGACAAGCAGACCATTCTGGAGCTGGGCGCGACCCTCGGATGGACGGACAAGGACCAAGCGGGCTACTACTTCGCCGATGAGTCGGGCTTGGGCGACCTGGTCGGATCGGCGACGGTCCGGCGCCCCATCGGCCATGGCGCGACCTTCTTCGTGAATGTCAGCGCCGCGACCATCATCGACAACAGTCTGCGCGACGCCCTCGACGCGGCCGACATCGCCGCCGACAACGTCTGGGCGGGCATCGGCCTGGCCTGGAACTTCTGAGCCGACGTCGGTGGGGCGCAGCGTCCCGCGCGCCCCCCGACGCTGTGGGCTACGAGCGCTCCCAGGTCTGAAGGATCTGCACGTAGTTGGCTCGCTCGTAGGCGTGCGGGTCCGGGCTACGCTGCAGGTTCATGCTCCCACGGGCCTGCTCCAGTGACTCGTACTCGTGTTCCTCGAGCCACTGCGCCACCCCGTCCCGCATGGTGCCGATGTAGTCCGGCCCCTGCTCGTACAGCGCGGAGACCATCTGCACGGCGTGCGCCCCGGCCATGACCGCCTTGAGCGCGTCGAGCGGGGTGTGCACCCCGCCCGAGCAGCCGAGGGATCCGTTGACTTGCCCGGAGAGGATCGCCAGCCAGCGCAGCCTGAGGAGCAGCTCGCGCGAGTCCGACAGCTCCAGCTTGCGCTCGACCTCCAGCTCCTCGACGTCGATGTCCGGCTGGTAGAAGCGGTTGAAGAGCAACATGCCGTCGGCACCCGCCTGCTCCAGCGCGCGCGCGAAGTGCGGCAGGGAGGTGTAGAAGGGCGACAGCTTGACCGTCACCGGGATGTCGACCTTGGCCTTGAGCGCCTTGACGACCTCCAGGGTGCGCGTCTCGACCGAGCCGCCGCTCTCTTCGAGATCGGTGACCAGCTCGTAGATGTTCAGCTCCAGGGCGTTGGCCCCTGCCTCGGCGATGTGCTGGGCGTAGTCCAGCCAGCCGCCGGTGCTGGTCCCGTTCAGGGAGCCGATGACCGGCACGTCGACGGCCTCGCGGACCTTGCGGATCTGCTCGAGGTACTCCTCGGTCCCGACGCGGAACAGGTCGGCGCTCGGGATGTAGGACGACGCCTCGGCGGACGAGTGCTGGTGTCCCTCGACGTCGCGTAGCGACGCCATCTCCTCGCCCGCGATCTGCTCCTCGAAGAGGGAGTTCATCACGATGGCGGCAGCCCCGGCGTCTTCCAGCCGGCGCACGGTGTCAATGTCCAGCGACATTGGAGAGGCGCCGGGCATGAACGGGTGGGGCAGTTCCAGTCCCAGGTAGCGTGTGTTGAGGTTCATGGCAGCCGTTTCCTACTTCTCCGCCGCGTCGGCGACGAGCTTCTCTGCCGCTTCGGCGATGAGTTCCTCGGTCGGCACGGTGACGCCGGCGAGTTGCTGGTAGACCGCGAAACGCTGCGCGGCGGACCGCGCGGCCGACTTCTGCAGCAGCTCGAACCGTTTCGGGTCGAGCTTCTCGACCATCCGGAAGCGCGTCTCGTTCCGCATGTATTCGATCACGGACGCCTTCGGCTTGCCGGAGTCGAGGGCGAGGGGCGGCTTGCCCTCCGCGACGCGTCGTGGGTCGAAGCGGTACAGCGGCCAGGCGCCGCTGTCGACCGCGAGCTTCTGCTGATCGCAGCCGTGCGCCAGGTCGTACCCGTGGGCGATGCAGTGGCTGTAGGCGATGATCAACGACGGCCCGGGGTACGAGTCGGCCTCGGCGAAGGCCTTGACCGTCTGGGCGTCCTTCGAGCCGAACGCGATCTGGGCGACGTAGACATTGCCGTACGACATGGCGAGCATGCCGAGGTCCTTCTTCGGGATCTCCTTGCCCGCGACCGCGAACTTGGCAGAGGCCCCGATCGGGGTCGCCTTCGACTGCTGCCCGCCGGTGTTCGAGTAGACCTGCGTGTCGAGCACCAGGATGTTGACGTCGCGACCCATGGCCAGCACGTGATCGAGACCGCCGTAGCCGATGTCGTAGGCCCAGCCGTCGCCGCCGAGCAGCCAGACGCTCTTCTTGACGAGGTTGTCCGCGAGTGTCTCGAGACGTCGCGCTTCGGGCGAGTCGATGCCGGCCAGCTTCTGGCGCAGTACCTCGACGCGCTCGCGCTGTTCGGCGATGCCCGCCTCGTCGACCTGCTCGGCCTCGATCAGCGCCGTCACCAGCGTCTCGCCGAGCGCGGAGGCCATGCTGCGCAGGAGGTGTTCCGCCAACCGCCGGTGGCTGTCGACCGACAGGCGGAACCCGAAGCCGAACTCGGCGTTGTCCTCGAACAGGGAGTTCGACCACGTCGGTCCGCGGCCATTCGGGTCCACGGTGAACGGGGTCGTCGGCAGGTTCCCGCCGTAGATCGACGAGCACCCAGTGGCGTTCGAGATCAGGGCGCGATCGCCGAAGAGCTGGGTCAGCAGCTTGACGTACGGCGTCTCGCCGCAGCCCGCGCACGCGCCGGAATACTCGAAGAGCGGCTGCAGGAACTGCGAGCCCTTGACGTCGATCTTGACCTTGGTGCGGTCGACCTCCGGCAGATCGAGGAAGAAGGAGTAGTTCTCGGCCTCGACGTCCTTGTACTCGAGGTGCGAGGCCATGTTGAGCGAACGATGCTTCGGATTCTTCTTGTCCTTCGCCGGGCAGACGACGACACACAGGGTGCACCCGGTGCAATCCTCCGGGGCCACCTGGATCGTGTACGCCTGGTCCTTGAAGTCCTTGGCCTTGTACGGCATCGACTGGAACGACTTCGGCGCGCTCGACAGGGCTGCCGGCTCGTAGACCTTGGCGCGGATGGCGGCGTGCGGGCACACCATCGCGCACTTGTTGCACTGAATGCAGATGTCGGGATCCCAGATCGGGATCTCCTGGGCGATGTTGCGCTTCTCCCACTGGGCGGTCGCCGTCGGCCACGTGCCGTCGGTGGGGAACGCGCTGACCGGAAGCAGGTCGCCCTTGCCCGCAAGCATCATGGCCGACACCTGCTTGACGAAATCGGGCGCCTCGTCGGCCACGATCGGAGGCATGTTCATCCCCGACGTCACTTGGCCGGGGATCTCGACCTCGAAGAGGTTGGCGAGCGTGGTGTCCACCGCATCGAAGTTGCGCTGCACGACCTCGCGGCCCTTCATGCCGTACGTCTTCTCGATCGCCTCCTTGATCTTGGCGATCGCCTCGTCACGCGGCAGCACGCCGGAGATCGCGAAGAAGCAGGTCTGCATGATCGTGTTGATGCGAGCGCCCATGCCGGCCTCGCGGGCCACGCGGTAGGCGTCGATCGTGTAGAGCTTCAGGTCCTTGTCGACGATCTGCTGCTGCACCTCCCGCGGCAGGCAATCCCAGACCTCCTCCTTGGGGAACGGCGCGTTGATCAGGAACACCGCACCGGGCGCCGCGTATTCCAGGACGTCGTAGCGATCGAGGAACACGAACTGGTGACAGGCCACGAAGCTCGCCTGGCGGATGAGGTACGACGAGCGGATCTTGCGCGGGCCGAACCTGAGGTGCGAGATGGTGATCGCACCGGCTTTCTTCGAGTCGTAGACGAAGTACCCCTGGGCCTCGTTGGGCGTCTCCTCGCCGATGATCTTGATGGAGTTCTTGTTGGCGCCCACGGTGCCGTCGGCCCCGAGGCCGAAGAACACGCCGCGGACGACGTCATCGGGCTCGGTGTCGAACGTCTCGTCGACCGCCAGCGAGGTGTGCGTGACGTCGTCGACGATCCCGACCGTGAAGTGGTTCTTCGGCTCGTCCTTGCCGATCTCGTCGAACACCGCCTTTACCATGGCGGTGTTGAACTCCTTGGAGGACAGCCCGTAGCGGCCGGCGATGACCCTGGGGAACTCGGTCATCGGCAGCTTGCCGGCGACCTGCATCTCCCGCAGCGCCCCCAAGATGTCGACGTAGAGCGGATCGCCCACAGCGCCGGGCTCCTTGGTGCGGTCGAGCACCGCGATCGAGCGCGTCGTCGCCGGCAGCGCCTCGACGAAGCGCTCGATGGCGAACGGACGGTACAGGCGGACCTTCAGCAAGCCGACCTTCTCGCCCTGGCCGTTGAGATACTCGACGGCCTCGTGCACCGTCTCGGCGCCCGAGCCCATGATCACGGCGACGCGGTCCGCCTCCGGGTGGCCGACGTAGTCGAACAGGTGGTACTGGCGCCCGACCAGCCCGGCGAACTGGTCCATCACCTCCTGAACGGTCTGCGGACAGGCTTGGTAGAAGGGATTGATCGTCTCCCGGGCCTGGAAGAACGCATCCGGGTTCTGGGCGGTGCCGCGCAGGACGGGGCGATCCGGGGTCATGGCGCGCTCGCGGTGCGCCCGGATGAGGTCGTCGGGGAGCATGAGCCGCAGGTCGTCGTCGGTCAGCTCCTCGATCTTGGCGACCTCATGGGAGGTGCGGAACCCGTCGAAGAAGTGCAGGAACGGGATGCGGGACCGGAGCGTGGCGGCCTGGCCGATGCAGGCCATGTCGTGGGCCTCCTGGACCGAGCCCGAGGCCAGCAACGCGAGTCCGATCTGACGGCAGGCCATGACGTCGGAGTGGTCCCCGAAGATCGACAGGGCGTGCGTCGCGACGGTCCTCGCCGACACGTGCATGCAGTACGAGGTCAGCTCTCCCGCGATCTTGTACAGGTTCGGGATCATCAGGAGCAGCCCCTGCGAGGCCGTGAAAGTCGTGCTCAGAGCACCGGCCTGCAGCGCGCCGTGAACGGCGCCCGCGGCACCGCCCTCCGACTGCATCTCCACGACGTCGGGGATGGTTCCCCAGATGTTCTTCTGACCCTTGGCCGACCATTCGTCGGCGAACTCCCCCATGTTGGAGGAAGGCGTGATCGGGTAGATCGCGATCACCTCGTTGGTACGGTGGGCAACGGACGAGGTGGCCTCGTTGCCATCCACCGTGATCATGCGTCGATCTGACATCGTTTTCTCCTTGGAAGCCCCGGCCCGGGGCGTGACGAACCCACACCCCTAGCGGGTGGAGCCCCGGGCACCGTGCGATGCTTCGGCGCGCATGTTAGCTCTCGGGTGGGGATTGACCACCCCCAATACGGAGTCGTTGTCACCTGAATACGACCACGTCGGCCGGCCACTCGTGCGGACTGCTCGCATGGGATCAGGGCAATCTCTTCTCCGAGGAGGTCTCCGGTGTTCGCACTGTGACCCCCGTCGTCACCGGCATGCCGCGAGGTGCGGGCCGCCTCCCGGGAGGACCGTTGGCGCTGTCTTCGATCGAGGGATTCGAGTCGATGGAGGTCGACTGCGCGGACGGAGCGGACGAGGTGCTGTGGAGCTCCTCGGGCGGAATGCGGCGCGAGCCGCCGGATGGGGTCCCGGCGGCTCGCGGAGGTGAGGGTACGGGGGAGCGCCCCCGTGGTCGCGTGGGGCGGTCTCAGTCGCAGAACGTCACGGTGAGGCCGTCGGAGAAGTTCGAGCCCGTCCCGCCCGCGGCGGGGTCGCGGTACCAGGCCTGGAAGTGCCAGGTCGAGCCGGGGTCCAGGAGCCCGGCGGCCGGCCAGGCCCCGAAGTCGACCTCGTGGCGCAGGACGTTGCCGCTCGCCAGCTCGGCCGGGAAGCGGTAGAGCTTGCCCGAGAGGCACAGGAAGCCGTCGCCCAGGGGAACCTGCGTCGTCGAGTCGCCGAGGAAGAACAGGCCGAACTCGTCCGGGACCGGGCCCGCGGTGAGCTCGAGGCTGTTGGAGGCGACCGAGACGTGCCCGTTCGAGCCGATCAGCGCGCCGCTGCCGACGGAGTTCGGCGAGGTGATGCAGAAGCTCGCGGTGCCGCCGTTGCAGCTCGGGATCCTCGCCTCCCACCAGATGAAGTTGAAGGGAGGGGTGACGCCCCAGCCGAGGATCTTGGTGCCGTCCGCGCTGACGTCTGTGGCGCTGGCGAGCTGGATCATGTCCAGGCCGGGCACGCCGAGGGCGGTCAGGTAGTCGTGCAGGAACATCACGCCCGTCGCCTCGGTCCAGATCGTGGCGTAGGTCGTGTTCATGAAGAGGTCCCAGTTGCCGCCGACCACGACCTCGCCGTCCTCGGAGCACGCGCTGGCCCAGTTGTAGTTCATCCACGGGTCGACGCCGGGCACCGGGCCGAAGCGCACCACGCCCTCGGTCGGCGTCCAGCGGTAGCCGGAGCCGGGCTCGGTGTCGAGGGTGTCGATCCCGACGATCACGGTGCCGTCGTGGTTCATGTCGTTGATCTCGCCGTACCCGTTCGGGTTCTCGGGGCGCACGAGGAAGAGGGTCTCGTTCAGGCCAGCGTCCCAGAGCGCCGCACGGCGCGTGCCGTTGGCGGCCTCGTCGAAGCCCCCGATCCAGAGGCCGTCGCCCGAGATCGCGCTCGCGCGCGAGCTGTTCGGGCCCATCTGCGGCAGCTCGACCACGCCGGTGGTCGCGTCCCAGCGGAAGCCGCGCGCCTTCCAGTTGGAGTGCCAGCCGAGGCCGACGACGACCGCGCCGTCGCCCGAGACCTGGTAGGCGGTCCCGTGCGAGTCGCCGGGGGGGGTCTGGCCGGGGATCCCGCCCAGGTCGACCCAGCCGTTCACCGCGTCCCAGAGGGCGGGGCCGTCGTAGGTGGACGCGCCGACCCGGTTGCCGGCCACGACCGCCGCGTCGTCGGAGAGGTCGACGCCCCCCCCTCCACCGAGCTGGACGTAGCCGCCCGCGGTGGTGTAGAGCCAGGCGCCCTGGCTCCCGGAGCCGACGATCGTCTGGCCGTCGGGGGTCATGCGCGCGGCCCCACTCGGGGAGTGGGTATCGAGGGTCGCTTGGGCGGAGGCCGTCGACGCGAGGAGGCCGAGGCCCGCGAGGGGGATCAGATTGCGGAGCGTGGGGAAGTGCATGGTGGTTCCTGGGTGGCTCCTCGGGGAGGAGGGTTTGGGGAGGGCGGCGGTCGGGGCGCAGCGCCGTGTCGAAGGGCCGCCTGCTCGGTCGATGGGCGGGAGGATAGCGCCCAAATTCTTCCCTGCAAGCTTCCCCAGGGAAATTTCTGAGAATTTCCCCTGAGGGCTGGGATCGGCCCTGGAGGCCTGCTAGGGTGCCCCTATCGCCCCATGCCCGACCCCGCCCCTCCGCCCACCCTCGGCCTTCCGGCCGTCGCCTTCCCCACCCACTTCGAGCGCACCGTCCAGCGCGTTCGCGGGGCCCTCACCGAACTCCTCACGAGCGTCGGCGCGGATCCCAGCGCTCCCCAGTCGGTGGCCCGCCGCTTCGGCTTCAACAAGAACCTCGCCTGGAAGCTCTGCAAGATCGTCAACACGCCCGACCCGTACCAGCTCGTGCAGCACCTGCCGGGCGCGTCGGGTTGCGACATCCTCCTCAAGGGTCTCGCCAAGGGAGGTGCCGCCGCCGAGACGATCGACGCGGCGCGCGGCGCCCTGGCGGAGTTCGAGGCGATGGTCGAGCTGCACGCGGGTGACCGCGCGACGCTCGAGCGGATGCTGGGCTCGATGCGGCCCGAGCGGGTCGACGCGCCCCTGCTCGAGGCCACCCGCAAGGCCGCGTTCCAGGGCAACACCTCGATCTTCGGCGTGCAGGCCCGCGTCCGATCGGGCGCGCACCTGATCGTCCCCTCGCGCGAGGCGCCCGGCCGTCTGGACGTCGGCATCGTGGGCGGGCTGGTCGACTTCAGGCGGCTGCGTCCGACCGCGACCTGGCCGCTGACCCAGGAGCAGCACGCGTCCGAGGATCCGGACGGCGGTCCGCGGCGGGTCGAGCCGATCGACGCGGACGTCCGGGCCGGCGAGCCGCCGCTCTTGCGCGCGTTCTGCTCCCAGCCGCTGCCGGACGTGCGCAGCGTGCCTGCGCCCGACGGGACGATCTTCGTGCTGCGCGAGGGACCGGTCGGCAACACCGCGGCGATGACGTGCCACTTCGGCTGGATCCTGCGCGGCTTCGGCTCGATGCACGCCCGCGAGGGGGACGACCGGGGCGAGTACTTCCTGCGCCTGAACACGCCCGCCGAGCGCGCGCACTTCGACCTCCTCGTGCACCGCGACCTGCCTTTCGCCGGCGCGCCCGCTCTGGATCTCTACAGCCTGCTGCAGGGCCGGATCGAGATGCCGCTGACGAAGCACGAGCGCTTCCTCCTCCCGCGGATCGCGAGCGTCGAGTCGCTCGGGGCGGGCCCGCCGGTCCTCTCCAGCCCCCACGTACCCGGGCAGTCGGAGCTCCTCTCCGGGGTCGCCGAGCGCATGGGGTGCGCCCTCGAGGAGTTCCGCGGCTATCGCCTGAACCTCAGCTACCCCCCGATTCCGACGCTGGCGATCTTCCACTACCGGCTGCCGGAGCAGGAGGGATCCGCGCGCGACGTCTGAGTCGGGGCCCGGTCAAGCCTGATCCCGAATCACGTACTCCCGATGGGTGGCGAGGAGGCTGGAGAGCACCAAGGCTCCGATGGTCATCCCCGCCAGGGCCAATATGGCGCCGGTTGGCGAGGCGCCGCCCACGACACGAACGGCCTCCTTGGGGATCTCGACATCGAGGACCGCGACCACGATCGAGCGCAGGTAGTAAGTGATCGTGAACTGGTTCACCAGGGCGGGAATGAACGACAGGATCAGCTCGAAGACGACGCCGTAGATCAGGGCCGCGATCATGGCCCTGCGGGGGATCAGGAAGCCGAACAAGATGAAGAGTGCGTTGTAGGCGAACAGTGCTCCGAGGGTGCCGGCTAGCAACCCGGCCAGGGTTACGAATCCGCCCTCCGCGCCCATGAGCACCCAGGAGATCAGCAGACTGAGAGCGGCGGGAATCGTGAGCGCGGCCAGAATCCCGAGGTACTTCCCCAGGACGAACCTCCAGCGCGGCAGTGCCCGCGTGAAAAGGTAGGTCAAGGTCTTGCCACTGAGCTCGTGCCCCAGCACGGACGTGCCGTAGAAGAGCGAGATCAAGAGACAGATCGCCTGAGGGTAGAGCAGGAACAGATAGAAGGTGCGGAGGGCCCGCATCGTGATGGGGACTTCGGCAGATCGCAGCGGCTCGTCCAACTGGCCGGAGAAGCTCTGGATGCTGATCCGATCCCCCGGGGCCTCCTTGCTCTCGTCGATCCACAGGCGTCCATTCACGAAGATGAGGTAGCCCTCGTTGACGACGACCGTCCCCTCGTAGTCGACGAGGTCTCCCCAGCGGCGGAGGCCCTCCTCCGTCAGGGTCCAGTAGCCGCCGAGGAGGTCGACGTCCTTCCCCTCCCAGGCCATAGGTCGAGCCGTGGTGGACAGCGCCTTGGTCACGATCTCCTGGTAGTACCGATCCCGTTCGACCGCGCGCTGGATCTCACGCTCGATCGCCTCGTGGCCACTGGCACTGACCAGCGCCAAGGTCAGGAGCACCGGCAGTACGAGGATACCCACCACCAGCCACTTCATCCTCCCACCGAGGATCTGGCGCAGCTGCATGCGGTAGATCTCGAACATCACTGCACCGACACCAGGTAGTTGAAGACGGCTGCCAGTTTGTCGTCCTCGGAGGTCAGCTCGCGGACTGCTACGCCCGCCTGCAGGGCGACGCGCGGCAAGCCGGCGTAGAAGCGACCCGGGTCGTGGGTCAGCACGTTCAGCTCCCCACGCTCGGCGTCGATCTCGACACCCTGGATCGCGAACTCCAGCACCAGCGCATGCGCCAGCTTGCGGGCGTCGTCGCAGCGGATGGTGATGCGGTGTGGGAACTGGTTCATGAGCGAGCGGATCTCCCCCACGTCGCCGGAGGCGAGCATCCGCCCCCCGTAGATCAGCACGAACTCATCGGTCATCGCCTGCACCTCGTGCAGGACGTGTGAGGCGACCAGGATGCTCTTGCCCTCGGCGCCGAGGTCGCTCACCAGGTCCATGATCTCCCGCCGACAGACCGGATCGGTCCCCGCCAGCGGCTCGTCCAGGACCAGAAGGTCGGGGTCGTGAACGATCGACTGCGCGATTTTCGTGCGCTGCCGCATCCCCTTGGAGTAGCTGCTGATCGGCCGCCGCATGAACTCGGTGGCGCCGACCCGTTCGAGTGCTCCCTCGGCCCGTGAGCGCGCCGTGGATCCGAGTCCGGAGATCTTGGCCAGGGTGGTCACGAACTCGAGGGCCGAAAGCTGGTCGTAGAAGGAGTCCTGCTCGGGACAGAGGCCGAGGCGCTCGAAGAGCCGCATGTTGGCCCACGGCCGCAGGCCCAGCACCTCGAGATGACCCTCGGTAGGGCGCAGTTGCCCGGTGATCAGCTTGAGGAAGGTCGACTTGCCCGCGCCATTCGGGCCCAGCAGCCCGATCACGCCCGGCTCGAGGTCGAGGGTGATGTCGTTGACGCCGATCACATCCCCGTAGAGCTTGGTCAGGGAGCGGGTCTCGAGGAGCTTCTCCATCAGATGCGCACCGCCCTCCGCGCCCGTCGCAAGATGATGAGGCCGCAAGCGATGCTGAGCGCGATCAGAGCCAGGGCGGAAAGCCCGGGCGAGAGCCCAAGGCCGGCGAGGTCCGTGAACTGCAGCACGCTGTGGGGGCGCTCCATCACCGCTGCATCGCCCATGTCATCTGCCAGGCGGAGCAGGTTGCGGCTCAGCCCTTCGCTGGACGAGCCGAGCTCGTTGAGCAGAGTCTCGATGTTGCCCCGCACCCCGAAGATGCCCGAGACCGCGCGCATGGTGAGCTCGCGCAGGGAGAGCAGCGATGCCCAGGCGGGCGGCTGGTAGTTCCCCGAGAGGGCGCTGGATGCGGTCAGAACGCGGAAGGCGATCTCGCCGAAGATCCACAGGAGTAGCCACGCGAAGGTCGCGATGCGTCGGTCCCGGGTGAGCGAGGAGATCAGCAGCACGACCATCCCGATCGGAATCGCGGTCATCAGTGAGGCCAGCACCACCTCGAGGAGGATCGGAAGGGTAGCCGTCAGAGTGGACACATCCGGCGACAGGGCGATGCTGATCGTGTACAGGAAGAGCGCCGGAACGAGCGTCATGCTGAACACGAAGAAGACCAGCGAGGACAACTTGCCGAACAGGTACTGCCAGGCCTGGATCGGCTTGCTGAAGTAGACCAGGAAGGCCTTGGTCTGATGGTCTCGTGCGATCAGCGGCGGTCCGACAATCGCGACCACGATCATCGACAGGAACGACTGCGTCCAGGCGAAGAACAGGTAGAAGGCGATCGACCAGATGGCGGGTAGGAGATGCTGCGGATCCTCCCGTAGCTTGCCGATCACCTCGGTGGAGACGAACTCCCGGGCGAGCTCGGTGAGCATGGCGCCCGACTCGAGCTCATTGTTCGGATCTGCGACGTATCCGATCGCCAGGAAGAAAGGGCAGAAGTAGAGGATCGGCATCCAGGCGACGAGGAGGAACCGCCGCAGCAGCCGGCTGCTCTGGAAGGCGATCGTGACCTCCGAGCGAGCGATGGCGAGGCACCTGCGCAAGGGCCCGGTGCGCCTGCCTTCCCAGTGTCGGTAGCCTAGTTCCGCGATCGGCATCTCAGCTCCGACCCTCTTCCGGCTCCGGTGCGCCGTCGGTCGCCCGGACCGCCTCGAGGTAGATCTCCTCGAGGGAGTTGCGACTGGGGATGATCTCCCGCACCACCGTCCCGCACTCCTCCGCGGCCTGGAAGATCGCGACCCCGAGATCCCCCTCCCCCCTCACCCGCGCCTCGTCCTGGCCGGCGTCCTGCACCTCGAGCCCCTGTGCCGTGAGTCGGGCCGCGAGCGGTCCGATCTCCCCCGCAACGCGCACCCCACAGCTGGAGTCGATGCTCTGCTGCAGCTTCGGCAGGGTGTCGTAGACCAGCAGCCTGCCGCGCCCGAGGATCAGGGCCGAGTCGCAGCACGCCTCGACGTCGCTGAGGATGTGGGTCGAGATCACCACGCTGACGCCCTTGCTCTGCGCCAGGCTGCGCACGAGCTGCAGCATCTTCTCCCTGCCGGCGGGGTCGAGCCCGCTGGTCGGCTCGTCGAGGAAGATCAGCTTGGGCGCGTGGATCAGCGCCTGGGCCAGCTTGATCTTCTGGCGCATACCCACCGAGTAGGTCTGCACCTCGCGGTAGCGCGCCTCGCCGAGGAGCACGGAGTCGAGCATCTCGTGGGCTCGGCGCAGAGCGGTTCGCCTGGGCAGACCGGCCAGCTCCCCGGCGAGGGCGACCGACTTGACGCCCCGCAGGCCGGCGATGGCGCAGTCGTCCTCCGGCATGTAGCCCACCTGCTCTCGAATCTGGCGCGACTGCGTGCGCACGTCGAATCCGAGCACCCTGGCCTCGCCACCGGTCACCTCCACCAAGCCCAAGAGCGCCTTGATCAGAGTGGTCTTGCCCGCGCCGTTCGGTCCAAGCAGTCCGATGGCGCCAGGCTGCACCTCCACCGAGAGACCGGCGATGGCCTGGAAGCTGCCATAGGACTTGGTGACCCTGTCGAGTTGGAGGATCATGCTGGGGGCTGACGCCGCGCGCGCCATTATGCGGTGTGCGGTGCGCGACTATTTCGTCAAACTCGTGCGGCACCCTCGCGCAGGAGACTCGCTGTGAACGTGCTGGTCTGCCCCCACTGCCGTGGCGGGCGGAGGGTGATCTCTCCCATCACCGATCCCGTGTCGTGGTCGACGTCGAGCACGTCGACGGCGACAGCGGATACAAGGCAGACAAGAGGTCCCTCACCCCCGTCTCCGTTCGGTGCGCACTTCAGCCCGCTGGGCAGGAGAGCTGCCCGTGGTAGCCTGGAGATATCGACCCTGGAGACCTCGTCGAGGTCCAGATCGAGCCACCCCGGACTCTCCGGAGACGCACCATGCACTCCAGCGATCGCTCTTCGCTCCTCCTGGCTCTCCTCCTCCCCTTTCCGCTGCTCCTCGCCGGACCGGGGATCGCACAGACGGGCCCCGGCGAAAAGCGACCGCCGGTCGTCGATCCCCCCGCCGGTCCCCTCGGCAACCCGACGGCGCCGCCACCCGGCCCGGTGCACTGCGTGGCGGAGTGGGAGGAGGCGGAGGGGGTGCTCATCCGCTGGAAGAACGCCGACCTGATTCGCGAGATCCAGAGGGACTCGCTGGCGTACATCCCGGTCAACGACCGCGCCCAGCACTTGGACTGGATCAACTGGCTCAACAACCACTCCATTCCCCTGACCAACATCAGGTTCCTTCCGATTCCCACCAACAGCATCTACACCCGCGACTACGGGCCCTGGTTCGTCTGGGACGCCAACAACGAGCTCGGGATCGTCGACTACAAGCCTTCCTACGGGTACTGGGACGATCTCTTCCCCCTGAACTTCGCCAACCACTTCGGGATCGCCTACTACGACTCCGGTCTCAACCACGTCGGAGGCAACTACCTGCCGATCGGCTACGACGTGGCCTTCTCGTCGACCCACGTCTACGAGCAGAACGCCAACAGCACCAGGGCGGACGTCGACAGGGCGATGGAGAGCTTCTACGGCATCAACCCCTACCGCACCGTCGCTCCCAAGACGATCTGGCACCACGACACCTGGGGCAAGCCCTGCACCCCGGACACGCTGATCGTCGTCGACTTCCCGGCCAGCGCTCCGTTCAAGCGTCGGCAGGCCAACGACACGGTGGACTTCTACGCGACGCTCGAGAGCCCCTGGGGCCGCCCGTACAAGATCCTGCGCCTACCGATGTTCTACAAGTCGGGCAGCTACTTCCGGCCCTACATGAACTCGCTGGTCTCCAACAAGAAGGTCTTCGTCCCGGCCGACGGGCATCCCGACGATCTGGTCGCGGAGAGCGTATTCCGGGAGGCCTTCCCCGGCTGGGAGATCGTGCTGGTGGACAGTCAGGGCTGCGCCCACTTCGACGCGGTGCACTGCCGCACGAGGAACTTCGTGCGCCGCGATCCCCTGCGCCTCTACCCCTATCCGCCCGGTGACACCGAGGACACCACCTCCGGCTACACGCTCGAGGTGGAGGCGATCCCCCCCAACGGCTTCACCCTGCTGGCCGGCAATCCGGTCGTCCACTGGAGCGAGACGGGGAAACCACCCTTCCAGCAGCTCGCCATGACCCCCACGGGGGTGCCCGACCGCTACCGCGCCACCCTCCCGCCGCGACCGCGGGGCACCACCATCTCCTACTACGTCGAAGCCCAGGACGACGGTGGGAGGACGGCGATCTACCCGCCGGTCGCCCCCCTCGGTCTCTTGAGCTTCACCGTACGCGAAGACGACGTGGCTCCCGAGCTCTCCCGTCTCCTGCCCGCGCGCAGTGGCTCCCTCGCCCACTGGCCTCCCAGCGTGCGCGTGCTGGCCAAGGACGACATGACCACGCCCGAGGTCCGGCTCGAGTACGCGGTCAACGGCCAGCAGCAGCCGGACCTGCTCTTGCAGCGTGGAAGGCAGTGCTACTGGTACGACGGCTCCCCCGCCGGCAATCCGGCCAGCGGGGATCTGATCACCTACCGCATCGTCGCCAGCGACCTGGCCGCCAACGCCAACGAGACGCAGCTGCCCCTCTTCGGCCAGATCCACTGCCCCGTCTTCGCGACGACCGACGTCGCGGTCGTCAACATGAGCCGGCGGCCGGTCACGGCCCCCTTCCTGGTCGCGGCGCTGGGCGACCTGGGGATCCCCTACACCTTCTACGACGAGTGGCCGAGCGACTGGAGCACCCACGACGTCTGGCTCGTCTGTCTAGGAGTCTTCGCGGACAACCACGTCCTCTCTCCCTCGCAGGCGCTCGACGTGACCCAGGCCTTGGCGAACGGCAAGAGCATCTACCTCGAGGGTGGAGACACCTGGTGCTACGACCCGCAGCGGGTGGTGCTGACTCCCTGGTTCGGAGTCCAAGAGGTCTCGCGCGGCTCTTCGCTCTCGAGCGTCCAAGGCGAGACGGGTTCCATCCTGGAGGGCCTCTCGCTGAGCTACGTGACGGAGAACCTCCTGCTCGACCAGATCGCGGCGGCGCCCAACGGTCGGCTCCTCTCGACCTCCCACTCGGGGAACCGTGGCCGGGGGGTGGTCAGCGCCGGGGGGGAGTACCGCACGATCGCCAGCACCTACTCCCTCGGTGGCCTGGTGGACGCCGCCTGGCCGGAGACGCGCGAGGAGATCCTCGTGCGCTACCTCGAGTACCTCGGAGTCGATCCGATCGAGCTGATGGCGTCGGGGGACGGGCATCTGGGGCAGCCGATCGAGGTGCGCCTCGAGGCCGCCCCGGGGGATCACTACCTGCTGCTGGCCTCCTGGGAGGAGCACTACGCGCAGGTCAGCGGCCTCGGCACCCTGTGCCTCGACCCATCGAGCACGATGCGCGTCGCCCAGGGCGTCGTCCCGCCCGAGGGCAGCGTGGTGCTCTCCTACGACATCCCGAACGACGCGCTGCTCGACGGCGCCCAGCTCCACTTCCAGGCGGTGACCGGCCCGCAGCTGCTGCCGGGAGTGGCGCACCTGACGAACCGCGACATCGTCACGGTCGTCGAGTAGGCGGGGAGCGACCCGGCTGTCGCGGTAGGGACCCGAGTCACCTCGGGCCCCCCGCACAGATCCCGGCGTGCGG
>CAZDQL010000008.1:0-110357 GCA_964507325.1 uncultured Planctomycetaceae bacterium | reverse complement strand
GGTCGTGCCCGCTGAGCGCGTGCCCGCGGGCCAGGAGCAGACGCGCCGCGCCGGAGACCCCCGCCCCTCCCGCTCCGAGGAGGTGCAGGCGCCGGGGCAGACCGGACACCAGGTCCGGGGATTGCGCGTGATCGAGAGAGTGCGGGGGAGGATCGGTCGTGGGGATTTGGCGGCTCACCGTCGCATTGGAGCGAACGGGAGGGCGCGGTCCAAGGAAGCGGGGCGGGTTTCTCCCCCCGGAGTGAAGTCGGGCCCCGCCCGCTCCCTCCCCCTCAGAATCCAGGCGGGCAGGGGGCTGGCTCCTCGGCGAGGGCGTTCAGCTCGTCGGCCGCGCTACGGCGCGGTGACCCTGGACTTGGGAACCCGGGGAGTAGCGGGCCGGGAATCCGGGCGTCGAGTCGGCCCGAACCGGGCGCCTACTGCGCCTCGTGAACGACGACGTCCTTCGACCGAGACTGCGGTGTCACCTGCAGTCCGTGCAGCTCTCCGTCGCGCACCTCGCCCTCGACGATCGTCCGATAGGGAGCGTGCAGCTTGAATCTCGCGTTCCAGTCCTTCGGCCAGGCGGGCAGCAGGTGGATCGTCCTGCCCTCGGTCTGCATCAGCATCACCTGCAGCGCGCGCATCAAGACCCCCCCGTGGTCCTGGTCGGGCGTCCAGTCGTAGTTCGGTCCCCAGAAGGCGGGGAAGCGCGACTCGGGATCGTGGCTGCGCGCGCGCTTCACGAGGTTGGCGCGCGCCTGCTCGGCCAGTCCGAGGTAGGCCATGAACAGGTCGTCCTGACGCCAGCCGAAGTGCCCGCGGTCCCAGCGGTGCTCGAGGGCCGCGCGGCCGAGGGCGGCGTTCTGCTTCTCGAAGGAGACCAGGCGGAAGGGGAAGACCGCGTAGAGCTCCGGATTCTCGATGTTGCGCTTGTCGGCGAAGCGCTCGGCGGGGGCGAGCATCGAGACGCCCTCCACCTCGCGCAGGGGCAGCGCAGGCAGCTTGGCCTGGAGTTGCGTCCAGAACTCCCGGTCCCACTCGTTCGTCTGGCTCTTGGGCAAGGCCAGGAGCCGCTCGGTGATCGCGATCAGCCCCGCCACCTCGGGCATCGGATTCGTGCAGTCCCACCACGTCTCCACCGCCTGGGACGGGTGCATGACGAGCTTGCCCGCTTCGTCCACGGCGTAGTGCTGGTCGAAGAACTTCAGGATCTCCTTGGCAGTGGGGAGCACCTGCAGGGTCAGGAAGGCGTCGTTCTGCGTGTGGTCGCAGTAGTCGAGCATCATCCACACCAGCTCGAGCCCCGACACCCACTCCCACTTGTGCCAGCCGCTCTGCTGCAGCTTGTCCTCGCGCTCCTCGAAGGGCGTCCAGCCGTAGGTCTCGCTGAAGACGTCACCCCAGAAGTAGATGCACTCGGGGATGAACGCCCCCTCGTGGCCAAAGTACTTCTGCGTGCGGTGTACGAAGAGCGGCATCAGATCCTCGGCGTACATCTTGAACAGCGGGCGCATCAGCTCGCTGTCGCCGCTCGCGCACATGCTGAGGTACGGCAGGCGCGTGTTCTGCCACCAGTACCCCGGGCCCCAGCGGCGGTAGTCGGCGTTCCCCGGCTTGCCGGAGTAGGGCACCGTGAAGATCGAGCCGTTGAACTTGATCGGATACCCGCCGTTGCCCGCCGCGGCATCGATGAAGCGCTGCAGGGCGTAGCCGCGGCTGACGACGTAGGCGTCGTCGACCGCCTCCAGCGCCATCTCCTCGAGGAGGGCGCCGTCGAGATAGAGGAAGAGCTTCCCCGCCTCGGGATCGGCGACCGCGGTCACGTGGTTCCACTCGTCCGCCTTCAAGGCATTCTCGACGTGCAGCGTGCCCATGGCGGTGATCAGGCGCAGTCCGAGACCCGGATGGGTGTCCAGCAGGAAGCCGTCGTCCCCACCCGGCGTGATCTTGTCCACGATGCGGCCGCCACCGGTCGCGTCCGCGGAGGGCTTCACGAAGGCCTCCACGCTGAATCCTCCGGAGAGGTCCCAGCCCGCGGAGTCCTCCAGGGAGAGGGGTGTCGCGGCCGTGCCGCTGTACAAGAGGATCTCCGGCGCATCGAGCGCGGGTTCCTCCTCCAACGCCAGATACTCGGCGTCCGCTTCGCCCACGGGCACGGTGACGATGCTGACCCGCCCGATCTCCCCGGCGAAGGCGTTGCCGCCGTGCTGGTCGATGCCGATCTGGACGGGGTGCTCGTTGACGGGGACGAAGGAGCTCTTGGCCGCGCCCTCGGCGGACTCGACGTCGATCCAGCTGCGATCCCAGAAGCGGCGCCACTTCCCCTCGTGCTTCTCGCGCATCTCCTCGAAGTCGAGCGCCTCGGTCTTCTCGATCAGCTCGTTCATCGCCTCGAACCAGTCGAAGGGCGTGTCGCACATCTGGGTGTGCACGTAGATCCGGAAGTGGTGGGAGCGCTCCTGGCTGGCGACCAGGGTGTCCTTGCTGCTCCGCAGCCCGAAGTCCGTCTTCACGACTCCGCCGAAGGTGCGCCCGAGCAGGGGATCCGGTCGGTCGAAGTCGGCCAGGCCCTGCATGCGCGCCGTCAGCTCCGGACCGACCGACTTCGAGTTGTGGTGGTACCAGCCGATGCGGTCGATCTGCGAGGGGAGGAACGTGTCGGGCTCGACCACGGTGGGCGCGTGTTGGCCGTCCTCCCGAGAGCGGTTCAGATGCACGTCGCTGACCTCGATGCTGGAGAGCGTGTCCTGGAACACGCGCCACGGCTCGAGATAGGCAGTCGCCTCGCAGAAGTCCGGGCTGTCGATCGTGACGTGGATCACGGGGTGGTAGGCGTCGACCCACACCCGGACCGTCGTCGTCTCGTCCCCCTCGCCGAAGCGGGCCTCCATGGTGGCCGTCGCGAGGTGGAGGGTCTGCTCGAAGGTCTTGCTGCGTATCCGCGGACTGGGCTCGAGCGCGATGCGCACCCGGCCGACCTTGAGCAGCCGCCCGTTGTCTCCCCAGGAGTCGGTCTTGCCGATGTAGAAGATCAGCTCTCCTGCAGCGTTGATCCAGGCGTTCAGCCCGATGTCGCCGTTGCCGAGTGGCATGGTGCCCGAGTAATCCGCGCTGGGAGAATCCCAGACGACGTCGTATCGGTCCTGGCCGTGGGCAGAGGTCGAAAGACACAGGACGAGGACCGCGGCGAGGACGCTCGCGACGGAAGAGCGACTGAGGATCATGGCGAATCTCTTCTGGGGGAACTCCCCGCATTCTAGAGAGAGGGCTACCCGTTCACCACGCAGGCCGCGGTCCGCTCAGTCGGCCAGTCGCAGCACGATCCCCTCGCTTCCCGCGGGGACCTCCACCTCCGCGCGGCCTCCCTGGGGATCGACGTCCACCCCGAAGTGGTTGCCGTCCTCCAGCGTTCCCCAGGCCACGAGGCGAACCTGTGCGCTGGACGGCACCGAGAGCGCGAAGTATCCCTCCTCGTCGGCCACGGTGAAGTCCAGGTGGTGCTCCCCCAGGTAGGCGCTCACGAAGGGCTTCAGCGCCGGTTCTCCGTTCCTGGCGTACACCTGGCCGTTGACCTCACTCGCGGAGTCGAGCTCCAGGCGCAGGTCCGAGTCCCCCGCCCGCAGCCCGTGGAAGAGGGTCGTCGCGAAGCGGCCATCGGTGTCCTCGACGAAGGTGACGTCCGCCAGCAGGTCGTGGAGGCCCTCTTCGAGCCCCACCAGGGAGAAGGTCCCTCCCCGAGTCGTGGTGCACGACACCGACACGGGGGGATGGCCCGTGTGTGTCCGGACCTGCAGCCCGACGATCCCCTTCCCAGCGGGCGACAGCACGCGGCCCGAGATGGAGAGCCCGAGGTCGAGGACGAGCTCCACGTCGCGGTCGTCCAGGCCGGGGCCGACTTCGACCCCCACTCTGTCGCTGGTGACGTTGTGATGCGTGTACGCCCTGACGGAGTAGCTCGCCGGCGCCAGGTCGATGAAGTGGAAGCGCCCGCCCTGGCCGGAGGTCGTCTTGCGCTCCTCGACGTTGCGCGGATCCGCGCGCGTCCCGCCCTCCGGCCGGAAGCGCAGGTGATCGGGATTGCGCCCGTTCAGGCTCACCCGCACTCCCGGCAGCGGGGCTCCTGCGGTGTCCACGACCTGCCCGCTCAGACGCCCGCCGGCGGGCATGACGAGGGTCCCGAAGTCCGTGACGGGCTCCTCCTTCTCGCTCTCCGGGAAGTGGTAGACTAAGCTGCCGTAGCCGCGCTTGCGCAGGTACAGGTAGTGCCAGCCCTCGGGATCCAGGCTGTCCAGCTCGAAGACCCCCTCCGCGTCCGTGCTCGTGGAGGTCCAATCGTTGCGCTCGCCGTCCTGGCCGTACACGTCCGCGACGGCGGCGGCGTAGACGCCCTCGATCGGGCGCGACTCCGCGTTGACGACGCGGCCGCGCGCCGCGCGCGCCGGCTGCAGGGCGAAGTCGAGCTCCTGCTCCTCGGTGGGCATCGCCGTGGCGGGGAACTCGTGCACCGCGGTCCCGTACCTCCGGGCGCGGGCCTGGACGTCGTACACCCCCCAGCCCCCGAAGCCACGGATCTCGTAGCGGCCCTGCTGGTCGGTGCGGACGAGCTTGTCGAAGGTCCAGCCCACCCCCACCTCGGCGCCCGCGATCGGCAGCTCGCTCGAGGCGTCCCGGACCACCCCGTGGATGCGGATACCGTCCTCCAGGGCGTAGTCGCGGATCGTCGGCTCCTCGGAGAAGATCTCGAGGGTGGCCCACTCGGGGTCCATCAGGGTCGAGGACTCCACGGCCATCATGACCACGCCGGGAGGGAGATCTTCGAAGAGGTACTCGCCGTCCGCCCCCGTCCACAGCTCGCCCCAGGTGCGGCGCGTCTTCTCCGACCAGACGCGGACGTTCACCCCCTCCACCGGCGAGTCGTCGGCCGCGCGCGTGATCCTCCCCCTCAGCACGGCCGCCCGGACGAGCTCCAGCACGTGATGCTCGCCGCCGAAGGCCTCCTCGGCGATCGCCCGGCCGAAGCCGCTGGCGGAAGCGGTGAGGCGCATCGATTGACCCGGCGCGACCTCGAAGGCGAACTCGCCGCTCTCGCCGGTGCGGGCTTCCCCCACCGCGTGCCGCGCTCGCGCGTAGGCGAGGTCCAGGATGTTCATCCCGCCGCTGCCGCGGTAGTCGAGGGTCACCCGCGCACCGGCGATGGGGGCGCCGCCCTCGGCCAGCACGACTCCGGTGAGGCGATCGTCGGGGATGGCGTCGCCGACACCTTGCGCGGCGACGGGAGCCTCCTCCGGCCCTGGGGCCGCGCGTCGGGCTCCTCGCGCGGACGTCGCCGCGTCCCCGCCGATGGGCAGGACTCCTCCGGGAGCCCCCTCGGTGGTGGACTCCGCGTCTCGCCCGGCGAGCGGCGGTCCGCCCGGGGATCCGGTGAGCTGGAGAATGGCGAACAGCGCGACCGCCAGGATCCCCGCCAGGATCGTTCCCACCACGATTCTCATCGATCGTCCTCGTCCGCAGGATACCTGCATAGGCGCCGATTCCAGCTCGGTGACGATTCCTGCTCGGGGATCAGCGGGGTTCCTGCCACCATATCGGGGGGCGAGTCGTAACCCTCTTGGAGGATGGCGATACGTCGAGGAGGGGATGCCGCCGCAGCGCCGGGAGTCTCGCGATGGTGAAAGCGTTCAGGTGGATCGGAGCGGTGGTGCTCGTCGCACTCGCGTTCCTCCTGTGGAAGGGAGTCGGCGCGCCGGTGGAGAGGGAGGTGGAGATCGCGCCCCTGAGCGAAGAGGTACCGGCGGAGTCCAGGCTGGAGACCTCGCTCGCCAAGAGCCCGGGTGAGAGCGCGGAGGCGGCGACGGGGAGATCGGCGGTCGAGACAGCGCCCGCGCCCGCCTCGACGGAGCCGGGCGAGAACCCGCGAGACGCCGACCAGCAGCTCGTGCTCCGCGCCCGCGTCCTCGACCCGCTCGGAGGGCCGATCGAGGGCGCGACGATGACCGCCGTCTACGTGCGAGGAAGACCGGCGGCCGCCGCGGGCGAAGACGGCTGGGCCCGCCTCGTGCTCGACTGGCCGATGCACCTCACTGAGGGCAATGATTCATGGGCGGTCGTCGAAGTGACCGGCGAGGGGTTGACCCGTGTGAAGCGCCAGGAGCGAGTCGACGGCCCCGGAGAGGTCCTCTTCGGTGAGATTCGACTCGCAAAGGCCGGATCGATCACCGGCAGAGTGCTCGATCACGATGGCACGCCCAGCGAACGCGCCGGGGTCTGGCTCGTGCAGGGCGTGGAGCCGGGCGAACCCGCGGTCGAGGACCTGCGGCGGACCGGTGCTGGAGGGTTCTCCGGCATCGAGGTCTTCCTCGGCACCGAGTCCGATGTGGACGGCCGCTACACGATCACCGGCGTGCCCCTGTCCCGCGTGTCGGTCGTGTGCCAAGCTCGCGGGCGCTACTGCGCGTACACGCCCCCCATCCAGATCCTCGAGGGCATGACGGTCAACGCGCCCGACCTTCACCTGCAGCTCCCAGGTGAGGCGAACACGATCCGCGGCGTGGTGCGCGACGCGGATGGCATCCCGGTGAGCGGGACTTGCATCGAAGTCTGGGAAAACCGCGGGCCGCGCAACGTGGAACCAGAGGCCTCGACATGGAGCTCCGGACCCGAGGCTCGCTTCGAGGTCATGGTGCCGGCGAATCGGCTATTCACTCTCGAGGCGCGAGACCCCGACGGAAGCGGGCTCTTCCTGCTTGCTCACGACGTCGCTTCGGGCAGCCAGGACGTCGTGCTCACCTTCCCCGCGGAGCGCACGTTCGAGATCCACGTCACCGACACGGAGGGGCGACCCGTCGAAAGACCCTACGCCAGCCTGGCGGACGAGGGTCGGTACGGGATGAGCATCCGCTCCGAGCAACTCGGGGACGGGAAGCTCTCCCTGAACCTCCCGGCGGTCCCCTTCCAGATCTGGGTCGGCGGCCCCGGCTTCGAGACGAAGTGGCTCGGTCAGTTCGAGCCGCAAGACGTGCCGGAGATTCTGGACGTGCAGCTCGAGCGCGCGCCGGTGCTGAGCGGCCGGGTGGTCGCCGACGGCAAGCCGGTGGCGGGCGCGCGCGTGCACTGCCACGTCCCTCCAGGGTGGTCGCGGTTCGCCCGCTTCTCCGGGGGCCTGTACACGCGCATCGAGGGTCGGTCGGTTCGCGGCATGGCCCAGACGGACGAGGCCGGACACTTCGAGATCCCCATCCAGCAGGCGAACACCTCCTACACGCTTCACGCGGAAGCGCCGGGGTACGCGCGCGCCGAGTCGGAGCCGATCCCGGTGGGCGCAGGTGAATCCGTCAGTGGCATCCTGCTCGAACTCCCCGCGCCGGCGACGCTCGCAGGGCGGGCGCTCGTCTCGCCGGGCGTGGAGAGCAGAGGGATCATCGTCGCGGCCACCCGGGGAGACGGCCACGCGGAGCTGGCGGTGACCGCGGAGGACGGCAGTTTCCGCTTCGAAGGACTCGCTCCCGGTGGGTGGCAGCTGGCACGCGTCAAGGCGAGCGAGCGGCGCTGGATCGAGTCGGATCGCACCTGGCCCGAGAACGACATCGACGAGCTGCCCATCCACGTGGTGCTCACCTCCGGAATCACCACGCACTTCGACCTCGATCTGACTCACGAGTTCCAGGCGACTCTCCGCGGTCATCTGGCGATCGGGGGCGCCCCTGCGGCAGCGTGGCGGCTGTGGATGGAGGACCTGCAGAACGAGAGCTCCCGCACGACCCTCGACGACGCGGGCCGCTTCCAGCTCCAGGTCCTCAGCACCGGGTCCACCCGTCTCTTCTTTACCTCGCCGCAGCTCTCGGCCGGGACCCTCACGCTGCGAGCGAAGGTGACCTTGGAGGCCGGCGAGAACGTCTGGAACCTCGATGCCGCGGCGGGCGAGCTCTCGATCGACGGGCTCCTGCCCACGGGCGACATCGGCGGAGACATGCCCCAGCACGGTTACGAGCTGCGCTGGGAGGCGGGAGAGGACGGGGGGCAATGGCGCCTCGCCTTCGATCCCGATCCCAATGGCGGGCTCCACGCGACCGGTCTACCCGTGGGCAGCGTCACACTCGTCCGGCGAGTCGCGACCGACTACCGCGGTCATCCACAGGAGATCGGGGGCCAGAGCTTCGCCATCACCGCAGGTGGCTCGACCTCGGTCACCTTCTCCGAGGAGTGAGCACCGCTCCGAAAGGGCCTCGAACGGACTGTCGAGGCAGCGCGCTCCCTGACGAAGAGGAGGGTGAAGAGGGGCCAGCACCCCCTCTCCACCCTCCGC
This sequence comes from uncultured Planctomycetaceae bacterium, assembly GCA_964507325.1. GTDB lineage: Bacteria > Planctomycetota > UBA1135 > UBA1135 > CAZDQL01. The sequence continues at coordinate 102,073 of CAZDQL010000008.1, read as the reverse complement.
GGGCGGACCGGCCGCAGCCCGCGGGTCCGGCCGGTGTCACGTCGGCGCTAGTCGATGCTGATGGCGTCGAAGGCCATGCCGTCGGTCGTGATCCCGTAGTTGTCGTACTGCTGGAACTTGACCACGAAGCTCGAGTTCAAGGAGAGGCCCGCGCTCGAGGCGAGGGAGTCGAGATCGAGCGACACGTGCTGCCAGGAGTTGTTGGGGATCGACCCTCCGTTGAGGTTGTAGACCTTGGAGAAGCTCCCCCCGTCGTTGTCGGAGAAGTAGACGCCGTCCTGACTGTGAGTCTCGTCCGAGAAGTCCTTCCAGCGGAAGGTGAGCGTCACCTGGGTCTCGCCCGACAGGTCGAGCAGCAGCCAGGCCTCGTTCTGCGAGTAGGAGCTGCCGTTGACGGAGTCGTCCATCGTCAGGTGGTAGCTACCCGCGTAGGGCCCGTTGGACGTGGTGACCTGGATGCGACCCTGGGTCCCCAGCACCGTCGACCAGTAGGAATCCAGCGCTCCCGACTCGAAGCCGGTCGAGTAGGGCACGGTCGCCCGACCCGAACCGCTGCCGCCCTCCGCCACCGAGATCTGGTCGAAGGCGAAGCCGTCGGTCGTGATGCCGTAGTTGTCGTACTGCTGGAACTTGACCACGAAGGTCGAGGAGAGCGAGAGCCCAGCACCCGAGGCGAGGGCGTCGAGGTCGAGCTCCACCGCCTGCCAGGTGTTGTTGGACGTCGAGCTGCCGTTCAGGTCGTGGACCTTGGTGAAGCTCGAACCGTCGTTGTCGGAGAAGTAGATCCCGTCCTGGCTGTGGGTCTCGTCGCCGAACTCCTTCCACTGGAAGGTGAGCGCGACCTGGTCCTCGCCCGTGAGGTCGAGGCGCAGCCAGGCTTCGTTCAAGGAGTAGGAGCTGCCGTTGACTGTGTCGTCCATGGTCAGGTGGTAGCTGCCGGCGTAGGGCCCGTTGGCCGAGGTCACCTGGATGCGCCCCTCGGTCCCGAGCACCGTCGACCAGTAGGCGTCCAGCGCTCCCCCCTCGAAGCCGGTGGTGTAGGGCACGGTGGCGTAGTCGCCACCACCGCTGCTCCCCGCTTCCACGGAGATCTGATCGAAGGCGAAGCCGTCGTAGGCGGTCGTGTAGTTGTCGTACTGCTGGAACTTGACCACGAAGGTCGAGTTCAGCGACAGGCCGGCACTGGAGGCGAGAGTGTCGAGATCGAGCGCCACCGCCTGCCAGGTGTTGTTGGTGGTCGAGCCACCGTTGAGGTCGTGGACCTTGGTGAAGCTCGAACCGCCGTTGTCGGAGAAGTAGATCCCGTCCTGGCTGTGGGTCTCGTCCCCGAACTCCTTCCACTGGAAGGTCAGGTCGACCTGGGTCTCACCGGTCAGGTCGAGGTGCAGACGAGCCTCGTTGAGGGAGTAGGAACCGCCGTCCGTGTGGTCGTCCATGACAAGGTGGTAGCTACCGGCGTAGGGCCCGTTGCCCGTGGTGATCTGGATGCGACCCTCCGCGCCGGCGGTGTCCGTCCAGTACGAGTCGAAGGAGCCGCCCTCGAAGCCGGTGGAGTACGGCAGGGTGGCGTAGTCGGGACCACCGGGACCTCCCCCGGCGACGGCGGCGGCCGCGTTGACCATGCCGTAGCCGGTGTAGCGGTCCCAGCCGGTCCCGGACTCGACGCTCGTCACGTCGTCGCAGGTGGTGACCAGTCGATCCCGCACCTGGTCGGGCGTGAAGCTCGGGTTGGCGGAGACGATCAGGGCACACACCCCGGCCGCGTACGGCGTCGAGCAGGAGGTGCCGTTGAACCACATGGAGTAGTTTCCCGAGTCGTACCCTCCGGAGCCCTGGATGTCGGTGGTGGGCAGGATCGTGGGCGCGATGACGTCCACCGCGCCGGCCGCGTCCTGCGAGTTGGTACCGTAGTTCGAGCCCCACCAGCGCTCGCCGTCGCAGGTGTAGCCGTTGGGGTCGGTGTTGACGCCCGGGTTCACCTCTGAGGAGCTCGAGGAGGAGCGCTTGCGCTCCCCGCAGGGGGAAGCCGCGCCGACGCCGATGACCAGCGAGTGGTTGGCGGGGTAGGTGATCGTGGAGGCGTTGGAGTTGGCCGTCGCGGCCAGCAGGGTCACCCCGTTGCCGTGAGCGTAGGCGATGGCGCTCGAGGTCTGCGAATCGTCGGAGATCGCCGCCCCCAGGCTGATGGAGGCGATGTCGGCGCCGTTGTCGGCGGCGTGGGTGATCGCGTTGGCGATCGCCGAGAAGTACATGCTCCCCGCGCTGTTGGCCACCTTGAGCGGCATGATCGAGCACCCGCCGGCGATGCCCGCCGAGCCGAGGCCGTTGTCGTTGATGGCGGCCGCGACGCCGGCGCAGGCGGTTCCGTGGCCGGCGCCCGAGGCGTTGTCGTCCGCGTTCGAATCATTGTCCCCGTAGTCGTAGCCGGCGACCTGGCGCAGGTCGGGGTGGCCCACATCCACGCCGGAGTCGATGATGGCGATCACCACCGAGGCCGAGCCGTACCCCTGGGGCTCGTCCCAAGCCGCCTGGGCGTCGCAGTCGAAGCCGACGGTGCCCACCGGAGATCCGTTGGGGTGACCGCCGCAACCCCAGCAGTAGTCCAGGAGCTGGGCCATGTTGTTGTGCCCCCAGTGGTCGGGGTGCAAGGGATCGTTGGGCACGTCGGCGGGGAAGGCGCGGTAGTCCGGCGAGGCGTCCTCGATCTCCGCATGGCTGCGCAGCCTCTGTGCCAGCTCCTCGATGTCGGTGTCCGGGTGAACGTAGGCGACGTACCAGCGATCGAGGCCGAGCTCGGCGCCCAGCTCCTCGTTCTTCATCTCGATCATCGCGCGCTGGATCCCCGTCGCCTGCGCGAAGGCGAGCTCCATGTCGAGGGTCGCGATCCCCGAAGGCTGGAAGTCCAGCGGCCTCTGCGCCTGCCACCTGCGGTCGAGCGCGGAGCGCGACAAGGCGGTCTCAGTGACCTGGATGAGGACCCGACCGGGCATGTAGCGCGAAACAGCCCGAGCCGTTGCGCCCGGACCGTCCTGCACTGGCACGAATGGGACGGTGACCTCCTGTTGCGTACCGAGAGCCGGGGTGGAGAGTACGAACAAGCCGATGGCGGTGGACACGAGGGTCCAGCGTGAAGGTCGCGTCATGTCTCTGCATCGAGGGGGAAACGAAAGAGCTTGTCGCCGGTAAGGCAGCCCGATGCTAGGGTGGGTCGGCAAGACCCACAAGAGTCGCGGGATCCCCGCCACTCAACGCACATTCGATAGAGAGACGCCGTCGGGTTTGCCCCTCCGCGCGTGTTGGGTGATTGCGGCTGTGCGCTCTGCTCCGACCCGATCACAGGCGACCACCGTGTGGCTCGGGATCGTTGTCACCAGGGAAGGACGATCGCCGCACTCGAACCCTCTGCGATCGGCGAATGCCCATCTGGACCGCCGCGCGGAGAGATCTTGGGCTTGCGTGTCATCCTGTTCTCCCCGGGCTGCGTCCAGAGGGCGGCGGAGGACAGCGCCCGCCCCAGCCCCCACGGAGGAACGACGCTATGCAACGACCGACTCTCATCGCCCCCCTGCTGCTCGCCCTCGGTCTCTCGGCCTGTCTGGAGAACGAAGAGCAGCTCGTGATCCACGAGGACGGCTCGGTCGAGGTGCGCCTCGCGGCCCGGGGCGATCTGGCCGACCTCTCGAACGGCTACCCGGTTCCCCTGGGGGTCGGCTGGGAGCTGGTCAGCGACGACGCGCAGACCTGGGCCAGCCAGGTGGGGACCGACACGGGAAGCCCCGCGGTCCAGGCCCGCATCCGCGAGGTGGCGTGGCCCGATCCCCGGGCCGCGGAGGAGGACGAGGTGCGGCTCGAGGTCTCGCGGCGCTTCGCGTCCGTGGCCGAGCTCCCCCAGTGGTTCGCCCCCGAAGCGGAGCCCTACCGCACCGCGTACATGCGGCGCACGACCGAGCTCGACGTCCGTGAAGGGAGCGGACGCAAGGTGTACGTCTTCGAGCGCGTCTACCACGGGCGGAACCGGGCGCAACGGGACGCCCTGCACCAGTCCTGGGAGACCGTGCCGGAGGAGATCCGCAATCGCTTCGAGAACCAGGAGGTGATCACCCCCGAGGACTGGCGCATCGTCACGGAGGTGGTCCAGAGCTCCTTCGAGGACGCGGCGGAGGTCTTCGCCCGCGAGGCGATCCGCGGGCTGTACACGCAGGGGGACGCCTCCCTCTCCCCCACTGCCGTCGCGCCGATCGTCGCCGAGGTGCGCCGCAACGCCGGAACGGGGATCACGATGGAGAAGCTGGTCGCGATCTGGGAGTCCGCAAACATCGAGACGGAGGCCGAGCCGGTCGCGGAAGAGGCGGAGGAGGGAGAGGGCGCTCGCCTGGTCCGGGAGCTCGAGGAGGGGATGCGGCAGTCGATCCGCGACACCCTGAGCACGGCCCTGCGGGAGGCAGGGGTGTCGCTGACCACCTGCAACGCGATCCTCTACGGCCTGGAGTGGGAGTTCACGGCCTTTGCCCACACCGACGACATCCGGGACGAGGAGTTCAAGGTATGGGTGAAGCTGCCCGGGACCCTGATCTCCGGGAACTACGACGAGGCGGACGACGGTGAGGCCTTCTGGTCCTTCGAGGGCGAGGACCTCGACGACCGGGACATCGTCCTGCGGGCCGTATCCGTGCTCGAGTAGGCAGCGATGGCCGCCGGCCCGGACGCGATCTACGACCGCCTCGTCGCGGAGCACCAGCGCGGGGTGCTCCGCGTCTGCCGTTCGATCCTGCGCGACGATCACCTCGGGGCGGACGCCGCCCAGGAGACCTTCGTGCGCCTGTGGCGGCGGCTCGTCGCCGATCGCGCGCCGACCCGCCTCGGGGCGTGGCTGCGGCGCGTGGCGATCACGACCTCGCTCGACCTGCGCCGGCGGAGGAGCGTGCGCGAGGAGGCGGCCGCTCGCCACGGTCGGGACCTCGCGGAGGGCGGATCCCTCCCGGGAAGAACAGACTCCGTCGCCGAGGAGCGCGTGGCCCAAGCCGAGCTGGCGGAGAGCTTCGAGCGCGCCCTCGAGCGGCTCTCCGACGGCCAACGCACGGTCTTCCTGCTGCGCCACGCGGGAGGCCTGCGCCTCGCCGAGGTGGCCGAGACGCTCGACGTCTCGCTCTCGACCGTCAAGACCCAGTTCGCGCGGGCCTGCCTCAAGCTGCAGGACGCGCTGCGACCCTTCGAACCCCGACCCGACGACGAGCCATGAAACTGGAACGAGCCAAGGAGCTGCTCGCCCTGCGCCTCTACGACGAGCTCACCCCCGAGGAGAGCGTGGCGCTGGAGCTTTGCCTCGCCGACTCCGAGGAGGCGCGGGACTACGCCCGCGAGCTGGAGCGAGGTCTGGGGACGTGGAAGGCGGCCGCGGAGCTGGAGCCCGGTTCGGAGCTGCCCCCGGCTTGGCGCGAGCGCCTGCGGGCGGCAACCCTCGAGCCCCCGTCCCGGCCGGCCGTCGGGCGAGCCGTCGCGACCTTCGTCGCGGGGCTCGCGGCGGGCCTCTTTCTGATGTGGATCGCTCGAACAGAGCCCGAGGATCGAGATCCCGCGCCCGCCCCCGAGCCGCAGTTGCTCGCCGAGACGAGCTTCCCCCGCTTCGATCCGCAACCCGCGCCCCCGCCGAAGGCCACGGGGGGAGGGGCGCTCTCCCGCCGCGGTATCCGGACCCTGCGTTGATCCCGCGTCGGGGCGCGCGGCTCCGGCTAGGTCCTCGGCAACCGCAGCGGCTGCAGCCTCCAGTAGGTCAGCGAGCGCCAGAGCCACTCGAGTGGCCCGAAGCGGAAGCGGGCCAGCCACCAGGGGGAGATGGCCAACTGCACGATCCAGACTCCGAGCACCACGAGTTGTTGCCCGGCTCGTCCGACCTGCCCGTAGAGCCCAAGACCATGGCCGTAGAAGATGAACGTGCACAGCACGCTGTGCAGGATGTAGTTCGTGAACGCCATGCGGCCCACCGCCGCCAGCCGCTCCCAGATCCGTAGGCCGGGCAGACGCCGGATCGAGAGCATCACCAGCCCCAGATAGGCGGCGGCGACGAAGAGCGAACCCCAGTGGTTGAACTGCCAGCCGAGGAAGAAGGAGTACTCGAACCGCCACTGGTGGGCGAAGTTCTGGACCACGCCGGTAGCGATCACCGGCAGCCCGACCAGGAGGCCGATCGCCACCATCCACCCGTAGAACCGATCCGAGCGAGCGGCTGACAGGATCCTCCACTTGAAAAGCGCCATACCGATCAGCATCAGCCCCCCGGCCCGCCAGCCGCTCCAGAAGAGGAAGGCGTTGGTCTGCATCATCACGGACCCGGGCACGCGCTTGCTCATCTGTGCCACGTAGCCGCCCTGATAGGCGTCGGTCTCGGCAGCGATCCGGCCGGCGTCCGGCGCCCACATCTCGAGGTTCATCGCCTCGACCTGCTCGGGCGGCCAGTAGGGAATCGTCAGACCGAAGAACAGGTAGAGCGCCGAGAGGAAGGCCAGGGTCGAGAGGCCGAGGACCAACAACCAACGCGCTGAGAGCCTGCGGAAGAGATAGACGATCAGGGCGCAGACGCCGTAGGCGTAGAGAATATCCCCGTACCAGAGCAGATAGCCGTGCAGCACCCCGAACAGGATCAACCAGCCGCAGCGCCGGTAGTGAACCCCCGCGGGTCGTAGCCCCTGCGCCTCGGAGCGCTCGGCCATCATCACGATCCCGGCACCGAACAGGATCGCGAAGAGGGTCATGAACTTCTGGTCGGCCAGCAGGTGCCCGAGTAGCCAGACGCCACGGTCCAGCCCGACGATCTCCCCGTAGGCGGTCGGATTGAAGTAGGCCGCCCCGATCATCGACATGCTCTGCACGTTCATGATCAGGATGCCGAGCAGCGCGATCCCACGCAGCCGGTCGATCGAGCCGATCCGCTCGGCAGACGTCACTGGACCGGCGTGCGGATCGCGAGACATGCAGAGACCTCCTGGCTCGGGCCATTCAGGGAACTTCGGGGGGGCAGGACCACGGCCACGAGGGTACCGAAGGAGACCCAGACGTATCGACCGCAGCTGTGGCAACATGAGCACCTCTCGATGGCCGGCAGCGGCACGCACCACCTGGCCGGATCTCGAGGCGAGGTAGCGCGTGATGCACGACATGGACGAGGGCGAGCGCAGCATCCTGGAGCGCCTGGACGCTCGGCTGGAGGATCCCGCGCTCCGCCGGCGCCTCGACGAGATCGCCGACCGCGTCGTGAGAGCGCTCGCGGAGCGTCCCGACGACGTGATGGCGTGGGAGCCGGTGCCGCTCGAGCTCTACGGCGTCGACCTGCCCGGGGGAATCCTCTCGAGCTGGGTCTTCGCGCTGCGCGCGGGGGCGACGTCGGGGGCCGAGCGCCATCCGAACAGCCGCCAGCGCATGCGCTCGTGGCGAGGCGGCGGAGACTTCCAGTCGCGCGTCGGCGCGCAGCCCTGGCACACGCAGACCCTGACCAGCGAGCGCCGGGCGCCGCTCGAGGAACGCTGGGTCTCGATCGCCCCCAACACCTGGCACCAGGTGGTCGTGCCGCACCGCGACTGGACCGTCGTCTCCTTTCAGACGGCGACGGTGGAGGAGCTGGTGGAGGAGCGTCCCCATCCCGACCGCGAGGGGGAGGTCAAGCGGCGCAGGTACGTCGACTGAGGGCGGGAATCGCCGGACAGACGTACGACTGGCTGCCGCTGGGCATCCTCGCGGCTAGCGCCGGGTCGTACCCTCCCAGCGACGCCACTTGGCGGGCGCGGCGACGTCGGAACGGCCGCTGGTCTGGAAGACCTGGAAGGGCTGCGCCTCGAACAGGGCCTCTCCCTCGAGGGTGACGTGGGTCATGTTGGTCGCGCACCAGTCCCAGGCGTGCGCCTGCCGGCGGAAGAGGACGAAGTCGGCGTCGGTGCTGACGTCCTGGAAGCGGAACGTACCGGCTGTCCGGTCGTAGCGCGGCCGCACGTCCGCGACTGAGAGGCCCAGCCCGCGATCGGCCTTGAGGGCGATCTGGATCGATCCGGTCTCGGTCGTGATCTCCAGGGCGACGACGTCTCCCTCCGGAGTGGCTGCGAGGCGCCGCACGTGGCCGGCGATCGCGGCCGGATCCTCGCTGGGCGGGAGGGGCCACAGCACGCTGGTGTGGGTCAGGTGTTCGCCGGCCTCGAACCAGCGGCTCGTGGTCTGGTGGATGACGTGCTCGGGCTGCCGGTGCCGGCGCAGCGCGAAGCCCCCCGGAACTTCTCCGGGCCGGTCGGGAAAGACCAGCAGCAGATCGCGCGTCAGCGGCAGGCTCTGGCCGTCGATGGAGGCGCGACGGCCGCGGGCCCAGCCCTTCCCCGTCGCCACCACCTCCTGGGTCGCCCACAGGGTCGCGAAGGTGTAGTGGTCCGAGCGCAGCACCTGGACCGTGTCGACCACCACGACGGCCCGCACGGCGGCGGGCAGCACCAGCGTCCGCTCCCAGACGTAGCCCAGCGAGTCGTCGCGCACCTGCGTGCGGCTGTAGTCGGCCTCTTCGAAGGAGACGAAGTCGATCTTCTCCGTGCGCACCTTGCGGTAGGCCCCGGAGTCGCGCAGGAACTCCAAGAGGTCCTGGTCGGCGGTGACCTGGCCGCGGCGGGCCACCAGGCGGTCGTGAAAGAGGTCGGCCCGGAAGGCGCCGAAGGGTCCGCTGGGTGCCCGCTCGCGGTAGCCCCCGTCGTGCAGGAGCAGGGCGCCCGCATCCATGAACATGACCACGGCATTCTCGTCGGCGTTGCCGTGGTGCATCTTCTCCTCCTCGACGGCCAGGGTCTGGCGCAGGAAGTCCCGGTGCAGGACGCCCCAGTCCCCCTCGTCGCGGTAGTTGAGCAAGAGGTAGAGGGAGTCCTCACCCCGGCCCCGGCGCAGGACGATCTTCTTGCCAATGACGTCCTCCAGGACCGGCCCGCTCTGCAGCGCGGGTTCACGGGCCACCAGGTCCCGGTCCACGTGGGGCACCGCACGCGCGTAGAGGAGGGCGTGGCCCAACCGGGGCCGCTCCCGGTCCACCGGTCCCAGGGCCTGGTAGACCTGTTCCGCCGCCCACTTCAGCTCCGGATCCTGGAGCACGGTCGCTCCCCACTCGAAGCACAGGTAGTAGCCCTCGAGGCCGCCGTTCCACCAGGCGTCGCCGAAGGCCGGCACCGTGCCGCGGGGACAGAGCAGTTCCAGGAAGTAACGCAGGTAGTAGCGCACCTCGAGGGAGCGGGGGATCTCCTCGTCCCCCACCGCCTCGGCGTAGCGCAGCAGCGCCCAGAGCCAGACGGGCTGGTAGATCTGGGCATCCTCGATCTCCCACTGGCCGATGCTGTCGGCGGCCAGGATCTCCGCCAGCTTGCGCCACTGCGCCGCCCGCGGATGGTCGGGCAGGGCCCGGGCCGCATGGACCAGGCACTCCGCCCGCAAGAGCGCCCGGTTGTGAGGCCCCCATTCGGGGAAGACGAAGATGAAGTCCGCGCTGCCTGCGATCGCAGCCTCGATGGTGGCCCGCAGCGCGGGAGTGAGCGCCGGGCAATCCCGGATGCGCGTCCAGGCCTCGGCGTAGTCGGCCAGGTGGAAGAAGCTCGGGACGGCCGGCAGACCCCCGGCGTACTCCACCCGCCCCTGCGCCAGCTCTGCCGGGACCCGCTCGCGGTAGTCCGCCATGCGCTTCAAGTAGGTCGCGGCTCGCTGCGCGTCCTGCTCCTGCCCCTCCGTCCAGTACAGGAAGGCGTGCAGCGAGGCCAGGGAGAGGGCCGTGCCCGGTGGGTTGTAGCCGAAGAGCTCGCGGAAGGAGCGCTCTCCCCCTGCCACGGATCGCATCGAATCCAACCAGCGTCGCTCGACCTCGGGCAAGTCGGCCGCCGCTGCTGCCACGGACCGGCGCAGCGCCGCAGCGTCCAGATCGTCGTAGATCTGAGCCTCCGCCGCGGGAGAGCTGCAAAGCACGGCGCCGGCGAGAATGAGCAGCTTGCTCAGTTCCATGGGCTTCCCTCCTTCGGCAGCCTAGGGTGTCGTGTCAAGCTCGGACGGCGAGCGGACTCGCAGAGACTTGCGCTCGATGATAGAGCTCGACCAGCAGAGGTGCTGGCGGATCTCGCGTACGAGATGAAGTGTCCAGCCCGCCATCTTCCGGCTCCAGAGGGGATGGCCGAGTGGTGGGGAGACGAACCGGGGGATGCGGGAGGATGCGCAGGAGTTCGACGGCGGGGCACGGCGTCGCACGTCCCTTCGCTCTCTCCTCCGCCGGAGGGGAGGCGTGCACTTCGCGAGGGCCCTTGTTCGCGGATTCGGTGAAACCGAAGCGAGAGTTGAGCCGTCAGAGGAGCGCTCCCCAGTGGGCGGGTGGGGGTTTGGGACGGCCCCGCGAGAGACCCTCCGGGGCCGACCGGCCCTTCGCCAAGGAACCGTCGACCTCCCCCCGCCGAGCGACTAATTCGAAGAATCCCCTTCCCCTCCGCCCGGCACCGGGGTTATCTGGAACACATGAACGTCCACTCCCGCACGCCCTCCGCCCCGCGAACCATCCGTTCGTGGTCGTGGCGCTGGTCCTGGCCCTCCGCCCTGGAGGTGGGGTCCGGCTGATCCGACGCGTGCGCGGCAACCCACCCACCTCTCGGGCGACCGGGGGTGGGTTTTTTCGTGTCCGCTCCCGGGAACCCGCAGGTTTCGACCGCCTCTTCCTGGGACATGGAACCTCCTTTCGACATCCCCGCGGACCTGGACACCCCGGTCTCCGCCTACCTCAAGCTGGCCCCCTTCCGGCCGCGCTTCCTCCTGGAGAGCGTGATCGGGGGCGAGAGCCAGGCCCGCTACTCCTTCCTCGGCTTCGGGGAGGGACGAGAGCTGCGACTCGATCGGGAGGGACTGCGTCTCGACGGCGAGCGCACTCCCGTCCCCACCTCGCGTCGCGATCTCCTAGGCCTCCTCGAGCGTGCCCTCGACGCGTCTCCCCGGCTGCGCCCGGAGCTGGGTTCGAGCCCCTTCCGTGGCGGGCTCGTGGGGGTCGCCGGGTACGAGTTCGTGCGGCGCCTCGAGCGGCTGCCGAGCCGCCACGACGACGTCGACGACCCCGAGCTGGCCTACTTCGCACCGCGCTCCCTGCTCGTCTTCGACCACCTGACCCGCCGCATGGCGCTCCTGCACGACGGGGAGCCCGCTGAGCGGGAGGAGCTGCGTCGCGAGCTGTTGCGTGCGCTGCGCGGCGAGATCCCGCGGCAGCCGGAGGGAGGCAGGCTCGGTCCCGCGGAGGTGAGCCTCGACCGCGCCGACTACATGCGCGCCGTGGAGCGTGCCCAGGAGGAGATCCGCGCCGGAGAGGTCTTCCAGCTGGTCCTCTCCAGCGCCTTCCGCGGGGAGTGCGAGATCCCGCCGGTCACCGCCTACCGGGCGCTGCGGCTGATCAACCCCTCGCCCTACATGTTCCTCCAGGAGTTCGACGACTTCGCGGTCGTCGGCGCGTCCCCGGAGGCGCTCGTCAAGCTCACCGGGCGCACCGCCACCCTGCAGCCGATCGCGGGGACCCGCCCCCGCGGCGCGGACGACGCCCAGGACCGCTCGCTCGAGTCGGAGCTGCTCGCCGATCCCAAGGAGGCTGCGGAGCACGTGATGCTCGTCGACCTCGCGCGCAACGACCTGGGGCGCGTGGCGGTGCCGGGCACGATCCAGGTCGCCCCCTACCGCCAGGTGGAGCGCTTCAGCCACGTGATGCACCTGGTGAGCTCGGTGTGCGGCGTGGTGGAGCCGAACGTCTCCGCCTTCGACCTCTTCGCCTCCGCCTTCCCCGCCGGCACCGTGGTCGGTGCGCCGAAGGTGCGAGCGATGGAGCTGATCGACGAGATCGAGCCCACCGGTCGCGGTCTCTACGCGGGGACCGTGGGCTACTTCGGACACGGAGCGGCGATGGAGCACGCGATCGCCATCCGCACCCTCGTCCTGCGCGAGGGGACCTACCGCTTCCAGGCCGGCGCGGGGATCGTCGCCGACAGCCGGCCGCGCGCCGAGCACGACGAGATCCTCGCCAAGTCGGACGCCCTGCGCACCGCCCTCACCCTCGCCGCCGAAGGACTCGGCTCATGAAGATCCTCCTCATCGACAACTACGACTCCTTCACCTTCAACCTCGTGCAGGCGTTCCGCGTGCTCGGGGCGGAGGTGATCGTGCGCCGCAACGACGAGATCGAGGTCGCACGAGCCCTCGGGCTGGGTGCCACCCACCTCGTGGTCTCGCCGGGACCCTCCACCCCGGACAGGGCCGGCGTCTCCAAGGCGATGATCGAGGCGCTGCTCGGCCGCGTCCCGATCCTCGGGGTGTGCCTCGGCCACCAGGCGCTGGCGGAGGTGCTCGGCGGGCGCGTCGAGCGGGCACCCCGCCCGACGCACGGCAAGGCGTCGCGCGTGTACCACGACAACCAGGCTCTCTTCCTCGGACTGCCCAATCCCTTCGAAGCGGGGCGCTACCACTCGCTGCGCGTCGCCGAGGAGGGCTTGGGCCAGGAGGTGGAGATCAGCGCCTACGGCGCGGAGGGGGACGTCTTCGGCATCCGCCACCGGCGCTTCAAGGCGGAGGGGGTGCAGTTCCACCCCGAGAGCGTGCTCACCCCCGGCGGCGACCGGCTGCTCGCGAACTTCCTCGAGCTCGAGGAGACCGCGCACGAGGAGGTGGCGTGATGGCAAGCGAGCTGCGCGAGATGTACGAGCGCGTCCTCGCGGGACGCGATCTGGACGAGTCGCAGGCGGCGGCGGCGCTCGGCGCGCTGACCGACGCGCGGGAGAGCGCGATCGTCAAGGCGGGCTTCCTCACCGCTCTACGCATGAAGGGGGAGACCCCGGCGGAGGTGCGCGGGCTGGCCTTGGCGATGCGCGATCGCGCGCGCGGTCCGATCACGACCAACGGCACGCCGCTGATCGACACCTGCGGCACCGGCGGCGACGGCTCGGGGAGCTTCAACCTCTCCACCACCGCCGCGCTGCTCCTCGCAGCGCTGGGGGCGAAGGTCGCCAAGCACGGCAACCGCTCCGTCTCCAGCCGCTGCGGCAGCGCGGACCTGCTCGACGCCCTCGGGGTACCGCTGGGGGAGGACGTGGGCGATGTCGCGCGTCGTCTCGATGAGCTCGGCTTCGCGTTCCTCTTCGCCCCCGCCTTCCACCCCGCCACCGCGGCGGTGATGGGAGTGCGCAAGGAGCTCGCCACGCGCACCGTGTTCAACGTCCTCGGCCCCCTGGCCAACCCCGCGCGGCCCGCCTACCAGCTCGTCGGCGCGTGGGACGAGCCGACGGCGCGCCTGATGGCGCACGCGCTGCGCGGCATGGAGATCGAGCGCGCCTTCGTGGTGCACGGCGAGCCGGGATGGGACGAGGCGACGCCCGCCGGCTGCTTCCTGCTCCTCGACGTCTGCGACGGTGAGGTCGAGGAGCAGAGGATCGATCCCCGCGAGTTCGGACTGGCGCGCTGCGCGCCCAGGGATCTCGCGGGGGGCGACGCAGCGGTGAACGCGCGCATCGCGCGGGGCGTCTTCGCCGGAGAGGCTGGGGCGCCGCGCGACGCGGTGGTCTTGAACGCGGCCCTCGGCCTCTTGCTGCTCGGCGAGGAAACGCTCCCCGCCGACGCCGCCGCCCGCGCCGCGGAGGCGATCGACGACGGACGCCTGCGCGGGCTCGTCGAGCGGCTGCGTCGCGACGGCCGGAAGGAGGAACGCCGTGCGATCTGACTTCCTGGCCACGATGGCACGCCGCAGTGCCGAGCGGGTGGAGCGGGCGCGTCGTGCGCTCCCCCTCGACGCCCTGGTCGAGCGCGCTCGGGCGCAGGAGGCGGCGCCCGCGCTCGAGCTCTCCGCGGCGGGCTTCGACCTGATCGCGGAGGTCAAGTTCGCCTCCCCCTCGGCTGGGGTGTTCGACGAGAGCGCCTCGGTGGAAGTGGCGACTCGGCGTGCACGTCGCTACGTCGAGGCGGGGGCGGCGGCGATCTCGGTGCTCACCGAGCCCACGCGCTTCGCGGGCCACCTCGACCACCTGAGCGCGGTCGCCGCCGCGGTGACGGTGCCGGTGATGCGCAAGGACTTCCTCGTCGACCCCTACCAGGTGTGGGAGGCGCGGGAGGCGGGCGCGGCGGGGGTGCTCCTGATCGTGCGCATCCTCGACGACGCGCGGCTCACGAGCCTGGTGACGGCGGCGCGCGAGAGCGGGCAGTTCGTGCTCCTCGAGGCCTTCAGCGCCGCCGACCTGCTGCGCATCGAGCGCTTCGTCGCGCGCGCTCCCGCGGCGGGACCGCCGTTGCTGGTCGGGGTGAACGGGCGCGACCTGACGACCCTCCAGATCCAGCCGCGTCGGCACGTCGAGTTCGCCCCGCACCTGCCGCCTGCCCTTCCCGCGGTCGCGGAGAGCGGCCTCGAGCTTCCCGAGGACGCGGCGCGCGTCGCGGACGCGGGCTACCGCCTGGCGCTCGTGGGCAGCGCCCTGATGCGGGATGCCGATCCCGTGCCGCGGGGGCGCGCGTTCCTCGACGCCGGACGCGGGGCGCGGGAGGTGGGGGCATGACCCGGACCTTGGCGAAGATCTGCGGACTCACCAGCGCGGCCGCGGTGCGCGCGGCCTGCGCGGCGGGCGCGGACGCGATCGGGCTCGTCCTCGCGCCCTCTCCGCGCCGCGTGAGCCCCGCGCGGGCGCGCGCTCTCCTCGACGCGGTGCCGCGGGGCGTGGAGCGGCTGGCGGTCTACCGCGTGCCCAGTGCAGAGGACCTGGCTGCGATCTCGGACCTGCCCTTCGACGGAGTGCAGGCGGACGCGAGGTGGGACGGGGCCGACCGGCTGCCGGACGGGTGGTTCTTCCTGCCCGTGCTGGCCGACGGCGACGATCTCGAAGAGCGCGCGCAGGAGCTGGCGAACACGCGCGCGGGCGAGGTGAGGGGGGAAGGTTCGCTGCGCGGCGCCTTCCTCATCGACGGTCCGACCGGCGGCGGGCGCGGCGTCCCGGCCGACCTGGACCGAGCGGCGAGCGCGGCGCGGCACGGGAGGGCGGTGCTCGCGGGAGGGCTGCGCCCCGAGACGGTCGGGGAGGCCCTGCGCCGCGTGCGCCCCGCCGCGGTGGACGTGTCCAGCGGCGTGGAATCGGAACCGGGAATCAAGGACCCGGCGCGGGTGCGGCGCTTCCTCGCCGCGGTGCGCGCCCAGGAGACGCAGAGATGAACCAGAGCACCACCACCCGCGACGCGACCCGCTTCGGACCCTTTGGCGGACGTTTCGTGCCGGAGATCCTGATCGAGCCGCTCGAGCGCCTCGACCGCGCGGTGACGGAGCACCTCGACAGCGACGCGTTCCAGATCGAGCTCGCCGCCGAGCTCCGCGACTGGGCGGGGCGGCCCACCGCGCTCACCCGCGCCGACCGCCTCGGCGAGGCGTGGGCGGCGGAGGTGTGGCTGAAGCGCGAGGACCTCGCGCACACCGGAGCGCACAAGATCAACAACGCCCTGGGCCAGGCGCTGCTCGCGCGCCGCATGGACGTGAGCCGGGTCATCGCCGAGACGGGGGCAGGTCAACACGGGGTCGCCAGTGCGGCGGCCTGCGCCCGTCTCGGCCTCTCCTGCCGCGTGTACATGGGGGCGATCGACGTCGCGCGCCAGGCGCCGAACGTGCACCGCATGCGGCTCTTCGGGGCGGAGGTGATCGCGGTGGAGAGCGGCGACGCCACCCTGCGGGCGGCGATCGACGAGGCGCTGCGCGACTGGGCGGGCGATCCCGCCGGGGCCTACTACCTGCTCGGCTCCGCGGTCGGCCCGCACCCCTACCCGCGACTGGTGCGCGACCTGCAGAGCGTGATCGGGCGGGAGGCGCGAGCGCAGATCCTCCACGACGTGGGTGCGCTCCCCCACGCGGTGATCGCCTGCGTCGGCGGCGGGTCGAACGCGATCGGGCTCTTCCACGAGTTCCTCGCCGACGAGGTGGAGCTGCTCGGGGTCGAGGCGGGCGGGCGCGGGACCGGAGCGCAGGAGCACGCGGCCACCCTGGGCCTCGGTCGCCCCGGCGTGCTGCACGGCTGCCACAGCTACCTGCTCCAGGACGAGCACGGCCAGGTGCAGGAGACGCACTCGATCTCCGCGGGGCTCGACTACCCCGGCGTGGGACCGGAGCACTCCTGGCTCAAGGAGACGGGGCGCGCGACCTACGTCACCGCGAGCGATCGCGAGGCGCTCGACGCCCTCGAGGAGGCCTGCCGCCTGGAGGGCATCCTCCCCGCGCTCGAGTCCGCCCACGCGCTCGCCGGCGCGCGGGCGTACGCGCGAGAGCACGCCGGGACGCGGATCCTCGTCGGCTGCTCCGGTCGCGGCGACAAGGACCTCTCGATCCTGCTCGAGAGCGCGCGCCGCGCGGGAGGTGCGGCATGATCGACAGCACGCTCTCCGGCGGCGAACGGCTCGCCGCCGCGATCCGGACCCCCAAGCGCGCAGGGGCGATCTCCCTGATGCCGTACGTCACCGCGGGCTTCCCCCGGCGCGCGGGGTTCGGGGAGTCGCTGCGTGCGCTGGCCGAGATCTCGGACGCGATCGAGGTGGGCCTGCCCTTCAGCGACCCGGTGGCGGACGGCCCGGTGATCGCGAAGGCGGGGCGTGAAGCGCTGGAGCGCGGCGTGTGCTTGCCGTGGCTCCTGGACGAGGTGGCGGCGGCGGGAGAGCTCGCCGCGCCGCTGGTCTTGATGACCTACCTGAACCCGCTCCTCGCCCGCGGGCTGGAGGCGACCCTGCGCGCCGTCGCCGCCGCGGGGTTCGCGGGGCTGATCGTGCCCGACCTGCCCCTCGAGGAGGCGACCGAGGCGCGGGAGACCTGCGACGACGCGGGGCTCGCGCTCGTGCAGCTCGTCACGCCGCTCACGGCGCCGGAGCGCGCGCGGGAGCTGTGTCGCGCCAGCCGCGGCTTCGTCTACGCGGTGACGCGCGCCGGGATCACGGGCGCCTCCACCAGGACGGAGCTGCTCGACGACTACCTGGCGCGGCTGCGCGCCGCGTCCTCCCTGCCCGTGGCCGCGGGCTTCGGCATCCGCGACCGCACCCAGGTGGAGCGCATCGCTCCCCACGCCGACGGCGTCATCGTCGGCACCGCGCTGGTGGAAGTCCTCGCGCGCGGCGAGGACCCCCTGGCCTTCCTCGAATCGCTACGCCCCCCTACCTCCCCCTCCCCCACACTCCCGGAGGCCTCCCGATGATCGCCCTCTTGACCGACGACTGCACCCTGCGCCAGAAGGCGGATCTCGTGGCCCTGATCGAACGAGAGCGCTTGCGCGTTCACGTCGATCGCGTCGACGGCCGCGAGATCATCGGGGTGGTGGGCAAGGACCCGGAGCGGATCCGCAGCGCGGTGGCGGTGATGCCCGGCGTACTCGAGGTGCGTCGCGTCCCGCAGAGCTACGCGCTCGCCTCGCGCGAGTACCACTCCGCCTCCTCGGTGGTGCGCGTCGGCGCGGCGCGCCTCGGCGGCGAGGCGCCGGTGGTGATCGCCGGACCCTGTGCGGTGGAGAGCCGGGAGCAGATTACGGAGACGGCGCGCGTCGTCGCCGGCGCGGGTGCGCGGGTGCTGCGCGGCGGGGCGTTCAAACCGCGCACGTCGCCGTACAGCTTCCAGGGTCTCGGCGAGCGCGGACTCGAGCTGCTCGCCGAGGCGGGGCACCTCGCCGGGCTGCCCACGGTGACCGAGGTGATGGCGGAGGGAGACGTCGAGCTCGTCGCCAGCTACGCCGACATGCTGCAGGTGGGCGCGCGCAACATGCAGAACTTCCACCTGCTGCGCGCGGTGGGAGGGCAGTCGAAGCCGGTGCTCCTCAAGCGTGGCATGATGGCCACCATCGAGGAGCTCCTGCTCGCCGCCGAGTACGTCCTCGATGCGGGCAACCCGCAGGTCGTCCTCTGCGAGCGCGGCATCCGCTCCTTCGAGCGCGCCACCCGCAACACGCTCGACATCGCCGCGATCCCGCTCCTCAAGCAGCGCTCCCACCTCCCCGTCGTCGCCGACCCGAGCCACGCCGCGGGTCTGCGCTCGCTGGTCGCCCCCCTCTCCCACGCCTGTCTCGCCGCCGGCGCCGACGGGCTCGCGATCGAGGTGCACCCGCGCCCCGAGGAGGCGCTCTCCGACGGACCGCAGAGCCTGCTTCCGGCGCAGTTCGCGGCGCTCATGGAGGCCCTCACCCCGCTGCGGCGCTGATCGGTCCGCGACCCCCGGAGGGGCCGCGGCGCCTTACATCGACTAATACGGAAATATTGATGAAAACCTCTTGACGGCCGCCTGGACCCCTGCCAGAGTCCGCCGCACAACGAGCATCCAGAGTCCCGGGACGGCCTGAGCGGGTCCCGGGCGGCAACCGAGCCCCGCGAGCGGGGCCGCGGTGCCGAGCCAGCCCAGACGTGGGCAGCGATGCGGGCGGAGCCGTCGAGCGGCGGGATCCGTCAAAAAGCGAGCAGTGAAGGTCACTGCGGTCCACGTCGCCGCCGGCGCTCCCCGATGCCGTCAGGAGCTTCGGCATGCAGCGCTTCGATCCCCTCGCGGTTCCGGAATCCCTCTGCCCCCGCGCGGGTCAGGGCCAGTCCGACGGCGACCCCCTGGTCACTCCCCTGGTGCTCTCGACCACCTTCTGCCGCGAGGGTCTCGGGAGCATGCCGGCGCACCGCTACTCGCGGGAGTCCAATCCGACCGTCGCCGCCCTGGAGGCCACCCTCGGCCGACTCGAGGGGGCTCCTCCGGCCGTGTGCTACGCCTCGGGTCTGGCCGCCGAGCACGGGCTGTTCCTGGCCCTCCTGCGCAGCGGCGACCACGTCGTCTGCTCGCGCGCCTCCTACGGCGGGACGACCCGCCTTCTGCAGCAGATCCTCCCCGGCTTCGGCGTGGAGACGAGCTTCGTCGACACCTCGCGGCCGGAGGCGGTCGAGAAGGCCTTGAGGCCGAGCACCCGCATCGTCTTCGTCGAGTCGCCCGCCAACCCGACCCTGGACCTCGTCGATCTCGAGACCGTCTCCTCGATCACCCGGGGGGCGGGCGCCCTGCTGGTCGCGGACAACACCTTCCTGACGCCGGTGCTGCAACAGCCCCTGGCCCACGGCGCGGACCTCTCCGTCTACTCGACGACCAAGTTCATCGAGGGTCACTCCGTCGCCGTGGGAGGAGCGGTGGTCGGCCGGAACGAGGAGCTGCTCGAGCGCCTGCGCTTCGTGCGCACCTGCACGGGCGGCATCCAGGCGCCCTTCAACGCCTGGTTGACCCTCCAGGGCCTGAAGACGCTCCCCCTGCGCCTCGAGCGGCAGTCGCAGAGCGCCCGGCGCGTGGCGGAGTGGCTGCACGCCCACCCGGCCACCTCGGCGGTCCACTACCCCACCCTCCCGGGCTTCCCGGAGCGCGAGCTGGCGGGGCGCCAGCACCTCGGGGCCCACGGGGCAGTGCTCTCTTTCGAGCTCCGCGGGGGTCGCGAGCGCGCGGGCGAGCTCCTGGAGAGGGTGCGCTTCTGCCGGCTCGTCGAGCACGTCGGCTCGGTGGAGACCCTGCTCACGCACTCGGCCACGATGACCCACGCCGGCGTCACGCCGGAGCAGCGCCAAGCGGTGGGCGTCACCGAGGGCCTGCTGCGGCTCTCCGTCGGACTGGAGCCCCCCGAGGCGATCATCGCCGACCTGGAAGGGGCCCTCGCAGCGCGACGCGCAGCCACCGTCGAGGAGGGGGAGCCATGCGCGCAGAGCACCTGATCGTCCTCAAGCTCGGCGGCTCGGTGCTCCTGGACGAGACGACCCTGCGCCAGGCGGTGCACGAGATCTACCGCTGGCGCCGGAGAGGCTGGGGCGTGGTCGCCGTCGCCTCCGCGCTCGCCGGCCGCACCGACCGGCTGCTGGCGGAGAGCCGCGGCATCTGCGACTCCCCGGCCCCCGACGCGGTCGCCCCCCTCGTGTCCCAGGGCGAGCTGCACAGCACCGCCCTCCTGGGCCTGCACCTCGATCGCGCGGGCCTGCCGGCCTGCGTGCTCTCGCCGGCCGCCGTCGGCCTCGTCGCCGAGGGCGACCCGCTGGACGCCACTCCGGTCCGGGTGCAGGACTCGCGCATCCGCGGCGCCCTCCAGCGGGGCGAGGTGGTCGTCCTGCCGGGCTACCTGGCCTGCGATCCCGAGGGGCGCAGCGTGCTCCTGGGCCGCGGCGGCTCCGACCTGACCGCCCTCTTCCTCGCGCAGCGCCTCGGCGCGTCGCGCTGCCGCCTGATAAAGGACGTGGACGGCCTCTACGAGCGCGACCCCTCGCTCTCCGGTCCGCGCCCGAGACGCTACGCCCGGATGAGCTACGAGGACGCGCTGCGAACGGACGGCTCGATCGTGCAGCACAAGGCGCTGCGCTTCGCCCGCTCGGTGGGTCTCGGCTTCGAGGTCGGCCGACTGAACGCGACCCGACCCACCAGCGTCGAGCGCGGCCCTTCCCGCTACTCCGACGGGGCCGACCGGCCGCGCCCGCTGCGGGTGGCGCTGCTCGGCCTGGGCACGGTCGGCAGCGGGGTCTTCGAGCTCCTGCGCGGCCTGCCGCAGCACTTCGAGCTCGTCTCGGTGGCCGTCAGGCGGCTCTGCCGGCCGCGCGCGGTCGCGCTGCCGGCCGGACTGCTGACGGAGGACGCCCTTGGGGCCGTGCGCGCCGGCGCGGACGTCGTGGTCGAGGTCATGGGCGGCCTCGAGCCCGCGCGAGCGGCCGTCGAGGCCGCACTCGCCGGCGGAGCGCACGTGGTGACGGCGAACAAGTCCCTGCTCGCGGTCCGCGGCTCCTCCCTCGCGGCGAGAGCGCGCGCGCACGGGCGCCTCCTGTGCGCCTCGGCCTCGGTCGGCGGCAGCATGCCGCTGCTCGAGCGCATCGCCATCCATCCCCCACCCGCGGTGCGCGGAGTCCGGGGCGTCCTGAACGGCACCACCAACTACGTGCTGGAGCGGATGGGGAGCGGCGTGAGCCTCGGTTCGGCGCTGCGCGAGGCCCAGCGGCGCGGCTACGCGGAGTTGGACTCCTCTCGCGACCTGTCCGGCGAGGACGCCGCGGACAAGCTCTGCGTGATCGCGCAGCAACTGGGTCGGAAGCGCCTGGGCGCGTCCGACGTGCGGCGCGAAGCCCTCTCGGAAGCGACGCTGGACCGGGTGGCGGCGAACGGCAGCGTGGTCCGCCACCTGGCTTCGCTCGAGCTCGGGAGCGAGAGGCCGGCCGCGCGAGTCGCCTTGAGCCGTCTCGATCGGGGCGACCCACTCGCAACCGTCGCCGGGGTGTACAACGCCGCGGTGATCGAGCTGCGCGACGGCACGCGCGAGCTCGTCCGGGGCAAGGGGGCCGGAAGATGGCCCACGGCCGAGGCGGTGCTGGCCGACCTGCTGGAGATCGCGCGCCGAGCGCCCGAGCGTGTCGATGCCATGGTCTGGTGAGCGGGCGCCAGCGGCGCAGAGGCAGGACTACGCCTCAGATCGCAACGAGAGTCATCAGCGTCTGGACCCCCGACTGTGGGTCCCGCGATTCACTAAACTTCCCGAGAACATTCGCCGCCCGGTGACGCACACGAGGCGAAGCGAACGGGACGACCACCTCGGGGGCTGCCTCGCGGGGCACTCCTCGGGAACCGCCCTCCCTGACAATCCAAGTCCGACACCCCATCCGATCTCGACCGGAGGCATCCCATGTTGCGAAGACTCGCACTCTCCCTGGGCCTGACGGCCCTCACGGCCGCTGGTCCGCTGTTGGCCCAGAGGACGCCGCCGGTCGAGCATTGGATCCCCGACGAGGCCGTGCTCACGGTGGAGCTCGCACGCCCGCAGGTCGTGTTCGATCTCCTGCGCGACGAGGCCGTCCTCGAGTTCATCACCGGCCTGCCCGCCTGGGAGGAATGGACGCGTAGCAAGGACTTCGGGGAGTTGCGCAACCTGGTGCGCTACCTCGAGACGATGCTCGAAGTCGACTGGCGCACCGGGCTGGAGCGCCTGACGGGGGGCGGGCTCACGCTGGCGGCGGGTCCGCAGGGAGAGGTGCTCCTGATCGTCGAGGCGCGGGACGAGGAACTGCTCGCGCACCTGCACGAGTTCGCCGTCGACATCGCCCGCAGCCAGGCGGGCCGGGCCGGCGGCGTCACTTCCGAGCGGCGCGGTCCGGCGGAGGTCTGGTCCTTCAACGGGAAGGAGGCCCACGCGATCGTCGGCAACCGCTTCCTCGTCTCCAACCGGCGCGGGGCGCTCGACGCGGCGTTGGAGCTCGTCGAGGGCACGGGGAAGGGAAGTCTGGCGACGACCGCGAGCTATCGCGAGGCGCGCGAGGCCGCCAGAGCCGACGCCGTGGTGCGGTTCTACGCGGACCTGGTCGCGCTGAAGGAGAACCCGAAGCTGGCGAGCGCCCTGAGCGGGGCACGCTCGAACCCGATGGCCGCCCTGCTCTTCGCCGACCTCACCGAGGCGCTGCGCGGCTCGAGCTTCCTCTCCGCGACGCTCGCGGTCGAGGGGCCGAAGCTGACCCTGTGCGTCGACGTCGACGGCCAGGCGGCGGGTGCTGAGAGCGCGGCGGCCTTCGCCGTGCCCGCCGCGGGCGCGGGCCCCCTCCCCAACCTGGACGTCCCCGGCCGCATCGGCGCCGCGACGTTCCACCGCGACCTGCACCGCTTCTACGCGGCCAAGGACGAGCTCTTCCCGGAGCGGTCGTCGTCGCTGATCTTCTTCGAGAACATGATGGGGATCTTCTTCACCGGGCGCGACCTGACCGACGAGGTGTTCGCCGCCACGCGACCCGACGTGCGGTTGCTCGTGGCCGAGCAGCGCTACGACGCGGAGATCGGAACTCCCGAGGTGCAGATACCCGCCTTCGCCGCGGTGATCGGTCTGCGCGACGTCGCCGCGGACGGCGAGGTCTTCGAGGAGGCGTGGCAGAAGGCGCTCGGCCTCTTCAACTTCACCCGCGGCCAGAAGGCGCTGCCGGGGTTGATCATCCGCAGCGCCACTCGCGGGGACACCGACTACACCGTCGCGTACTTCTCGGCCAGGGGGATCGAGGACCGCACCAAGCTGCACGAGCGCTACAACTTCCGCCCGACGCTGGCGATGCCCGGGGACTTCCTCGTCTTGAGCTCCAGCGAAGGACTGGCCCGTGACCTGATCGACGCGTTGGGCCGCGAGCGCGCCGGCTCGGGGGCCCCGCTCGCCGGTGTGGGTGGCGTGCTGGAGATCGACGGCGGCCGCCTGGCTGCGATCCTCGAGGAGAACCTCGACTCGCTGGTGCGCTCGAACATGGTCAACGAGGGCAACACGCGCGAGGCGGCGCAGGCGGAGATCGGCGTCCTGCTGACGATCGCCCGGCTGGTGGACTCGGTCTCCCTCTCCGTCGGCACCGACGGCACGGGCACCCGCGCCCTTCTGGAAGCGCAGTTGAACCCGCCGACCCGCACCCCCGGTGGCTCCCGCTAGACGAGGGGCTCGGAGGAACGTCATGGTCCTGAACACGCAGCAGACGCGCCGCCGGGTCGATCCCGGTTGGGCGTGGGAACCCTACGACCCCGGCGCGCAGCGCCGCTGGAGCCTCGCCCAGGCCGGGCACCTGTACCGCCGGGCCGGTTTCGGCGCGACGTGGAGCGAGCTCCAGCGCGCCCTCGAGGAGGGACCACAGCGCAGCGTCGACCGGCTGGTGCGACCCCCCGGGGATCTCGCGGCGTTCGGTCGCCGCGCCGACGAGGACGAGGTGGCGGCCACCCGCGGCGGGCCCAGCGACGGCGTGCGCGACTGGTGGCTGCGCAGGATGATCGAGACGCCCTTCCCGCTGCTGGAGAAGCTGACCCTCTTCTGGCACGGTCACTTCGCCGCGGACGCGAGCAGGGTCCAGGAAGCGCGCACCGTGCAGCGACACGTCGCGCTCCTGCGGCGCCACGCACTGGGCTCCTTTGGCACGCTGCTCGACGAAGCGTCGCGCGATCCCGCGCTGCTGCTCACCCTCGGCGCCGCGGAGAACCGCCGCGCTCTGCCCCAGGACGGCCTGGCGCGCGCCCTCCTGGGGAGCTACACGGTGGGCTCGGGCCACTTCGGTGAAGAGGACGTGCGCGAGGCCGCGCGCGCCTTCA
Organism: uncultured Planctomycetaceae bacterium; assembly: GCA_964507325.1. Classification (GTDB taxonomy): domain Bacteria; phylum Planctomycetota; class UBA1135; order UBA1135; genus CAZDQL01. Next base: position 77,988 of record CAZDQL010000008.1, on the reverse strand, counting down.
CGGGGATCTTCGTGCGCCGCGAGGAGTTCCGCTTCGTGCCGCGCGAGCACGACGAAGGCACCAAGCGAATCCTCGGCAAGACCGGCCCGTTCACCCCGGAGGAGGCGGTGTCGATCGCGCTCGAGCACCACGCCACGCCGCAGAACCTCGTGCGCGCGCTGTACCGCTTCCTCGTCTCCGAGGCGGAAGACCCCGCACCCGAGCTCCTCGCCCCGCTCGCGACCTCCTTCGCCGAGGATCACGACACGCACAAGCTGGTCGAGACGATGCTGCGCTCCAACCTGTTCTTCTCCGACCACGCCCTCCGGCGGCGGATCAAGTCCCCGGTGGAGCTGGCGCTGGGCATCGCGCGCGGGCTCGAGGGGATGGTGGCGACGGGTCCCCTGGCCCGCGAGCTCGCGCGACTCGGCCAGAGCCTGCTGCACCCGCCGACGGGGCGCGGCTGGCCCGGCGGGCGGTACTGGATCGACCGGGTCAGCCTCGGCCGCCGGCAGGAGCTGGCGGCGGCGCTGATGCTCGGAGAAGAACGCTACGGCGGGAAGCTCGATACCGAGGCACTCGCCGCCGAGCGCGGGTTCGAGGGCTCCGTCGGGGACTTCCTGAGCGCGCTCTTCCTCCAGGAACGCGAAGGGCCCTCCCTGCCGCGACGGACCCGCCCCGCCGTCGAGGCCCTCGTCACCCTGCCCGAGTTCCAGCTCGCCTGACCCAGAGAGAACGCCATGTCCGACACCCGACGCGAATTCCTGAAGGCCGCCCTCGGCACCTCGGCCCTCTTCTCCCTCGGCGCGTCCGCCCCCGGCGCCCTGGCCCGGACCCTGCGGGGCGGGACCGGGGGCGACCGGGTGCTCGTCGTGCTGCAGCTCTCAGGCGGCAACGACGGCCTGAACACGGTGGTGCCGTACGGGGACGACGAGTACGGGCGGCAGCGCACCACCCTGCGCTTCTCCGAGCGCGAGCTGCACCGCATCGACTCCTACCTCGCCTTCCACCCCCGGATGAAGGCGCTGCACCGGCTGTACCACGACGGCACCCTGGGCGTGATCCAGGGAGTGGGCTACCCGAACTCGTCCCGCAATCACGAAGAGGCGATGCGAGCCTGGTACACCGCCGACCCAGAGCACCCCGACCGGCGCACCGGCTGGATCGGGCGCGTGAGCGACGAGGAGGGAGGTCCGACGGGGCTCGACGTGCCCGCGCTCTTCGTCGGGCCGATCGCGCGGCCGCTGGCCCTGAACGCCGCGCGAGTCCCGGTCCCCGCTACGCGTTCGCTGGAAGACCTCATCGGGCGCCGGCGCTTCGAGGGGCAGGCGACGGGGGGCCCTGGCGGGAGCGGGAATCCCCTCCTCGATCACGTCCAGAGTCGGTCCGCGCAGACGGCGAAGCTCAGGCGCGCGCTGTACGCGCTGGCCGAGGAGGCGGAGCCGACGGCGGACTACCCCGCCTACCCCCTGGCCGGTGACCTGCGCACCGTGGCGCAGTTGATCCGCACCGACCTCGGCTTGCGCATCTTCTTCACCGAGCTCGGGGGCGACGGGTTCGGAGGCTTCGACAACCACGCCAACCAGCTCGGCAACCACTGCGCCCTCCTGCATCAGCTCTCGGAGTCGGTGGCCGCGTTCGTCGACGACCTCGAGGGGGCGGGGCTTCTGGACCGGGTGCTCTTGATGACCTTCTCCGAGTTCGGTCGCACGCTGGCCGAGAATGGGCGCCGCGGCACGGGCCACGGCGAGGCGGCGCCGGTGCTGCTCGCCGGCGGCCGCCTGAAAGGAGGGCTCTCTGGCGCGCACCCCGACCTCACCGACCTGGAGCAGGGCGCGCCGCGCTTCCACACCGACTTCCGTCGCGTCTTCTCGACTGCGCTGGAGCGCTGGCTCGGCTTCGAGAGCGAGACGGTGCTCGGCGGGCGCTACGAGCCGCTCGACGTGCTGCGCGGGTAGGCGAAGTCCTGGCGGCCGTCGGGTCGGCCCAGGCGGCGCGGATCACCCAGCCCGAGGATCGGGATCGCATCCCTCCCCCGTCGCAGGCCTTTCCCCTGCGGGACCGCGAAGGGCTCACCACGGCACGTCTCGGAGCACCTCCTGCTTGTGGTCGAGGCGGAAGATGCGGCGCGCGTTGCCGTGCATGATCGGGTCGGTGAGCTCCAGGGCGTGATCGAGGGTGATCCAGCCCTCGTCCACCAGCTCGGTGAGGGCTTGGGTGATGCCGCGGCGGGCCATCACGGCGTGACCGAGAACCGGCTCCGCCTGCACGTAGTCTCCGCCGAAGGTCAGGATCTTGTTGGCCGGAGCCGTGACCAGGTACTTCTTGAGGAAGTCCTTGGCCGCGATCGGGTTGATGATCCAGGCCCAGCACATGTCGATGTAGGCGTTCGCGTGGTGCTTGGCCACGGCGAGGATCTCCTCGTAGTACGGGTAGCAGATGTGCATGAACACGAAGGGCGTACCCGGGGAAGTCCTGCACAGGTCACTGGCGGATCCGGCGTTGTGCAGCAGGCGGGAGAGGCTCATGTAGCCGTATCCCGCGTAGTAGCCGGTGTGCAGCTTGAGGGGCAGCTGCTTCTCGTCGCAGAGATCCACCAAGTGCCAGAAGATGTGATCCTCGAGAGCCTTGTTCTCCTCGGGGGTCAGCGGTTCTTCGGCGACCCTGCGCTCGAAGGACTGCCTCACCTGATCGGCCGGGACGCGCACGTGGTCGAGGTCGCGGTTGTAGGCGTGCTGGGACTTGACCGCGACGGCGTACTCCGCGTAGGTGTCGAACCACCAGCGCATGATCGCGTGCCAGCTGTCCAGGTCGCTGACCTGGATGCCGGTCGGGTCGCTGACGCCACCGGCGGACCTCGGAAAGAGCATTCCGTGGGCGCCTATGTCCTGCATCAGATAGGCCGGCTGGCTCGACTCGTGGAAGGTGCGAACGAAGCTGTTCACTTGACACGATTCGATCTTCGCCAGGTCGCGCAGGACGACGTCGTAGAACCCGGGACGCCGGAGCTGCTCGTACTCCTTCTGCACCTCTGCCACGGTCTCCGCCGACAAATCGTGGACTCCGTAGAGCTCGCGGAAGGCGATGCGAGTGGCCTGTCCGTAGCCGGTGTTCCGCGTCGCGGGCCAGTAGGGCTCCAGGATGGGCCACTTGTCGAGGGGATCGACTTCCGGCGAGAGGAAGCGGTCCAGCTCCTCCCGCGGCATGCCCGCCGTGGCCAGGTCGGATTCGTAGTATTGGCTCAAGAGGAACGCCCAATCATCGCAACGCACGTGGGGCGATGCGGCGCCGGTGAGCCGGTTGTCCTCGTCGATCAGGTGCTCGTGTGTGTCGACGAAGGGAGTCGTCCAGACCTTGTCCGCGATCGCGTTGCGGGCGTCGCTCCCCGCTTCGGACACGGCCCAGCGGCCCGCCGCTTCCGCGCTCTTCGCCGTCCCCCCGAGCCAAGCAGCCGCCCCGAGCGCGCCGAGGCCCTTCAGCCCCGTCCGGCGGGTGACACGCAGGTCATCGCTCATCGTCGTTCCTCCTCGTTGGAAGTGGTCTGGGACAGGGTAATGCATCCCCGTGTCCGGGCAACGCTCACCGTCCCCGCTCGATCGGCTCGCAGAGCGCGAGGAGATTCTCGCGCGGCGTCGACGGTGGGATCTCGCAGCCGGCGTTCACCAGGAATGGATCGCCCGCCGCCGCGTAGCAGGCCCGCACGCGCTCGCGGATCGTTTCGGGCGTTCCCTGGGCGACGACCGAGACGGGATCGACGTTCCCCGCCAGTGCCACCCGCGACGGAATCCTCTCGCGCGCCAACGCCAGATCGACGAGGTGGTCGAGGTCGAGGATGTCGATCGGCAGCTCTGCGATCCCCGGCAGGAGATGGGTGATGTCCCCGCAGATGTGCAGCCGCACGCGGGCGCCCAGGGCCTGAATCGCCGTGGTCAGCCGCTGCTGGCGCGGCCAGACGAGCTTCTCGTACATCGCCGGTGAGATCTGGCTCGCGATCGCGTCGCCGACGCCGACCGTGTCGGCGCCGGCCGCGACCTGCGCCTGGGCGAACTCGATCCCGACCTCGACGCAGCGGTCCATCAGCTCGCCCAGGAAGGCGGGGGCGTCGTAGAGGTCGAGCAGGAAGTTCTCCGCGCCGCGCAGGTCGGCCGCCTCCGCGGCGGGGCCCTCGATCCAGCCCAGGATCGAGAGCTCTCCGCCCTGGGCCTCTGCGAAGCGCTGCACCGCTTGGATCCGATCACGCATCCTCGGAGAGGTCAGCGAGTCGGGTCGGTCCAGGAGCGACAGGTCGCGCGCTTCCTGCAGCGGTGCCCGAGCACACTTCGGGCCGCAGGGCTCGAAGACCACCTGCGCGCCGAAACCCGCCGCTTCGCGGTAGGGATCGGAGATGACGCTGAGCTGATCGAAATCGAAGTCGCGGGCGCAGTGCAGGTGCGCCGCGGTCAGGACCTCGAAGTCCTCGGTGTAGCGCCCGTAGTCCGAACCGATCTGCTCCGCGGCGAACTGCATCAGGATCGGGACGCGAGGGAGGCAATCGACCGCCTCTCCCCGCAGCGTCGCGTCGTAGCGCTCCCAACCATTCATCGGGACTCGCTCAGAGGCCTTCCACCTCCCAGCCCTTGCGGTAGGTGCGGCGCAGGAGCTCCTGCGCCCGCGAGTCACCGCTGAGCAGCATCTTGCCCGAGTCCCAGGAGAGCTCCTTCCCCGGCACCAGCGTCGCGAGCGCGCCGAGCAGCACCGTCTCGGTCAACGGGCCGGCGAAGGCGAAGTCCGCCGTCGTCTTCTCGCCGCCGAGGATCGCGTCGACGTAGTGGTGGTAGTGGTTGCGCTCCGCGAGCTGCGGCGGCGGATGGTCCTTGAACTTCTCCTGCGGATACAGGGCGGGCCCGCCGCCGTGCGGATGGAGCAACGCACCCTCTTCGCCGAGGAACAGGGCACCCTGCGCCGGGTACTCGACGCCGTCGATCCGCGCCCGGTACTTCTCGTGGGGATACCTGAAGCCGTCCGACCAGGTGACCTCGAGCGTGTTGCTCGCCGTGCGCCTGGTTCCGGGGAAGACGTAGCGGACGATCTGCCACGTCGGATACGTCTCGCCGAAGCGACTGGGCTCAGCGCGCCATTCCGGCTCGACCTCCGCCTGCACCGTCAACGGGGCGGTCAGGTCCAGCGCGCGGTAAGCCGCAGCGGTGATGTGACAACCCATGTCGCCGAGCCAGCCGACGCCGAAGTCCTGCCAGCCGCGCCAGAACGTGGGGTGGTAGACCTGGGGCACGAAGGGCCGTTCCGGCGCCGTGCCGAGCCACCGGTCCCAGTCGAGCGTCTCCGGGATCGGGGCGGTCTCCGTCGGACGCGGTCCCGTCGGCCGGTACTTCCACGGGTCCTTGTTGGACCACAGGAAGACCTTATCGACCCTGCCGATCACGCCGTCGCGCAGGAGTTTCACCGTGGCGCGATCACCGTAGCTGGAGGTGAGCTGCACCCCCATCTGGGTGATCGTCCCGGCCCGGGCGGCCTCGGCGGCGACCACGCGCGCCTCGTGGACGTCGTGCGTCAGCGGCTTCTGGCAGTACACGTGCTTGCCCATCCGGAGCGCGCTCACCGCGATCGGCGCGTGCATGTGATCGGGGACGGTGACGTTCAACGAGTCGATCCGGTCCCCTTCCTGGTCGAGGAGCTCCCGCCAGTCCTGGTAGACGCGCGCGTCGGGGAGCATCTCCACCGCCTGCTTCGTGCGGTTGAGGTCGACGTCGCAGAGGGCGACGATCTCCACGTCGGGATGCGCGGCGAACTGGTTGAGATCGGCCCAGCCCATTCCGCCGGTACCGATCGCGGCGTGTTGCACCTTCTCGCCGGGCCACCTGCGGTGCGACCGGGAAAGGGCGCTCCGAGGGAGCACGATCGAAGCGAGGCCAGCGGCCGCAGTACCCTGCAGGAACTGCCGGCGGGGAACCCTCCGACTCATTGCACTTTCCTCTCGTCAGCTGCGGTTGACGCTCTCGAGGCCGGAATCGTGGATGGCGAGGATAGCAGCTGCCCACGATGCGGGTGTCGAAGCTGTCTGAGGAGGTGCTCGAGAGGTACCGCCAATGCGGCGATCCAGGCATTGCGCAGAGCGCTCCGTTCTCAAGGAAGCGCGCCGAAGCGGACGAAAGGTGAGGGGATGATCCCGTCCAGCCTCCGCCTCCTGGCCCTGCCCGTGTCGATCGGCGCGAGCCTGCTCGTCGCGGCGCAGCCGGCCTGGAGCCTGCTCCAGATCGCGGGCCTGATCCTGCTCGGCGGTTCGGTGGCGCTCTGGCTGGGGAAGGCGGGAGCCTTCTTCCTCGTGACAGGCATCCTCGCCCTGCTCGGGAGCGAGCCCGGCGGGGAGAGCGTCCTCGCGCGCATCTTCCTGCCGCTGTACGTGGTGTTCGCGTGCGGTGCGGTGCTGGCCACCGCCGTGTTGCGCTGGCCCGCCCTGGGCAGGCAAATCGAGACGGGGCCCATGGGGCCGGGTTCTCCCTGAGCGCAGGGCCGCTCGCCGACCGTCCAGGGCGGTCACCGCGCTTCGACGTCGCCGAGCTCGGGGCGTCCGTCCCGGCTCGCGTAAGTTCGCGGTGGAGGCGTTGACGGTTCGGGGGGCGCCGCTAGCTTCGCCATTGGCGCGATTGCGAACCCCTGCAAGGAGCGGGACATGGACCGGAAGGAGTTCTTGAGGGTGGGTGCCTGCGCATGCGCGGCGATGATCCTGTGCGGCAACAGCGCGGCCCACCAGGATCCGCCGCAGCCCGAGGACGAGGACAAGGACACCGAAACGGAAGAGGTCAAGCGTCGCCGGAAGTTCGTCGGGGACTGGGCCGAGCACCTCACGCTGGTCCTGGACGAGACCGTGGACGAGAAGACCCGCGCCCGGATCATGGAGGGCTGCGGTCGCGGCTGCGCCGAACGGGGCTACAAAGAGGCCGCCATGCAGCACGCCGGCGACCTCGACGGCCTGCTGGCGGAGATGAAGGCGCAGTGGGCCGAGCACGCCGACTTCGACGCGCAGACCGGCGTCGTGCAGCTCTCCGCGCGCCCGGCCGGGGCCTGCTTCTGCCCGCTGGTCGAGGGCCGCAAGCAGATGCCGTCGCGGACCTTCTGTCTCTGCTCACAAGGCTGGATGAAGGAGATCTTCGAGAGCGTCACCAAGAAGAAGGCCACGGTCGTGCTGGAGAAGACGATCCTGACCGGCGCGGACCGCTGCGCCTTCAAGATCACGCTCTCGTAGGAGGAGCACCCCGACGACCGAAGGACGGCTCGCGTCCTGGACGACGGCTACTTCTCTCCGGCCACGGCCCGCAGTTCGGCGAGGATGCGCGCCGCCCCATCTCCGGGTACCGCCTCGAGCAACGCTTCCCGCATGCGTCCACGTCGCTCCGCTCCCGCCGGTCCCACCAGCTCCACCAACTGCCTGACGATGGGAGCGCCGAGGAGACTCTCGTCCACGATGCGCACCCCCTCACCGAATTGCCGGGCGTTGTGCTCCTGGTGGCGGTCAGAGTGGTGCGGGTAGGGCACCACCCAGGCGGGGGATCCCGAGACGGCGAGCTCCGCCAGGGTCGACGCGCCGCCGCGACAGAGGACGACCGTCGCGGCTCGCAGAGCGCGCGGAACGTCGCGCAGGTACTCCACCACCTGGCAGCCGGGGATGGCGGGACCCGCCTCGTCGCGGCGCCCCGGACCCACCTGGTGCAGGATCGCCAGCCCCGCGTCGAGCAGCCGCGCCCGGTGCTCGCGCACGAAGGTGTTCAGGGCTCCGGCGCCCTGGCTTCCGCCGAGGACGACGACGAGGGGGCGCTCCGGATCGAGGCCGAGCTCCGCACGGGCGGCCACGACCTCCCCCTCCTCCGCCGGACGGAAGGCGCGGCCCACCGGGGGACCGACGAGGCGGTGGCGCGAGTCCTCGGAGCGGGGCAGGGTCGCGGACCAGGCGTGCAGCACGCGCTGCGCCAGCGGGCCCAGCACGCGCGTGGCCCGTCCCGCGCGGGCGTTGATCTCGAGCAACACGACCGGCACCCCGAGGCTGCGCGCCGCCAGCACGGCGGGAGCGGTGGTGTAGCCCCCCAGGCCGAGCAGGACCTGCGCGTCCGCTGCGCGCAGCGCCGCCCGCGCGCGCAGGACCGAGCGCGGCAGCCTCACCGCCAGGCGAGGCAGTCCCGGAGCACCCCCCCCCGGGGGCTCGACGGGCAACACGACGCGCTCCAGCGGCGCGCGATCGGTGCGCTCGGAGAGCCGGTCGAGCACCTCCTCCTCGATCGGCCGTCCAGCGTGGAACCAGAGCAGGTGGGAGAGCTCGATCCCCGCCGCTCCCAGGTGCTCGAGCAGGTGCAGTCCGGGGACGATGTGCCCCCCCGTCCCTCCGCCCGCCACGGCGAGGCGCAGTCGAGTGGTGACGGGGGGTGCGGGGCGGTCGAGAGCCACCGCCCCCGAGGAGTTCACTACTGCCCTCCGACGTAGGTGGGGCCGGTGGGACGCGGCAGGGGCGCCGGCTCGGCGGGAGGCTCGACGGAGCGCTCCTCCGCCTCGTCGGCGGGGACAGAAGCGACCGCGGCGGGCGTGGCCAGGAGGGGCCTGGCGGGCCAGCTGTGGACGACGCGCAGGCCTTCCGGCAGGTACAGGACGGCGATCCCGATACAGGCGAGGAGCAGGCTGGTGCGGTGGTGCGGCTTCATCTTCAGCGAACCCGGTACTCGTCGTCGGTGTCGGCGGTGGCTACGAGGGTGCGCTCCGGGGCTCGTTGCCGCGGGGCCCCCGCCGGAATGGCGAGTTCCGCGCCCACGTGGAGCTTCATGGGATCGAGACCCGGATTCAAGTCCACGATCTCCCGCCAGCGCCGGGAGGACCCGAGCTCGCGCTCGGCGATCACCGAGAGCACGTCACCGGAGCGCACCACGTAGGTGCGTCCGGAGGGTCGAGCGGCGGAGCTGGACTGCGCCGGGCGCGGCGCCGGGCGGGTCGTCGCGGGCGCCGTCACGTCGGCCACCGGCGCCGGATGGGCTCCCTGGGGCAGGACCAGGGTCTGTTTCTCGCGGATCGTGTACGGCTTCCGGAGGCCGTTGAGGGCCGCGATCTCCCCCCAGCGGCGCGCGTCGCCGAGCTGGTGGCGCGCGATCCGCTCCAGGGTGTCCCCGCGGCGCACCACGTAGCGCACGCGCCCGGAGGCGCTCTGTGCGGAGGCGGCCGCACTCGCGGGCGTGGCCTTGCGGGAGGGCTTGACGGAGCGGGTGGAGGGGGCCTCTCCACGCCCCGTCGCGGGGGAGGTGGAGCGGAATCCCTGGGTCTGCAACCGATCGTCCCCCTCCGAGGTTCCGCTGGGCAGGGCCGCGACGTTCGGGCGGGAGGCCTGCTCCCGGGGGCGATCGAGCCGCACCCCGCCTGGACGAGTCCCGGGCGCGTCGGTCCCGGGGCGTCCCTCCGAGCTGCGGGCGGGAGTGCTCGAGGCTCCGCCGGTGAGGGGCACCGAGGCGCGCTCGCGCTGCCGCGGGCGCACGGAGCGCAGGGCGTCCTGCCCCTCGGCGCGCGACCCGCGGGCGCGCTGGGAGCGCCCTTCGTCGGAGGGGTTCTGCCTGCGCGTCTCGGCGCGCGCGACTTCGCTCTCCGCTGCGCGCACCTCCTCACCGCCGCTGCCCTCCTGCCACAAGGCGACGGCGACGATCGTCACCAGGAGGAAGAGCAGGGCCACCGCTCCAACGCGTTCGATCTGTTGCATGGTAGGTACTTTGGGGATGGGGTGGCCGCGGTCACCCGGGGGGGTGCGCCGCGGTTGTTCGACGGGGGGGGTGCGTCGCGGTTGTTCGGCGGGCGGCCCCCAGGGCGAGGCCGACGGCCAGGCAGGAGGCGACCAGCGAGCTGCCCCCCTCGGAGATGAGGGGCAGGTTGATCCCTTTGGGGGGCGCGAGCCCGGTGACCACCTGCACGTGCAGCATCGCCTGGAAGGCGACCGACACGAGCAACCCGAAGGCGGCCAGGGCAGAGAAGCGGTCCGGCACCGTGTTGACGAGCCGCAGGGAGTGGTAGATGAAGGCGAACAGGAGTCCCACGACGATCAGGACCCCCACCAGTCCCAGCTCCTCTCCTACGAGCGAGAGGGCGTAGTCGGTCTGGGTGTACTGCAGGCTCTGGTTGCGGAAGCCGCCGTGGGTCAAGCCGACTCCGAAGAAGTCGCCGCTCGCCATCGCCTGCAACGCGCGCGCCACCTGGTCGTTCGAGGCGCTGCCCAGCCAGATGGCGATGCGCTCCTTGACGTGGGAGAAGAAGACCGAGAAGAACGCCACCGCACCCAGACCGACCGCGCCGGAGGCGATCACGTGGGAGCGCCGCACCCCGCCCACCCACATCGTCGAGAGGAAGCAGACGAAGAAGAGGATCGCTCCGCCGAAGTCGGGCTCGAAGAGGATCAGGGCGAAGAGCGCCAGGCCGGCGCAGAGCATCGGCAGGAACCCGCGGCGCAGGTCCCCGATCCACTCATCCAACTGGGTGCAGCGTCGCGCGACCCACAGCACCGCCACCACGCGCGCCAGCTCGGAGGGCTGGATCGAGAAGGGCACCCCGGGCAGGTCCAGCCAGCGCCGCGAGCCGTTCACCTGCATGTTGAGGAAGGGCAGGTAGACGGCGATCAGCATGGCGATCACCAGGGCGGACAGCCACGTCAGGTGCCGCTCGATCCCGCGCGGCCCCCCGCGCATGGCGAGCAGCAGGATGATCAGCCCCAGGAGCCGAAAGCGCGCCAAGCGGCCCACCTCACCGGGGAAGGACTCCGGCGGCAGGGTGGTGGAGGCGTGGCTGACCTGCATCAGGAAACCCAGCCCCATCAGCGCCAGCACGACGAAGAAGATCGCCCGCGCCGCATCCGCCGGCTCGCTCTGGATGCGCTGCCTCGGGGGAGCGTGGGTGGCGGCGATGCTCTTCAGGTGGACCATCGTCAGCGCACCTTCATGAGAGCCAGGCTGGCCATCGCGCAGGCCGCGGCGACGATCCAGGCGCGCACGACGACGGTGGTCTCGTGCCAGGGGACGCCCGGCCGGAAGATGCCCCCCTTCACCTGCAGGCCGTGGTGGATCGGCGCCATGGTGAAGAGGCGCTTGCCCCCGCTGGCCTTGAAGTAGTAGCGCTGCAGGAAGCTCGAGCCCGCCTCGGCGAAGAAGACGAAGCCGAGCAGGGGCAGCACCAGCCCCTGCTTGGCGATCAGCGCCATCCAGGCCAGGAGGCCCCCGATCGGAAGGGAGCCGGAGTCCCCCATGAAGACCTTGGCGGGGAAGGCGTTGAACCACAGGAATCCCATGCAGGCGCCGCACAGCGCCCCCCCCAGAACCGCCATCTCCGAGGCCGCCGGGACGTAGGGGAGCGCCAGGTAGGCGGTCCAGTCGGGACGCCCGGTGACGTAGCACATGACCGAGAGCGCCAGGCCGGAGATGATCATGCAGCCCGCCGCCAGGCCGTCCAGACCGTCGGTGATGTTGGCCGCGTTGGAGGTGCCGACGACCACCACCCAGGCGAAGCCCATGAACACCAGGGGCAAGAGCCCCGTGGCGAGGGAGATGGCGGCCTCCTTGAAGAAGGGGGGGTAGATCGTCAGCAGCGAGAAGCGATCGGAGGCGCGGGCGTACCACACCAGCGCTCCGACGACAAAGAGGGTGACCGCCGTCTGCCCGATCAGCTTGGAGCGCTCGGAGAGCCCCTTGGAGCGCGGATCGGTGAGCTTCTTGAAGTCGTCCGCGAAACCGACCGCGGCCAGACCCGCGGTCAGGAAGAGCGCCAGGACGACGTGCAGATTGTCGAGCCGGCACCAGAGGAGCACGCCGGCGAAGAGGGAGACCACCAGGAAGCTGCCTCCCATGGTGGGCGTGTCCTTCTTGCCCATCCGCTGGGCGAGCTTGGCCAGGTCGATCGAGTCGGTCTTGGTGACGTCCTCACCGACGCGGTGGCGGCGCAGCCAGGCGATCACCGGCCCGCCGAGGGCCAACGCCACGGCGAAGGCGGTCAGACCCGCCATCGCGGTGCGGAAGGTGATGTAGCCGAAGAGCTGCATCCCCCAGAGGTCGTTCAGGAGCTCCGGAACCATCCCCCCCCGCTCCCGGAAGTCCCCGTCTGCACGGGGCGTTCTTGGACCTCGTCCTCCCCGCCGTCGGCGAGGGTGCTGACGAGCCGGTCGAGCCGCGCCGCCCGACTGCCCTTCACGAGCACCAGATCCCCTGCGCGCAGCAGCGCCGGCACCTCGGCCAAGGCGGCCTTCAAGCTCGCGAAGTGCACGACGCCGTCCGACGCGCACCCCGCGGAACGCGCCCCTTCGGCGGCGGCGCGCGCCTCCGGACCGACGGCCACGAAGAGGTCGATCCCTGCCCGCGCCACCTGACGACCGAGGTCGCGGTGCAACCCCTCGCTCGCCTCGGCGAGCTCGAGCATGTCCCCCATGACGAGGACGCGCCGCCGCCAGCCGTGCAGGCCGGCGAGCACGCGCACGCTCGCCTTGGCGGACTCGGGGTTGGCGTTGTAGCTGTCGTCGAAGAGGGTGATCCCGGCCACGTCCCGCCGTTGCATGCGACCGCGACCGCTCTCCAGCTGCCCCAGGGCCGGCAGCACCTGCTCGAGCTCGAAGCCCAGCCCGACGCAGGCCGCCAGCGCGGCCAGGACGTTCTGGACCATGTGCTGGCCGAGGAGCGGCAGGGTGACCTCGCACCCCCCTTGGGCACGAGACCCTCCCAAGGTGAAGGTGGTGCCTCCGCCGTGGAACCAGATCCCGCTGGCGTCCAGGTCGCCCTCCCCCTCGATGCTGAAGGTGATCACGCAAGCGCGGGTGCGACGACGCATATCGGGGGCGTGGCGGCAGTCGGCGTTCAGCACCACGAAGCCCTCGTCGGGGACCGCGGCCGGCAGGGCGCCCTTCTCGCGCGCCACCCCCTCCACCGAGCGCAGACCGCTCAGGTGGGAAGCGCCGACGTTGGTGACGATCCCGGCGGTGGGCGCGGCGATCGAGCAGAGGGCGGCGATCTCCCCCGGCGCGTTGGTGCCCATCTCGACCACCAGGAGCTCGGTCTCCTCGTCCGCCATCAAGAGCGTGCGCGGCACCCCGATCTCGTTGTTGAAGGAGGCGGGGCTGCCGACGACGCGCCGCAGACCGCCGAGGAGCGTCACCAGAACGTTCTTGGTGGTGGTCTTGCCGCAGGAGCCGGTGACTCCGATCACCGGGATCGCGAGCCGCCGGCGGTGCCAGCGCGCCAGGTCCGCGAGGGCGCGGCGCCCGTCGTCGATGCGTGCCACGGGGCACTCCCCCGCGTCGAGGGGGGCGCTGGTCTCGCGCCGCTCAAGGAGCAGCCCCGCCGCTCCGCGCGCCAGGGCCTCGCCGGCGAAGCGGTTGCCGTCGAAGTTGGGGCCCGAGAGGGCCAGGAAGAGCTCGCCGGGCTGCAGGGTGCGCGAGTCGGTGGAGAGGCCGTGGACCAGAGCGCCCGCGTCGCCGGTCGAGAGCTCGGCGCCGGTCGCCTGGAGGACCTCGTGGAAGGCGAGCGGCATCACGGGAGCAGCTCCTGGGCCACGACCCGGTCGTCGAAGGGCACCCGCTCGGAGCCGATCGCCTGCTCCGTCTCGTGCCCCTTGCCCGCCACCAGCAGCACGTCGCCAGCGCGCGCCAGCCCCACCGCCCTGGCGATCGCCAGGCGGCGGTCCACCTCGATCAGGCGCTGGGCGCCGGTCCCGCCCGCTCCCATGCCGAGCACGATCTCGCCGATGATCTCCTCGGGGGTCTCACCGCGCGGGTTGTCGCTGGTGACGATCGCCAGGTCGGCCAGGCGCGAGGCCACGCGCCCCATGTCGGCGCGCTTGCCCGAGTCCCGATCGCCGCCGCAGCCGAAGACCACGATCAGTCGCCCTCCGCTCCCGGAATCCTCGAGATCGGCGCGCAGGGTGCGCAGCACGCGCTCGAGGGCGTCGGGGCTGTGGGCGTAGTCCACGAAGAGGGCGAAGCCGCGCCCCCCCGTCTGTACGGCCTCCAGCCGCCCGGGGGCGGCGGAGGTGGTGGCGAGCCCATCCACAACCGTGGACGGGCTCGCCCCCATCAGGCGCGCAGCGGCGGCCGCCGCCAAGGCGTTCTCGACGTTGTACCGACCACGCAGGGGAAACCGCAGCTCAGTCTTGGAGATCCCCATCCCATCGAGAGTGAATCGCGATCCTGCGAGGTCGGTACGCAGCCGAGAGGCCTGGAGGTCGGCCCCCTGCCGCGCGCTGTAGGTCACCACACCTGCACCCGCGTCCTGCGCCGCCCGACGCATCAGGTCGCAGGCGGCGTCGTCGAGGTTGAGCACCGCCCACGTCCCCGGTCGCAAGCCCGCGAAGAGGCGGGCCTTGGCGGCGGCGTAGCGGCGCATGTCCCCGTGGTAGTCCAGGTGCTCGCGCGTCAGGTTGGTGAAGACCGCCACGCCGACGTCGACGCCGGCCAGGCGATCCTGTACGAGGGCGTGGGAGCTGACCTCCATCACCACCGCGCGCCCTCCCCCGTCCGCGTGCAGGCGCAAGAGGCGCTGCAGGTCGGGAGCGGGGGGAGTCGTGTGCAGGGCGTCGAAGGAGCGCCCACCGGAGAGGCGGTGGCCGGCGGTGCCCAGGACCGCCGGCGCCAGGTCGGCCCGCTCCAGCAGGTGGCCCAGGACGTGGGCCGTGGTCGTCTTGCCGTTGGTGCCGGTGATGCCGCACACCTCGAGCTCCCGGGAGGGCGCGCCGTGCACCAGCACGGCCGCGCGCCGTGCGGCCCCGTGCGAATCGACGTGGGTCCAGTGACACACGTCGAGACCCGGCATGGCCAGGTTGACGGCCAAGAGGTCGCGCCCGGGGGGGGTGAGCACCGCCACGGCCCCGCGCGCCACGGCGTCGGCGATGAAGCGCGCGCCGTCGTCGGTGGCCCCGGGGAGCGCGGCGAAGAGGTCCCCCACCCGCACCCGGCGGGAGTCGATCTGCACGTCGCGGATCGAGGGTGGGTCCCCGGTGCAGGTGACACTCCCGCCGACCCGTTCGACCAGCTCGCAGAGGGGGATCATCGCAGCCCCTCCCGCGCCCAGGGCAGGTCGTCCGCGTTGAAGGCGGAGGCGGTCAGGGGAGTGGGCGGCGCGGGCTCGGCGTCGTGGACGGCGCAGAGGCCGTGGGCGCGGCGCAGCAGTCGCATCGCCGTCGGGCCCGCCACGTCGGAGCCGAACTTGAGCTTGGAGCGCGGCTCGTCCACCACCACCAACACCAGGAGCTCCCGCTCACCCACGCGACCCACGGCGCACATCGAGCTCGTGTAGCAGGTGCGCCGTCGGCCGAGGTTGTTGCGCTTGCCGATGAGCGCCTTGTACTCCTCGAGCGACCAGGGAATGCCGGCGGCGCGCAGCTCGCTCTGCCGCGGCCACTCCACGTGCAGGCTGACCTCGCTCTCGACCTTCTCGGTGGTGCCGGTCTTGGTGCCGACGTAGTCGAACTCGGGGCAGTGCTCCGGCGAAGCGAGGTCCTCTCCGGTCCCCTCGCGGGCGGCGAAGGCCATCATCTCCCGCACCTGGAGGCAGGCGCGCTCGGAGAGCACGCGCCGCCCCTCCCCCACCTCGAGCTCCCAGCGCCCGTCGCCTTGCTCGACCGCGCGTAGGAGGCGCAGGGGACGGAACAGGCCCCCGCGGGCGATCGTCGCCAGGGCCTGGGCGTGCTGCCACAGGCTGACCGAGATCTCGTGGCCGAAGGAGACCGCCGCGTGGGCGTAGGGCTTGCTCCAGGTGCCGCGCCTCAGCGGGGGGAGGTGGCCGAGCGCCTCCGGCCCCAGCCCCACGCCGGGGCGCGTCTGGTACCCCAGGGCCGCGAGCTGGCTGCGCAGGATCGGCGCCGGCACCGTCAGCCCGACCTGCACCAGGATCGCGTTGACCGAGTGGGCCAGGCCCTCGGCCGCGGTCAGGTGGCTCTCCTCGGGCGCGCCCAGGGCTTCGCGGATGCGGTGACTGGCGTGCCCCTCGCGCACCACGATGCCGTTCGGCGAGTAGGTGGGGAAGACCGTCTCCGGCGTCACGCTGCCGTGGTCGAGAGACACTGCCATGACCACGGCCTTCATCGTGGAGCCGGGGGTGAAGGCGTGGCGGATCGGCGCGAAGCCGCTGATGTCGTAGCCGTAGACGCCGTCGACCGCCAGCACGTCGCCGCTCGCGACGTCGACGACGATCCCCTGGGCGACGGCGGCCTTGAAGCGGTCGAGATCGGCCAGGAGCTCGGTGTGCAGGAACTCCTGCAGCTCGGCGTCCAGGGTGGTCTCGCAGCGCGGCACGTCGAGTCCGTCGCGCGAGCCTTGGAAGTAGTCGGGCACGCGCCGGTCGGCCCAGCGGTGACGGCGATCGCGCGCGAGACTGCGCGGGCGACGCGTGTAGCTGCGCGCGCCCTCGTGCAGGCGCTCCTTCCAGCGTCGCGATGCGATCTCGGTGTGGCACAGGAGCTCCACCCCGCTCCACGGCCGCCACTGGGTCTCCAACTCCCAGGTGCGCTCCTCCACCGGATCGCCGGGCGCCGTCCAATCGAGCAGCCCCGGTTCGCGGTCGCGTTCGCAGCGCGCGCGCTCCTCGGCGTCCTCGCGGCCGAGCACGCCCCAGTGCCCCAGGATCGCGAAGGCGTCGTCGCGGGCGACGGGGGCGGGGTCGACCTCGAGCTCCCCATCCGATCCGACCTGCGGGAGGGTGAGCGGCGTCCCGGCGGGACGCGTCGGGTGGCGTCGATCGAGTTGCTGCACGAGCTGGAGCTGCCAGGGGGAGACCGCCTCCTCGATCAGGAGCTCGTGCAGGGTGTGGGCGACCACCGGGCCGACCTTGCGCTCGACGACGCGGAAGGTGCTGGGCAGGAGCTCCGCCCAGAGGGCGTCGCGCAGGGCGGCGCGGCGCTCGCGGGCGGTGAGCGGGGCGAGCGCTTCCTCGAGCTCCTGCGGCAAACCCTCGCGGTGGGCCGCGATGACCAGGTGAGAGAGATCGGCCAGGAGGCGCAGGGTCCAGCGGTCCGGGCGATGCTCGGCGTCCTCGCCCAGGTGCGTGACGCGCGCCTCCTGGGAGAGGGCCAAGGCGGGCGCCCACTCCAGGGTCCAGGTGTCCCCGTCGAGCGGGCACAGCCAGAATCCCTCCAGGGGCCCCTCCCCCTCGCGCCCCCCCTCGGGGGCCCCCTCTTGGATCCAGTGGTCCACCGCGCGGGCGGCCTCGCGATCGAAGCGCAAGAGGCGCGGCTCTTGGACGCGCACCAGCCCCAGCGGCTCGCCGGCGGGAGGCTCCGGCAGGAGGCGTTCCAGCACCTCGACCCCGGAGCGATCGCCGAGCAGTTCGGCGATGCGGTTCGCCATGTGGTCGGGGGTGTGCGAGCGCCAAAGAGAGCGAGGCGAGGCGGTCAGGTCGAAGCACTCCACCGAGAGCGCCAGCGGCCGACCGCTGCAGTCGGTGATCTCGAACGAGGGCCAGGGGGCGGCTTCCTCGCGCAGCGGCTGGGGTTGGCACCCCTGCGCGCAGAGCGCGATGTGGGTGGCCTTGCCGCAGACGGCGAGCAGCACTCCTCCGATGATGACGAATGCCCCCGCCGGTCTCACGCTGGGCTCACCCCAGCCAGTCGCCCCCCCCTCGTGGCGCATCAGTGTCTCGCCCTGTGCCTTCCCCTGTCGTCAGTGGATTCGTGCTCCGCATTCTGGAGAATCGCAAGCTCGAATTCCAAGTGCTCGAGCTCCTCTCGGAGCTCACTGGTACGACGCAGGTGCCACTCGCTGGAGCGCTGCAGCCGATCGAGCTCGGCGGCGCGCGCGAAGTTCTGTGACTGCACGTAGGCGGTGTACAAGCCGAGAACGAGGACCGCCGAGGAGATCGAGAAGGAGAGCACGAGTCGAATCACGACCCGTCCCCCTTCCCGACCCCTCTTTCCTCATGGCGATCTCCCGCGAGGGTGCGCGCGGGAGGAGGTGCGCCGCCCGAACCCGGGCGACGTGTGCGTTGGGCGGCGCGCAGCAGGGCGGAGCGCGCGCGCGGGTTGTCGCGGCACTCCCCGTGGCTGGCGCGCAGCGGCTTCTTGGTCAGGGCCTGCCAGCGTCCCCCGTGGCCCCCCTCGCGCAGGAAGCGCTTGACCACCCCGTCCTCTCCGGAGTGGAAGGCGAGGGTGACCAGGACGCCGCCGTCGGCGAGCCACCACTCGGCGGCTCTCAGACCGTCGTTGAGCTCGTCCCCCTCCTGGTTGACCGCGCGGCGCAGGGCCTGAAACACGCGGGTAGCAGGGTGAATGCGCCCCCCACCCCCTGGACGCCCGCTGACGTGGGCCACCAGATCCGCCAGGGCGCCGGTGCGCTTGAAGGGCACGCGCCGGCGCCAGAGCACGATCTCCGCGGCGATCTGGCGCGCCCGGCGCTCTCCCCCCTCGTGCTCGAAGAGGTCCGCCAGATCCGTTTCATCCCAGGAGTTGAGGATGTCCGCGGCGGTGCGACCGCGGCGGGGATCCATGCGCATGTCGAGGGGGCCGTCGAACTGGAAGGAGAAGCCGCGCTCCGGACGGTCGAGCTGCAGCGAGCTCACCCCCAGATCCATCAGCCAACCCACGGGTCGAGCGATCCCGAGCTTACGCAAGAGCCGGGACAACTCGGAGAACCGGGCGCGTTCGATCTGTACCCGGTCATTGAAGGGCTCGAGGCGCTCCCGCGCGACGTCCAGGATCTCAGGATCCTGATCGGTGCCCAGAACACGCACGCGCGGGAAGCGCCCGAGCAAAGCCGCTGAGTGCCCCCCGGCACCCAGCGTCGCATCCACGATCCAACCGTCGAGCTCATTCGCGTCGCCACTGCCCCCCAGCAGGGCGACGACCTCGTCGGCCAGGACCGAGATGTGCACGTCATCAGCCAAAACCGGACCTCCCCAAGGTGATGAAGGCCCCGCGGCATCCGATCCTCGGCGGCGGACCATCAGGTGCCGCCTCCACCGCCGTTGCTGCCGCTGTCGCCGTTGCTGCCGCTGTTGCCGCTGTTGCCGCTGCCGTTCGTGGTGAGGATGCGTTCCAGGCGTTCGAAGGCATCGGCGTTCTCTGCTTCGAAGGCGTCCCAGCGCTCGGCGGCCCAGATCTCCACCCGGTCGCGCACTCCGAGCATCACCACGTGCTTGTCGATCTTCGCCAGCTCGCGCAGCTTCTGCGGCAGGAGCAGACGACCGGAGGCGTCCAGGGTGACTCGGCTCGTGAAGCTGAAGAACATCCGCTGCAGGACGCGGTGGTCGATCCCCGCGAACGCCTCGGTGTCCATCCTGTCGAGGGCGCGCTCCAACCCCTCTTCGGCGAAGAGGTAGAGGCAGCCGTCGAGGCCGCGGGTCAGAACGGCTATGCGGTTCCCCGACTCGTCCAGGGGCAGGAGCGACAGGAAGCGCTTCGGGACGAAGACCCGATGCTTCCCGTCGACGGTGTGGCGGGAGTCACCGCAGAACACGACTCCACTCCACCCCGTTGGAGGCGCACGCCCCCATGGACCACCGATACCCACCCAGCTCCATGCGGGTATTCTTCCGCACCACCTGGCCCCACAAAAGGCCCGGCTCGAGAAAAGTGGTCGGAACTCGGTACGGACACTGGACTTACGGCCGATGGAGGAGGTGGGAGACCACTCTCGCGGGCCCAAGATATGGCCCTAACGTGGACTGGAAACCGGGGGATACCCCCAAGATCTAGTGGTTGCCCGGACTGCAAAAAGAGGGGCGGTCCCAACTCCGGGATCCCGAGCCGCTCCACCTGGCGCCACTGGACTGCCCGGCTCACTCCACCGCCTCCACTGTCCCCCCCACCGGCGCACCGGAGGAACCGTCCGCGGGCTCCACCTCCTCGTCCCCTTCGGCGGGCGCCTCCTCGGGGGCCTCCTCGGGGGCCAGGCCGCCGCCCACTGGGTCGCCGTCGAAGAGCGCCTGCAGCCGCCGGCGCACCTCCTCCAGGCGGTCCGGCCCCAGGTCGTAGGCGAAGACCCGGTAGCGCTCCTCCCGCTTGGGCTTCTTGACCACGAAGAACTCCCCCTCGGCGTCGCGCTCGACCTTCACGACCTTGAGGCGACGCTTGCGCATGAGGAGCAGGCACAGGACGTAGCGCAGCTCGCGCACGGCCAGCTCTGCGTGCCCCTCGAGCTCGTCGAAGAGGCGCTCCAACGACTCCAGATCGAGCTGAATCGTCCTGCGCTTGGCGAGGCGGTGGCGCGCCGCCCACCAGAAGAGGGCCCCCTCGCCGACCTCCTGCGTCTGGCCCTCGCCCTGAGTCCGGGCGGCACAAGCGGCGCGGCACGCCTCGCCCCGGGCGTGCTCGGGGTGCCCTTCCCAGAGGGCGCGACAGACGTCCACGCGCTCCAGCCCCTCTGCGGTGACGCGCAGGGAGGAGATGACGGCTTCCCCATCCTCGAAGGGACGCTCGCAGGCGCTGCACACGCCCCTACGGCCGGAGATCTTCCAATCCACCATCACCCCTGATCTTAGTGACGCGAGCCCGGCTGTCCTTGGGGAACTCCCGCTTCTCGTCGCCCCTTACCGCGACTGGGAAGGCGCCGGTCGGTTGTCGCGCCACCAGGCGCGCCAGGCGCGCGCGCTCTGGGGCTCGCGGGTGCGCGCCAGGATCTCCAACGCCCCCTGGGCGGCGCGGTGGCAGGGGAGGTCCTCGGTGCCCTCGAGGAAGTTGATCAGGGCCGGGATCGCCTCGGGATCGCCGAGCCGCGCCAGGGCCACGGCGGTCTCCCGGGCGACGGTGGTGTCCTCGTCCGCCAGCCCGGGGAGCAGCATCTTGCGGGTCGCGGTCAAGTCGGTGTCCCGCGCCCCGCGCGCTCCGAGGGCGCCGGCGGCCCTGCTGCGCGCCAACCAGAAGGAATCCCCGGCCAGGACCTCGGCCAGGGCGGCGCGCACCCGCCCCTCTCCGGCACGGGCGTGGGGCAGGCGGGCGAGGAGCTCCGCCGCGCGCGCCCGCGCCTGGTCGTCGTCGCGCTCCAGGAGGGAGACGACGGAGTCGATGGCCGCCGCGCCGATCTCCGCCAGGAGCTCGGCGCACTGGTGCGCGGTCAGGGCGTCCCCGATCGCCAGGAGCTCCGTCAGGGTCGGCACCGACGCCGCGCCGAAGCGCACCAGCTCGGCGCGGGCCCGCTCGAAGGGCCCGTGCTCGTCGGCGCCGTGGTCGACGATCCGCCCCCCGCGGCAGTGCTGGAGCATCACCCGCGCCAGGTTGTCCACCAGGAAGGCGGTCAAGCGCTCGTCGGCCAGCGCCTCCTCCCTGAGCGTGCGCCAGCGCGGGGCGTCCTCGACCCAGGCGATCCACGCCTCGCGGTAGGACTCGGGGAGCTCGTCCATCGCGCGCATCCGGCCTCCCGTCTCCTCCTCTGGCGCGGCGCAGGCGAGGGTGGCGAGGATCAGCAGGGAGAGAAGTGACCGCGTGTTCATTCGACGAGCTCCCGGTAGAGGTCGAGGTGCGTCCCGGCGACCTCGTCCCAACTCGGCAGGAGGTGGTCGACGTCGAAGGAGAGCTCCTCGAGGCGCCGCGGCTCCGCGAGCAACTCCGCCAGCCGCGAAGCGAGGGCCTGCGAGTCGCCGCAGGGGAAGCGCCAGCCCGCCACCCCCTCCTCGACCAGCTCGACCAGTCCACCCAGGTCGGAGACGCACAGCGGCACCCGCGCCGCCAGGGCCTCGAGCACGATCAGCGGCCGGTTCTCGAACCACAGACTGGGCACGACCAGGAGATCCGTCTCCGCCAGGGCGCGCGCGACCCCCGCCCGGTCCAGGGCCGGGGTGCGGGTGACGCCGAGCGCGGCGGCGCGGCGGTCGAGCTCGGCGACGTACTCGGGCACGAAGCCATCGGGGCCGTGGAGATGGAGCTCTCCCCGGGCGCGCAGTTCCGGATCCAAGCGCCCCCACGCCTCCAGCAGGACGTGGGCGCCCTTCAAGGGAACGAAGGTGCCGAGGAAGCGCACGACTGGCGTCGAGCTCCGAGGGCGGCGTGGAGCGGCGAAGGCGTCGCGGTCCACTCCGGAGGAGAGGTAGGTGATGCGCTCGGCGGGCAGGCCCCAGGCGACCATGCGCTCGCGCAGGAAGCGGCTCGGCGAGAGGAAGCGCTGAACGGCGCCGGGCACTCGACCGGTGAGGTAGGCACGACGTTCCCGCACCGCCTCGGCGTAACGCGCCTGCTCCTCGGCGTCGGGCGGCTCGAAGCGCTCTTGCCCCCGACGGCCCTGGAGGGCGCGCCCCACTCCCCGCGCCAGCGGGGCGAGGTCCACCCCCGTTCCCCGCCGCACCCCCGACAGGGCGCGCCCCACACCGCGCGCCAGTCCCGACTGCCGCCAGGGGAAGGAGGGCAGACAGGCGCCACAGCGCTGAGCGTCGACCTCTCGGCACAGGCTTCCGTCCGCGTGGACGAGCTGGCCGAAGCGCGGGCACTCGAGCCAGAAGTCGTGCAGGGTCATCACCACCGGGATGCCGCGCTCGCGCGCCCGATCGAGGAGCCCGCTGGAGAGGTAGAGCAGATGGTGGACGTGCACCACGTCCGGTCGCCACTCGTCGAGCAGCTGCGCGAAACGGTCGTCGACGGCGGGGCGCCGGTAGGTCTCCTCGAAGCGCTCGAGGAAGAGGTTGTTGGTCAGCTCGACCACCCCCATCCTGCGGTGGACGCGCTCGTGCACGCTGAGGTCGGGGCGCCCCACGTCCTTCCCGGCGGTGAAGACCTTCACCTGGCAGCCGAGGGCGACCAGGCGCGCCCCCAGCTCGGCGCTGTAGACCTCCGTTCCGGCGGTGTGCTCCGGCGGGAAGCGGTGGCTGACGAGGAGGATGCGCACCGGAGGAGGATAGCAGCAGCGTCAGCCCGCAGCGCGCGAAGGATGCCCCCGACTCAGGCCACCAGCCAGCGCACCACCCCCCACCACCCGCGCAACACCCAATCGAGCACGCGCGCCGCGCCCGAGGCCCCGCCCCCCTGCTTCAGCCCCGGCGTCAAGGTCAGGGGCCCGCCGCGCAGCAATCCTCGGTCGCCGCGGATGCGCAGCGCCTGGGTCTGGCGCCGCAGCTCGAGGGTGCCGGGCAGGTCCCGCAGCGCCGCCAGCTTGCCGCGCCACCACTCCCCCAGCGCCCCCTGACGCGCGACGAAGCAGAGCCAAGCCGCCTCGTAGACGAGGATCCCCGGCGCGGCCAAGAACAGGGTCCAGAGCCGGTTGCACTTGAGGAGGTAGGTCCAGCGGTTGCGCGAGTGGTAGAAGACCCGCGAGCGGGGGTACTGGTTCCCCCTGCGGAAGGAGATCCCCTCGGTCCCCTCGTCGTGCAGGACGAGGGCCTCCTCCACCGAGAGGATCGAGCGCCCCGCCAAGCGCACCCGGTGGGAGAGGTCCAGGTCCTCGAAGAGGATGAAGTAGCGCTCGTCGTACCCACCCAGCGCCAGCAGCGCCCAGGCGTCGACCAGGAGGCAGAGGGAGATGGCGACGTCCACCTCCACCACCCCTTCGCCCTCGGCCTGGGCCAGCGGGGTGTAGAAGTTGCGCAGGGTGATCAGTCCCGCGTAGTGCAGGCCGCCACCGTCGTAATGCACCCGCTCCGCATCCCCCGCGAAGACGCTCCTGGGCTGGATCACGGCGGCGTCGGGCCTCTCGAGGGCCGCCGCGGCCAGCCGCTTGAGGAGGTCGGAGCAGACGATCACGTCGTTGTCGATCGCCAGTACCCAGCGGTTGCGCGCCGCCCGCATCCCCAGGTTGCGCGCCCGCGCGGGACCGGCGTTCTCGCGCGCGTCGATGACTTCGACCTCGGGGTAGCGGCTCGCCAGGAGCTCGAGGCTCCCGTCGCTGGAGTCGTTGTCCACCACCAGGATCTCGTCCAGCTCCAGGGCGCTCAGTGCGTCCAGGCAAGCGGGCAGGTAGCTCTCGCCGTTCCAGTTGACGACCACCGCCGACACCCCACCCAGCTGCGCGACAGCACCCATGGCTACTCGATCGGCAACTCGAAGTCGTCCGCCCGGCAGGGCGCTCGGCGGCGCAGGCAGTAGGGCAGGTTCCACGCCACGCTGGCGGCGGCCTTGAAGAGGATCCACCACGCCCCCGGTGTCTCGCGAATGGAGCGGGAGATGCCGATCGTGCCGGTCGCGTCGTGCACGCTGCCTTGCGACTCCTTCTGGCTCGGGCGCAGGAGCACCTTGGTCAGGACCAGCCAGGGCATGCGCAGGAGGTCCCCCAGGGGCGCGTACTTGAGCTGGGCGAGCCAGGCGTTGCGGGCGTGGAAGAAGAGGCTGCGCTTGCCCATCTTGATGCCGAAGGGGGTCTTGTGGAACACCTCGACCCCCGGGTACTGCAGCACGCGGTAGCCCAGGTTCAGCAGGCGACAGGTCAGGTCGCGCTCGTTGCCGTAGATGAATAGGCGCTCGTCGTACCCTCCCGCCTCGCGCAGGGCGTGGGTGCGAGCCAGGCTCGCGCAGCCGCGGAAGGTGCTCATGTAGCGCTCGTCGTTGACCTCCGGGGAGTCGCGGTAGCTGGCGGGCATCCCCGGCTCCACCACCTTGGTCGACAGCACCGCGGTGCTCTCCGGCTCGGCGAGCAGGCGGTCGATGGCCCCCTCCAACCACCCCGGACTGAGCAGGACGTCGTCGTCGAGGATCGCGGTCAACTCGGTGCGCGCGCTGGCGAAGCCGATGTTGAAGGTCTCGCAGGCGCCGTAGCGGGAGTGGGGCATGACCACCAGCCGCGCCCGGGGGAACTCGGCGCGGATGGCGTCCGCCGTCCCGTCGTCGCTGGCGTTGTCCACCACCACCACGTCGTCGAAGGGGCGCGTCTGTGCTGCCAGGGCGCGCAGGTTGGCGAGCACGTCCTCCAGCTTGTTCCAGGTGGAGATGACCGCCGTGGCGCGGGGCAGGTCGCGGCCGGCACGCCGGCGCTCCGCCGCTGCGACCACCGCCTGGGCGGACCCGGCGCTGGGCAGATCCAGGAGCTCCGCGGCGGAGGACTCCCCCCCCGTCACCCGCCGCGCGAGCAGGCGGTCGAACTCGAAGCGCTGCGGCGCGTCGCCGCCGAGGCGCTCCAGGGCTTCGGCCTTGCTCGACAGGAACGCGCCGACGTCGAGGGGGGCTCCGGGTGCAGCCGCGTCCAGGGCGTAGAAGGCCAGGCGCGCACCCGCCCCCTCCAACGCGCTCGCCGCGGCCGCCAGCGCCCGGCGGTCGCCGTCGGAATCCCCCGGGGCGGGGGCGTACACCAGCTCGGCCCCGTCGAGGAGCTCGCGGCAGCGCTGCGCCAGCTCGAAGTCCCCGAGCAGGCTCCCCGGCGCTTGGGGGAGGCAGGCGACGTCGGAGACCCCGAGGGGCATCGCCGCCGCCCGCAGCTCCGCCTGCGCCGCTTCGCAGAGCTCCTCCGCCCCGGCGGCCAGGGCCACCGCGCGCACCCGGTCGCCACGCTGGGCGTGCAGAGCGAGCGCCCCACCGCAGCCCGCGATGACGTCCCCGGGGCGCGCGCCGAGCGCCAGCACCGATCTAGGCAGAGCGTCGATCCGCAGGGGATCCGGGTCGGCTGGGGTCGGCTGGGCGCTCACTCGGGTTGGGGGGTAGATCCTGGGACCAGCGGCCGAGCACCGCGGCCGCATCGGCGACTGTGGGGACCCGCTCCGGCAGCACGGCGTGGGCCGCGGCGCACAGGGCGGGGTCGGCGATCCACGCCTCCGCCTCGGCGGTCCAGGCTCCGGGCTCCTCGCGGGGCAGGAGGGTGATCGCGCTGCCATCCACGCGCTCGAGAACCACCTCCCCGCCGGAAGCCCAGACCGGGAGGCCCAGGGCCAGGGCGTCGTCGACGGGCAGAGCGTAGCTCTCGGCACGTCGTGAGGGGAAGGCTGCGACGTGGGCCCGCTGGGCCAGGGCCGCCAGCTCCCCCGAGGCCAGGGGTGGGCGCAGGTCCAGGCGCAGCGCTCCCGCCTCCCGCACCAGGCGGCGGTCGAACTGCCCCCGAGAGGGCCCCGCGGCGAGGAGCTCGACCTCTCCGTCGCTGACGGCGGCCAGGCCGCGCACCAGGTCCAGGCTGCCCGCCTCCTCCGAGCGCTCCCCGAGGAGCAGGACCACCAGCGCCTCCCCTCCCGACCACGCCCGGGGGCGGGGGGTGCCGGCGGGCAGCTCCAGCGCGGTTCCCGGGGAGAGGATGCGCCCCTGCCCCGCCGCCAGGGGGACGGAGTCGAGCAGCCGCACCAGGGAGCGCCGGCTGGGGGTCACCACCAGGGCGGCTCGAGCCGCGAAGGCCCGGCCGCGCAGCGAGCCTCCGTCCCCGCGGCCCGCGATCCCCAGGCTCTCGGGATCGTGGGGGAAGAGCACCAGCGGCTTCCCCTGCGGCAGGGCGTCGAGGAGCTCCGGCGAAGTGGCGGGCCCGGGGTGCAGGTGGATCAGGTCGACCCCCGGCCGGGCCGGCTCCCCTGGAGAAGTGCCCCGCAGGTCGACGTCGAAGGACAGCGCGGCGAGTGCCGCGCCGTAGGCGCGAGCGATCTGGCGGGCCTCCGCGCGGGCGTCCGCCGCGAGCAGGAGATCGAGCTTCACGCCGGCCCCTTCGCGGATCGGCTACGGCAGACGCGGGGCGAGGATCGGTACGGCGGAGACAACGGAGGGCGAGGGGGAGAGGGCGAGGGGTCGCGGGGTGGGGACAGCCCTTCCTTCGACCCCGGAAGGGGGGATCCTGGTGGTGGAGGTCGATTCCCGTTCCGGGGCACGCTACGCCGCATCACGTCCTGTGGCGGGCTAGTCGAAGCGCTTGCCCGGCCTCGGTCCCACCTCGAAGCGCCCACCACCCAAGTAGGAGCGCACGTACTGCAGGATGCGAGTCGCCTCCCGCGCGTTGTCGGGCGCGGGTTCCCACTTCGCGTGGCGTGGATCGAGGGGTCGCAGGCTCTGGTTGACCTCGCGCTCCACGCGCACGCTCACGTCGTAGGAGCCCTCCCCCGACGGCTCGTAGGTCAGGTGCGCCTTCTGACGGTAGCCCTTGCCCTTGAAGGGTGCCTCCGACGTCAG
Organism: uncultured Planctomycetaceae bacterium; assembly: GCA_964507325.1. Lineage (GTDB taxonomy): Bacteria > Planctomycetota > UBA1135 > UBA1135 > CAZDQL01. The sequence continues at coordinate 51,048 of CAZDQL010000008.1, read as the reverse complement.
CCAGCCGGTCACCACCTGGCGGGCGGCGCGGTCGGCGCCGATCCCCACCGGATAGCCGGCCCGCTGCAGGGAGAGGTGGATGACCTCGTAGACGACGCTCTCCGAAACGCTCTCGATCTGGGTGTCGACCCAGATCGGATCGGGGCGACTGGAGAAGCAGGCCCCCAAGCCCGGAGCCAGGAGGAGCAGCAGGAGGATCGCGGGGGACGGGCGGCTCATGGGGTCGACTCCTCTTGGGGAAGCGTGCGCGGATCGCGCAACACGATGCGCAACGGGACCTCGGGGAAGGGTAGCTCCTCCCGCAGGCGGTTGGTCAGGTAGCGCAGGTAGTCTTTGCCGATCAGGCGCTTGTCGTTGACGAAGAGCACGAAGGTCGGGGGCGCCACGGCCGCCTGGGTGGCGTAGCGCACCTTGACGCGGTAGCCCCGGCTGCTGGGGCTGCGCGCCTCCAGGGCGCGCTCCAGCACGCGGTTCAGCTCCGCGGTGCTCACGCGCCGGCGCGCCTGCTGGAAGAGCTCGCGGCAGAGGTCCAGGGTCCCCTCGACGTTGGTGCCATCCGCGGCGGAGAGGAAGGCGAGCGGCGCGAAGGCCAGCCCCGGCAGGTGGGCGTCCAGGTACTCGCGGAATTCCTCCGGATCGCGGTCCGCCACCAGGTCCCACTTGTTGGCGGCCAGGATCAGCGGCTTGTGGTGGTCGAGGGCGTACTTGGCCAGCGTCTTCTCCAGGCTGGAGACGCGCCGGGTCACGTCGATCATGAGCAACACCACGTCGGCGCGCCGCACCGAGCGCCGGCTGCGCGCCTCGGAGTAGAACTCGATCGCGTCCGCCTGCTTGCTCCGCTTGCGCACCCCGGCGGTGTCGATGGCGATGAAGCGCTCGCCGTCGCGCTCGAAGACCACGTCCACGGCGTCGCGGGTGGTGCCCTCCGTCTCCGAGACGATCATGCGCTCCTCGCGCGCCAGGCGGTTGATCAGGGTGGACTTGCCCGCGTTGCGCCGGCCGACCACGGCGATGCGCAGCACCGGATCGCCGCTCGGGTCCTCGTCGGGCGCGCCGGGTAGACGCTCCAGGATGGCGGCTTCGAGCTCGGTCAGACCGACCCCGTTCTGGGCGCTGATCGCGAAGAGCTCCTGGCCCACGCCCAAGCGGCGGAACTCGTCCACCTCCCACTCCAGCCTGCGCCCTTCGGTCTTGTTGACCACCAGGAGGACCGGCACCGGCGAGCCGCGCAGGCGCTCCGCCACCAGGCTGTCGAGGGGGGTCGTGCCGTCGCGCACGTCGACCACGAAGAGCACCAGCTCGGCCGCGGTCAGGGCGGTGGTGATCTGCTCCTCGACCAGGGGCCCCAGGTCGTCCCGGTCGACGATGCCGATTCCGCCGGTGTCGATCACCTCGACCCAGCGGCGCCCCTCCGGCCCGGTGAGCCGCGCGCGCACCGCCACCCGGTCGCGGGTCACCCCGGCGGTGGGCTCGACGATCGCCACCCGACTCCCGCACAGGCGGTTGAGCAGGGTGGACTTGCCCACGTTGGGGCGGCCGACGATGGCCACGCGGGGTAGGGCTCGGGGCGGGGAAGTGGACATCACTCCGGAGGGGTCAGCGTACCCCGAGCGCGCGGTGCAGTTGGGGGAGGACGCGTACGACGAGCCCCAGGTCCCGGGCGTCCTCCGCGACGTCGACCAGGAGCTCGGTGGAAGGGGACTGGACCCCCCCCTGGGGCGTGACGGGTTGCAGGAAGAGGGGCAGGCGGGGGGCGCGCTGGGCCTGGTCCTCCAGGAGCGGCGTGTAGTCGGCCCGCCCGCGACCCCCGGCGACCACCAACTTGGTCGCCGCGTCCCGGTCCGCGAGCAGGCAGAGGGCTGCGCGGCGCGCCGCGGTCCACTCCCCCTCGTCCCGCGGGGCGCGCTCGGCGGTGGGCGCGACTCGCCCCTCATCCAGCTCCTGGGGGGGGACCTCCCCGGGGGGCCCCAGGTCGGCGGGGAGCTTGAGGTCGAGGCTGACGTGGTCGCAGGCCTCGATCACCCGCTCCAAGGTGCGGGGGTGCCCGCCGCCCGTCTCCAGGTGCAGGCGGCGCCCCCTGACCAGCCGGCACAGCTCGAGCAGGAACTCGGGCCAGAGCAACGGCTCGCCTCCGGTGACGCTCAAGGTGCGCGGCTCACGCGGGTCCGCCTCGCCCACCCAGCAGGCGGCCTGGAAGGGATTGGCCCATCCGGGGCGCCGCCGCGGCCCGTCGGCGGTGTCGACGCGCGCCGAGGCGCCCGGCACCAGCCGCCGGGAGTCGGGGGTGTCGCACCACGCGCAGCGCAGGGGGCAGCCCGCCAGCCGCAGGAGCACCTGGGGCTCGCCGGCGAAGGCCCCCTCCCCCTGGATCGAGGCGAAGACCTCGAGCACCGGGGCCATCGCACGGGTCTGGGTCGCGTCCATGGGAGGGTGCCTGGGCGCGGGGACGGGTGGCCGGCGGCGGCCGCCGGCGCTACTCGGCCGCTTCGTCGGCGGCTTCTCCGGACTCCTCCGCGGGGGTTTCTTCCGTCGTGCCCTCCTCGATCTTGGCCTTCTTCTTGCTCTTCACCTTGAAGCGCGTGCGCACCTTGGGCAGGCCGTAGGGGGAGTCGTCCTCGCTCAGCTTGCCGTCGTGCATCAGCTTCTGCAGACGCTCGATGCGGGTGAAGACACTGCGGTCCCCGATCAGGGTGTTGACGCCGCGCAGGCTGGGATGGATCGACATGACGGATCTCTCGCGTGGGGAAGGCGAAAGATCTTAGGGATCGCGAGCCGGGCCGGGAAGGGCCCCGCGGAGGAAATGCTGGCGAGGAGCGCGGTCCGGCGGACTAGCGGAACTTGTCGATGTTCTCCAGGTAGGCGTCCCAGAAGATCTGCCCCCCGTCGGGCCCGGGGACCTCGCGGATCCGCTCCAGGAGGTCCTGCACCCCGGCACTCGTGGGCGAAGCCCCCACGAAGACCATCACGGTGCCCTTCCAGCGCCGCGGGGGCACCGCCGGGAAGCCCCGGGCGACCAGGTGCTCCTGGACCTCGGTGGCCCGTTGCAGGCCGTACTCGCTGTCGTCGGCGCTGAAGACCGCGATCGTGAGGCGGTTGGCGGGGTCGAGGAAGGCCCGCTCGGCGGCGGTCAGCTCGGGGGTGCGGGAGGCGCCGTCCCGGCGGGCGGGACCGGGGGTGCTCCCTCCGCCTCCGTCGCCACGGGGCTTCGTCGGCCCCTGGCCGCGGGGATCGAGCTCGACCGGATCCCCGCTCTCGTCGGTCGCGGGCCCCGCGGCTTGGACCGGGCTGGAGTTCCGGCCGGAGAGGAAGCCGATCGAGAAGACGAGCACGATCAGGGCCAGCTGGAGCACCACGAAGGGCACGGCGCCGATCGGCAGCTCGAGCCCGGCCCCGATCGGACGCTGCCGGGATACCGGCCCCGGACGGCCTGGGGTGGCTCCGCGGAGACCCCCCCCCTCCGCGGCGGTCGAGGCGCCCTCGACGGGCTGGCTCTGAGCCGCCGGCTCCTCACTCGAGGCCTTGAAGGCCTCGAGCATGTTCTCCCTGCGCTTGGCCATGAGGGCCGAGCGGACCGAACGGGCTTCCCCCCCGGGCCGCCGGTGAATGCAGAGGTTAGGGGGGGTGGTGGCCCGGTTCAACGACGGGGACCGGGGATTCCCCCCCTTTGCCGCAACCGGGAGGATCCACACGCGTTTTTATCGTGAACCCGGCATGGATGGGCCCATCAGCGGCGTATGGAACCACCCAGGGTCGGTCCCCAGCGCGATTCCGTACCCTGCGTGGGGTCTCGGAGTAGGATCCACTTCGAGCGCACCCACACCCCAGCCTACCAACGCGCCCCCGAGATGCGCCCCCCCGCCCCCGGCTGGGTGGGCGCCAGCGTCCCAATCAGAGGAGACCATGATGCGACTGGCTCTCGCTGCCACCGCCCTCGCACTCGTCGCTGTCCCCGCTGCGGCGAACACGCACAAGGATGAGCGTTTCGGCTACCAGTACAAGCCGCCCAAGGGTTGGAACAGCATCGCCCTGCAGACCGACGAGACCTGGCTGACCTCCAAGTACGTGTCGGACAAGAGCTACTTCTACACCGACCCGGACCTGGGGTGGACGATGGAGCACACCCCCGAATTCCTGTGCATCGCCTTCATCCACGAGAACCTCAGGAAACGCGGGCTCGAGGAGGAGAAGGAAGGCCAGGAGCGCGTGGTCATCCTCCACAACCCCTACAAGGACTACGAGGACTTCCTCGACCGGACCTACGTGGGTGGCGGCTGGTTCGTCGACGACAAGGAGGAGGTGAAGCTCAAGGGGGTCAAGGTCACCAAGTACATGATCAAGGTGGAGAAGCTGGCCCGCACCGGGCCGAAGCGCATCATCACCTGGGTCTTCCACGCCCCCGACATCGACTTCGCATTGCAGTGCGAGGTGCTCGAATCGGAGTACAAGACCCTGCGCAAGATGGTGGAGCGCAGCCTCAAGTCCTTCCAGTTGATCGAGCGCTCCGGGGAGCTCCTGCCGGGGGCCGGCAGGACCCACGGCGCCACACGCATCACCCTGAAGGACATGTCGACGGGGACGCCCAAGGAGCGGCGCACCAAGCGCATGGAGTCCCAGAAAGTCCTCCACGAGCGCGCCATCGCCGGTTTGCCCGACAAATGGGACCACAAGGACTACGGGGCGGTCCTGGTGCTCGACCACGATCAGGCGAAGTGGGCCAAGCGCCTCGGCGAGCACGCCGAGCTCCTGCTCAAGGACCTCGACAAGCGCTTGGGGTTCGTCGGCGATGGGGAGTACACGCGCGCGCCGGTCATCCGGGTCTGTCAGGACCGGGACGAGTACGGCGCCTTCACCCGCGGGGCCGTCTCCGGCACGTCCGGATCCTACGTCTACTACTTCCCCGGGGCGGAGATCGTCACCTTCAAGGACGACACGGGCTGGATCGGGTACGAGGTCGAGAAGGTCAATCGCCGCCTGCTCTCTGCCTGGCTCTCCGAGCGGGACAGCGACCTCTCGTCGGCACTTCCCGCCTGGCTGGGGATCGGCCTCGGGGAGTACTACGGCGGAGCGCGCAAGGACGGCCGCAAGCTCGACTTCCGCGTCGACCAATGGGACCGCGACAACGCGCGCTTGGCGGTGTCCCAGGACAGGGCGACGCCGCCGCGGGAGATCATGTCCTTCACCCGCGAGGAGTTCCAGGGGGGCAGTGGCCAAGCGGCCTCGGCGGGGGCTTTCTGGGGCCACTACGTGGAGGCGTCGATGCTGGTGCGCTTCCTGATGGAGAAGGAGTCGAGCCGCTGCAAGCAGGCCAAGGGCTTGCTGCAGAAGTACGTCACCACCTTCGACGAGGTCCTCGAGGAGATCGCGGAGGAGAGTGAGGACACCTGGGACGCCGAGAAGGAGCCCGAGACCGAGGAAGAGGAGGAGGAGCTCGCCAAGGCGCGCGCCGAGCGCTGGCGCCAGAAGGAGAAGCAGTTGATGGAGACGACCTTCGAGCGCGTCTTCGCCGACTGGAGCGCCAAGGACTGGAAGACCTTCGAGAAGGCGTACTACAACTACCTGAAGTAGGGAGCCCTCCATGCGTCACCCCCTTGCCACCCTGCTCGTCGCGGCGGCCCTCTCGGGGTCGGCCCTCCACGGCGACACCCTGCTCACCAAGGACGGCCGCATCATCGACGGCCCCCAAATGGAGCGCGCCGAGGGTCACATCGTGATCCACTTCGAGAACGGCGAGATCGAGGTCCCCAACGAGATGGTCCAGGAGGTCTTCCTCGAGGCGGACACCGAGGACATCCCCAAGAAGATGCGGCGCCAGATCGAGAAGGAGCTGGCGGCGCGCAAGAAGGAGATCGAGGACGCCCGCGCCCACGCCGAGTGGGGCCAGCGGTACCAGGAGGACACCAAGAACTTCAGCTGGGGCTACACCATCCCCCGCCACCTGGCGCTCGGGATGCAGGAGCGCTTCGAGGCCTACTACGAGCACTTCAAGAAGGCCTGGAAGCTGAAGCGCAAGCGCTCCTCCGAGAAGATGCTGGTGAACTTCTACAGGAACAGCGCCCAGTACGGGCGCACCTCCGGAGCGCCAGCCAGCGCCCTGGCCTACTTCAAGTTCGTCGGCCGCTACGACCTGAACGCCTGCTTCGACCGACTGGACCCGATCGAGACGGAGATGGTCCTCTACCACGAGCTCTCCCACTACGTGCAGAAGCTGGTGGACGAGGAGTTCCGCTACCCCCACTGGCCGGGGGAAGGAGTGGCGGAGTACTACGGCGGCTCCCTCTACGATTCCGACAGCAAGAAGCTGCGCATCGGCCTCTCCCAGGACGGGCGCTTGGCGGAGGTCAAGCGGGACGTCTCCCTCGACGAGTACCTCACGATCAAGAGCATCGTCACCCGGGACGCCTACACCGACTACACCTGGGGCTGGTTGCTGGTGCACTTCTTCATGAACACGGAGCACAGGAAGGGCTTCGAGAAGTACTTCCTGGGCCTGGCGCGGGACAAGAAGGTCAAGCGCGTGCGCGGCGCCTTCAACTTGAAGACGGTGGAGCCCGCGGAGTCGCTGCGCTACCTGATAGCGTGCCTCAAGATCAAGGACGAGGCCGAGTTGCTCGAGGTGCAGGAGCAGTTCTACGACTACGTGCGTGAGATCGACTTCGAGACCAACGCCGGCATGGAGCGCGCGGCGGTGGCCGCCAAGCGGGTGGGCAAGGTCCTGCGCGCCAAGCGCCTCTTTCAGGAGGCGGAGGACGCGGGCGGGCTCTCCCAGGTGGGGTACTACCAGTGGGCGCAGATGATCCGCCACGAGGACCGAGGCCTGGCCTGCTCCCTCTACGAGAAGGCGATCGCGCTCGACCCGCTGGTGGGCACCTACTACTACGAGCTGGGGCGCCTGCTGGAGCGCTCCGACGAGGAGGAGTCCAAGCGCCTGAAGGCCCTGGCGAAAGAGCTCGACCCGACGGTGGACGAGTACGTGATCGACCTGGTCTTCGACAGCGGCGGCTAGAGCGCGCCCTCGAGGCGGCGCACGTTCTCCCACTGCAGAGCGAGGAAGTCCGCCCCCGCGGCGCGCTGGGCGCCGTCGAGCATCTCCGCGGGGAGGACCACCACGCTCTCGAGCCCGAGCTCCGCGAGGCGCTCGGCGGCCTGCGCCGCCGGTTCCGACTCCCACAGGATGAGCCTGCCCGGTCGCTCGACGAGGCTCTCGCGGATCACCGCCAGCACGGCCTCGGACGGCACCGACGACGGATCGAGGTCCAGATCCACCATGCGCCATCCGCAGCGATCCGCCAGGTAGGCGTAGGCGGGGTGGTTGGTGTAGAGGAACTCCCCCTCGGGAACCTCGAGCGCCTCCCAGGCGCCGCGCAGCGCCTCCAGGTCCGCCTCCAAGGCCGCCAGGTTGGCGGCCAGCGGCGCGGCGTGCTCCTCCCCCAGCGTGCGGGCCAGGGCGCGGTGGACCTCGCGGGCGGCGACGATCAGGCGCTCGGGGTCCATCCAGACGTGCGGATCGATCCCCCGGTGCACGTGGGCCTGCCCCTCCCCGTGCCCGTGGACCAGGGGCTCGGCGAACTCGAGCAGGTGCTCCTCGAGGGGTCGCGTGGCGACCACCAGACGCGCGAGCGAGAGGCTCGCCCACTCGCGCCAGAGGTCCATCCCCGCGCCGAAGAGCACCAAGAGGTCCGCCCCCTGCATGCGCCTGAGCGCCTCGTCCCCGGGATCCCAGAGGAGCGCGTCGGCCGCCTCCGGAGCGGCGCACTCCACCCGCACCCGCGCTCCTCCGATGCGCGCCGCCAGGTACTCGGTGGGGTGGAAGGTGGTCAGGACGAGCGGGATCCGCTCCTCCTCCGCGGAGACGGCACCGCGCTCCTCGCCGGGGCCGCAGGCCACCGGGAGGGAGAGGCTCGCCAACAAGAGCATCCGCTGCGCACGCATGACGTCGACCCGGTCAGAGGGGCCCGATCCCCCGCGCCGCGAGGGTCACCAGGAGGAGAGAAACCAGGGCGGCCACGAGCGCGCCCCCGATCACGAGCAGGAAGAGCTCCGCCGACATCAGACGCGCCACCGTCCCCCGGGCGCAGCCGATCTTGAAGAGGGCCTCCAGCTCACGGCGGCGCGCGGTCAGGGTGAGGGCCACGATCACCGAGAGGAAGAGCACCGTCGCCACCGAGACCAGTGCCGTGTTCGCGTCGAAGAAGGCCTTGATGCGCATGACGAAGCCCAGCAGCTCTTCGATCACCCCCCGCGGCTCCAGGAGCTGCACCCCCTGCTCCACGTTGTAGCGCCCCTTGAGCTGGGTGCGCGCCTTGGAGGAGCGGGGCACCACCACCACGGCGGTCAAGGGCAGCTCGTCGGCGCTCCCGTGGATGTGGAAGTCGCGTTCGTTCTCGCGGTCGATCGAGGTGAACTCCACCACCGACGGAGCGAGCACGATCTCCCCGTCGGGGCCGCGGCGCAGGACGTCCCGCTCCCCCTGACCGACGGCCTCCCCGTGGCCGTGGCCGATGCCGGCCGCGATCCAGGCGGTCTTCAGGTCGCAGAAGGCCGCCCCGTCGTCGGGGGTGCCCGTCGCGGCGAGCACGCCGACCACCCTCAGGCGCAGGGGGTAGCCCGCCGCCAGGTCGAGGGTGCGGCGGCGGTCGGTGGGCAGCTCCCCCCCCACCGTGAGGCCCTTCGCGGAGGCCACCTCCGCCCCCAGGACGCACTCCCCCAGCCGCAGGGGGAGCTCCCCCTGCGCCGGGACGAGGCCGCGGAAGCGGAAGTACTCCGGATCGGTGCCGATCAGGGGCTCGCCCCCGGCGGTGAGGGGCGTGTAGAGGGGGATCGAAATCCCGAGCCCCCCGCGGGTCACCCGCTCCGCCGCCGCCAGGCTGAGCGTGGTCGGGGTGCGCCCCTTGAAGTAGAGGCTGTCGAGCACCAGGTCGTAGCGACTTCCCGGCGCCCCGAGCAGGAGCGGCGTCGCCTCCGCCCGCGCCGTGAGGGAGGCGCCGTAGCGCGCCACCAACCCCTGGGCCGCGAAGGGCAGGGTCAGGGTCAGGGCCACCCCCGCCAGCGCCGCCGCCGACCGCCAGCGGTGGTAGGCGAGGTAGCGCCAGGCGAGGTGCAGGGTCGCCCTCACCGCGCGAGCCCTCCCGGCGCTCCGAGGTCGAAGACCCGCTCGAAGGCGCCCAGGAGCTCGCGGTCGTGGGTCACCATCAAGAGGCTCGCCCGCGCCGCCCGCGTCTGGTCGAGCAGCAGCTCCAGGACCACCCCCGTCGTCTCCGGATCGAGGTTGCCGGTGGGTTCGTCCGCCAGCACCAGGCAGGGTGAGGTCACCAGCGCGCGACAGATCGCCACGCGCTGGCGCTCCCCGTGGGAGAGGACGCGCGGCCCGCGGTCGAGGTGGGCGGCGATCCCCGCGGCCTCGGCCAGCCCTCGGGCGCGCTCGCGCGCGGCGTCGTCGAGGGTCTGGGCGGGGTTCAGGAAGAAGGGCAAGAGGAGGTTCTCCCGCACCGAGAGGTGGTCGAGGAGCTCGAACTCCTGGAAGACGAGCCCCACGCGACCGATCCGCCGCCGGCGCCGCGCGGCGTCGGAGTGGGCCTTCCAGTCGAAGCCGTCCGCCAGGACGCGCCCGCGGTCCGCCAGACGGATCCCCGCCGCCAGATCGAGCAGGGTGGTCTTGCCGGAGCCGCTCGGTCCGACGAGCACCGCCGTCTCCCCCGCCTCGAGGCGCAGCTCGTCGAGGCGGAGGCCGAACTCCCCGCCGGGGTAGGCGAACTCGAGTCCTTCGATCAGGAGACCGGGGACCTCAGCCATTCTCTTCCTCCCAATCCTCAACTTCGTCGCCCATTGGCTCCTCCGGCCCCGTCAACGTCTCCATCCTGCCCCCGTCGGTGGAGCGACTGTGCTCCAGGAGTTCGCGCGCCGCGATCCTCCAGCCGCTCCCGTCGTGGGCCACGGAGTAGAGCGCACGGTACACGTTGGTGCGCCGGTGGCTGTGCCCGAAGTGGGTGACCGTCCCCGCGACCCGCCACGACCAGTCGATCTCGAAGTGCAGGTCCTCGAGGCGGGTCGCGACCGGCTCCAGGGCCACCAGACCGTGCTCGATGGGGGTCACCTCCTCGATGGTGCAGAAGGCGCCTCCCTCCTCCCGCAGCACCAGGGATTCGTGGATCTCCGAGTACAGCTCGTCGATCTGATCCTGGTCCACGGCCGAGGCGAGGATGGCGTACAGCTCGTCTTCGGTGCGCGCCTCGAACGCCCCGTAGACGGTCTGGTGCAGCTTGTCGAAGATTGCCAGCGCCTGTTCCGGATCGGGCATGGCGATCGCGAGTCCCCCCGAGCCGAAGCGCCACGCTCCGCCGGCGAGCATCAAGCCCAAGGCTCCGGCGACCAGGCGCGCGCGCGGGGTGCGCAGGAGCAGGACCGCCACCAGGGCGGCCCACAGGGCGAGGATCGGCAGGCGGCTCGGTCGCACGCGCTCGCCCGGAGCCGCCACCGGCTCCACGTCGGCGCCGGGGGTCAGGCTGCGCTCCGGCGCGTGCCAGGTGTAGGAGGGCTCCTCCCGGGTGAGGGTCGGGAAGTAGAAGGAGCGCTCCGCCGAGCAGCGGAACGGGGTCGGCACCCCCCACCCCTCGTCGCAGAACAGCCCCCAGGTGAGGCGCACCTCGCTCGGCGTGCCCAGGCAGGGGTAGCGCACGTCGATCTGCAGGTTCGGCTCGTCGTTGCCGGGACCGAAGGCGAAGCACTCCACGGCGACCAGCTCGCCGGCGACCACCTCACCGTCGATCGCCAGCTCTACCCCCGCGGCGATCAGCTCCGGAGCCGCCGCTTGGAAGCGCGCCTGCAGGCCCGGATCGATCGGCGGGACGTGGATCCCCTCGATCCCGAGCCAGGGGTTGACGACCTTCTGCTCGCCCGCGATCTGCAGCAGCACCTCGGACTCCTCGATGAAGACCTGGGCGTAGAGGGGCGGGCCGGGGTGGAGCCCGGCGAGGGCGGCGCTCATGAGCAGGGGGCCGATCATCTCCCCCTCCGTCAGCCATCCCCCTCCAGGGGCGGCGGCAGCTTCGCCAGCAGGGCCTTGGTCTCCTCCGCCCAGACCCCGGTGGGCTCCAGGACGAGGTACGCCTCCAGGGTCTCGCGCGCCGTCTCGAACTCCCCGAGGCCCACCGCTTGGACCCGGGCCAGCTTCAGGTGCACCGCCTCGGGGAGCTCGATCCCCAGGACGCGCCCCGTGTCGATCACCCGATGCCAGCGCTCGACGGCCTGCTCGAACTCCCCCACCCCGTAGTGCAGGTCGCCCAACCAGTTGTGCGCCTCCAGGCACTCCGGATCGAGGAAGAGCGCGTCCTCCAGAGCCTCCCGAGCGGCCTCCCGCTCCTCGGCGGCGAGGGCCTGCGCCCCCTCCGCGGCGCGCTCGGAGGCGGCCTCCTCGAGCACCCTGAGGGTGGTCCCGAACTCCTCCCGCGGCAGCTCCAACTCGAGGGCGCGGCGCAGGTAGTCGAGCCCCAGCTCCCGGTCCTGCACCACGCTCACCGCCCAGAACCCCGCCTTCTGGCACAGGATGGCGAGCTCCGGCCCCAACGGCAGACCGTCGGCGAGGAGCTCCTCGTAGATCCCGATCCCCAGGCCCCACTCCCCCAAAGCCATCAGGAGGTCCGCCCGCATGAGGCGCGCGTCGGCCTCGTCGGGGTCGTGCTCGAGGGAGCGCTCGACGGCGCGCAGCGCCTCCCCATTCTCCCCCGCCGCGGCCAGCTCCTTGGCCACCAGGAGGTGCGCCTGCCCCAGGGGACGGGTCAGGTAGGGGAGACTCGGGTCGGCGTCCCGCGCCTGCTCCAGGAAGCGCAGCCCCGCCCGCGCCGGAACCCCCGGGGTGCAGATCGTGATCACCCCCCGCGCCCGCAGGAGCTCGGGCGCCACCCGGGTGACGTCCCCCGCGGCGAGACCCCGCTGCAGCTCCGCCTCCGCCTCCTCGAGACGGCCCGCCCAGGCGTGGATCTCAGCCGCGGTGGCGGGAACCCGCGCATCCCCGGGAGCCAGGCGGCGCGCCTCCTCGATCGCCCGCAGCGCCTCGAACCCCCCCTTGGGGTCCAGGGCGTGGAGCCGAGCGCGCAGCAGGGGCGCTTCGACCCCCGCCAGCGGAACGGCCTGCTCCACCAGGGAGCGGGCGAGGTCGAGCTGCCCCGACTCGAGCGCGGCCCGCGCCCGCACCACCAACGGATCCCGCGACCGGGTCGGGCCCGCCGACGGGGGGCCGGTGTCGGCCTCCTCCGCGTGCGCGGCCTCTGCGCCCCCCGAGCCCGCGGGCGTCCCCTCCTCCCCCTGACCCCCACAGGCCGCAAGCGGGATGAGGGATGCGACGAGACTGAGGCTCCGGCGGAGATCGACCATCGGGCCAGAGGCTAGCCCAACTCGCCCGCCCGGATACCCCACCACCCCGGTTAAGGGCACTGCCCCCTTTCGATGGGCACCCGTCGGCTCGGCGTCAGGGCACCGCCGGCCGCTTCAGCCCTCCCGCCGCCTGCCCCACCTCCCTGGAGGCGGATGGGCCTCCTCCGAGGGGCAAGTGCTCGAAGTCCTTCGTGGTAGGGGGTTTGCGGCGGGAGGAATGCGGGAATGCCCACTGAAAGGGGGCAGTTCACTAAGCTGCAGCGGTGCGATCGGTGCGGTTCCTCACCTTCGGCTGCAAGGCCAACCAGTACGACACCCAGCTCCTGCGCGAGGCGCTCTCCGGGTGTGGGCTGGTGGAGGTGGACGGAGACACTGCCGACCTGGTGGTGGTCAACACCTGCACCGTGACCGCCGAGGCGGGGCGCAAGGCGCGGCAGGCGATCCGGCGGGTGGGGCGCGAGGGCCCCGGGGCGCGGATCGTCGTCACCGGTTGCCTGGCGGAGACGGAGGCAGAGGCGCTCGGGGACCTCCCCGGCGTCGATTGGGTCCAGGGGCCGGAGGCGGCGCGGCGGCCGGGGGGACTCCTGGAAGCCCTGGGGCTGGTCCCCGCTGCGGAGGGAGCGCAGGTCGCCGGCGGAATCGCCACCTTCGCCGGTCACTCCCGGGCCTTCGTCAAGATCCAGGACGGGTGCGACCAGTCCTGCTCCTTCTGCATCGTCCCGCACGCCCGCGGACCCTCCCGGAGCCGCCGGCCCGAGGAGCTGGAGGTGGAGGTCGCGCGCCTGGTCGAGGCGGGGCACGTGGAGGTGGTCCTGTGCGGGATCCACATCGGCGGCTGGGGGCGGGAGTGGGGCCTCGACCTCGAGCACCTCCTGGAGCGCCTGGCGGCCCTCGACCCGCGACGCGAGGGGGATGGAGCGCCCCTGCCCTACCGCCTGCGCCTCTCCTCGATCGAGGCCACCGAGGTCACCGACGGGGTCGTGCGGCTGATGGCGGAGCGTCCCGAGCGCTTGGCCCCGCACCTGCACCTGCCCCTGCAGTCGGGGGACGACGGCATCCTGGCGGCGATGAACCGCTGTCACGGGGCGCGGGAGGTCCTGGACGCCTGCGAGCGGATCCGGGCCCGGCTCGACCGGCCCGCCTTCACCACCGACGTCCTGGTGGGCTTCCCGGGAGAGGGTCGTTCCCAATTCGAGAACACCCTCGCCGTCGTGGAGGAGGCGGGGTTCGCCCGGGTGCACGCCTTCCCCTTCTCCCCCCGGCCCGGAACCGCCGCCGCCGATCTGACCGGTCGCGTGGATCCCGCCGAGGTGCGCTCCCGCCGCCGGGAGCTCTCGGAGCTTGCCGAGGAGCTGGAGACGCGCTACCGGCGCGGTCTGGAGGGGGCCCGGGAGCGGGTGGTGCGGGCCGGGAGCGGGGCGAGCGCCGGGCTCTCCGGCCGCTACCAGCGGGTCGAGCTCCCGCCGGGGACCCTCGCCGACCGATCGGGGATGGTCGCCGTGCTCCTGCGGGCCGTGGAGGGGGATGGGGAGGTGCGCCTGGTGGGCGACCCCTGCGAAGGCGAGTCGCAGCGGCGCGCCCCGGTGCCGGGCGACGTATCCTCTGCGCCATGGTCGAGCCGTCCCCCCACAGCGAGCTCGAAGCGCTGACCCACGCCCTGCGCCGGCACGCCGGGCGCCGCCGCTTCCTGGGGGAGCGCCACCTGCCCCGGGCGCCGCGGCCGGCGGAGCCGGAGGGCACGGCCCCTGCGCGGGAATCCGCCGCCCCCGCGCCCGCCGCTCCCCCGGGGGAGTGGCCCTCCGATTGGGGCACCACCCCCGACCGCAAGGAGGAGACGCACCGCCGCGGCGAGGCGATCCGCGCCCGGGCGGCGGCCGCCCGGGATCTGGACGCCCTGGCGACCGAGCTCGCGGGCTGCAACGCCTGCTCCCTGTGCCGCTCCCGGACCCAGACGGTGTTCATGGACGGCCGAGGCCCCGCGCGGCTGATGTTCGTCGGAGAGGCCCCCGGCTACCACGAAGACCGCCAGGGGGTGCCCTTCGTCGGCCGGGCCGGCCAGCTCCTGAGCGACATCATCGAGAAGGGGATAGGGCTCACCCGGGCCCAGGTAGTCATCGCCAACGTCCTCAAGTGCCGCCCCCCGGAGAACCGGGATCCCCTGCCGGTGGAGAAGCGCCTCTGCACCCACTGGCTCGACCGCCAGATCGAGCTGGTGAACCCCGAGATGCTGATCGCCCTGGGCCGCCACGCCGCCGGGCACCTGCTCGGGACCGACTCCCCGATGGGGCGCCTCCGCGGCCGAACCTGGCAGCGGGCCGGCCGCAAGGTGATCGCCACCTACCACCCCGCCTACCTCCTGCGCAGCCCGAGGGAGAAGAAGGCCTGTTGGGAGGACATCCAGCTCGCCATGGCGGAGATGGGGCTGAGCCCCCCCGCGCCCCGACGCGGAAGCTCCCGCGGGGCGGGCGGTAACCCCCCGGGCTCGGGTCGCTAGGCGGTCCCCAGCGGCCTCGGCCGCCGGTCCGCCCGTTGACCCCCGTTGGGCCGATGGGTAGGCTACTCCCTCTTCACGCCACCCCTGCCCGGGTGCTGAGTACCCGGGTGAAGGAGGGTCCAACCGCCCCCCTGCCTCATTCCATCCCCCCGCCCCCCATCCCCCGGGCCCCTTTCCGCGGCGCGTGTGCCCCGTCGAGGTGCCCGTGGATCTTAGGCTGACCAAGACCATGCGGCCGTATTTCATCCCGCTCCTGATCGCGGCGACCGTCGCCTGCCAGTCCGCCCCCGTCGAGAACACCGCTGCCTCCTCCCAGGTCCCCGAGGTGGGCCCGGTGTCCCGGTACGAGGTCTCCGATCCGGTCGGGGCCCCCGAACCGGCGTCGGCACCGGTGAAGACAGCCACCGTCGACCCCGATCCGAGTGCGCCCCCCCCCCAGGACGAGCTGCAGGATGGTGTCGACACCGTCAAGCGCCAGCGCGAGCAGGGCAAGATGCTCGCCGAGCAGTACGTCGAGCGCGGCGACTACGAGCTGTCGCGCGCCGACCTGCGGGAGGCCCTCGACAACTACGCACGCGCCCTCGACATCGACCCCAGCAACGAGCGAGCCCGTGCGGGGGTGCGCAAGGTCCAGGGGCTGCTCGGGGACGAGTATTCCAGCATCGGGTTGGCCTTCGAGGACCAGCTCGCTCGCGAGCGGGTCAAGCGCGCCCAGGCGCTGCTCGAGGCCCTCGACCACGCCAAGCGCGGCGACGCCGCGGTGCACGCGGGTGAGTTCGAGGAGGCCCTGCAGGCCTACCGCCAGGCGCAGACGGTGCTGCGCTACCACCCGCTGATCGCCACCGAGTCCCTCGACGAGCGGATCGTGAACGGCAAGATCGAGGAGACCACCGGGCTCCGGGACGACGCCGTGATCCAGGCCGCGGAGGACGCCCGCCGCGAGGCCGAGGAGGCACGCCTCCGCGCCGAGCAGAGCGAGCGCCAGCGGCGCGAGACCAAGCTCCAGGAGTTCTTCGAGAACGCCAACAAGGCCTTCGTGGCGGACCGCTTCGAGCAGGCGGAGCGCTGGTGCGACATGATCCTCCTCGAGGATCCGGGCAACTCCCACGCCCAGAGCCTGAGGCGCGTGGCGCGCGAGTCGCGCCACCACCGGGCGGACGAGAACAACCGCAAGCACTACCGGCAGGCGTGGATCCGCACCTTCGAGGAGCTCGAGACGATGGACGTCCCCCAGACGGACGCCCTGCAGTTCCAGATCGAGCGCTGGCGCGAGGTGCACACCAGGAAGCCCCTCACCCACCGCCAGCTCGATCCCACCGTCAACCTGGAGCGCGAGGAGATCCTGAGGCGCCTGGAGGCGGTGCGCATCGAGTCGCGCTTCGGGGACGAGGAGGGTGGCACGCCGCTCGAGGTCGTCGCCTCCTACCTCCAGCAGCTGACCGGCATCAACTTCCTGATCTCCAACGCGGTGTGGGAGGACCTCGACGAAGAGGAGACCAGCATCATGCTGCGCCTCCCCGAGCGCAGCGTGCGCAAGGTGCTCGACATCATCGCCGAGACGCGCGAGAGCCTGCGCTGGAAGGTCTCCGACGGCGTGGTCACCTTCGTGACCGTGGACGAGCTGACCGGTGGCCAGCAGCTCGTCACCTACGGGGTGCAGGACCTGATCCACCCCATCCCCGACTATCCCGGCCGGGACATCAACGTGCAGCCCTCGGGCCTCTTGGTGCCGCCGGACGAGGACTACGAGGAGCGCGAGGCCAACGTCATCAACACCACGCTGCTCGAAGACCTGATCCGCAACAACATCGCTCCCGAGTCGTGGGACGCGGACGAGGCCAACTCGATCCGCATCACCGAGAACGGGATCATGACCGTCAACCAGACGCCCGAGGTCCAGGAGCAGATCGAGAAGCTGCTCGACGACCTGCGCGAGGCGACGGGCATCATGGTCGACATCCAGGCGCGCTTCATGAAGGTGGAGGACAGCTTCCTGGAGGACATCGGGATCGACCTGCGCGGGCTGGGGGCACCCGGTCTCGGGGACGGCTCCCACAGCTTCAACGACTTCGGCGACACCTCCGCCTCGGACGATCTCGCCGACGGCCCCGGGCGCGACAACACTCT
The DNA here is from genome assembly GCA_964507325.1 of uncultured Planctomycetaceae bacterium. Lineage (GTDB taxonomy): Bacteria > Planctomycetota > UBA1135 > UBA1135 > CAZDQL01. The sequence goes on along the minus strand of CAZDQL010000008.1, from coordinate 34,061 downwards.
GGGCGCCTTCTACGACGAGGGCGAGGACGGGGACATCCGCGCGCGGGTGGAAGCGCTCTACGACAGCCAGCTCGGGACCGACGAGTTCCAGCGCTCGGGGGGCCTCTCCTTCCAGTGGACCTACCTGAGCGACCTGCAGTTGCAGATGGTCCTGCGCGCCGTCTCCAAGTCGGAACGCCTCGAGCTGGTCACCGCGCCCAAGATCCTGGTGCACAACACGGCTCGGGCGAACCTGTCGATCCTGAACCAGGTGGCCTACCTGCAGGACTTCAACGTGGAGATCGCCCAGGCGGCCTCGATCGCGGACCCGATCGTGGCGGTCATCCAGGACGGTGTGATCCTCGACGTCAAGCCGGTGGTCTCCGCGGACCGACGCTTCATCACCCTGGAGCTGCGCCCCACCATCGCCGTGCTGAAGCGCCCCATCGAGGAGCGCATCACCACCCTGGGATCCCAGAACTCGGTCACGATCATGCTGCCCGAGCTCGAGATCCAGCGCGTGCGCACCTCGATCCCCATTCCCGATGGCGGCACCGTCATGCTGGGGGGGATGAAGGAGTCCACGAAACGCGACCTGCGCTCGGGAGTCCCGATCCTGAACAAGATCCCGATCCTCTCGGCCTTCTTCGAGCGCAAGGGCAACTTCATCCAGAGCCGCAAGCTCCTGATCCTCCTCAAGGCGGACATCGTGATCCCCGAGGAGCTGGAGCCCACCCGGCCGGAGATGGGCCTGACCGAGTGAGTCGGTCCCCCCATCCGACGGCCGTCTCCTGAACACCCCCACCCCCGGTGCGGGGGGGGACGAGATCTCCGCGGGAGGCGCCCATGGGCGCCTCCCGCCTGTGCATATCCCCATCCAAACCGATTTCCCGTGCGACCGTCGGTAGCCCCGACCGTCGTCGGTGGTACAGGCCCCGTATGGACGATCCACGGCGGAATTCCCCCGTGGCGACGTCTCGCGAGGGCCGCTGCCCACGACCTCGCGCGCCCGGGAACCCACCGCGAGAAACCGATGAATCCCCCTTGGGGGGACCGACCATGACCGCCCGAAAGAGTTGCCAGTCGATCATCGTCGCCACCGCCGTCCCGGCCATTCTGCTGGCAGCCTGCCTGGCTCCCGCGGCGGCCGCCCCCCTCTCCTCGGCCCAGCGCTCCGAGGCGGAGGTGCGGGCCGACATCGCTTTCGCCCGCGGGCTGGCCTCCGAGTGGTCCTTCACCGACCTGGCGGCCGGGGTGCTGGTGCAGGCGGAGCGCGGGGGCGTGAGCGGCAGGCTCAGGGAGGAGCTGGGGCTGGCGCGCTGCGAGGTCTTCGGCGCGGGGGCCAGCATCGAGCCCGACGACGCCCGTCGCAATCAGCTCTTCGAGCAGGCCCTCGAGGAGTACCAGAGCTTCATCAGGCTGAACCCCAACTCCGACCTGCGCTCCTCTGCCGAAGCGGCCCTGGTCGCGACCGCGGCCAAGTTCTCCATCTCGATCGACATCAGCCTCGAGCGCGCCATCGGCGAGGAGGCCGCCACGCTCAAGGAACGCAAGATCGAGGTGCTGACCGAGGCGGTCAAGCTGACCCAGGACCTGATCGACGGCATCCTCACGGTGCCCGTCGAGGAGCGCAGCGCCGCCCAGAAGAAGGAGCTGGAGGGGCTGATGCTCAACCGGGGCACCATGTTGGGCCAGGTCGGTGCCGCCAGCAAAGACGGGGTCTACTTCTTCGAGCAGGCGATCGTCTCCCTCGAGAACATGATCTTCGAGTTCGGCGAAGGCACCCCCCAGGCCCTGCGCGCCTACAAGGCGATGGGTGACGTGTACGTCTCCATGGGCGACAACGAGCAGGCCTTCTGGATGTACGAGGGGGTGCTGAACCAGGCCTGGCCGGACAACGAGAAGCTGATGGAGGATCTCGTCGATGCCAACGACGGCCCCTTCGCACCGGACGAGGTGGCCTACCGCTACCTCTTCCTCGAGATCGCCATGCCGGGTCTCTTGGAGACCTGCGTCAGCCAGGGCGAGATGGGGCGCGCCTGCGAGATTGCGCTGCACTACTACAACACGCGCCAGACCGAGGGGCTCAACTGGAGCGACGCGGGGTACCAGGGCCTCCTGGCCTGCGCCCGCACCCTGCTCGAGGCGGGGGGCTACGTCGGCGGCAACCAGTCCGCGGGGGAGACCCGGTGGTTCGCCACCGAGGAGGAGATGAAGGCGGAGGTGCGCACGAGGCGCCACCACTCCGAGGCGGTCAGCTTCGCCCTCCAGCTGGCCAACATCGTCAACGAGGACAACAAGGAATCGATCCTGCAGGTGCACGCCCAGAAGGTGATCTCCGAGATCGCCAACCGTCCGGGCATCGAGGTGAGTCTGGACGTCCTGCTGCAGGCCGCCGAGGGGGAGTACAACGACCAGAACCTGGACGTGGCGATCGAGGCCTTCAAGCGGGTGCTGTCGCGGCTGGAGTCGCGCCCGCAGGCGGACCAGATCGAGTACGGCGGGCGCGTGATGAACTTCCTGGCCAACTCCCACCGGCGCGACGATCGCTGGCTCGAGGCCGCCATGGCCTTCCGGGAGGGGATCGTCAACTGGAAGGGCGACGACGAGATCAACCGCCTGAACTCCCAGGGCTACCGCTTCGCGATGAAGCGGGTCACGCAGGCTTCGCCCGGAGACCCCACCCTGGAGGGTCTCATGCGCGAAGCGAATGACCTCGTCATCCAGTACGGCGCGGAGGCCTCCAAGGACGAGATCTCCTTCAACCAGGGGATGGAGGAGTACGGGAACAAGAACTGGACCGGGGCCATCCGGGAATTCGAGCGCATCAGCGAGGACGCCAACTACTACGAGCGCGCCCTGGTCCAGACCGCGATCTGCAAGTTCCGCGGCGGCCAATCGGACGAGGCCCTCGCGGAGCTCGAGGCCTACCTCGACGACTACGTCACCGATCCGAGCAACTCCCACGAGAGCCCGATCCGCCAGGCCAAGCGCACCGAGGCGATGTCGGCGGCGGAGTTCTTCCGGGGCCTGATCCTCTACGGCCGCGCCAAGAAGTCCGGCGACGAAGCGCTCTGGGCTCGCGTGAACGAGCTGCTCACCGGCTACACGGAGCGCTACCCGACTCAGGACGTCTTGGGGCCGTGGTCGGTGCAGATGGTCATGGAGTCGCGCCTGGCGCTCGGCCTGCTGGACGAGGCGCGCACCGCCATCGAGGCGCTGATCGCCGACCATCCCGACAACAAGCGCACCAGTCTGGCATCGATCGGTTTCTACAAGCACCTGAGGGCCTTGAGGGAGGAGTCGACCGACGCTGCGCAGAAGAGCGACTACCTGCGTCAGATGGCGGAGTTTCTGAAGATCGCCAACGCGAGCGACACATCCTTCATCTCGATGCGCAACGAGTCGCTGCACTGGATGGAGCTCGAGGACTACGTGGAGGCTGAGCGCGTCCTGCGGGATCTGGTCGCGGCCTTCCAGGAGGAGCCGGAGCACGCGAGCAAGTTCGTGAGCGGGATCCTGCCCAATCTCGGCGAGGCGCTCCTGGCCAACGCCAAGATCCAGGACGCCAAGGATGTCCTGACCCCGCTGGTCCTCGAAGCGAGCACCACCCCCTCCAAGGGCACCGTCCTCAACTGGGCGCGCTCGGTCTCGGGCTGGCTGACCGGCGGCGGCCCCGCCGGCCAGGTCCAAGAGATCGCCGGCGCCGGTGGAACCCCCAAGGAGTGGCAGGAGGTGATCGACAAGCTCGACCTGATCACCCGCTCGGAGGACAAGTGGGTCTGCGCCTGGTACGAGCACAAGCTGATGCTGATCTACGCCTACTACGCCTGGAGCGCCCAGGACGACCGCAAGCGCGAGAGCGCCAAGGGGCAGCTCGGCCAGCTGGACGACTTCTTCACCCAGCCGGGCTACGCCGAGATCGAGGCGAGCTGCAGCGGCGAGGAGAACCAGGCCCTGGCGTCGCGGCTGGGAACGGGAGTCCTGCAGGCGCGGTTCCAATACGTGGCACGCCTCCTGAGATGACCTTCGGATCTGGAGCCCCCAAGGTGCGCTACCTCCCCACATACGCCCCTCAACGCCCCCCGGTTGTGCCGGCGAGTGGCACCGCTATGATGTTCGCCCCCAGCGTGTCGACCCCCAAGATGCCCCGATCCACCCCTTTGCGCCCCCGTCCCGAGATCCTCGCCTGCCTCCTCTGCTGGGTCCTCTGCGGAGGCTTCCTCACCCCGGAAGCCGCCTTCGCCCAGGAGGTCTCCTCCAGGCCGGACCAGGTCTTCCGAGTGAACCCGCGCACGGGCAAGGTGGCCAAGATCAGCGGCACGATCCTCGAGAACAACCTCGAGCAGGTGCGCGTGGAGCTCGAGGGCAAGGAACAGAGCTACGCCAGCTCAGAGGTGCTGCGCATCATCTGGGGAGGAGTCCCTGCCCCCTACCGGGAGGCGATGGTCTACTTGGGGCGCAAGGACCACGAGAACGCCCTGGCGCTCTTCCGCGTGGCCGCCGGTTTCGACGCGGCCCGTCCGGTGGTCCGGGCGGACGCCCGGCTGAAGGCGGCGGAGTCCCTGCTCGCCTGGGGTGCGGCGGATCCGCTGCGCTACGCCGAGTGCATCACCGAGATCGACCGCTTCCTGGCGGACTACCCCCAGAGCCGCGACGTGCCCCGCGTGCGCTGGATGAAGGGGCGCGCCCAGTGGCTCTCCGGCGACACCTCCTCCGCGACGGCGACCTTCCGCGCCCTCTACGAGCAGGGGGCCAGTGAGCCGGCGACCACCGGCTACGATCGCGCCCTGTGCCTCGAGGCGGGGTTGGCAGCCGCCCGGACCTCGATGGCAGAGAACGACACCCGCACGGCCCGCGAGCTCTTCGCGGCCCTCGAGATCGCCTTCGGGCAGGCGGCCTCCGCCGCCGAGGACGGCTCCGACGCCCGCGCCCGCTTGCTCGCCGGACAGGGCGAGGCTGCGGTCGGTGAGGGCTGGTGCCTGCTCGCGGGTGGCCAGGCGGACCAGGCCCTGCGCTTCTTCGAGGCACGCGTGGCGCGCCCGGAGCTGGGCTTCGCCGGCCGCTACTCGGCGCGCCTGGGCCTGGCCGAGGCCTATCTGATGGGCGCCGAGCTGCGCTTGGCGATGATCGAATTCGCCAAGGTCTCCGCCCTCGATCCCACCAGTCGCGATCGTAACGCCCGGGCCCTGATCGGCCTGGCCGACACCAAGCTGAAGCTCGGTGACTCCGACGCCAAGGCCAAAGCGCGCCTGTGGCTGGAAAAGGTCACCGAGCAGTTCGGCGACACCCCTTCCGCGATCCGCGCAGCCGAGATGCTCGCGGGTCTCTAGCATTTCGTACCCATCCCTCCCGGATCCCAACCACAGCCCCCACCCGCGAGCCCCCGCCCCGGCGGAGCCCGCGCGGCCCCATCCCCCCCCCAGTCGAAAACCCAGTCGAAATCCTGGACTGCCCGGTCATGAACCTGAACAAGCTCCAAGCCAAGCTCTGGACCCTGGCTGCCCCCACCGTCGTCTTCTTCATGACCAATGGCGCCGCCCTGGCGCAAGAAGACAAGAAGGACGCCGGAACCAAGACGATCGCGGACGTCATCGGCGACGCCGGTATCATCGGCATGGTGATCATCGCCCTCTCCGTCGTGGCCCTGGCGATCATCATCGAGAACTTCGTCTCGCTGAAGCGCGACAAGCTGGCTCCCCCCGAATTGATCGACGAGATCCAGGCGCTCTTCGACGAGCAGCAGTTCCAGGAGGCGATGGAGCTGTGCGAGAACGAGCCCAACTACTTCACGCGCGTCTGCGGCGCGGGCATCGCCAAGATCGGTCACCCCTTCGACACCATCGAGAAGGCCCTGGAGGAGATGGGCGACGAGGAGTCGATCAAGCTGCACCAGAAGATCGGCTGGCTGGCCCTGATCGCCAACGTGGCGCCCATGATGGGTCTGCTCGGGACGGTGACCGGCATGGTCGCGGCGTTCAACGAGATCGCCTCCTCCGGCGGCCAGGCCTCCCCGGCCGAGCTCGCCGACGGCATCTCGATGGCGCTCCTGACCACCATGTTCGGTCTGATCGTCGCCATCCCCGTCACCGGGGCCTTCGCCTTCATCAGAAACCGCATGGTGCGCACCATCATCGAGGTCGGCGCCATCGTGCAAGACCTCTTCGAGCGCTTCCGCGAGGATTGATCCGTGTGGGTTGCGTGCACTGACCCACTGAACCACCGTCGGCGAGGACGACCATGAACCTGCAGAGAGCCGATCCTGAAACTGACATGGAGATGAACATGACGCCGATGATCGACGTCGTCTTCCTCCTGATCATCTTCTTCATGATCATCACCGACATGACCCAGCAGGATCTCGAGGACCTCGAGCTGCCGATGGTCAGGCACGCCAAGGAGGACAAGCCGAAGCCAGACGAGTGGCGGCCGATCCTCAACATCACCTACGACGGGAGGATGGTCCACAAGCGCAAGCCGTTGTACGCGCCGGAGACCCACGACCACCTCGCCAACCCCCTGATCGACGTCCAGAACTGGCTGGTCACCGTGGCCAAGAAGATGGAGAAGGACGACGGGATGGGATTCCCGCTCCCCGACGAGCACCTCATGATCCGGGCCGACATGTCCACTCCCTTCAAACACGTCCAGAAGGTGATGGAGCTCTGCGCGGTGAAGGGCATCCAGATCTGGAAGATCCAGCTGGCCTGCTCGGTGCCGGATGCGAACGCCCTGAAGGACAACTAGAACCCAGACCCGGCCCTCAAGCCCCGATTCGGAGCGACGACGATGTCCCAGCTCAAACGCATCCAGGACGAGAAGCACGAGATGGCGATGACGCCGATGATCGACGTCACGTTCCTGCTCCTGATCTTCTTCATGTGCACCCTGGAGTTCAAAACCCTCGACGGCAAGCTGGCCGCCTACTTGCCGAAGGACGTGGGGATCAACACGTTCGAAGCGGAGCCGATCGAGAAGGTCGAGATCCTGGTGACCGTCAAGCGAGCCGGCGCCAAGCTCAAGCCCTTCAAGCCCGTGCCGCGCCTCTTCCAGGCCAACGACACGGGCCGCTACATGTGGAACACCAAGGAGCTGGTCCAGGAGCATCCCTCCCTGGGCCAGTACCCGATTCGGGACCTGGAGTACAAGGTCGGCCCCTTCGCCACCCGCAACATCGATGAGTTGCGCAAGCGTCTGGCCAAGACCTACCGGGACCGCAGGGACCGGGGCGAGGAGTCGGTGCCGGCGACGATCGATCCGCGCGCCGGGACGGTGTACGAGGACGTCGCCGACGTCCTGGACAACGCCCTGGACGCGGGCTTCAACGAGATCACCTTCGTCGGGTCCTACGAGAAGACCGGCCAGCAGTAGAACGCCGGTCGCCCTCCCCCGGGGGGATCCGGCACGGGATCAGGGGCCGCCCAGTGGTGGGCGGCCCCTCGTTCGTTCCAGGGGCGAGCGCCCTGCGCATTCGGTGGCGGGCCGCCGGTGACCCGCCCCTCGGGGGGGGGTATTCGCGGTGGATCGCCAGCTCCCAACCTCCCCGGAGAACCGCCATGCAGACCGCCCGCGACGCGAGCCAAGACGATGCCGACCTGAAGATGACGCCGATGATCGACGTCACCTTCCTGCTCCTGATCTTCTTCATGTGCACCCTGGAGTTCAAAACCCTCGACGGCAAGCTGGCCGCCTACCTGCCCAAGGACGTGGGGATCCACCCACAGCCGACGGATCCGATCGAGAAGGTCGAGATCCTGGTGACGGTCGAGCGCCCCGGCGCCAGGCTCAAGCCCAGCCACCCGGTGCCGCGCCTCTTCCAGGCCGACGACACGGGCCGCTACGTGTGGAACACCGAGGAGCTGGTGGAGGAGCACCCCTCCCTCGGCCTGTACCCGGTGCGGGAACTGGAGTACCGGGTCGGCCCCTTCGCCACCCGCGACCTCGAGGAGTTGCGCAAGCGTCTGGCCAAGACCTACCGGGACCGCAAGAGCCGGGGCGAGGAGTCGCCGCCGGCGACGATCGATGCGCGCGCCGGCACGGTGTACGAGGACGTCGCCGACGTCCTGGACAACGCCCTGGACGCGGGCTTCGAGGAGATCACCTTCGTCGGGTCCTACGAGAAGACCGGCCAGCAGTAGGAGCGCCGCCCGCCCTTCCCCGGGGGATCCGGGCACGGGACCAGGGGCCGCCCAGCGCTGGGCGGCCCTCGTTCGTTCCCCGGGCGTTCCCCCTTCACGACCGGTGGCGGAGGCGCGCGAGGCGGGGCGCCACGTCCGGGTCCCGACCGGCAGCTCGGGTTCCGTGTCGGCCCCTGAGGCCCCTCGAGCCTGGAGGCCCTCGGAGAGCGCCTGAGCGCGCTCCACGCCCGTCGAGCCACTCCACTTCGGGGGTCCCCACGAGGCCACCCTGGAGCCGCTCCTGGGCTCGACCTGCGAGGACGCGGCGCAGGCCCTCGACCCCCTCGCCGACTCGGGCTTCTCCGACGTCGCATGCGCACCTGGACCACCTTCCTCGGAGAGGCGCCGAGTCCCACCGGAATCCCCCTCAGAACCCCTCGAAACGGGCCTTTGCACCCCAAGAACCCTTTGACGAGATGCTCGGCTTCGGGGTATCTTCCCCGTCCGCTTCGCCCCCCGCGAGGGGAGCGAAGCTACCCATTTGCCCCCCAGAGCATCCGGCCCCCCGACTCCCCAGGATTGCCGGTAGCCCGGCCTGCTAGCGCAGGTACGGAGCGGAACCACCGGTACTTCCCCCCCCCATCGCAACCGCGGATTGAGAAGAGACCCCGAATGAGGATCGCAGGACTCGCTTGCCCCGTCTCACTGCTCCTTTTCTTCAGCGCCTGCGCCACCACCGGCGACGCGCCGCCCCCGGGGGACGCGACCGCGGAAGGCCCCGCTGCGGCGGAATCGGTCGCAGCGCTGGTCGCCGACGCGACAGCTCCCGGTGGCCAAGACCAGGCTGACCGAGCCCCGGCCAGGGGGGAGCTGTCCCAGGCTGCGCAGGATCTCACGCTGCGTCAGCAGTACCAGCGCTTCATGCTCCAGGACTACCTGGCGAAGGCTCGCGGCCTCATCGAGGACGGCGAGCTCGAGGACGCCCTGACCGCCACCGAGCACGCGTTGCGTATCGACCGCGACAACCTCGAGGCCAAGGAGCTCAACGCCAAGGTGGCCGGGTTGCTGGACATCCCGGCGGGGAAGTACGAGACGGTCGGAAAGATGCTGGAGGGGGAGCACCGGATCAGGATCGAGGCGCTCAAGGCCGACGCGATGGAGGGCCTGGCCAAGGGCAAGAACGCGCTCACCGTCGGTGACTACGACGCGGCGATCCGGGAGCTGACCCTGACCCGCACCCTGATCGGAGCGGCGCCCTACTCCGTCGACTGGCAGGGGATCGACACCGAGGTGGAGACCCTGCTCAACCGCGCCAAGCAGGACCGCGAGGCCGCCGAAACGGAGCGCCGTCTCGCCGATCAGGAGAGCGCCTACAACCAGGCGCGCGAAGCCGAGCTCTCCGAGCGTGCCCGCCGCGAGGCGATCACCGCCAACATGGTCAGCCAGGCGATCGACGCCTTCGACAAGGGGCAGTACGACCTGTCGATCGAGTTCTGCGACCGCGCCCTGCGGCGCGCTCCCCGGCACGAGCAGGCCGAGGAGATCCGCTCCGCCGCCTTCCGCGCCGGCCGGGAGAAGGTGCACACCGACTACGTCGAGGCGAAGCGCGAGGAGTTCGCGCGCTGGCGCGAGCACCTCGACGAGCTGCGCATTCCGTGGAACAAGGTCATCACCCTGCCCGACCCGGACCGCTGGCGGCAGCTGACCGAGATGCGTCGCAACCGCAAGGGCTACGACATCGCCAGCAAGCTGGAGCCGGGTGAGATCGCCCTGCGTGCCCAGCTCTCCGCCACCCCGGTGCGCCTGCCCGGGATCGAGGACGAGGAGAGCCTGGAGACCCTGATCGGGATGATCCGCGACTACACCGGGCTGCCCCTGGTGGTCGATCCCGCGGCCGAGAACCTGGTGATCGACGAAGGGGTGCTCTTCCGCCTCAACCTCGAGAACGAGATCACCGTCACCCAGGCCCTGAACCTGATCACCGATCAGGCCGGCGAGGAGGTCACCTGGACCGTGCGTTACGAAGCGGTGCTCGTCACCTCGCGGGAGAAGGCGCGCGGCAAGCCGATCGTCCTGAACCACGACGTGCAGGACCTGATCATGGGGCTGACCGACTTCACCGGTCCGCGCATCGATCGCCTGCGCCTCCTGGACGAGCTCGAGGACGAGGACGGCGGCGGCCCCTTCGGCGGGATCCTGGAGTCCCCGCGCCTGATCGAGATCGAGGATCTGGTGACCCTGATCCAGATGAACGTGGCGGTCGGCTCCTGGGAGGCGGAGGGGGTGACGATCGAGCCCGGCGAGGGCTACATCCTGATCACCCACTCCCTCGAGGTGCAGGACCAGGTGCGGGAGTTCCTGGAGGACCTGCGGCGCTTCAACTCGTCGATGGTCACCATCGAGTCGAAGTTCATGACCGTCGGGGACAACTGGATCCAGCAGATCGGCGTCGACTGGCGCGGCCTGGATTCGGCGGACGTCACCGACGTGACCAACGGCCTGGAGGACATGGCCTCCCGCGGCCTCGACAACGGTGGCTCGGGCTCCAGCGGCGAGGGTGCCGCGGGTCCGCCCAGCGCTGGCTTCTTCTTCGATGACGGTGGCGACGGCGACTTCCGCGGCACGGCCCAGAACTTCTTCGGCAACCCCCTGGGCGAGGCGATCTCCGCCATCGGCGGCCTGGCCTTCCAGTGGACCTTCTTCAACGACGCCGAGGTCTCCCTGATCCTGCGCGCCGTCGAGAAGTCGGCCCAGTACCAGCTGGTCAACAGCCAGATCCTGTCGGTCCACAACACCCAGCGGGCCTACATGGCGGTCATCAACCAGAAGGCCTTCATCCAGGACTTCGACGTCGAGGTGGCCCAGTTCCAGGCGGTGGCCGACCCGCAGGTCAACGTGCTGCACGAGGGGGTGGTGCTGGACGTGCGTCCCACCATCCACCACAGCCGCAAGTACCTGACCCTGGAAGTCCAGCCCACCATCGCCAAGATCGTCGACCTGCGGACCTTCTCGACCACCCTGGGCGGCAACACCTCCTCGGTCGACTTCCAGCTCCCCGAGCTCGAGGTCCAGAGCGTCAACACCTCCGCCATCATCCCCGACGGCGGCTCGATCCTCCTCGGCGGCCTGTCCACCGTGCGCAACGTCGAACGTCGCGCGGAGGTCCCCTGGATCGCCCGCGTGCCGCTCATCGGCCTGCTCTTCAAGCAAGAGGGCTACGCGGATGAGCGCGAGTCCCTGATGATCCTCATCAAGGCCTCCATCCACGACGTGCGCCAGTCGGTCGAAGAGGAGCTGGAGCGGCAGCTGTAGGACAGCACAGAGGGCGCTCGAGGTCGCCGCGGAGGCCGGGGACTCGAATCCCCCGCACGCGGTCTGCACATGTCCATCAAGGCCATCCTCTTCGACGTCGACGACACCCTCTTCTCCACCACCCGTTTCGCCGCGCGAGCGCGCGCCAATGCGGTGCGGGCCATGATCCGCGCGGGTCTGGCGGCCGAGGAGGAGGTGGTGCAGAGCGAGCTGACCGAGGTCGTCCGGGAGTTCGGCTCGAACTACTCCCACCACTACGACAAGCTCCTGATGCGCCTGCCCGCGTCCGCCACGCGGGACCAGAACCGGGCCCTGATCGTGGCCGCGGGAGTGGTCGCCTACCACGACACCAAGTTCGAGGGCCTGGAGCCCTTCGATGACGTGCCCCCCTTCCTGAAGGCGGCCGCCGCGGCCGGCCTGCGCCTGGGCATCGTCACCCACGGCTGGACGCAGAAGCAGGCCGAGAAGCTGATCCGCTTGCGCCTGATGTCCCTCTTCGAGCCGGGAGCCATCTTCATCTCCGACCAGGTGGGGATCTCCAAGCCCAACCCCAAGCTCTACGCCCTGGCGCTCAGGTGCATGGGGCTGTCGGCGGCGGACGCGATGTTCGTGGGCGACAGCCTGGGCCACGACGTGCAGCCCCCGCGCACCCTGGGCATGCCGACCGTCTGGGCCTTCCGCGCCGCCAAGGAGGGCCAGGACCTGGCGATCCAGCCGGATCACAAGGTGGCGGACTTCCGGGAGCTGGCGGACGTCCTGCGCACGGAGTACGGGCTGGCGATCCCCGAGTTCTGAGCCCCGCGCAGCTCACCCCACCAGGTGACACGCGGCGCAGTGCCCGCTGTCGCACCCCTCCCCGCCCACGGGGCGCATCCTGGGGTAGGCCCCCGTCTTGCAGCGCTCCTCCACCACGGGGCAGCGGGTGTGGAAGTGGCATCCCGCGGGGGGATCGATCGGCGAGGGGACGTCGCCGGGCAGCCGCACGCGCTCGCTCGCGTGGGTCGGGTCGGGCACCGGGATCGCGGAGAGCAGGGCGCGGGTGTAGGGGTGGCACGGGTCCTCGAAGATCTCGCGCGTGGTGCCCAGCTCGACGATGCGACCGAGGTACATCACCGCCACCCGGTCGGAGAGGTACTTCACCACGGACAGGTCGTGGGCGATGAAGATGAAGGAGAGCCCGAGCTCCTCCTGCAGGTCCTTCAAGAGGTTGATCACCTGGGCCTGGATCGACACGTCCAGCGCCGAGACCGCCTCGTCGCAGACGATCAGCTTGGGCCGCAGGGCGAGCGCCCGGGCGATGCCGATGCGCTGGCGCTGCCCCCCCGAGAACTCGTGCGGGAAGCGGTTGGCCACGTCGCCGCGCAGCCCGACGTGCTGCAGGAGGTCCTCGATGCGGTCGACCAGCTCCGCCCCCTTGGCGATGCCGTGCACCCTGAGCGCCTCGCCGATCGCGTTGCCGACGGTGATGCGCGGATTCAGGCTGCCGTAGGGGTCCTGGAAGATGATCTGCAGGTCGCGCCGGTAGGGGCGCATCGCCCGCTCGCCGAGCTGGAAGAGGTCGACCGGCTCGGAGCTCGGCTGCGCCCGGTAGAGGGCGCGACCCGCCGTCGGATCGAGCAGGCGCAGCAGGGTGCGCCCGGCGGTGGTCTTGCCGCAGCCCGACTCCCCCACCAGGGAGAGGGTCTCCTTGCGGCCCAGGGTGAAGTCCAACCCGTCCACCGCGCGCACGTCCCCCACGTGGCGCGAGAAGATGCCGCGCCTAATCGGGAAGTACTTCTTCAGGCCGCTGACCTCGAGCAGCGGGCTGCCGTTCGCCTCGCTCGTCATAGCCGGGCGGCCTCCTCGAGGTGGTGACAGGCGGCGGTGTGGCCGGCGCCTTGCCCCACGAGCGCCTCCAGCGGCGGCTCCTCGCGGGAGCAGCGCTCGGTGGCCAGGGGGCAGCGGGTGCGGAAGCGGCAGCCGCTGGGGAAGTGGGTGGCGCTGGGCACGATCCCCGGGATGGTGGTCAAGCGCTCGCCGGGCTGGGCCAGGTCGGGCAGGGAGCGGAAGAGCCCGATCGAATAGGGGTGCCGCGGAGAGCCGAAGAGGTCCTCCGCACTGGCGTACTCGACCACCTTGCCGGCGTACATCACCGCCACGTGGTGGGAGATCTCCGCCACCACTCCCAGGTCGTGGGTGATGAGCAGGACGCTCATCCCCTCCTCCTCCTGCAGCTCGCGGATCAGGTCGAGGATCTGGGCCTGGATGGTGACGTCCAGGGCGGTGCTCGGCTCGTCGGCGATCAGGAGCGACGGCCCGCAGGACATCGCCATGGCGATCATCACCCGCTGGCGCATGCCCCCCGAGAGCTGGTGGGGATACTCGTCGATGCGCTTCTCGGGCACCGGGATGCCGACCTTGACCAGCATCTCGAGGGCGTGCTCGCGAGCGGCGGCGCGATCGAGCCCCTGGTGCAGCATGACCGCCTCGGCGATCTGATTGCCCACCGTGTAGACCGGATTCAGAGCCGTCATCGGCTCCTGGAAGATCATGGCGATGTCGTTGCCGCGCACCTGGCGCATGCACTCCTCGCTCGCCTCCAGGAGGTTCTCCCCCTGGAAGAGGATGCGTCCCCCCTCGAAGCGCCCCGGCGGACGCGGGACGAGCTGCATGATCGACAGGGCGGTGACGCTCTTGCCGCTGCCCGACTCCCCCACCACGCCCAGGGTCTCCCCCTCGAGCAGGTCGCAGCTGACCCCGTCGACCGCCTTGGCGACCCCTTCCTCGGAGTAGAACCAAGTGCGCAGCTCCTGCACCTCGAGCAGGGGAGCGGGTGCGCGTTTCTCGCCGTCGGGCGCCGTCATAGCTTCATCTTCGGGTCGAGGGCATCGCGGATGGCGTCACCGACCAGGTTGTAGCAGGTCACCGTGAGGAAGATCAGCGCGCCGGGGAAGAGCTGGATCCACCAGAACTCGGGGTTCTGGCTCTCGTTGACCAGCGCCCCCCAGGAGGCCTCCGGCGGGCGCGTGCCGAAGCCCAGGAAGGAGACGGCGGACTCGGTCAAGATCCCCGCCGCCACCGAGAAGGCGGCCGACACCAGGACCGGGCTCATGGCGTTGGGCAGGACGTGGCGGAAGATCGTGCGCCGGTTCGAGAAGCCCAGCGCGCGCGCCGCCAGGGCGAACTCCTGCTCGCGCAGGCGCAGGAACTCGCCGCGCACCAGGCGCGCGGTCCCCGTCCAGCGAATCAGCGCGATGACGACCACGATGGCGACGATCGGCGGGACCACCTTGGGGTCGGTGAAGGCCATCGCCATCAGGATCAGGAAGAAGGCCGGCATCGACTGGATGATCTCGATGGCGCGCATGATCACGACGTCGACCCAGCCGCCGAAGTAGCCGGCGATCGATCCCATCACCACGCCGATCACCGTCAAGAGGAAGGCGGAGAGGATGCCCACCATCAGGCTCACCCGCCCTCCCCAGAGCATGCGCGTGAAGAAATCGCGCCCCAGCTCGTCAGTGCCCGCGATGCGCCGCAGGGGGTGGTTGACCGCCAGCTCGCCGGGGCGCACCACGACCGGGTTCGCGGGGACCTCGTAGCCGGTGGGGTCGACCACGTCGGCGGCCGCCTTGCGGGGTCCACTCTGGTAGCGCCCCTCCGCGTCCAGGCCGGAATGGGGCGCCCAGGTGGGCGGACGGAAGTTGGTCTCGGCGCCGTCGTGGGTCTCCGCCGACCCGAAGGCCACCGGGGGCCAGAGCACGCGGCCCGCGGGGTCCGCCTCCGGCGCCAACGGCTCGCCGTCCGCCACGAGCTGCATGTCTCCGGAGTTGAGCCCCTTCTTGAAGGGCGCCGCGTCGAAGGCGCCCGCCTGGCCGTAGAAGGGGGTCTGCATCCAGGCCAGGGCCCCCAAGAGGGAGAGCCCGGTCGCGATCAGGACCTTGCGCTTGCGCCAGCGCCGGATGCGCTCCCGGTCCCCCGCCAGCAGCAAGGAGTTCAGGGCGCGGTTCCAGAGCGGCCAGCCGAGCACGAAGAGCCAGAGCAGCATGAAGAAGACCTCCCTGGCGGAGAGAGCCTCCGCCAGGGGGTAGCGCTTGACCCCCTCCAGGTGCACGCCCTCCTGCTCCGGCTGGGCGGGGTTCCAGGCCTGGAGCTCGCGGCGGAAACCGCGGGCCTGCTGCTTGGCGGCGTTCACCTGCTCGAGAGCGACCTCGGCTCGACCGGCGTCGTAGGCCTCGAGGCCCTGGTCGAGCAGCCCGGCGTACTCTGCGAGGGGGGCCTCGCGCTCCTCGGGCAGGTAGAGGTACAGCACCTCCAGCCGCTGCCGCGCCGCACCGCGCTCCACCTCCAGGGCGGCGGCCCGGGTCTGGGGGGTGAGCTCGGTTCCCAGGGTGCCCGCCTGGCGCAGGCGCTCCTCGTACTCCGCGTCGCTCTGCTTCATCAGGCGACCGACGCCGGTGGTCACCGCCGAGAGGGAGTTGATCGCCCCCCGGTAGGCGCGCAGGTCCACCGCCTCCATCACGTAGGGACGGTCGTTGGCGATGAAGGGGGCGTAGATCGCGGAGGCGTAGAGCAGGACCAGGATCGCCATCCCGATCTTGAAGAGGCGGCGCCGGCCGAGCTGCTCGAAGACCAGGTCCCAGTAGTCCTTGGAGTAGACGGTCGCCTCGAAGGCCTCCGTGTCCTGGAGCTCCCCGGGATCTCGGGGCAGCCCGGGATCGCGGCCCGCTGCGTCCCGCTCGAGGTCAGTCATAGCGGATGCGCGGGTCCACCAAGGAGTAGGTGATGTCGGAGAGCAGGATCCCGATCTGGGTCATGATCCCCACGAAGATGGTGGTCGCCATCACGATGTAGAAATCGCGCCGCAGCAGCCCCTCGAAGGCGTACTTGCCCATGCCCGGGATGTCGAAGACCTTCTCGACGATGATCGAGCCCCCGATCAGGATCGGCAGGATCGACGCCAAGAGGGTCAGGACCGGGATCATCGAGTTGCGCAGGGCGTGCTTGTAGATCACCACCCGCTCGGAGAGCCCCTTGGCCCGCGCCGTGCGGATGTAGTCCTGTCGGATCACCTCCAGCATCCCGGCCCGCATCTGCCGCGAGAGGTAGGCCAGGCTGGCGTAGGTCAGGGTCACGATCGGCAGGATGGCGTGCAGCACCACGTCCCAGGCGTAGGCCAGGGGCCCCAGCGTCTCGGCGTCCTTGTCGTGCAGCCCCAGCACCGGCAGCCAGTCCACGCCGGTCTTGCCGAAGATCAGGATCAGCATCAGACCGGCCCAGAAGGTGGGGATCGAATAGAGCACGAAGAGGATCACCGTCAGCGCTCCGTCCGCCTTGGTGCCCTGCCGCCGCACCGAGAAGATGCCCATCGGCAGGGCGATCAGGTAGGAGAGCATCACCGCCATCAGCGACAGGGGCACCGTCACCTGGAGCCGCTTCCAGAGCTCGCCGGCCACGGGGTTGCGCGCCTGCATCTCGCGCCCCAGGTCCAGGCACAGGAGCCCCCCCCACGGCTGCTCGCCGCTGTTCTGCACGCGGTCCCCGCCTCCCTCCTCGTAGTACCAGCGGAACCACTCGCGGATCAGCGCCCCCGCCCCCAGCTGGGCGACGCGCTCCGGTCGCAGCGACGGTTCGTGGGCGGTGCTGGTGGTGAGGGCCGCCGAGACGCGCTCGATCGCCTGGGCGCGGCTGTCCGCCTCGAGCCGGAGCTCGTAGAGGGTCGTGAGCAGGGCCGGCAAGCCCTCAGCGCCGCGTTCCGCCAGGACCTGGACGGTCTCCTCCCAGGCCTGCGACCCGGCGGCGTCGTCGGCCAACCGGTGGCGCAGCTCGTCCAGCTCGGCGCGCTCCCCCGGGTCGGTGAGCGGCAGGTAGGGGATCGCCAGCGGCTTCCCTTCGCGCACCCGCTCCCCCTGCGCCAGCTCCACCTCCTCCACCGTGCGTTCCCCGTAGGGCGAGGAGAACCAGGGGTGCCCGTCGCGCGAGAGGTTGAAGGGACCGACGTAGTCGAGGAACTGGACGAGCGGATTGCGATCGAGCCCGTGCTTGATGCGGAAGGCGCGGATCTTCGACTCCGTGTCCGAGTCGGTCCCCATCTGCCCACCCGACGACATCCCCATCATCACCGTGGCGGGGTCCCCGGGGGCGAGGTGGTAGATCGAGAAGACGACCGCCGCCACCCCAAGGGTGGTGGGGATCATCAGGAGCAGACGCCGGACGATGAAGGTGAACAAGGTGCTGGGGGGCTCGTTCTATGCGTCGAGACCCGTGCTACCTGTCGAGGGTCGTGCGGGTGCCCGGTTCCTCGGGGTTCCAGAAGTACCAGCGCCGGATGACGTAGCCGGGGTCGATCGCCACCGACTGGAAGCCGCGGATGCGCTGGGTCATGCCGAACTTGTGGGGCACGTTGAAGCCGAAGAGGTAGGGCTGCAGGTCGTAGACGTAGCGGTGCATCTCGCGCCAGATCGCCATGCGCTGCTTGCGGTCCAGCTCCCGCTGGCCGCGGGCGATGAATGCGTCGATCTTGGGGTCCATCACCCCCGAGTGGTTCGAGCTGCGCACTTCGTACTCACCCCACTTGGAGTGCCAGAGCTGCTCGGGGTCGCTCTCCAGGGAGGGTACCCAGGCCAGGTTGATCGCGTCGAACTCGCGCGCCTTCACCCTGTCGAGCAGGGTGGCCCACTCCAGCTGCACGATGTCGACCTTGATCTCGAGCTCGCTCAACGACTCCTGGAGCTTCTCGCCGAGGCTCTTGGAGGCGCGGTTGCCCGACGGCATCATGAAGTCGATCTCCAACTCGACCCCGTCCTTGTCGCGGATGCCGTTGCCGTTGCGGTCGTACCACTCGGCCTCCTCCAGGAGATCGATCGCGGCGTCGACGTCGTAGGGCAGGGGCTCGACGGAGTGGTTGTAGGCCTCGGAGCTGTACGGGAAGGGCCCGGTCACCTGCCGCGCGAGCCCGCGGTAGAGGGACTGCAGGTAGCTGTCGAAGTCGAAGGCCATGGCGATCGCACGCCGCACGGCCACGTCCTTGAGCTGCGGGCGGTACAGGTTCCAGCCGGTGTAGCCGTAGGTGCCCAGGTACTTGTAGCCCTTGTAGTAGTTCTTCAGGAATTCGGGGTCCTGGGTGCGCTGCCCGAAGTAGTCGGTCGACTTGATGCGCTCGAAGAAGTCCAGCTCCCCGTTCAGGAGCGCGTTCATCGAGGTCTCGTCGTCGTCGATGTAGCGCCAACGGATGGTGTCCACGTAGCCCGCGTTGTCGCGGTCGAAGTAGAGGCTCTTGCCGGCGTCGTCGGTGAAGCGCTCGGCCTGCACGTACTGCTGGGTCCACTGGGTGACGCGGTAGGGCCCGATTCCGACCCACAGGCGATTGTGGGGGTTCTCGTTGATGAACTGACCCTGCTCCTCGGCGGTGAAGTGCTCGCGATGCTCGGGATTGTCGGGGTCCGAAAGGTCGTAGACGTGGGTGGGCAAGAGCGTCAGCGACTCGAAGACCCCGGTGGCGAAGGCGTACTGGGCCTCGTAGAAGAAGCGCACCGTGTGCTCGTCCACGATCTCGCCGGCGGTCACCTTCTGGTACTGGAAGCGGGTCTCGTCGCAGTCCACGTTGGGATTGGAGGAGATCTGCCACGAGAAGAGCACGTCCCGCGCGTCCAGCTTGTGCCCCTTCAGCCGTTCGAAGGCTGCGGGGTGCTCCCGCTCGAAGATCAGGGAAGGGTGCCAGAGGATGTCGTCGCGCAGCTCGAAGGTGAAGACCATCCCGCGCTCGACCGAGGCCACCGCGGAAGCGGGGACCTCGAGCGGTGCGGGCAAGGGGTTGCCCTTGGAGACGGGGGTCACCAGGTAGGACTCCTCCCCCTCCTCCACCTTGCCGTAGAAGGCGCGCACCAGCCGGTGCTGCTCCTGGCCCTCTTCCAGCTCGCCTTCGCGCTTGATGCGAGCGTCGATCAGACCCGAGGTGGCCTGGTAGATCTCGCGTACCTCTTCGCGCAGCACCACCAGGTCCTCCATCGTGTAGGAGCGGGCCGCGCGCGGCCGGTAGTCGTGCCACTCCCAGTCCTGCTTGATGAGGTCCTCGTGCAGCTCGTAGAGCATGCGCCGCGTGACCGCGGAGTTCTCGATCGGCCGGCAGATGTTCTCCGGCATGGCCGACAGGTGGACGATCACCCGCCCCCCGTAGCGCGGGGTGACCTCCCGCTCCCGGTCGGGGTGGAAGACGTCCACCGGAACGGGGCCGGGCCCGACGACCTCGTCGTCGCCAGCGCCCGCCGAGGCGACGGTCGCGAGGCCCAGGAGAGAGACGGAGAGAAGCAGCAACCCCTTGTTCTGCATGGTGCTTGGAGCCGGGACTGGGTGTTCGGAGACCCTGGAGCAGCGCGCCGGGAGGGCGCGGACCTACGCGTGGCCCTAGGGGGATGGGGCCCTGGGCGGTAGCGGCACCCCCGGTAGGCGCGGGGGCACGCGCGGTTCCCGATCTGCGCGGGAAAGCTTCGTGAGCCTACTGTCGGCCCCGGTGGCCGTCAAGCGCGCAAGCCTTTACGGGACAGGGACTTGCGTTGATCTCCCCCACCGCCGGGGGGCCCCTTCTACGATTCGCCGGGGCCGGGGGATAGCCTGCCCCGATGCGGATCTCAGCGCCCCGGTCCCTGCGTCGGCTGGCGGCCCTGGGTCTGGCGGCGGCGCCGGTGGCGGCGCTCTCCTTGCTCGCGGGCCGGGCGCGGTTGGCGCCGGCGGACTTCACCTTCGTGAACGAGGGAGAGGTCCAGACCCTGGACCCGGCGGCGGTGACCGGCATCCCCGAGGGGCGCGTGGTGCAGTCGCTCTTCGAAGGACTGGTCGTCAAGGACCCTCGTACCCTGGAGCCCAGGCCCGGGATGGCGGAGTCGTGGGAGGTCTCCGAGGACGGGCTGCTCTACACCTTCCACCTGCGCCGGGGCGCGCGCTGGAGCAACGGCGAGGAGGTGGATGCAGAGAGCTTCCTCTTCTCCTTCGAGCGCTTCCTGAACCCCGAGACCGCGGCCAAGTACGCCTACCTCCTGTGGTGCGTGCGGGGCGCGCGGGACTACACCAACGACGTCGACCCCGAGGGGCGTCCCCGGCGGTCCTTAGCCGCGGTGGGGATCCGCGCGCCGGACCGCCACACCCTCTCGATCGAGCTCGAGCGGCCGACCCCCTACTTCCTCGACCTCTTGGGCTTCTACCCCCTGCTCCCGGTGCATCGCAAGAGCCTCGAGGAGGCCCGGCGACGCTGGCCCCACACCTGGCGCCAGCGCTGGCTGGCTCCCGAGAACCTGGTCACCAACGGCCCCTTCCGCATCGCCCTGCGCCGGGTCAACGACCGCATTCGGCTGGTCAAGAACGAGACCTACTGGGACGCCGACAACGTCGCCTTCGACACCATCGACGTGCTGGCGGTGGAGCAGGACTCGACCGCCCTCAACCTCTACCTGACTGGCGCGGCGCAGTGGATCACGCGCGTGTCGACCAAGGTCGTGCCCGAGCTCCTGCCGCGGGAGGACTTCGATCCCACCCCCTACCTGGGCAGCTACTTCTACCGGGTCAACGTCACCCGCCCTCCCCTCGACGACCCCCGCCTGCGGCGCGCCCTGTGGCTCGCGATCCCCAGGGAGACGATCTGCGAGCGGATCCTGAAGATGGGCCAGCTACCCACGGCGGGGCTGGTGCCCCCCGGCGTGGGTGCCTACCGGGGTGCTCCGGCGGCGGGGGGGTCCCTGGCGGAGGCGCGCGCGCTGCTGGCCCAAGCGGGCTTCGGTCCCGAGGGGGAAGCCCCGCCCACCATCGAGATCCACTACAACACCTCCCAGGCCCACCAGCAGATCGCCCTGGTGATCGCCGAGGCCTGGCGCCGGGAGCTGGGCATCGAGACCAAGCTCGCCAACCAGGAGTTCCGCGTCTACCTCGACACCCAGCGCTCCCTCGACTACGACGTGTCGCGCTCGATCTGGATCGGCGACTACGTCGACCCCGCGACCTTCCTGGAGATCTTCGTGGGGGGCGGGGAGAACAACCGCACGGGCTGGGCGCACGCGGAGTACGACCGGCTGATGGAGGCGGCCACCGTGGAGGTGGACCCGGCGCGGCGCCTGGAGCTCCTGCGCGCGGCGGAGTCGATCCTGACCCGAGAGCTGCCGATCCTGCCCATCTACTCCTACGTGAGCCAGAACCTGGTCGACCCGCGCCTGGGGGGCTTCCACCCCAACGTCCTCGACGAGCACCCTCCCAAGTTCTGGTACTGGATGGACGACGAGGAGCTGGCCGCCAAGCGCGCGGCCTACCCGCGCGACGACCGGCATCGGCCGGTCGTCTCCCACGGGCCGCGGGGCGGGCAGTACGCCCCGTCCCGGAGACGCGCAGGGGGCGGCCGGTGATCCGCTTCCTCGCACGGCGCCTGCTGTGGATGGCGATCACGCTGCTCGCGGTGGCCTCCGTCTCCTTCGTCCTGATGCGCTCGGTCAAGGGGGGCCCCTTCGACGACGAACGCGCCTTGAACGAGACGATCGAGGCCAACATCCGCGCCCGCTACCACCTGGATTGGCCCCTCTGGAAGCAGTTCCTGCAGTACATGGGGCCCATCAACCTCGACCAGGACGGAGCGCGCTTCTGCGTGCGCGACGAGGAGGGCTTCCACCTGGTGCGGAGCGGCCCCGACACGCGCGTCTTCACGGGGGTCCTCTGCGGCGACTTCGGACCCTCCCTGCGCTACCGCGACTGGACGGTGAACGACATCATCGGCCAGTCGCTGCCGATCTCGGCCCTCCTGGGGTCGGTGGCGCTGATGTGGGCCCTGGCGCTGGGGATCTCGGCCGGGATCGCGGGGGCCCTGCGGCGCGGTAGCAAGCTCGACCTGACCCTGCGCCTGGCGGCCACGGCGGGGATCGCCCTGCCGAACTTCGTCATCGCCAGCTTCCTGATCGTGCTCTTCGTCTTCCTGGTGCCCCTCTTCCCCGTCGCCGGTTGGGGAACCCTCTCGCACATGATCCTGCCCGGCTTCTGCCTGGGCTCGGTCTTCGCGGCCTACATCGCGCGGCTGACGCGCACGGGGATGCTGGAGGTCCTCTCGCAGGACTACATCCGCACCGCCCACGCCAAGGGCCTGACGCCGGGCACGGTCGTGATGCGCCACGCCCTCAAGGGGGGCATCCTGCCGGTGGTCTCCTACCTGGGGCCTGCCACGGCGGGGATCCTGACCGGGAGCCTCGTCATCGAGCGCATCTTCGGCATCCCCGGCACCGGCTCGCACTTCGTGAACAGCGCGTTGAACCGCGACTACACCCTCGCCATGGGCGTGACCCTGCTCTACACGGCGGCGGTGTACGTCCTGAACGCACTCGTCGACCTGGTCTACACCTTCCTCGACCCTCGCATCGACCTGGAGGAGCTGTGAGCGCCCCGGCGAGCGAGCGGCAGCGCGGCAAGTCCTGGGCGCGCTGGGACCTGGGAGAGAGCGCCCTGCACGCCATCGCCCGCGACACCCGCCACGCCCGGGGGGAGAGCCCCTGGCGCCGGGCGCGCCGGCGCCTGCGCCGCAACCGGCCCGCCGTCCTCTGCCTGGTCTTCCTGGTCGGCTTCGGGCTGCTCTCCCTCGCGGCGCCCCTCCTGCCCCTGCCCTCGCCGGTGGCGATGGACCTCTCGGCGGGGGAGGCCCGCGCCCCGGATTGGCCCTGGACCTCCCCCACCCTGGTCGGGGAGGTCGAGCCGGGCGCAGAGCTCGGGGTGCCGGGGGCCCTCCCCTCCCGGGCGCTGGGCAACCTCATGAACGACGGTTGGAGGCACCAGACGATGGCCCACTTCCGGACGTCGGGATCCGACGTCAGCGGGGAAGAGCTGGGGGAGCTGCTGCGGCGCATCAGCGGACGCCGGCCCCGGGTGGAGACCCGCCTCGGTGAAGCGGGGTACGAGCACTACCTGTCGCTCCCCCTGGACCGGGACGACGACCTCGGTCGCCGGCTCGCGCGCGCCACCGGCGAGAGCTTCGCTTCCACGGAGGTCCAGCTCGTCGAGCTGCGCTCCGAGCCCGGCTACTGGCGCCTGAATGCCGTCGATACCGCCCTGCTCGAGGCGCGCGCGGGCCTCTTCGGCTCCTGGCAGACCGGCAACTGGATGGGCCGCGACGAGAACGGCCGCGACATCCTGGCGCGCATCGTCTGGGGCAGCCGCACCTCGATCCTGGTGGCCCTGGCGGCGACCGCCTGCAGCCTGGTGATCGGCGTGGTCTACGGCGCCCTGGCGGGGTTGCTCGGAGGGAGGCTCGACAACCTGATGATGCGCCTGGTGGACGTGCTCTACTCGGTGCCCTTCATCTTCCTGGTGATCTTCCTGGTCTCGATCATCGACGAGTACCGCGTGGAGTTGGAGCAGACCTACGGCATCGACCGGGAGCTGTGCTTCTTCCTCGTGATCGGCGCCGTCTACTGGCTGACGATGGCGCGGGTGGTGCGCGGGCAGGTCCTGAGCCTGAAGCGCAGCGAGTTCATCGAGGCGGCGCGCGTCCTGGGCGCCTCGACGACGCGCATCCTCTTCGCGCACCTCGTACCCAACGTGCTCTCGGTGGTGGTCGTCTACCTGACCCTGACGATCCCGGCGGTGATGCTCTTCGAGGCGTTCCTCTCCTTCCTGGGCCTGGGGATCGAGCCCCCGAAGGTGAGCTGGGGCCTCCTGGCGGTGGACGGCATCCAGGCGATCAACCCGCTGCGCGTCGAGTGGTGGCTGGTCCTCTTCCCGGCGCTGGCGATGGGGAGCACCCTGCTCGCCCTGAACGTCCTGGGGGACGGCCTGCGGGATGCCCTGGATCCCAGGACCGGTGGGGAGCGGGCGGACTGATGGCCCTGCTCGAGATCCGCGACCTGCGCGTCCACTTCGCGACGCACCTCGGCCCCCTGCGCGCCGTCGACGGTGTGAGCCTCGAGCTCGAGCGGGGCGAGACCCTGGCCCTGGTGGGCGAGTCCGGTTCCGGCAAGTCGGTCACGAACCTGGCCCTGATGGGACTGGTGCCCTCGCCGCCGGGTCGGGTCGTCGCCGAGCGCATGCGCTTCGACGATCTGGACCTGATGTCCCTCCCGGCCCGCGAGCGCCGAGGGCTGCGCGGGCGGCGCATGGCGATGGTCTTCCAGGACCCGATGACCTCCCTCAACCCCTTCCTGACCGTCGGGCGCCAGCTGACCGAGGTGCTGGAGACGCACCTGCGTGCGGGGCGTCGCGAGGCGCGGCGCGCAGCGCTGGCGGGCCTCGACGAGGTGGGGATCGCCGCCCCCGAGGAATGCCTCTCGCGCTTCCCCCACGAGCTCTCGGGGGGGATGCGCCAGCGGGTGATGATCGCCATGGCCCTGCTCTGCCGCCCCGAGGTGCTGATCGCCGACGAGCCCACCACGGCCCTGGACGTGACGATCCAGGCCCAGATCCTCCAGCTCCTGCGCGCCCTCCAGGGGCGCCACGGAACGGCGATCCTGCTCGTCACCCACGACCTGGGGGTGGTGGCCGGGATGGCGGACCGGGTGGCCGTGATGTACGCCGGGCGTCTGGTGGAGAGCGCCCCCTGCGACTCCCTCTTCCGCCGGCCTCTGCACCCCTACACGCGGGGACTGCTCGCCTGCGCCAGCAGCCTGGGAGGGGAGAGCGGGGCGGAGCTGGCCTCGATCCCGGGACACCCCCCCGACCCCCAGTCCCTCTCCGCTGGCTGCGCCTTCGAGCCGCGTTGCGCGAGTGCGGTCCCGCGCTGCGCCCAGGAGGATCCCCTGCTCGAGTCGCTCCCTGGGGACGCAGCGCGACTCTGCGCCTGTTTCGAACGACCCGCGGCGCCCGCGGAGGAGGAGGACGGCAGTGCCCGACCGTGAGCTCCTCCTCTCCGTCGACGACCTGGTCGTGGACTTCCACGTCAGGCGCCGCCGGCTGCGCGCCGTCGACGGGGTGAGCCTCCAGCTGCCGCGCGGCGAGACCCTGGGGCTGGTGGGCGAGTCGGGGTGCGGCAAGTCGACGGTGGCGCGTGCGATCGTCGGTCTGTGCTCGGTGACCTCCGGCTCGGTGCGCCTCGGGGGGGTCGAGCTCACGGGGCTCTCCCGCCGCGCCTGGATTCCCCACCGGCGGCGGATCCAGATGGTCTTCCAGGACCCCTACGCCAGTCTGGACCCCCGACAGACCGTGCTCTCGATCCTGACCGAGCCGCTGGCGATCCACCGCTTCGGCCGACCGCGCGCTCGGCGTCAGAGGGCCGCCGCGCTGCTCGACGCGGTGGGCCTCGATCCCCGCCACCTGCGCCGCTATCCCCACGAGTTCTCCGGCGGCCAACGCCAGCGGATCGGGATCGCCCGCGCACTGGCCTTGGAGCCGGACGTCATCCTCTGCGACGAGCCGGTCTCGGCCCTCGACGTCTCGATCCAAGCGCAGATCCTGGGGCTCCTGGCGGAGCTCCAGGAGCGCTTCCGGATCGCGTATCTCTTCATCTCCCACGACCTGGCCGTGGTGCGCCACATCTCGACGCAGGTGGCGGTGATGTACCTGGGCCGCGTCGTGGAGTGCGCGCCGCGGGAGGCGCTCTTCGCCCGCCCGAGTCACCCCTACACGCGAGCGCTGCTCGCGGCCGTGCCCCGACCCGATCCCCAGTACGAGCGCACCCGCGAGCGGATCGTCCTGGGAGGCGACGTGCCGACTCCCCTGGCCCCCCCCTCGGGATGCGCCTTCCACCCGCGCTGCCCCGAGGTGTTCACCGACGGCCGGTGTGCCGGGTCGAGACCGCTCCTCGAGAGCACCCCCGACGGTCGCCTCTGCGCCTGCCATCGCTAGCGACGGCCCGCTGGCGCGCGCTGCGTCCCAGGACGAGATCCCGGCGCGCTGCGCGGCCGCAGGCCGCGCGGCACCGTTCCCGCCGTTGGGCTAGGCTGGTGAGGAGGAGCTCCGATGACCGCAGCCGACACCCCGAGACAGGTCGAGTCGTTCTTCCAGGTACTGGAGGGCGCGCACTACGCGGTAACGCTCGACGGAGAGGACGAACCCTGGGACCTGGGGCTCGTGCGGGAGATCCACGTGGTCTCCGACCAGTACATCGTCTACACGAGCGAGAACTGGAAGGTCTGCTCGACCAGCACCTACTTCGTCGAAGGGCAGAACGAGTTCCTCGCCGCGCTGCAGCGCGTCCAGTCGCTCCCGACGGCGATCCTGTCGGATGAGGAGCGCGCCCAGTTCCGCGCGATCCTCGGCTACGCGCTCGCCGCCAGCCTGGAGCAGGAGGCGAAGGTCGCCGCGGCGGGTCTGGAGGACGCTCGGCTCTTCCTCGAGACCCAGGCCGAGAAGCGCGCCCGCCTCAACTACCTCCTGGGAGCGACGGGCGGCGCAGCCCTCGCCGTCGCGCTCGGCGCGATCGGGCTGTCCGCCTGGCCGCACGACGCACCCGCGGAACCGACCGTGTTCCACCTCGCCTGCATCGCCCTGATCGGGGGAGCGCTCGGAGGCATGCTCTCGATCGGTCGGCGCCAGCGGGGCCCGACCCGCTTCGACCCCCTGGCCTCGGCCGAGGCCTGCCGCATCTCCGGCGCGCTGCGCGTCCTGTACGCGGCCATCTCGGGCTTCCTCGTCTACGCGGCGATCCACGTCGGGCTCGTGACGAGCGCCTTCGTGGAGAACCTCTCCTCGTCGGCCGAGCAGATCGCCGCCGGCATCCTCATCAGCGCAGCGGGCGGGTACCTCGAGAACTGGACGACGAGCATCCTCGGGCTCGTCGGAGGGAATCAGGACCGGGGGAGTCAGAACGCGGGGGCCGACGCGCAGCCCGGGGAGGACTCCGCCTGATTCCCCGGGGTCCCTGGCTGGATGCCCGGAGGCCTGTCCGGCCGCGACTCGGGGCGGCGGTCCGGGACGTGACGGCCGGCCACCCGGGCGCTCCCATTTGCGCCTGTCAGCGACCGAACCCAAACACAGGAATCGACGTTACTGCGCGGGGGAGGTGACCTACTAGCGGGTGACGGACGTGACCACGGCAGGCAGTCGCGACCGTCAGAGGATTGCCTCGGGGACGCGCGGTGGATTCCCGCCCCGCGCGTCCCTTCTTACGTTCCCGCCACAGTCTCCCTGGCGTGCGGGCACCGTGGCGTGCTGGGCACCCTGAGGAGCCAGCTCTGCGGCAGCACGCTCACTTCGAGCTCCCGCGACTGCCCGGCGAAGTCGCCGTCGAGCTGCCATTCGAAATCGCTATCCGACACAACCCGGACACGCCGCGCCCGGTGCAGTTGGGCGAGGAAACGCGGGGCTCGGGCACCCACCCCGGCGCAGGCGAGAGCGGCTGCGACCGTGGGAGGAAAGCCGTGGCGCCGGAGCTGGAGGTCGAGCCACCCGTCGTCGGCGCGCGCGTCCGGGCAGAGGCGCATCCGCTTGGCGTAGGTGGCGACGTTCGACACCTCCACGTCCGCGAAACTCCCCGCCAGCGGTTCGCCGTCGACCTCGATCGCGAGACGCGGCAGCCCGAGCCGCACCATCGCCGCGAGCCCGCACGCGAGGTAGAGCCCGTCGGCGCCGAGGGCATTGCGGTAGATCCTCCCCACTCCCGCGAGCGAGCGGGTCCACCCCACCCAGCGCGCCGTCCGCCCCTCCCAACCCACCCCCACCATCGCCAGGGCCCGACCCAGCTCCCGTCGATCGGCCTGGACGCAGAGGGCATCGAGAGCGCGGTCCTCCCCGCGGTCCAGGACCTCCAGGACGGAGTGCAGCTTTCCACTCAGACCGAACTCCTGGGCGACGACGTTGGCGTTCCCCGCGGGGACCAGCCCCACCGCGAGCCCCCGCGCGTCCTCCCCCAGCGCCGAGACGACCTGGCGCAGGGTGCCGTCCCCCCCGACCACCACCACCAGGTCCGCCCCGCTCTGCGCCGCTTCCAGAGCGAGCCCCGCCGCGTCCCCGCGCTGCCCGTCGACCGCGGTGCGGTGCGGACCGTCGACCCGCCAGCCGCGCTCGCGCAGCCCGGCCGCGACGGTCTCGGCCAGGGACTGCCCGCGTCGGCGGCGGGAGCCCGCGCTGTGGAGGAGGAAGGCGCGCCCCATGTCGGCCATTCTCACTACCCCTGGGGGCGGGATGCACGCGGCTCGAGCGGTATCCGGCCTTCCCACCGCCGCTGGGTGCGACGATCATGGACGTCACCATGCAACTCCACGCGCCCCTCCTCGTCGCAGCTCTGCTCTGCATCCCTCCCGCGACGGCTCAAGAGCCCACCTTCTCCGCGGGCTACGTGCGCCAGACCGCCACCCCGAACGCCCTGAGTCTGGAGGTGGCGATCAAGACCTTCCTGGCGCGACGGGAGGAGGGCCCCGCCACCGTGGTCTCCCTGGTGGGCGCGGTGCACCTGGGTGAACGCAGCTACTACGGCGCGCTCCAGAGCTTGCTCGACGACCACGATCTGGTGCTCTACGAGCAGGTGACCGACCGTCCGCGGAACGCCGGGCTCGACACCCTGCACCCCGCGGAGCGCGCCCGGGTGGAGGCGACGGAGCGGCGCCTCGAGCTCCTGGTGGCCGCGGCCACCCGCTTCCGCCAGGACACGGGTCGCATCCCCGCGACCACCGGCGACCTGGTCACCGCCGCGCAGGACCCCCTCGCCGCGGCGCGCATCGCCCTGGCGCTCTCGGACGCTTGGGGGCGCTGGATCGAGCTCGCGCCGGGGAGCGAAGCTCCCGACGGCGACGAGCCCTTCCGGGCCAGGAGCCTCGGCTCCGATCTGGCCCCCGGGGGCGAGGGCAGCGCCGCCGACCTCGAGGTGCGCGCACCGGAGGTGGGGCCCTTCGAACCCGCGGGCCTGCAGAAGAACATGGCGGACGCCCTGGGTCTGGCCTTCCAGCTCGAGGCGATCAACTACCTCGGCGATCGCTGGCGCAACTGCGACGTCTCCGTCTCCGAGCTGCGCGCCCTCTTCGAGGAGCAGGGGAGTGACGCCTCCCCGCTCCTGGAGGCCCTCTCCGGCGGCTCCCTCTTCGAGGGGGCCGCGAGTCGCATGCTGAAGCTCCTCGGCTCCACCGAGGGGGGGCGCTCGGCGATGAAGCTCGTCGGCATCGAGACGCTGGCCCGCGCGGACGAGTTGATGGCCGCCATGCCCCTGGGGCTCGAGGGGTGGCTCGAGGTCCTGATCGACCGCCGCAACGACGTCGTGCTCGAGGAGTTGGCCGCCGTCCTGGAGGAGGAGCCGGAGCTCGCCCGGGTGGCCGTCTTCTACGGGGCGGGGCACATGGCCGACCTCGAACAGCGACTGGTCACAGGCCTCGAGCTGGTGCCCCTGGAGGAAGTCTGGCTGCCCGCCGTGGTGCTCGAGTACGAGGGCGCGGGGTTGTCGCGCTCCCACATCGACACCCTGCGGCGGGCGCTGCGCGCGACCCTCGACTACGAGCTGAAGATGCTCCAGCGCTAGGAGTCGGGCGCCTACTCCACCTCGAGCAGGGGCGTGAAATAGCGGTAGTACACCTCGAGGGTCAAGACGCACATCGCCGTGGTGTAGGCGCGGTCGTCGTCGCGGTCCCCCGCGTAGTCGCGGGCGTAGACCGAGATCGGCCGCCAGGATCCATCCTCCTCCTGGGCCGCGATCAGGGTGGCCTTCATCGCCTCGTTCCACTGCTCCCACGGCTCTCCCCCCGCCCGGAAGAGGGCCAGGGTGGCGTAGTACCAGAAGTACAGGTTGCCCCGGGCGCGGTGCACGAAGTCGTCGGTGCCGGTGAAGCGGTAGCGCCGCGGCGCACGCTCGAGCACGAAGGTCCGCGCCGGGCCGAACTCGGGCCCCGACACGTCGTCGCCGAGGATTGACAGGGCGAAGATCGTCGCCGGGGTGGAGCCGGGCAGGATGGCGTAGTCCCCGTTCAGCCGCTGGGGGTCGTGGCTGTAGCGGAAGGCCCCACGGCGCGCGTCCCAGGCGTTGCGCAGGAAGGCGCGCGCGTCGGCGAAGACGTCGTCGGGGACCTCCAGGCCTCCGAGCCGCGCCGATTCCAGGGCCATCACCTGCCAGGCGCTGACCGAGGCGCGGGGCCAGCGATCGAAGCGGGCGCCGTCGGGGTAGTAGTAGCCCCAGCCCCCGTGGAAGCGGGGATCGCGGCCGTGGTGTTGGTGCTCCTGGATCCAGGCCACGGCCGCCTCGAGGGGAGCGCGCAGGCGCTCGTCCCCCGTCAGGGCGTAGCACTCCGCCAGGGCGTAGGTCGCGATGCCGTGGCTGTAGGCGCCGGAGTTCCCGAAGTGACCGGTGGGCTCGTCCTGGCTCTCGAGCAGGAAGTCGAGGGCGCGCTCCACCACCGGCGAGTACTCGCTCTCCGAGTCCTGGGTGTGCCCCGCCCCGAGGAAGGCCAGGGTGGCGAGACCGGTCTTGCCGATCGCCACCCGGCGGTACTTGTCGCTCCACTCCCGCCCGGAGCCCCAGTGGCCGGCGCGGGCCTGGTGCTCCGCCAGGTAGGCCAGACCGGCCGCCACCGCCCGCTCCGTCTCCTCCGAGCCGCCGTGCAGGTCGAGGGCGCGCAGCTTCTCGGCTCCCGCGCGCGAGCGATAGGGAGTGTGCTCCCAGCGGGTCGGAGGCGCGGGGGCCGCGGCCGCGATCGCGGTCGTGCGGTCGGCGGACTCCAGCGCTCGGAAGGAGGGGGTGGGTGCGGGGTCGGGTGCCCGCTCCCGGCGTTGGAAGCGTTGGGGCCCGCTGGAGGCGACCTCCCGCCGTCGATCGAAGGAGGTCTCGGAGAGGGCCAGGGAACCCACGGCGAGCTCGCGCGGGCGTTCTGGGGCGCCCACCTCGGCTTCCCTCGAGGCCACCGGGGTGTCGATCCGATCGCGCAGCGGCGGGAGCGCGACCGGAGAGGGAGAGCGGCGCGCGGGCGCCGCCTCCGAAGAGGTGCTGGGGAGGTGGTCGGGATCCTGCGGCTCGGCTCGCGAGAGCTCCCGCGCGCTGGCGGAGCGCTCCACCTCGATCGAGGCGACCGGCTCCACCGGCGAGTGGCGAGGGGCCGGCGCAGTCGATCGGGGGTTCCGCGGGAGCTCTGCTGCCGCCGTCGTCTGCGGGAGGAGGTCGTCCGAGGGCCGGGGGGCCTGCGCCGCTACAGGCGGGGCCTCCATCCCCCCGTCGAGCAGGGCCACCGCGGGAAGTCCGCGCGCAGTGCCCAGGGGCTCGCTGGCGGGATCGGCGTCGGGGAGGCTCGGCCCCGGCTCTTCGATCCGATCGCGGGAGGGGGGCGCTCTCGGAGAAGACGCGGGGAGGGGCGACCCGGCCGGAGGCGGCGTGCTCCAGGTGGACTCCCGGCGCTGCGCACTGGGCGTGGAGCGCTCCGCGCGCGTCGCCAGCCGGCTCGCGTCGAGGGGGAGCTCGCTCGCCTCGCCCTCCAAGCGCCGGTGGACCTCGTCGGGGTGGGCGATCGCCACCGGCTGGGGAGCCGTCTCGCCGCTCGGTCTCTCCAGGCTCGCCTGGGCGCCCGGTGCTCGCGCGGCGGGGGACCCGCCGCTCTGGGCGCCCCGCGCCGGACGCCAGACGTCGGGGGTCGCCTCCCCCAGCGAGGAGCTGGACGTCGCCTCGCGGCGGACCGCGCTCTCGCTCGCCCGCACCGGCTCGCGCCCTCCCGTCTCCGACGGGACGGAGACCAGGGGAACGGCGGCGGTCGCCAGCCGCTCGAATGCCTCCGCGCGGGCGGTCACCGCGACTGCGGGCGGTTCCGCGCTGCTGCGTTCCAGGGTGCGCTCTCCCGAGCGGGCGGGGGTCGGATCCGCGGCACGGCGCGCGCGCTCCCCCGCCGTCTCCCGCGGCGCGGCGTCGCTCTGCACCGGCAATGCGGCGGTGGCGGCGCGCGCCGCCACGCGCTCGTCTTGCGCGTCGGTACGCGCCGCGTCTAGCTCTCCGCCCCGCTCGGCGTTGCGCGCTCCAGCACTGACGGAGTCGGCGACGAGCCGGACGCGGATGCGGTCCGACTCCCCGTGCAGCTCGTACTCGGTTTCGGGCGGGTAGACGTCCCTGAGCCACCACATCAGGAGGAAGTGCACCACCAGGGAGACGAGCACGCACTTGTAGAGGATCTCCAGGTCCTCCCAGCGCTTGGCGAGCCACGCCAGGAGGGCGAGCAGCAGGAGCGCGACGACCACCAGGAGCTCGCGCCACCCCACCGGCGGACCCGGCTCCCGGAAGAGCTCCAGGCTGCGCGCCCGGTAGAGCTCCGCCGCGTGCGGCTCGGCCCCCTCCGGCGCCAGCTCTCCGGTCACCTGCCCCTGAGGGCCGCGGAGATCCTCGCTGCTGAAGACCAGCTCGAAGCCGTCGCGCGAGGGGGAGGGCCCGCGCTCGGAGCGTGGGCTGTTCACCCCCACCAGGGGCACGGGGGGCACCCACCCCTCGGTGCCGAGGGCGCTGCGGTAGAGGTCGAACCCGCCCGCGGTCGGCTCGCGGTCGGAGGCGAGGAAGAGGGTGCGGCCGTCGGCGGTGAAGGCCGGATCGCGTTCGTCGAAGGGGGAGTTCAGCGCAGCGAGGGGCTCCAGATCCCAGTCGGCGGGCGTTCCGTCGTCGGCCCCCTCGGTCGGACGCGCGATCCACAGGTCGTAGTGCGCCAGTCGCCCGGTCCCCCGGTCGGAGGCGAAGACGATCGCGTCGCTCCCCGGCACCGGCGCAGGATCGCTGTCGTCCGCCTCGGAGTTGATCGTCCCCGCGAGCCGCACCGGCTCCCCGAAGACCCCGTTCTGGTAGTCGGCGCGGTAGAGGTCGAGCTTCCCCGACGTCCCGACCCGGTCGCTGGCGAAGAAGAGCGCCCCTGCGCCGAAGCGCGGAGCCCATTCGTCGGCGGCGCTGTTCAGGGGAGCCAGGGGGCGCGGCTCCAGGGCGCGACCACCGTCGAGCTCCGCCAGGTACAGGTCCGCCCCCAAGCCCCGTTCCCCGACGCAGAAGACCAGGTAGCGGCCGTCGGGGGAGACGGTGGCGCTGCGCTCCGCGTCGGAGCTCCCGATCTCCCCCGGGAAGGGCAGCGGACGATCCCAGACCGCGTAGCGCACCGCGCCTCCGTCGGCCACGTCGTAGTGGTGCACCCCGTCGGTGTAGCGCCCCTCGCTCCCCAAGAGGGGGCGGAAGCGCAGCCACGCGACGAGGAAGCCCGCCGCGATCAGCGCCAGGACAATGACGACGTTCTTGGTCAGGTGGCGTCGCACGTCCCCTCCGACTCAGCGCTCCAGGGTCATCAGCCCGATGTCGGAAAGCCCTGTCAGGCGACAGGTGTCCATGACGGAGACGACGCGCTGGTAGGCGACCTCCCGGTCCCCGCGGATGGTGACCGGGGTGTCGGGCTTGGCGCGCGCGACGCGCTCGATCGTCTCGCGCAGCCCATCCTCGTCCAAGGGGCGACCGTTGACCTTGACCGTGCCGTCCTCGAGGAGGTTGATCACCAGCTCGTCGAAGTCGGCGGGCTCTTCGACGCCCGACTCCGCCTGGGGGAGCTCGACCCCCATCTCCTTCTCCCGCTCGATGAAGGTGGTGGCCACCATGAAGAAGATCAGCAGCAGGAAGACGACGTCGATCATCGGCGCCAGGTTCATGGCGAGGGACTCGCCGTCCTGGGACTGGATGTGCATCTAGTGTCCTGGGTCGGTGGTTCGTGTGCGCCTGCCGCCCCCCCGCGGCTCCCCGGCAGGCGCGTCGAGGGGGGCGTAGCCGTAGCGACGTTGACGAAGGCGCAACGCGGCCGGGAGCCGCGGGGG
>CAZDQL010000007.1:0-112191 GCA_964507325.1 uncultured Planctomycetaceae bacterium | reverse complement strand
GGATGGCACGCCCGGCGGCCTCGGCGGCCCGATCTCCGTCCGTACCCCCGAAGCCCACCACGAGACCCCCCCCCCGCCCTCGGGCAAAGGCCCAGTTGAAGAGCGCGGTGCGCGCCAGCCCCAAGTGGACGGCGCCGGTGGGACTGGGTGCTATGCGGAGACGGACCGGCTCGCTCACGGGGTGTGGTGCTCGCGGGGAATGGGGGTGGCCGGGTCAGGGGGGCGGCGAGGATAGGTGGGGCGGCTGGGACCCTCAACCCCTTGGCCCCTCCCCCCCAGAGCGGCATCCCGGAACTGCCGCCCTTCGGTGGGCATCGCGCGCGCCTGCTCGCCGTAGCACCTTTGCCCGCAAGGACTTGGAGTACCCGACCGCTGGAGCAGGCCCTATCGGAGAGGTGACGGACCGCTGGCGAGCGGACGCCGGCCGGGGACCAGCCTGGAGGGGGGGCGGACAGCAGGGGTGGAGAAGCCGGCGTCCGGGATGCACACCGAAGGGGGGCAGTTCACTACAGTCGCGATATGTGTGCGCCCGCCATCACCTGGGAGCTCCTGCACTCCCTCCCCAAAGTCCTGCTCCACGAACACCTCGACGGGGGACTGCGGCCGGCCACCGTCCTCGAGCTCGCCCGGGACGCCGGGTGGGAGGAGCTGCCCCGGGGGACCGCCGGGGACCTCGGGGAGTGGTTCCACACCGGCGCCGCCCGCGGAACCCTGGGGCGCTACCTGGAGGGGTTCCGGCACACGATCGCCGTGATGCAGACCGCGGAGGCCCTCGAGCGGGTGGCCTACGAGGCCCTGGAGGACCTGGCGGGCGAGAACGTGGTGTACGCCGAGCTGCGCTTCGCTCCCCACTTCCACACCCGCGCTGGGCTCGGCCTGGACGCGGTGATGAGCGCCGTGCTCAGGGGCTGCGAGCGAGCCCGGTCGGACCACGGGATCGAGTTCGGCCTCTTGGTGTGCGCCATGCGGGGGCAGTCGAACGAGCTCTCCCTGAAGCTCGCCGAGCTCGCCGCCGCCTGGTTCGACCGGGGGGTGGTCGGCTTCGACCTGGCTGGGGAGGAGTACGGGCACCCCGCCAAGCACCACCTGGAGGCGTTCCAGCTCATCAAACGCCGCAACGGCTCGATCACCATCCACGCCGGGGAGAGCTTCGGGCCCGAGAGCATCTGGCAGGCCCTGCAGTACTGCGGCGCCCACCGTATCGGGCACGGCACGCGGCTGTTCGAGGACATCGTGGTCTACGACAAGAAGGTGATCCGCGTCGGCAGCCTGGCGCGCTACGTCCTGGACCACCGCATTCCGATCGAAGCCTGCCTCTCCTCCAACGTCCACACCGGCGCCACGCCCAGTCTCGAGGAACACCCATTCCCCTACTATCTGGCGGAGGGGTATCGGGTGACCTTGAACACCGACAACCGGTTGATGAGCAGCACGACGCTGACGGGGGAATTCCAGCTCGCCGTGGAGACCTTCGGCTGCACCCTGGAGGACTTGCAGCGGCTGACGGAGAACGCCATCCAGGCCTCGTTCATCGGCTACGGGGTCCGCCGAGCGCTCTTGGAGGAACGCATCCTCCCCGGCTTCGCCAAGGTCTCCCCGAGGCCGAAGGGCTGGCCGAGCCCGATTTGACGGTTTTTTCTCCCCTGGGGGGGCGCGCGCGCACGGAAGTAGGCGGAGCTACGCCCTTCGGCACGCCCGGGGACGGGCGGGGGGCGCTAGCACATGTACCCCTACTGGATGGGCAGTCCAACCAGGGCACCAGATAGGCCCCGGGGAGTCCAATCCCGGCTTCCTCGGAGGGCTTGGTACGCCTCCCGGTCCCCTCGCAACCCCGCCAGACCGACGGCCCCGACGAGGGTCGCTTCCCATGACGCGCTTCCTACTCACGATCTCTGCCGTCGCCTTGCCGGCGACGGTCTTCGCAGCCCCCACCGACCCCCCCCCCACCGAGCCCCTGGCCCTGCCCACCCTCGAGCAAGAGGCCGCGGACACCTGGCAGGACGCCCTCACGGGCGGCCGAAAATGGGCCAAGTTCCGCTACCGCTTCGAGTCGGTCGACGAAGACGGCATCAGCAAGGACGCCGCGGCCTCCACCCTGCGCACGGTGCTCGGCTACGAGTCCGGAACCTGGAACGACTTCTCGATCCTGATGGAGGCCGAGGACGTCAGCGAGGTCGGTGACGACGACTACAACAGCACGGTGAACGATGTGGACGACCGCCCGATCGTCGCGGATCCCGACGGGACCGAGATGAACCAGGCGTATCTGCAGTACAACGGCATCGAGGACACGGTCCTCAGGACCGGCCGCCAGCGGATCGTCCTCGGAAACGAGCGCTTCGTGGGCAACGTCGGTTGGCGTCAGAACGAGCAGACCTTCGACGCCTGGTCGGCCTCGAGCAACGCCATCCCGGGGTTCCAGCTCTTCTACGCCTACGTCTACAACGTCAACCGCATCTACGGCGAGTCGAGCCCGATCGGCGACCACGACCACCAGACGAACCTGCTGCACGCCAGCCACGAGTTCGAAGGGGTCGGGACCCTGGACGCCTTCTTCTACGACATCGACAACAAGAGCATGGACGCCGTGTCGACCCAGACCCTGGGCGGCAGCTTCGGCGGCACCTACGACCTCGAGGACCTGGACCTCGTGTACCACGTGGCCCTGGCCAACCAGTCGGACGCCCACGACAACGACTTCGACGTCGACGCGGGCTACATGAACCTCGAGGTCGGCGCGACCTTCGAGAACCTCACCGTCAAGATCGGCCAAGAGCTCCTCGAGGGCTCCGGCGACGAGGGTGACAAGTTCACCACCCCCCTGGCGACATTGCACAAGTTCAACGGTTGGGCCGACGTGTTCGCGGGGACCCCCGACGAGGGCCTCGAGGACACCTACCTCTCCTTCGGCGGCACCTTCGAGGGCACCACGCTGATGGCGGTCTTCCACGACTTCACCGCGGACCATGGCAGCGATGACTGGGGCAGCGAGATCGACCTCCTCGCCTCCCGCGACTTCGCCAACGGCGTGAACGCAGGCATCAAGCTGGCTGACTTCGACTCCGACGACGACGAGTTTGCCGACACCCAGAAGCTCTGGATCTGGCTGACCTACGGCTTCTAGGCCCCCCCCAGCCCCCGTCCTTGCGGGCCGGGCGGACGCGCCGAAGGCGCTCCGCCCGGCCCGTTCTTTGAATGCCCTCACCTCGGCCGAGTACACTGGCCGCCGACCGCGTCACACCCATCCCACCGGCGCTGGAGGCCTGAGTTGATGAGTCCCCCCCTGGTGATCTTCGAGTGGCTACCGGACGACCTCTCGGTGCGCACGATCTACCTCGTGTGCGCGGTGGTCGGAGGAGCGATCCTCGCCATCCAGATGATCCTCTTGCTTTTCGGCGCGGACATGGACGCCGACACCGACGTCGACGACATCTCCGACCACGGGGACGGCTTCGGCTTCATGTCGATCCGCTCGATGGCGGGCTTCCTGACCTTCTTCGGGTTGACCGGCATGTGGGGCCACGCCGAGCAGTGGGGAGCGGGGCGCACGATCGGCATCGCCTTCGGCGCGGGGCTGGCCGCCTTCCTGCTCGTGGCTTGGGTGATGTCCCTGATGAGCAACCTCTACTCCGAGGGGAATGTCAAGCCGGAGAACGCCGTGGGCTCGACGGCGCGGGTCTACCTGCGCATCCCCTCCGCCCAGTCGGGCAAGGGCAAGATCACCGTTTCGATCCAGGGGAACAGTCTGCAGTACGAAGCGCTGACCGAGGGTCCCGAGCTCCCCACGGGTAGCGAGGTGCGCATCCTGCGCATGACGACCCCGGGCACCTTCATGGTGGCGGCACTCGACGCCCCCCCACCGGAGAACACAGACGTGGAGACACCCGCATGACCATGACGACATCGCTTGCGCTGCTTTTCCCCGAGAACGGTAGCGGCACCCCCTACGCCGTATGGTACGCCCTGGCCGGCGTCTTCATCATCGCCGGCTTCTTCCTGATCATCGCGCGGCGCTACAAGCGCTGCCCCTCCAACCGCGTCCTGATCATCTACGGCAGGACCGGCGCGGGGCGCAGCTCCAAGTGCCTGCACGGCGGCGGGGCCTTCGTCTGGCCCCTGATCCAGAACTTCGACTACCTCTCCCTGGATCCGGTGCAGATCGAGATCCCGCTCGAGGGGGCCCTCTCCCTGGAGAACATCCGCGTCAACGTGCCCAGCGTCTTCACGGTCGCCATCGGAATCGAGGGCGACACGATGCAGAACAGCGCGGTGCGTCTCCTTGGATTGACCACCCCCGAGATCAGCAAGCAGGCGGAGGACATCATCTTCGGCCAGCTGCGCCAGGTGATCGCCTCGATGAAGATCACGGAGATCAACCGCGACCGCGACACCTTCCTCTCCAACGTCCAGTCCAGCCTGGAGCCGGAGCTGGCGAAGATCGGCCTGATCCTGATCAACGTCAACATCAAGGACATCACCGACGACTCGGGCTACATCGAGGCGATCGGGCGCAAGGCGGCCTCCGAGGCGATCCAGCAGGCCTCCATCGACGTGGCCCAGCAGGAGCGCCACGGCGCGATCGGCGTGGCCGAGGCGGAGAAGGAGCAGGCGATCCAGGTCGCCGACCGCGAGAAGGCGCGCGATATCGGCACCAAGGAGGCGGATCGCGAGCGCGCCATCCGCATCGCCGAGCTCGAGAAGGAGAAGGTGGTCGGCGAGAAGAACGCCCAGTTCCAGCAGGAAGCCCAGGTGCGCGACTCCGAGCGCGGAATGCGCATCAGCGTTGCGGACGCCAACGCCAAGGCGGTCACCGGGGAGAACGAGGCCAAGGCCTCCATCGCACAGGCGGACGCCGATCTGAAGGTGCAGGAGGCGGACGCCTTCCAGCGCGGCGAGACGCGTCGGCGCGAAGCCGATGCGGCCGTGCGCGAAGCGCAGTACCTGGCGGAGGCCAAGGCCGCGGAGGCCGAGGGCACCAAGGTCGAGGCGGAGAAGCGCGCCCAGCTCGAGTCCGCCGCCAAGGCGGAGAAGGCGCAGACGATCGTCGACGCCGAAGCCGAGGCGCAGAAGGCGCGCATCCGGGCCGAAGGCGACGCGGCGGCGACCTTCGCCCGCCTGGACGCCGAGGCGCGCGGTCAGTTCGAGATCCTGGCCAAGAAGGGTCAGGGCCTGGCGCAGATCGTGGCGGCCTGCGGTGGCTCCGACGAGGCCTTCAAGATGCTGATGCTCGAGCACATCGAGCAGATCTCCGCCACCGCGGCGCAGGCGATCGCCAACATCAAGTTCGACAAGGTGGTCGTCTGGGACGGCGCCGGCGGCGACGGACGCTCCTCGACGGCCAACTTCCTGCAGGGCCTGGCGGGCTCCCTCCCCCCGGCCCTGCACATGATGCGCGACATCGGCGGCGTCGAGCTGCCGCAGTACTTCGGGAAGCTGCTCGAAGAGACGGACACGGCTTCCGAGGACGCGGAGGACGCAGAGGAGTCCACTGAAGAGCCGGAGGCTGACCCGACGAAGGAGTGACGCGGTCTGGTCTCAACGGCGTCAGCCGTTGAACCCGGGGACGATTCCGTGCCGCTCGCGGCACGTAGTGGGGCTGGGGCGCCAGCCCCCCTAGGGGTGGTGGGCCTCCACCACCGTGCGAATCCCCCCGCGCACCAGGAAGTCCCCTTCCACCGTCATGCGCCGGGGGGAGAGCGTCTCCACCAGGTCGTCGAGGATGCGGTTCACCACTGCCTCGTGGAAGTGCCCCTCCTGGCGGAAGGACCACAGGTAGAGCTTCAGGCTCTTCAGCTCCACGCAGGTCTCGTCCGGTACGTAGCGGATGCGCAGGGTGGCGAAGTCGGGCTGCCCCGTCAGCGGGCAGAGGCAGGTGAACTCGGGACAGTCGAAGCGCACCTCGTAGTCGCGCCCGGGACGGGGGTTGGGGAAGGAC
The DNA here is from genome assembly GCA_964507325.1 of uncultured Planctomycetaceae bacterium. GTDB lineage: Bacteria > Planctomycetota > UBA1135 > UBA1135 > CAZDQL01. The sequence continues at coordinate 106,256 of CAZDQL010000007.1, read as the reverse complement.
TCGAGCTCTCTGGTCGGTTCGGTCGGCATCTCAGCGACTCCCGTCGGCTTCCTCGGGCTCGTTCCGGATGCGGCCCGCGCGACGCCCGCTGTTGCGGGCGATCGTCAGGCCGTCGAGTCGGCGGTCCAGGTACCAAGCTACCGCGGCTCCGGTCCTGCTGTGGGCCTGCATCCAGGTCACGGCCCCCACGAAGCGCAACCGCCCGGGCTCGCTCTCGTCGGGGGTGAACTCGACGTGCTCCAGGGTCACCAGGTCGAGCATGCCCAGCCTCCAAGTGGCTTGGCCCGCCAGCGGCCGGCGCAACTCGAGCCCGGCGAGGTCGACGGTCCAATCCAAGCCATCCACGTGTGGCACCGCGCCCGCGAGGTGGCGGGGCTCGGGACCCACCCGCGCCGAATTGATGAGGTTCAACGCGCCGAGGAACCAGGCCGAGAGCACCCGATCGCCGAGGACCCAGGTCAGGTCCCGTTCCAGGTCGAAGACCGCCACCGGTTCACCATCCCCCTCGAGCCACACCCCGCGCGCCTGATTCGGTCCGAGCGCCTCCCCGCCCCCCTCGGCAGTCCAGCGCAGGATCGGCGCCTCCTCGGTGGAGGCGTCGGGCAGGGCGGTGACCGTGATGAAGCGCGCCCCCACCGGATCGAGCACGACCCCGGCGCGACTCTGCCCCTTCTCCAACCAGTGGGTGCTCGTGACCCCTTGACCGGGGCGCAGGATCGAGAGGGCCCGCCGGTCCCCCCCGTCGCTCCCGAAGCGCGCGCCGTCCACCAGGACCAGGGCGCCCACCCGGCGCAACTCGGTGAACTCGTCCTGGGCCATCCACGCCGCCAGGGCCGCGCTGGAGAGCCCGACCAGGTCGGGGCCCTGCTCGCCCTCGGAGAGCGCGGGCACCACGGCCGGGGAGATCAGGGCGGCCAGGTCCGGCCCCAGGGGATCCACCCCCGCCACCGATCGGGGGGGGTCGAGGAGCAGCAAGGTGCCGCGCCAGTCCTGGGCGTACCCCGCGGCCAGGAGCTCCTCGTGGGTTCCGGTGGTCACCTCCGCGGCGAGCGCCCGCGGGACCGCCACGGCCCGACCGAGCAGGGCGAAGACCACCCCCACCAGGGTGGGGACCAGGGTCCGGCGCCAACCGGAGAGGGCGGTGGCCGCCAGCCCGAGCCCGAGCCCCATCACCACCGCCGCCGGAAGCAGCACCTGCGCCCGCTCGAGGCTCCCCGGGATCACCCTCACGTCCGCCGTCGGAGCGATCGCCAGCGCCAGGGCCAGGGACCACGCCACCGCCACCCGACCCCAGAGGCGCGGGGCCGCGCGCACCGCCACGAAGGCGGGGTGGACGGCCAGGGCCAACGCCAGCCCCGCGAGGACCTGTGCGCCGCGTCCCAGCCCGTAGGTGTTGGCGGGCAAGACGAGCACCCCCAGCTTCTCGAGCCACAGCCCCACCGGGGCGGCGGGAGGAGCTGCGATCAGCGCCACGTCCCCCGGGAGCGCCAGTCGCCAGCGCCCCAGGGACTCGACCAGGGCCGCTACCCCGAAGACCACCAGCGTCGTCGCGGAGGTGCGCAGCCGCACCCGACGCCTGCGGTGACGGCGGGTCGAGGAGTACTCGAGCGCCGCCAGGGCGACCGGCATCAGCAACACCAGCGGGGACAGGAAGCCCGCCACGACGGTCAGGGCGAAGGCCGCCATGGTGCGCCGGCGCCGCCCCTCCTGGCGCCCCCCCAGGAAGAGTCCCGCGGCCCAGACCCCGAGGGCGAGCAGAGCCAGGTCCCCACGGGAGGCGACGCGCGCCACCGAGGTCACCGTCAGCGGGTGCAGGAGAACCAGCGCCGCCCCCGCGTACCCCGCCGACTTGGCCGGATCGAGACCCACCCAGGGTCGCAGCGCCCGCCGCACCAGTCCCACCGAGCCCCAGGCCGCCAAGAGCAGCAACCCCAGATGCTCGAGCCTGAGCCAGCGGGCTTCCTCTCCACTCCAGTACCCCCCTTCGGTCCACAGGGCGCGGGAGAGGAAGAGGGAGAGCGCCCCCAGGGGCCGCGCCGCGGTCCCCTCGACCCCGTACCAGGGAGCGAGTCCACTGCCGCTGGTCGCCTCGTCCAAAGACGCCAGCACGACGAGGTCCTCTCCCAGGAAGCCGGAGTCGAGGAGCGGCAAGTGGACGTAGGCCGCCAGCGCCAGGATGACGACGACGATTCCCCCCGAGCGCGTCCACTCCGGCACCATACCGAGGATGGTAGCGCCTGAACTGCCTCCCTTCCGTGTGCATCTTGGACCTCGACGCTCTGGCTCCGGTGTCAGGGCCCTCGTTCAGGTCGCCGTGCGCCACTTCCCAGCCCCGGAGCGGCTCATCCCCCCCAGGCGGGGGCCTCAGCTCCGGGATTGGAGCCCTAACCCCTTGAAAACAATGAGGTTAGGACACAGCCCAGGGCAGGAAGCACACCGAAGGGCGGCAGTTCAGAAGGCGTCACTGCCGGTGTACTCTCCGGACTCCGGCCGCCGCATCAGCAGGATCTCCCCGGCCCCGACGAGCACGCCCTTGCGGTATCCGAAGTGCCGCAGCACGGCGCGCACGACGGGGGGCGCGTCGTCGCTGAGGTAGAGGGCCCGCGGGCGCCGCGGGTGGATGCGCACCCCGGGTAGGGAGGGCAGGAGGCTCTCCATGCCGCTGCGTCGGCAGCGCTCCGAGAAGCGCAGCCAGCTGCGGGGGATCTCGCGGCAGAGGAAGTACCCCTCCTCCCCCTGATCCTGATAGAGGGGCATCAGCATCAACCCCCGGCGAGGACTGCGGACCACCCCGCGGCGGTCGTGGGCCAGGGGCTGGCCGACTTCGACCCCTTGGAAGTTCGCGAACCCGGGCAGCATGCGGAAGGCGTCTCCGGGGACGATCGGTCGGCTGTCGATGATCTCCGCTACCGACGGGCCCCCGCGGCTCGCCTGCCGCAGGTGCAGGTAGGCGGTGCGTACCTCCGGGAGGGTCCGGGGGAGTCCGTCCCCGGCGACCAGGCAGAGCCAGATCGCCGCGATCAGGTTGGCGACCGTCTCCGGAGCCTCGTGAGAACCACCCTCCATGACGAGGGCCCGGTGGCCGCGCTCGGCGATCCAGGAGAGCAGGGGCCCGTCGATGCGTTCCTCGAGGCCGAGGATCATCGGGATCGGCAGCAGCTCGGCGATGCGGCGGCACTGCAGGGTGTCGGCGGCAATGCTGAAGGGGGCCCCGTCGGCGGAGGTCGTGTGCAGGTCGAGCAGGAGGATGGGGCCGGGCCAGTCGCGCGCCTCCGCCCGCAGGGCCTCCAGGAGCTCGCGCTGTTCCTCTTGCTCGGGATCGGCAGGGGTGGGGAAGTGCCCCGCATCGCCCGCGGCGTTCGCACCGGCATCGATCCAGACGCGGTTCAGGTCGCGCGCGAGGAAGCGGCGGGCGACGCGCAGCGCGCCCCGGTTCCCCGACAGCGCCACCAGGCGGCCGGTCAGCGGCGTGCGGCGACGGGTGAGCTCCTCCAGGATCGCCTCGGCCGCGAGCACCCCGGCGGGCTCGTTGCCGTGCAGGCCCGCGACCACCAGGAAGAGGGGTCCCGGTCTCCCGCTGTCGTAGCGCCCGATGCAGCGCTCGACCTCCAGCCCTCCGGGTGTGTTCCGGTGGATCGCTGGGGAGATCTGGATGGACTGGGGGTCGACCATGGGCCGCGCTATGGGATAGGGACCCGAGCGGGAACGGTCTACGGGGAGCTGGGGGGCACCTCCTCAGCGGTCGGTGCTCAGGGCCTCCTCGAGGAGCTGGGCGGCGGCCTGGATGAAGTCGTGCTCGGTCACGATCCCCACCAGCTTGTCGTCCTGGATCACGGGCAGGCACCCCACCTGATGGGCGCGCATCAGCTCGATCGCTTCCAGGGAGGTGGTGTCCGGGCTGACGGTCACCGGATCGAGGTGCATCACCTCGCGCACGGCCACCGGTTGATCCGCGCGACCCTGCATCAAGAGGCGCAGGATGCTGCGTTGGGTGAGCAGCCCGACCAGGCGCCCCTCGGAGTCCTCGACGGGGACGCGCCGCAGGTGCTCCCAGTCCATCAGGCTGGCGGCCAGCTCGACGACGTCCTCGGCGTGAACCGTGAACACGTCCCGCGTCATGATCTGTGACACCCGGCGGTAGCCCTGCTCGAGGTCCGCCCGCAGGTCGTAGGAGGCCAGGGGCCAGCTGTGCACCGGCTCTCCCGAGAGCTGGCTCTCGTAGGTCGCACGGGTGACCGCGCGGTGCCGCCCCTCGGAGGTGCCCGCCTCGCCCATGGCCGCCAGGGAGTCCAGGGCCCACTGGGCCCCGCCGCGCCCGCGGTCGACGCGTTGCTCGATGACGCCCATGTAGCGGTCGACGTCCTGTGTGGGAACCGACTTCTCCTCGAGTCCCGCGCGCGCCAGCGGCACCAGGTGGTCGAGGATCAGCGACCGCGCGGGCTGCCGCTTGCCCTCCATCCAGTGGAACTGCGCCGAGAGGCCGTAGCGCGCCGCGTGTATGAAGTTGCGCTTGGCGTCGTCGAAGGACATGACCTGCGTCACGTCCCCCCACTCCTCACCCAGAGCCACCATCAGCCCGAAGAAGAAGGCCGCGTTGGCCATCTCGTCGAGCACCGTGGGGCCCGCGGGCAGGACCCGGTTCTCGATGCGCAGGTGCGCCCGGCCCTCCTGGACTCCGTAGCACGGTCGGTTCCAGCGGTAGATGGTGCCGTTGTGCAGGCACAGGGCGTTGAGGGGCGGGATCTCGCCCCGCTCGAGCACGTCCAGCGAGGACTCCCCCAGGTCGGAGGCGAGCAGCACGCGGAAGCGGGCCACGTCCTCGCGGAAGATCTCCAGGACCGAACTCTCCACCCAGCGATCGCCGAAGGTCACGCGTTGGCGCGAGCCGCGCTCCCGGAGACTCGCGCTGCGGGCATCGAGCGACTGCTGGAAGAGAGCCACCCGCGTTTCGTGCCACAAGCGGTGCTGGAGCAAGAGCGGGGAGTTGGCGGCCGCCGCAAGCACCGGGGCGGTGACCACCTGGGCCAGGTTGTAGAGGGGTGCGAACTCCTCGGGCCCCACCTGGAAGTGAACCTGGAAGCTCGTGTTGCAGGCTTCCATCATCAGGTTGTCGTGGGTGATCTGGAGCTCGTCGAGCCCCTTGATCATGGTGCGGAACTCCCCTCCCCTCAGCTCGCGCAGCACCTCGTTCAAGGTGAAGAAGCGCGGGTTGGGGACCATGTTCTCCAGGGTCAGATCCGTGACCTGGAGAGTCGGCAGGATGCCGCACAGGATCACGCGCGCGCCCCGCGCCCTGGCGGCCTTGCGAGCCCGGCCGAGCAGGCCTTCGAGCTCGGATTCCATGAGGGAGAGGCACTCCCCCTGCAGGATCTGGGGGGAGAGGTTCGTCTCGAGGTTGAAGAGGGCCAGCTCCGGCGCGAAGAAGTCCGCATCCAGTTGCGCCAGGATCTCCTCCGAGCGCGAGCAGGGTGCCCAGCGGTCGTCCACCAGGAACATCTCCTGCTCGGCCCCGATGCGGCGGACCCCGGACTCGATGCGTCCCTCCTCGATCAGGTGTTCGAGGGCGCGCAAGTCCTCGAGCAGAGCTTGAACGAAGCTGCGAAGCTCCTCGCTGGCGGCGGCCTTGACGTCGTGTTCGCCCATGCGTTGGGAAGCGGGGGAGGGAGGGCCCGGTCGGCTGCCGGCCCAGGTCCTACCTTAGCAGAGCGGCCGCACGTCAAGCGCGGGACCCTGGCGTAGAGATCTCGAGGGGGTGTATCCTGCCCCGCCCCTCCTTCGATGTCGCGCCCCCTCCCCACCTCCCCCGGCGACGAGTCCCAGCGCCAGGCGCGCTTCCGCTCTCTGCGCCGACTGATCGGTCACACTCCGCTCTTCGAGTTGGAGTGCAGTCTGGACGGCGTCCCGGTACGCATCTTCGCCAAGCACGAGGCGGTCAACTTCACGGGCAGCATCAAGGACCGCATGGCGCTGCACATCCTGGAGAGCGCCTGGGCCAAGGGGGAGGTCCACGAGCAGACCGTCATCGCCGAAGCGACCAGCGGCAACACGGGGATCGCCTTCGCCGCCATCGGCCGCGCCCTGGGGCACTCGGTGCGCATCTACATGCCCGACTGGATGAGCCAGGAGCGCGTGCTCGTGATCCAGAGCCTGGGCGCGACGGTCGTCCCCATCTCCACCGACGAGGGAGGCTTCCTGGGCAGCATCGCCCAGGCGGAGGTCTACGCGCAGGAGTCCGGGGACCACGTCTTCCTCCCCGACCAGTTCGCGAACGAGGCCAACGTCGCCGCCCACCAGGAGGCCACCGGCCCGGAGCTCCTGGCCCAACTGCGCCGCCTCGACCTGGAGCCGGCGGCTTTCGTCGCCGGGGTGGGGACCGGGGGGACGGTCATGGGGGTCGGCCGCTACCTGCGCTCCCAGTTGGACTCGGTGGGGATCCACCCCCTCGAGCCCGCCAACTCCCCCACCCTGCGCACCGGCCATCGGGTGGGGCGGCACCGCATCCAGGGGATCAGCGACGAGTTCATCCCCCCCATCGTGGATCTCGACGCGCTGGACGAGGTGATCGACGTGTGGGACGGGGACGCGATCCTGGCCGCCCAGAGACTGGCCCGCGAGCTGGGGATCGGGGTGGGCATCAGCTCCGGCGCCAACCTGCTCGGCGCGCTCGAGGTCGGCGCAGGTCTGGGTCCGGGCGCGGTCGTCGCCACGGTCTTCCCCGACTGCAACAAGAAGTACCTCTCGACCGACCTCATCCGCGAGGAAGAGGCGCGGGAGGGCTACCTCTCCCCCCGCCTCGAACTCGGCTCCGTGACGGTCCACCCGCCCCCACTGGAGCCGGGCGATTGACGACGGGCAGGCTTCCTGCCAACGCAGTCGAGACGGGCCACGTACCACCGCCACCTTCCCCGAATTGCCCCTGCAATGAACGCTCGAGTGCTACACGGCGCCTGCGCGCTCCTCCTCTGCGCCTGCTCGCGCGAGACGGTCGAGGAGACCGCGACCGAGCTGCCGTCGGCGATCGAGATCCCCGATCCCTCCCCGCGCATCACGTCGCTGGCGATGGTGGAGGATCTCTCGGAGGCGATCGCGGATCGGCTGCTCAGCTTCTCGGCCGAGGTCCGGCGGCGCGACTTCGCCAGCGCCGAGGCCTGGCTCAGCGACGACTTCGCCGGGCACGGGCTGCACGCTCTGCCCGCGCTCGAGCGCTCCCAGGACCACCTGGACACCGAGCTGATCCAATACGACGCCGAGGCAGCAGCGATCCTCGGTCGCGAGGACTTCATCTCCGGAGTGCGCGCCCTGGTGGCCCCCTGGACGCGCATGGAGACGGTGATCTGGAAGGTCAAGGGGGCCGAGTTCCAGCGGGGGGCGGGCATCCCCTGGGGCAAGGTCAAGCTCTACGTGCACCTGACCGGAGTGAACGGGAGCGGTGGCGGCGAAGGCCTGGTCGCCTGGGGCTGGGCGCGCGCCGCTCGGCGCGCAGGGCAGTGGATCCTGACCCGCTTCGAGTTGACCTCCCTCGAGCACACACGCCGCGTCGGGCCGATCTTCACCGACGTGAGCGCCGCCGCGGGCCTGGCGCACGTGGGCAGTCGCTTCGGCCAACCCGGCAACAGGAGCTTCGCCTTCAACGGGGCCGCCTGCGGCGACGTGGACGGCGACGGCCGGTGGGACCTGTTCGTGCCCTCCGACGGGCGCAACTTCCTCTACCTGGGGGGCGATCAAGGTCGCTTCCAGGAGGTCGCCAACGAGCGCGGCGTCGCGGGACCGGACGGCGGGACGGGGACCGTCCTCTTCGACTTCGACAACGACGGCGACCAGGACCTGGCGGTCGGGCACGTCGACGACGGCGAGACGGAGGGCACGCGCCTCGAGCTCTACCGCAACGACGGCCAGGGGCACTTCGAGCGCTTGGAGGGGGGACTCGGCTTGGGTGCCGAGGAGCTGGTGGCCTACTCCCTGACGGTGCTCGACTACGACGCCGACGGCTGGCTCGACCTCTTCGTCTGTGGCTACGGCATCGTGGCCGAGGAGCACAACAACTCCTGGATCGAAGCCTCCAACGGGGCTCCCAATGCCCTCTTCAGGAATCTCGAGGGCCAGGGCTTCGAGGACGTGGCGGACGACCTCGGCCTGGCGGGTGCCAGCTGGACCTACGCCGCCTCGGCCTTCGACTTCGACGCGGACGGCGACAGCGACATCTACGTCGCCAACGACTACGGCACGAACCGCCTGTGGCGCAACGACGGCGGCCGTTTCGTGGACGTGGCCGAGGCGCTCGGCGTGCGCGACCTGGGCAACGGCATGGGGATCTCCGCGGGCGACCTCTCCGGCGACGGACGGCTCGACGTGTACGTGTCGAACATGTCCTCCACCGCCGGCAACCGCATCCTGAACCGCCTCCAGGACGAGGTCGACCCGGAGCTGTGGGCGGCCCTGAAGAAGGCCGCCGCCGGCAACACGATCTTCATCGCCAACGAGGACGGGACCTTCTCGCGCAATCCCAGGCAATCCGGCGGCCTGGGTGCGAACTGGGCCTGGAGCGCCGCCCTGGCGGACTACGACCTCGACGGCTACCTGGACGTGTTCTGCACCAACGGGTTCTTCAGCGGGGAGCACGCCTTCGACACGTGAAGCACCTACTGGCGCCACGTGCTGGCGTCCTCAGCCTGCGAGCAGCTCGCCGAGGCGGGCTCGCAGGGGGCCGCGGCCACTCCCGATCCCTCCTCCTTCCGGCCCGAGGAGGTGGGCAATAGCGGCTACCTCAAGCGCCACGGCCGCGAGATGTTCGAGGACGGGCGTTCCTTCAGCGGCAACGAGCGCGACAAGCTCTTCTTCAATCGGAGGGACGGCACCTTCGCGGACCTCTCCGACCTGTGCGGCGCGGACTCTCCCAACGACGGGCGGGCGGTCATCGCCTGCGACTTCGACGACGACGGCGACGTCGATCTCTTCGTGCACGAGCTGCAGCGGGAGCGCCACGCCCTCTATCGCAACGAGCTGGGAAGCCGCTACGGCGGATTCCTCAAGCTGCGCCTGCGCGCCACGAGCCAGCAGTGGGAGGCGATCGGAGCCGTGGTCACGGTCGAGACGGACCGAGCGCGCTGCAGTCAGCCCTTGGCGCGCGGTTCGGGATTCGAGACCTGCCAACCCCCCGAGCTGGTCTTCGGCCTGGGCCCCGACGCCCGAGAGGCTCGCGTCCAGGTCCTGTGGCCCGGAGGCGCCCGCGACACTTGGAGCCTCGAGGCGGGTGGTCGCTACGAGCTGGTCGAAGGGGGTGTGGCCCGCGAGCTGAAGGCGCGCACCGCCGCCCTGCCCGATCCCCTGCCCGCCGGACTGAAGAAGCGGGTCGGTGAGAAGATCACTCCCCTGGCGGTCAGCAGTGGAACGGGCCAGGCTGCGCTCTTGGATCCGGTGGCCTTGGCGCAAGGGGGACGGCTGTACTTGAACCTGTGGGCCAGCTACTGCGCGCCCTGCATCGCCGAGCTGCCGCTCCTGGAGCGCCTGCACGGCGAAGAGGGGACCTCGGTGGTCGCCCTCTCGATGGACGCCCCCGGCCACGTCGAGACGGCGCGCGGTCTGCTCGAGAAGCGGGGAACCAGCTTCCCCGCCTACTTCCTGAGCACCGCCGCGGGGGGCGACGGCGCGGCGATCGACGAGCTGATCGATCTCGAGCGACTGCCCCTGCCGACCACGATCGTGCTCGACGCCGAAGGGAGCATCGTGGAGATCATTCGGGGCGCAATCCGCGAGGAAGAGGACTAGTATCCTGAGTCGGGCACCCCTGACATGGAGCAGTCTCGAGTCGTCGAAGCCCTGGCCGGCATGCACAACTTCCAGCGACTCGACCGCGAGTCGCTGGCCAGGGTGGCGGCGTTGGCCAAGCCTCTGCACCTGACCCGCGGCCAACAGATCTTCTCGGCCGGGGAATCGGCCGTGGCCTTCTACCTGGTCTGCCAGGGGGGCGTGCGGCTCTACCGCCTCGCCCCCGACGGCAGGGAGCAACTCGTGCTACGGGTGGGGCCCGGCGACAGCTTCGGCGAGGCCGCTGCCCTGAACCTGGGGCGCTACCCGGTCAGCGCCGAGGCCACGGCCAAGAGCGAGCTCTTGGCGATCGAAGCAGCCGCCTTCATCGGCCTGCTCGAGGAATACCCTAAGCTGGCGGCGGCGCTGGTGGGAAACCTCTGCCAACGCCTCTTCGCCCTGGTGCGCCGCGTGGAAGAGCTCTCCGCGGCCAGTGCCGGCGCCCGCCTGGCGCGCCTCCTGGTGAGCTTGCCCGCCCAAGTCGCAGAGGAGGGAATGACGATCGAGCTCCCGGAGGCGAAGAAGGACCTCGCAGCTCGTCTGGCGATCGCCCCCGAAACCCTATCTCGCCTCTTGCGCCGTTGGCGAGAGCAGGGTGTCATCCAGGTGCAGGGCCGTCGGCTGGTCCTCAGGCGCACCGAGGTTCTCGAGGCGTTGGCAGCCGAGGCCTGACCGCAATTGGTGGAGATCGGAGACCTCGCCTGACGATGGCGTTTACCCGAACAGCAGCGGATCCGAGGGGCGGCCGACGAGGCGCGGCCGTCGTCGGAGAAGGGCTGCCGGCCGGTCATCTCGTGCGCCAACTCCTCACCGAGCACGGCGCGATCCTCGTGCAGGCCGAGCGCCTGGAAGGCCTGACCAGCCGCCCGGCGGCGAGCGAGGAGGACCTGCGAGCCCGACTGCATGAGGTGCAGGCAGTGGCCACGCAACTCTTGGGTATGGAGCGCCACCACCTGCGCGAGGAGCAGGTCCTCTTCAAAGCCCTCGAGCGCGTGGGCCTGGCTTCCCACCCCCAACGCCTGCGCCACGAACACGTGGCGCTGCGCCGCCTGCACCGCGTCATCAGCGAGGCGGCCGGCGAGATGCGCGCCCGGGGCTTGGGTCCCTGGGTCCTGGATCGCTGGGAGGAGCTCAGGGGAACGGCCGAGGTCATGGTCGCGCGCATCCGTCTGCACATCCACCACGAGGAGGAAGTCCTCTTCCCCCTGGCCCTGCGCGCCATCCCCGATGACGAGCAGTGGCAGACGCTGGCCCGGCGCTCCTCCGCGATCGGGAGCGGGTGCCACGGCTTCTCCGCGGCGCGGCGCGACTCCTGATCGCGCGGGGCTTCCCCTCCCGGCCCGCCTGCTCCATGCTGTGGGCACCATGCTCACACTCTCGATCGCCACGACCTTGTCCTTGGCTCTCGCCGGCGACATCCGTTGGTCAGCCTCCTTCGATGAGGCCCTCGCGCAGGCGGAGGAGGAGGCCAAGGTCGTCTTCGTCGCCGTCCACATGCCCGGCGAGCGCGCCAACGAGCGCATGGCGCGTGAGGTCTACACCGACAAGGTGATCACCGAGCTCGCGACGCGGACGGTGAACCTGATCGCCGTCTCGATCCCCGACTACCGCCAGCACGGGACCCGGGTGAAGCTGGGGTCCCTCGCAGAGCAGGAGCTGGCCCAGCTCGACGCCGACATCAGAGAGCGCGTGCTCAGGCCAGATGCGGACGGATTCGTGGCTGCCCCCCAGCACGTCTTCCTGAGGCCTGACGGCGAGGTGATCCTGTCGGTGCCCTACGTGGTCACCGCTGGAGAGCTCGAGTGGTGCTTCGTCGCCGCCCTGGGTGCGCTGGACCCCGAGCAGGCCCCCAAGGCCAGCGGTCGCGCCAAGCCGCCCAAGCGTCTCTTGAAGGGCGCGGTGCTGGCCGGCACCGAGAAGAGCATCGGCGCCTCCCCCGCAGACCTGGAGGAAGTGCGCGAGCTGATCGATCGCATCCGGCGCGGGGAACGGGGGGGACGTCGCGCGGCGCTCTTGCGCATCGCCACCGCCGACGAGGAGGAGGCGCGCGAGTTCGTCAGCGAGGAGATGCGCGGCGGGGGCCGGCGGGGCGACGAGTGGCGCGTGGCCTTGATCCGGGGCATCCAGCGCCGTTCGCCGCCGAGCTGGTGGGAGGTGGTCGAGGAGTTCAAGACCAGCTCCAACGCGGAGGTGCGCGAGGAGGTCGCCGCCTGTCTGGAGGTCTTCGGTGCTCCCGAGTCGGCCAAGGCGATCAAGGTCGCGCTCGGCAAGGAGAAGGACCCGCGCCTGAAGGGGATGTGGCTGCGCGCCTGGGCCAGCGCCGCCCCGGGCGACAGCGGCGCCCGCCGTTCCATCCTGCGCGCGGCCAAGGGAGCCAAGGCCGAGCTCGAACGCGCCAACGCGGCCCTGGCCCTGGGCTACCTGCAGCGCGGTGACGACGTGGACGGGCTGCTCGAGACGTTGATCGCCGACGAGGAAGCACCGAAACAGGTGCGCGTCGCGGCGGTCGCGGGGGCGGCGGCGACCCGGGAGGATCGCTGGGGAGCACTGCTCCAGCCGCTGGTCGAGCAGGCCGGACCGCTGGCCCGGGTCGCCTCCGCGGGGCTCGAAGTCCTGGCCCGGGGGAGACTGATACCCCTCGGCCGCTACGTGAGTGAAGCCTGCGGCGACGCGGTGCCGAGGGAGCGCCTCTTCGGGAGCGCGCGGTGAAGGCGGTGCTCAGGGGCTTCGACCTCGAGACGTGTCTGCGCTCCCCCTGGCGGCGTCGCGCGTTGATCGCGCTGGGGGTGCTGCTCTTGGCCACCGCCTCGACCTTGCCCTGGGTGGAGGCCTTCGTGGACGCGGGCATCGATTGGCAGTCGATCTTCCTGCGTCGCCTCCTCGACTGGTCCCTGTGGGGGGTGGCCCTGGAACCGATCGTCGCCCTGTCGGGGCGACTCTCGCTCTGGCTCCGGGGGCGGGTCTTGCTCTTGCTCCTGGCCCACGCCGCGCTCGCGGTGGGAGTCGGCTTCGGCATGGGCGAGCTGAACGTGACCCTGACGCAGACCTTCTTCAGCGAGCGGGCGCAGTTCGACCGGCCCCCCTGGCGAGATCGCTCTTCTCTGGGCCGCGACGCCACCCCGCGGTCTCCCGACGCCACCTCACCCCCTGCTCCCGACGCCGATCGTCCCCCTGCTCCCGCCGCCGACCGTCCCCCTGCTCCCGACGCCGACCGTCCCCCTGCGCCTGACGCGGCGCCACCCCCGACCCCCGACGCCGCCCGGGACGGGGCTCCCGCCGGCTTCAGGCGGGAAGCCGGCAGCCGCCGCGGCCGCGATCACAGGGAGGCGGCGCGCCGCCTGGGCCGCAATCGCCGCGCGGCGATCGGGGCCCTGCTCTACGCCCTGTGCGTCGGCCTGGGATGGTCGTCCCGCGCCTTCCTCGCGGCCCGCGACCAGGAGCGGCGCGCGGCTGGCCTCGAGCTGCGCGCGGCCCGGCTCGAGGGGGAGCTCTCGAGCGCGCAGCTGGCTCAACTGGAGGCCCAACTCCACCCCCACTTCCTCTTCAACGCCCTGCACTCGGTGGGTGGTCTGATCCGCGAGGATCGCGGAGACGACGCCCTCAGGACCCTGGCCGCCCTGGGTGACCTCCTGCGCGCCAGCCTCGAGCGCGGCGCGACGGCGGAGCTCCCCCTGCGGGAGGAGCTGGCCCTGGCGGAGCAGTTCCTCGAAGTGGAGCGCATTCGCCTGGGGGATCGCCTGACCGTGTCGATCCACACCGAACCCGGCATCGGCTCGACCCCCATGCCGGTCCTGGCTCTCTCGACCCTGGTGGAGAACGCGGTGCTGCACGGCGTCGCGCCCCGCGCGGAGGGAGGACACATCGAGGTGGCGGCTCGCCGCTCCGGCGACTCCGTGGTGGTGGCGGTCACCGACGACGGACCGGGATTCCCCCCCGACGTGCTCGCGGGTCGAGCCCCCGACGGGGAGGGCGCACACATCGGTCTCGAGAACACTCGGGCCAGGCTGCAGACCCTCTACGGGGACGCCGCTGCCCTCGAGCTCTCCAACCCTCCGGGGGGGGGCGCTTGCGCTCGCCTGCGACTCCCAGCGCGCCCGTCCACGGGAGAAGAGGAACGTGCTTGAGGACCCCAAGCGACTGCGCGTGCTCGTCGTCGACGACGAACCGATGGCGCGCGCGAGTCTGGTGCGTCTCCTCCAAGCCGATGACGAGATCGACGTCGTGGGCGTGTGCGCGGATGGCGAGGAGGCCTTGGCGGCGATCGACGACCTCGCGCCGGACCTGGTCTTCCTCGACGTGCAGATGCCGGTGCGCGACGGATTCGAGGTCCTGCGCGCCCTGCCTGACGAGGGACGGCCGGAGATCGTCTTCACCACCGCCTTCGCGCGCTACGCCCCGGCGGCCTTCGACGTGGAGGCGGTCGACTACCTGCTGAAGCCCTTCGACGACGAGCGCTTCGCGCGCGCCTTGGCGCGGGCCAAGGACCGCCTGCGCCTCCCCTCCTTCCCCCCCGCGACGACCTCCCCCGCCGAGCGCCTGACGATCCACCGCGAGGGGCGCGTGGACCTGGTGGAGGTGGCGGAGATCGACTGGATCGAGGCCGCCGATCAGTACGTGCGGCTGCACACCGCAGAGGGGGAGCACCTGATGCGCGAATCGATGGGGCAGCTCGAACGCGTCCTCGACCCCACCCGCTTCATGCGCGTGCACCGCTCGGCGATCGTCGCCCTGGACCGGGTCAGGCGGCTCGAGAGCCGCGGGGGTGGCGTGGGTCGCCTGCTCTTGGGCGACGGCACCTGGGTGCCCGTCAGCCGTTCGCGGATGGCTGCGGTGCGCAGGCAGCTCGGTTAGCGCTGAGTAACGGGGCCCGTTCCCGCTCGGCTCGCAACGCGGGCCCCTCCGTTCCCTCCACGGGGGTCCCCCGCAGCGAGGTTCGAGGGCAGGATCTCGGTTGCACCGACGAACTCGTCCCTGACCGCACTGGAGTCACCGCGATGCTGAAACTCGTCCTTCCCCCCACCCTACTCTGCGCCCTGGCCGCTGCGGGTGGCCTCGCCACCGACTATGCCGCCGAGCGCAGCTTCGAGGTCACCTGCGAGACCGAGATCGTCCAGGAGACAACCCACTCCCTCGTCGAGATCGACGGGGAGCCGATGGACCGCGGCGGTCGCGGCATGGGCGGCGGAGGTAGCGAGACCCTCCGCACGGTGGTCTACACCGACACGGTCCTCGCCAACGACGAAGGCAGCCCCACCAAGGTCAGTCGCGCTTTCGACACGGCCGAGGGCAGCATGACCTTCGGCTCCGGCGAGCGCGCCGGTGAGCGGGAGCTCGAGAGCCCGCTGGAGGGGGAGACCCTGATCCTCGAGCTCGACGAGGAGGGGGACGTGGTGGCCAAGATGGAAGATGGCAGCGACCCCGAGTCGAGCGCGATGCTCGAGGGACACTACCTGACCCTGCCCCTGGACGCGTTCCTCCCCGAGGACGCCGAGGTCTCCTCGGGCGACAAGTGGGAACCGACGGGCGACGACCTGAAGCGGGTCATGCTGACCGACATCGAGCAAGCTCTCTTCCCCCGGCCCCAGATGGAAGAGGGTGGACGCGAGGGACGTGAAGGGCGCGGCGGGCGCCGCGGCGGCATGGGTCGTGGCGGCGGCAGCGGTTTGAGCTTCATGCGCGACGCCGAGTGGGACGCCACGATCACCTACACCGATCGCACCGAGGACGTCGATGGCGTGGAGTGCGTCGTGTTGGAGGTCGAGTTCGAGGCGGAGGGTGACCTCCCCGAGCGCGGCTTCGGACGCGGGGGGGATCGCGAGCTGAGCTTGGCTCCCTTCGACGCCGCTGGCGCGCTGGTGGAGAGCACCTTCGAGGTGACCCTGGAAGGGACCCTGTGCTTCTCCCTCGAAGAGCGCCGGCCCGTCAAGCTCGAGCTCGAGGGCGAATTCACCCTCGATACGATCACCGACCGCGACACCGAGCGCGGGAACTTCCACATGGAGCGCACCGTGGAAGGCACCATCGAGCACACAGTCACCGTGGAGAGTGAATGACGTCATGAAGAACCTTGCACTCATCGCCCTGATAGCGGGCGCCTCAGCGGGGGTGGGCAGTGCCGCCCTGACGGTCATCGCCCTGCAGGACGGGGGCTCCCCGGTCGCGGGCCTCGATCCGGCGGGACCCGGGGACCTGGAGGGTCTCGAGGAGCTGCGACGCGAGAACGCCGACCTGGCGGAACGCGTGCGCCAGCTCGAGAGCCGACTCGCCCTGGAGCGCACCGACCGCGCACCCGTCGCCGCGCCATCCTCCGGGATGGACCTGGACGAGCTGCGCAAGCTCCTGGCCTCCCTGAACGACGTCGGCAGTCCGCCTCCGGCGGGCCTGCAGTCGATGGTCGAGCGCGCCCTCGAGGTGCGCGACGAACAGGAGCAGCGCGAGCGCGAAGAGCGCCGGCGAGTCGCCGCGGAAGAGCGCCTCGACCGCCGCGTGGCGGATCTGGCGGAGAAGCTGGGGCTCGACCCCACCCAGCAGCAGGGCATGCGGCAGGTGCTCTCCGAACGCGACCTGGTCAGGGACCAGTTCATGGAGCAGATGCGCGGTGGTGGCTTCGCCGGCGCCGACCGCGAGACGATCCGGGATCAAGCGCAGACCCTCTACGAGGAGAGCAACACCCAGATCCAGTCCCTGCTCTCTCCGGCGCAGTGGGAGCAGTACCAGGAGCTCGACGACCGCGGGGGCAACTTCATGCGTGGGCGCAACTTCGGCGGCGGAGGTCGCGGCGGCCGCTGACGCCGACTCGTTGCGACAGCCGGCGCCAGCCCGGACCGACTCGCTTCGTGAATGGTCCGGGCTAGGGTAGACTCGCGCGCGCACCCCGCGCGGAGAACCCCATGAACGACGCCGGCCCGACGATCTTCGATCGCATCCTCGACGGCGAGATCCCCTGTCACAGGGTCTACGAGGACGAGCACGTCCTGGCCTTCCTCGACATCGGCCCCCTCTCCCCGGGGCACACCCTCGTTATCCCCAAGGAGCGCAAGGCCTTCCTGCACGAGCTCTCCGACGAGTCCGCCGCGGCGCTGGGGCGCGTGCTGCCGCGCCTCGCCCGGGCGGTGCTCGAGGCCACGGGGGCGGAGCACTACAACGTGCTGCAGAACAACGGTCGCCCCGCCCACCAGGAGATCTTCCACGTCCACTTCCACATCATCCCGAAGGTCGCCGACGCTGGCCTGGAGGTGGGGTGGCCGGCGAGAGAGCTCTCGCAGGACGACGCCGCGGAACTCTTGCCGAAGATCCGTTCGGCGCTCGCACAATGACTGGCGACCTCCTGATCCGCGGTGGCACTCTCGTCCTCCCGGAGGGCGAGCGCCTGGGCGATCTCTTGATCGAAGAGGGCGTGGTGCGGGGCGTGGGCGGCAAGGTGAGCCCTCACCCCGACTGCGCGGTGCTCGACGCCACGGGGATGCTCGTCTTCCCCGGCCTGATCGATCCCCAGGTCCACTTCCGGGAGCCGGGTATGGAGCACAAGGAGGACCTCGCCTCCGGCGCGCGCGCGGCGATCGCCGGGGGGGTGACCTCCTTCTGCGAGATGCCGAACACCCAGCCGGCCACCACCGACCCCGAGGCGCTGACCGACAAGCTGGCCCGCGCCCGCGATCGGGTCGCCGCGGACCACGCCTTCTTCCTGGGGGCCAGCGCGGAGAACGCCGAGCAGCTCGGCGATTGGGAGGCGCTCCCCGGCTGCGCCGGCGTCAAGCTCTTCATGGGCTCCTCCACCGGCGACCTCCTGGTGGAGGACGACGCCACCCTCGAGCGCGTCCTGCGCCACGGCCGGCGCAGGGTGACGGTGCACTCCGAGGACAACCCGCGGCTGGCACAGCGTTACGCCGCGCTCGAGGAGGGGACCGAGGTGGAGAGCCACCCGGAAGTGCGCGATGTGGAGTGCGCCCTGCGCGCCACGCGCCGCCTGCTCGACCTGGTGGAGCGCACCTCGCGGCCGGTGCATCTCCTGCACGTCTCGACGGCGGAGGAACTGGAGCTCGTGCGCGAACGCGACCTGGGCGAGCTGGTGACCGTCGAGGCCACCCCCAACCACCTCTTTCTCGCGGCGCCGGAGTGCTACCGCGAGCACGGGACCTGGGCCCAGATGAACCCGCCCGTGCGCGACGAACGCCACCAGAAGGCCCTGCGTCGGGCGCTGGTGGAGGGCCCGGTCGATTGCATCGGCAGCGACCACGCCCCGCACACACTGGAGGAGAAGGCCAAGCCCTACCCCTACTCCCCCTCGGGCATCCCGGGGGTGCAGACGATCCTGCCCCTGCTCCTGACCGCGGTGCGCGACGGGTGGCTCAGGCTGGCGGACATCCCGCGCTTGACGGTGGAGGGCCCCTGTAGCGTCTACGGGATCCGCGGCAAGGGCGCCCACGAGGTGGGGTGCGACGGCGACGCGGTGATCGTCGACCCGTCGGTGCAGGGCCCCCTCGCCCTGGAGGAGCTCGAGAGCCGCGCGGGCTTCAGCCCCTTCGTGGGCACACCCCTGGCCGGCTGGCCGGTGACCACCGTCCTGCGCGGCGAGATCGTCTACGACCGCGGCGCTCCCGTCGGAGCCCCGCGCGGCCTGCCGCTCGCCTTCGACTGACGCGGACCGACTCCGTTCCCTGCGACCCCAGCCCCCTGGATTCCCGTGGACTGGTACGAACTGCTCTCGAATCCCCAGACGTGGATCGCCCTCGGCACGCTGACCGCGCTCGAGATCGTCCTCGGCATCGACAACATCGTCTTCATCTCGATCCTCTCGGGACGACTGGAAGAGAAGGAGCGCGATCGCGCGCGCGTCATCGGGCTGAGCCTGGCGATGGGCGGACGCATCTTGCTGCTGCTCTCCCTGACCTGGATCATGCGCCTCACCGAGCCGCTCTTCACCGTCCTCGACGAGGCGCTCTCCGGGCGCGACCTGATCCTGCTCCTGGGGGGGCTCTTCCTGATCGCCAAGGCCACCCACGAGATCCACCACAAGATCGAGGGGGGAGACGAGTCCCCGGGGGCGGGGGGGCGGCAGGTCTCCTACCGCTCGGTGTTGATCCAGATCCTGATCCTGGACCTGGTCTTCTCCCTCGACTCGGTGATCACGGCCGTGGGGATGGCGGAGTCGGCGGCGGTGATGATCACCGCCGTGGTGCTGGCGGTGGGCGTGATGATGCTCGCCGCCAAGTCCGTCTCGGGCTTCATCGAGAAGCACCCGACGGTGAAGATGCTGGCGCTCTCCTTCCTGCTCCTGATCGGGGTGACGCTGGTCGGGGAGGGTCTCGAGTTCCACATCCCCAAGGGGTACGTCTACTTCGCGATGGCGTTCTCGGTCTTCGTGGAGATGCTGAACCTGAGGACGCGGCGGGAGTAGGGGGATCCAGCGCCGGGCTACTGCGGGGCACCCAGGACGACGTGGCGCTCTTCCCCTTCGCGGAGCTCGCAGGTCGAGAAGACGTCACAGTCGAAGATGTTGCGGAAGGTGTCCCCGCCCCGCACTTCCTCCCTCTCCGATACCGGATACAGGTCGATCCGAAACTCCCCAGGCGGCAACCCCTGGAAGCTGAATTGGCCCAGGGCGTCGGATTCGGTCCACTCGCTGCGGCGGCCGTCCACCTGGCGCAGGGAGACGCTCCTTCCGACCAGATCGCCCACCGACGGATCGAGCGCTCCGCTGATGGTGGCCCCAGGCCTCAGGGTGAGCTGCAGCCCCGCACGGGTCTCCGCCGGCGTGAAGGACAGGCTCACGGGCACGCTCGCCGCGAACTCGGAGCGCCCGTACATGCCGGGCGTGGCGTGGATCTCGTACTCCCCCGGTGCCAAGGCGAGCTCGAACTCCCCGTCCCGCCCTGTCGTGCCGTCAGTGCGCCGGGGGTACGAACCCGGATCGTCCGGCGTCGGCTGGGCCTCGACCAGGGCCCCGGGGACCGGTCGTCCCTCCGGATCGAGCACGACTCCGGTCACGCTCGCCTTCCGGACCATCACCAGCGCCAGCTCTCCAGACTCGGGAACGCGGACAGGCGTCGCACTCGAGGATACGTAGCCGCCGGCGGATGCCGTCACGATCCACTTACCAGGTTGAACGCCGTCGAACTTGAAGCGCCCATCCTTCACCTGGAACGTGTTGCACTGGGTTGGAAGCCCGCGATCCGCCGCCCTGGCGATCACCTTGAACCTCGGGACCGCCACACCCCAGCTGTCCACCACTCGCCCCGCGATCGTGCCCCCGGCGTTCAGCACGAGAACGAGGTCCGTCCGCGAAGGACGTACCTCCTGCGCCAGCGCTCGCCAGTTGGGGCGGCGAGCGCTGAGTCCCGCACGGCGACGCTCCAAGAGACCCTGCCACTCCGCTTGCTCACGGCTCGGCCGGGCCCAGGCTCGTACCGTGCACGGTTCCTCTCCAAGTCGGGTGACCCGGAAGCGCCCGTCCTCATCGGCCCGAACGGCTGAGCGGAGTCCGGGGAAGAGGTCGGGGTCCAGCCCCTCCTGAGAGACCTCGACCTTGGCCCTCGAGACGGGTCGTCCATCGGGCCACAGGACCCGACCCGCAAGGTGGCAGCCACGCTCCAAGCGCAGCTCGAAGCCCTCTCGCAGATCGCCGTCCATCACCCTCCCCAGGGGCTTCCTGTGCCCCAGGTGCTCGGTGTGCGCCGCTTCCACGATGACCACACCCGGCGCGATCCCCCGTAGATCGAACCCACCGCCCTCGCTCGACTGGGCCTCGACGGCTATGATCCTGCTGACGCCCTCGGCGGGCGAGGAGGTGGAGGTCGCCTCCAGCTGAACGCCTGCCAGCGGTGCTCCATCGCCATCGTAGACGCGTCCGGTGAGGCGCCCCCCCCGCGTCAGCTCACACGCAACCTCGCGGATCTCACCGGAGCGGAGGTCACGGATCAGCTCGGTGTGGTCGCACCAGGACCGGGAGGCGATCGCCGCGTACAGCGAGCCTCCCACTGGCAGAGAGGTGAACTCGAATACGCCGTTCTCGTGGTCGGTCGCGACCCGCATCGCGAAGTCCTGTGGTCGTCCGGGATTCTCCGCGGCCCAACGCACGACGACCTCCCCCAGCTCCCCGGAGTCCGCTCCGGCGGGCGGACTCACGGTCAGCAGCACGCGCGCACCGAGCAGGGGTTCGAGCAGGACCTCGTCGGGCAGACCGTCGACATCCACGCTCACGCTGCGCCCCAGGTAGAGGTAGCGCGCCCCCAACTCCACCGACCCCCTCCTGGTCCCGGGGGCGAAGGCGACCCGGAAGGTGCCATCCGGAGTCAGCGCCACCTCGTGGGTGCGACACCCCCTGCTGCGCGGAAAGGTCCCGCCGCGGGCGATCACCCACACCTGTTCGTCGGGCGGGGTCCCCGCCGGGAGAACCACTCGACCCTCGACCCAGAGCGCGTCGTCCGGGATGGTGAGCACGACCTCTTCCGGAGGATCGGGTGAAGACCGGGGCACGACCCGGCGAGCGTTCTCGGACGACCCCTCCTGCGCTTCGGACGCGAGCGCCGAGCCCGTGCCCCCTGCGGTCCCGGCCGCTGCGTCCCCCTCGGACGCGAGGGGCTCGCTCGACCTAGAAGCCCACGGACCGAGCTCGCGAGAGACCAGGACGGCCCCAGCGATCGCAACCACGGCGATCAGGAACAGCGGGAATCGGGGCATGCGCATCAGACTGCCCTCAGTAGACAGTCTAGAGCGCGGCCTCTGCCCGGTTGCCCGGAATCCCTGGACGGGGGTCTAGGCGTCCCCCGCCCGGCTACTTCCGCTGCGACCATGCTCCCGGTCTTCGGGGAGATGCTGAACCTGAGGACGCGGCGGGAGTAGGGAGATCCAGTGCCGGGCTACTGCGGGGCACCCAGGACGACGTGACGCTCTTCCCCTTCGCGGAGCTCGCAGGTCAAGGAGGCAGCGCAGATCTCGCTGCTGCGCGGGGTACCTCCTCCCCGCCCCCCGATGCGGACCGTGGACTTGAACCGTCTCGCTGTGCCCTGCCACTCCTTCTCTGGAAGTAGTTCGAGCCGGTACTCCCCAGCCGGCAAGCCGTCGAACCGGAACTGGCCCAGGGCGTCGGTCCTGGTCCGTCCCTCGCGGGTGCCGCCCAACTGGTGCAAGGAGACGGCCCTCGCCGCCAAATCGCCCGCGGTCGAATCGAGCACTCCGGTGATGGTGGCCCCAGGCCTCAGGGTGAGGCGCAGCCCCTCCTGGGTCTCTGCCGTGGTGACAGACAGGGTCTCGGTCGCGCTCGCCACGTACCCGGGATGCCTGTCCTCTCCCGGCTTGGCGAGGATCTCGTGCTCCCCTGGGGGCAGCGAGAGCTCGAACCTCCCGCCCTCTCCAGTCAGCTCCCCCGCGCGGCGGAAGGTGCTCCGCTCCTCCAACGCCGGCCGGACCTCGATCTGGGCTCCGGAGACCGGCCGCCCCGCCGGGTCGAGCACAACGCCGGTCGCGGTCGCGAAGGGGGCAAGCACCAACGTCAGCTCGCCGGACTGGGGAGCGCTGACAGGCGTCTCGCTCGAAGCGACGTAGCCGACGGCGGAAGCCTTCGCGGTCCATCCTCCGGGTTGAACGCCGTCGAGCGTGAAGCGTCCATCCTCACCCCGGAACGTGCTGGCCCGGGATGGACGTCCGGGATCCGCCGGCGTGATGACCACCCTGAACCTCGGGAGCGCCGCGCCCCAGGTGTCCACCACCCGCCCCGAGATCGTGCTCCCGCCGCTCAACACGAGGACGAGATCCGTCCGCGAAGGACGCACCCCCTCCACCATCGCTCGCCAGTGGGGGCGGAGAGTACTCAGCCCCGAGCGGCGACGCTCCGAGGGCCCCTGCCACTCCGCGTGCTCAAGCCCCGGCCGCGCCCAGGCTCGTAGCGTACACGGCGCATCTGCAATTCCGGTGATTCGGAAGCACCCGTCCTCATCGGTCCTGACGGTTGATCGAAGTCCTGGGTAGAGGCTGCGGCTCTGGTGCTCCTGGTAGGCCTTGACCCTGGCCCCCGCGACGGGGAGTCCACCGGGCCACCGGACCAAGCCCTCGACCCAGAGGCCGTCGGCCGAGGTGGGGAGCACGACCCCTTCCACTCGATCGGGCGAGGGCTGGGACACTGCCTGGCGAGCGCTCTCGTACGGCCCATCCCGCGCTTCGGACACGAGCGCCGAGCCCGTGGGCTCTGCGATTCCGGCCACCACATCGTCCTCGGACGCGAGTGGCTCGCTCGACCTGGAAGTCCACGGACCGAACCTGCGGGAAGCCAGGAAGGCTCCAGCGATCGCAACCACGGCGATCAGGACCAGCGGGAGTCGGGGCATGCGCATCAGACCGCCTTCTGTAGACAGTCTAGGCCGCGGCTCCTGCCCGGTTGCCTGGATTCCTTGGACGGAGGTCTAGTCGTCCCCCGCCCCGCTCGATCCGCCGCGATCGTCCATTGCGATCAAGAGCCGCGAGGAGTTGGCGATCACGAAGACCGCCCCCGCGTTGTGCAGGAGCGCCCCCGCCAGCGCCGAGACGATCCCGGCCGAGGCGAGCGCCACCATCGCCACGCTGAAGAGGGTCCCGATCAAGGCGTTCTGCAGCACCAGGGAACGGGTCAGCTCCGCCAGGCGCATCATCAGCGGCAAGCGCCCCAGGTCGTCGGTCAAGAGCGCCACGTCCGCGCCCCCGAGCGCCACCTCGTTCATGCGCGCGCCGACCGCCACCCCCACGTCGGAACCGGAGAGCGCCAGGGCGTCGTTGATGCCGTCCCCCACCATCATCACCGTGCGTCCGGCGGCCTGCTCCTCGCGCACCACGTCGAGCTTCTCCTCCGGCAACACCTCGGCCACGTAGGCGTCGAAGCCCAGGTCCTGGGCCACCTCGCGGGCGACCTCCTCCCGATCGCCGGTGAGCAGGACCAACCGCTCGATCCCCAGCATGCGCGTGTGCTCCAGGGCCTGGACCGCCTCCTCCCGCGGGCGATCGACGAGGGAGATGTAGCCGACCAGCTCGCCCCCCCGCGCGACCCACACCCCGGGACCCGGAGAGGGCGCGGCCTCGAGGCCCGCCACCCCCTGGTCCTCCAGCCACTCGCCGCGACCCAGCCGCAGGGGCAGCTCCTCGTCGGCCACGACCACGCCCTTGCCCGGCACCTCCTCGGTGCGCTCGGGGCGCTCGTATTCCAGCTCCCGGGCATCGGCCGCCTCGACCGCCGCCCGCGAGACCGGGTGCAACGAGCCGTGCCCGCAGCGCGCGGCGGCGACCAGGACCTCCTCCTCGCTGTACCCGTTCCTGGGGTGCACCTCGCCGACCGAGAGCGCCCCCATCGTCACCGTGCCGGTCTTGTCCAGGACGAGGGTGTCGACGGTGGCCATCGTCTCCAGGAAGCTGGCGCTCTTGATCAGGATCGAGCGCCGCGTGGCGGCGGTCATCGCCACCACGATCGCCGCCGGTCCCGCCAGGACCAACGCGCAGGGGCAGGCGACGATCAAGACTGCGATGGCGCGGTCGAGCTCGCTCGAGACGAAGAGGGTCACCGCCGCGATCGAGAGCACCAGCGGCAGGTACACCCGCGCGTAGCGCTCCAGCAACCGGAGGACCGGCGTCTTGGAGAGCTCGACGCGCCGCAGCACCTCCAACACGCGCCCGATCACCGAGGCGTGCCCCACCTGGGTGGCGCGCACGCGCAGGAGTCCGCCCAGGTTGACGGTCCCGCTGAAGACCTGGGAGCCGGGTTCGACGTCCTCGTAGACCGACTCGCCGGTGATCGGCGCCTGGTCCACGGAGGAGTGCCCGTGGACCACCCGGCCGTCGACGGGGATCACCTCCCCGGGGCGCACCACGACCTGGTCCCCCACCGTGAGGTCGCCGGGCTCGATCTCGTGCTCGGCGCCGTTCACCCAACGCGTGGCGCGCTGGGCGGAGAGGCGGCGGATCCCCTCGATCGCGGCGCGGGCGCCGCGCGAGGAGCGCTCCTCGAAGAGGTGCCCCAGCTCGAGGAAGAGCGGAACCAGGGTGGCGGTGACGAAGCTCCCGGCGGCCATGGCGGCCAGGATCGCCAGCGAGACGAGCTGCTCGGTGAGGTCCCGCGGTTCGCGCGCCAGGAAGCCGGCCAAGCCGCGGCGCAGGATCGGCAACCCCACCACCAGGGCGGCCACGGCCTGGATCCCGCGCGCCACCTCGGCTTGCCCCGGGATCAGCGCTCCCCAGACCGCGCCCAGGGCCAGGATGCCCGCGCCCGCGAGCAGGGGCCCCAGTTGCCAGACGATGCGCCGGCGCTCCTCGCGGGTGAGGGGGGCCTCGTAGTCCTCGGAGCTCAGCGGGCGCTGCTGAGACCGGGCGGCGGCACCGACCGTCGACGTCACAGGGGCACCTCGATGCGCAGGTCGCGGTAGCCCCCTCCGTCGGGAGGGGGTGGCAGGACTCGCAGCATCACGCGGGGCAGGACCCGCTCGAGGGTCTCGCGGTAGAGGCGCTCGCGTCCCAGGCCTCCGTCTTCCTCGAGCTCCTCCAGGAGGGCGCGGAAGGCGTCCGCCTCCCCGCGGGCGAGGGCCACGCGCGTGGCGGCCTCGCCGCTGGCGTTGGCCCGGATGCGCTCCGCTTCCGCTCGTGCCCCCGGGAGCTCGGTCTGGGCGTACTGCTTGGCCTCCTGCAGCGCGGTGAAGGCCTGGATGGCGGCGTCGATCACGTCGCTGAAGGCGCTGTTGACCTGGCGGGGTGGATGCAGCTCCTCGAGCTCAACCGCCAAGAGCTCCACCCCCAGCCCCCGCGCCTGCGCCTCGGCGGCGGCGCTCTCCAGCACCGCGCGGGTCATCTCCCCCCGCCCCTCGCCGATGAGCAGGTCGTCGATCGTGCGCTCCCCCGTCGCCTGGACCAGCGCCGAGGTCACCGCGTCGCGCAGCACCGCTTGGGGTTCGACTTGGCCCAGAGCCCAGGCGATCGGATCGGCGACCCGGTAGCGCACCACCACCAGGGTCTGCAGGATGTTGCGGTCGGCGGTCAGGCAGTACCCCTCGCGCTCCGGATCGATCGTGTCGCCGCGCACGAAACTCCGCGTCCCGCCCCCGCCGGAGGTGTAGGTCAGCTCGAAGATGCGCAGCGTGCGGACCTGCATGACGTTGACGCGCACCACCTCGTCGATCGGAGGGGGCAGGGCGACGAGCAATCCGGGGCGGTGCACGCGCTGCGCCTCGGTCTCCCCCACCAGCGCACCGTTGCGCAAGAGGAGCGCGACCTCTCCGGGCGCGACGAAGGTCACCCCTGAGAGACCGTAGAGGATCGCCAGCACGACGATGATCCAGTGGTAGCGACCCAAGAGGAAGCGCAGGGCGGCGACCAGGGGCCGCCCCATGCGGGCCAGCTCGCTGGGCATCCGCTCGGGGCGGGCCTGGGTGGGCTGCAGCGTTCCGCGCTTCACTCACCGCCCCCCGGTGTGGCCGCCTCCCGCCAGGCGTCCTCCTTCCCCAGGAGCTGGAAGGGGGCGCTGTCGGTGCGCAGGATCAAGCGCGCGTCCTCGCCGAGGAGCCGCTCGAGGGACTCGAGGTGCCGCAGGAAACGGTACAGCTCGGGGTCGAGGGCCTGGGCCGCGGCGTAGGTGGCGGCGGCTTCCGCCTCGGCCTCGCCCAGGAGCCGCGCGGCCTCTTCTCGAGCCGCGGCGAGGATCTCGGCCTTCTGCTCGTCCGCCTCGGAGCGGATCTTGGTCGCCTCGTGATTGCCCTCGGCGCGGTAGCGCGCGGCCTCGCGCGCCCGCTCGGAGCGCATCTGCTCGAAGACGCGGCTGACGTTCTCCTCGTTGAGGGAGAGGCGCTTGAAGCCCACGTGCTCGATCGCGATCCCGTAGCGCTCGGAGGCGGTGGCGGCCACCGCGGTGTGCAGCTCGGTCTCGATCTCCTCCACCGCCAAGAGGGCGGGATCGGTCGAGACCAGGGCGGTCAGGTCGTAGCGCCCCAGCACCTTGGCCTGCGCGTCGACGATCAGGCTCTCGAGCTTCTCCTCCGCCGCCTCGAGGGAGCCGACGGCGCGCATGTAGGTCGGCGGATCGTCGATGCGCCAGACCGCGTAGCCGCGCAGGATGACGTTCTTCTTGTCGCGGGTGAGCATCTCGCCGTGGCGCGTGTTGAACACCCGCTGCCGGCAGTCCATCACCAGCGCGCGATCGATCGGCCAGGGCAGCTTCCAGTGCAGGCCCGCCCGATCCAGCTCGGCCACCAGCTCTCCGAAGCGGGTGACCAGCACCGTCTGGCCTTCCCGCACGGGCACCGCCGTGGCGGAGGCGAGCACCAGGGCGACGGCCAGGAGGCCGACGGTCCAACGTAGGGCGTTGCTCTTCATGCTGCTCGGATCCTCAGAAGTCCTCGGGGAACGCCTCGCCCTCGCGGGTCCAGATCAGCGCGCCATCCCTCTCCAGCCGATCGTCGAGCACGACGAAGGGCTTTCCGGCGAGCTGCTCTTCGCGCGCCTCGAGCAGGCGCCGGAAGCGGAAGAGCGCGGGAGCGGCGGCGGCGCCCTGCACCACCGCCTCGAAGGCGCTGGCCGCCCCGCGGGCGGAGGCCAGCCGCGCGGCGGATGCGGCGACCGCCTGGGCGCGCACGCGCCGCGCCTCGGCGCTGGCTCCGGGCAGGATGCGCTCGCGGTCCGCCTGCGCCTTCAGGACCAGGGTGTCGCGGTCGATCTGCGCCCCGACCACGCGCTGGTAGTCCTGGGCGACGGCCACCGGCGGATGCAGCCCGAGGATCGTGAAGTCGACCACCTCGAGCCCCAGGCCCAGCGCGTCGGACTGGGCCTGCACCCGCGCCTCGATGCGCTCTCCGAGCAGCACCAGGTTCTCGGAGAGCACCTGGTCGAGGGTGCGCCCGATCGTCTCGTGCATCAGCACGCGATCGGCGACGATCACCAGCTCCTGATCCGGATCGACGCTGCGGTAGAGCCAGGCCACCGGATCGCTCACGCGGTAGTGGAGGGTGGCATTGACCGCCACCAGGTCGCGCCCATCCCCCAGGAGCAGGGCGTACTCCTCCTCGGCGTGCCGCTTCGTCCAGAGCAGGCTCGCACCCCTGCGCGCTCCCCGATAGCCGATCGGGATCGTCCGGATGCGCCCCGTCGGGACCAGGCGCACGCGCTGGATCGGCCAGGGCCAGGTCAGGTGCAGCCCGGGCTTCAGGGGCTCCCCGGCCGCGCGCCGGCCGAAGGTCTCCAGCACTCCCACCTGGGACGGATCGACCATGGTCAGGGAGGTCGAGACCCACCCCAAGAGCGCCAGGGCCAGGGCCAGTGGGACCAGGGAGCGCTGGATGAACCCCAAGGCCCACGAGCCGCGCAGGTCGATGCCGAAGGCCTCGGTCAGGAAGGTGAAGAGGCTCGAGATCGGATTCCAGCGCGAGGCGACCAGGCGCAGGACGATCGGGTCGGCCGCGGCTTCCGACTCCCGCGGCCCACCGAGGAGGCCGCGCAGGAGCAGCTCGACGGTGACCAGCATCACCACCCAGACCTCGATGACGACGACCACCCTCTCCAGTCCTGGCGCCGCCTCGCGCAGCAGCAGGGCGAGCCCGGCCAGCAGCGCGAGCCAGGTCCCGGCCCGCAGCCAGGCGGCCAGCCCGCGCGCCTCCGCCAGGACTTCAGCGCGGGTGGTCGCGTAGAAGCGGGCGAAGAGCGCCAGCACCACTGCACCGGCGAGGACCAGGATCCCGAGCAGGGTCGCGTCGATCCAGGGGAACTGACCCCGCCCGAGGTAGGCCTTCACCGGAAGGCGATCCTCCCCCAGCTCCCAGCCGACGAGCAAGAGGACCCCCAACAGGCCCGCGACGAGGGCGGACCAGCGTCTCGTGCGCGGGGACTCCGATCCGAGCTCCAGCGCCCGCGCCCGGCGCCCGAGGTGCCGGCGGACGGTCCAGAGCACGAGGGTCGCGAGCAAGAGCAGCGCGCCCGCCCCGAGCAGGACGTCGATCCTGTAGACGAGCCCGAAACCCGTGCACGCCAACCCGAAGAGACCGGGGCCAGAGACCGCGACCAAGGCGGCGATCCGGCGGTGGTCCAGCGCGAGCCTGAGACCCGAGGGGGAGGAGGGCGACATCGGCGGGAGGATACGTCTCCGCTCACGCCCCGCCAAGCCTGGTGAAACCCGGACGAGGGGGGCCGCCGGTGCCCCCCTCGAGCGGCTTCAGCGCCGCTCAGTCACCGCAGAACTCCACCTCCAGACCATCGGAGAAGTTGTTTCCAACGGGCCCACCGCTCGGATCCCGGTACCAGAATTGGAACTGCAGGGTGTCCCCGTTGTCGATCCCGAGCGCACCGAAGTCGATGTTCTGCACGGCCTGTCCCACCCCGTCGACCACCACCACCGGCCGCCGCACCAGGGTGCCGTCGATGCAGAGGTAGCCGTCGGAGAGGGGCACCTGCTGCTGGTCGGGGCCGAGGAAGAAGAGCCCGAACTGGCCCGGAGGAGCTCCCGTCACCATCAGGTCGAAGTCGTCGGCGGCGACGTCGGTCGAGCCGAGCCACGACATCAGGGCGCCGGGACCCGCGGAGTTGGGGGCCGCGATGCAGTAGTTCGCCGGGTCGGGGCAGCCGCTGTCGGCGATGTAGCTCACCACCACGTCGTCGAGGGCCGCTTCCACGATCGAACCGCTGCCGAGGTCCGAAGCGATGACGCGCATGCGCATCTGGGCGGTGGGTGTCAGGATCGAGGCCACGTCGAGCTCCCCTTCGTACCAACCGCCGTTCGACTCCGCGCCGCTGGGACCGATCGTCTCGGCGTTCACCCAGCTCGATCCGCCGTTGTTGGAGAGGTCGATCTCGAGTATGTCCGCGTTGGGCGACGCCCCCTTGTCGTTGGAGTACCAGCGCCAGTAGCGAATGCGGGGCGAGATCCCCGTCGAGAGGTCCCAGGTCGGCGAGATCAGGGTGGTGCGCCCACCGTCGACGTCGTTCTCGCCCAGGCTGCCCCCGGGGGAGCCCTGGCCGGTGACCCAGCAGCGGGTGCCGGTGGGCGTGTGGTCGTCCTCGGGCTGGGCGTCGGTTCCGCGAGGATCGACGCGGGTCCACTCACCGGTCGAGGCGTCGTTGGGGTTCCCCACTTGCCACCCCTGATCGCCCGAGGCCTCGAAGTCGTAGGCGGCGACGGTGATCACCGATCCGACCACGATCTCGCCGTCCAGGACCTGGGTCCACCCGTCGATCGTCACCTGCACTTCGAAGTCGACGAACGTCCCCGCCGCGGTGCCGGGTGAGATCGTCAGCGCCAGGGGCAGGAGGTTGGCTCCATCGGAGAAGGCGTTGATCGGCCCGGCGGTGGCGCTGGCCTGGGTGATCGTCACGTGGGGGTTGGTGCTCGTCAGGGTCAGGTCGATCAGGGAGGAGTTGAGGCGGCCGCTGTTGCGCAGCAGGGCCGTGATCTCCACCGACTCGCCCGCTTCGAAGTCCCCATCGCCGTCGCCGGCGTCGGCGGTTTGCAGCTCGCGCACGCGGATCCAGGGTCCCGCAGCGAGGGTCGTGCGCTGGAAGGCCTGGAGGTTCTCCTCGGCCAACGGCACGATGCGGCTCTGAGCCGGCCAGAATCCGTCGCCGCTGTTCCCGATCTCCGGCGTCCACGACATGATCCCGTGCTCCCCATGGTCGTAGTCGAAGGTCACGCCGTTGGCTGCACCGTAGAGGATCGCACCCGGCCCGTGGGAGTAGCCGTTGAACTCGGTCGCCAGGGTGCCCACCTCGACGTAGTCGTCCCAGTTGGTCGGGTAGAAGGAATCGTACCCCCAAGGGGCGATCCAGATGTTCCCGTAGGTGTGCACCGTCAGGGCGGTGTTGAACTGCCGGCCCGAGATGAAGGCGACCATGGCGGTCGTCTCCGGCTCACTGGCGGGACCCGTACCCCGGTAGACGGTCGAGTTCGGGTCGGGGCTCGACCCGTAGTTGTCGTAGCCCCACTCGTAGGGGTAGTTGCGGTTGAGGTCGACCCCCCAGGAGCCCCCACCGTTGTTGCGCCGGTTCTTGCGCCACATGCCGCCGCCGCCCGGGGCGATCTGGCGGTTGTACTCGTAGCCGTCGGGGTTGACGCAGGGGACGAAGTAGAGCTCGCGCTGGTCCACCAGGTAGGTGGCGAGGGAGTCGCTGCCGTACTCCTCCAAGAGGAAGAGCATGAACCACAGGGTGGTCTGCATTCCCTGGGGTTCGCGAGCGTGGTGCAGGGAGTCGATGCGCGCCTCCGGCTCCGCCTCGTCCACGTCCGGGTTGTCGGAGATGCGCACCATCCAGAGGTCGCGTCCGTCGATCGAGTTCCCGATGCTCTGCTTGGCGGAGATCAGGCTCGGGTAGGCGCTCCGCATCTGGTCCAGCACCGACTCGATCTGCACCAGGGTGTAGTAGCCGCCCATGCCGCCGCTGCCGAAGGGGGGCGAGAGCCAGGCGCCGTAGTCCCCCGCCGCCGGCCCCTGGGTGTCACCCGCCGCCAGGCGCGCGGCGTAGAAGCGCGCCACGTCCTCGATCAGGACCCGGTGCGGGAGTCCGGAGCGCTCCAGGAGGGGTAGCTCCTCGGGAGCGACGATCACTTCGGCCCGACCCGCCATCCGGTCGAGCAGGGCCACGTCCAGATCCAGCTCGATCAGCCGCCGCACGCTGTACTGGGTGACGTCCACCTCCACCAGGTGTTGCACCGGGTGGACGTGTTCGAGGGGTAGCTCTTGCGGCAGAGTCGGGAGTGCAGCCAGGAGGAGGGTGGAGATCATGGTCGAGTTGTCGTGAGGGAGGAGGACGGCATTGGGACGGCCCAGGGAAGCGCGGGGTTCCCCCCGCGCGCCCCTAGAAGAAGCCTGCGGACACCGCCTGGGTGAAGTTCGATGTGGAGCCGGGGTTGTGGTCGCGGTGCCAGCCTTGGAAGTTCCACGTCTCGCCGGCCAGGATCGGGGGGAAGTCCAGGTCCACCCGGATGGTGATCCTCCCCTGGGGACCGCTGGAGGCGACCTGGGACGCGAAGCGCACGATGTAGCCCCCCAGGCAGAGGTTGCCTTGGGAGCCACCGGGGTTGGCGACGAAGCCCTGGGTCTGGCCGGCGATGAAGTAGCCGAACTCGTCGGGCGGCAGGCCGTACCCGGTCAGGAAGAGCACACCATCCGTCACCAGGTCGCTACCGCTGACGCTGAGCTGTCCCTCCGCGCCGGTGCTGTTGGGATTCGAGGAGCAGTAGACGGTTCCCAGCCCCTCGGTGATGCGCGGGTTGTCGAGGCCGGTGAACCACTGGTCGAAGACGAAGAAGTCGAGGGGGTCGCCGTAGAAGAGCCGCACCTCGGTGACGCCGCCGATGACCGTGTTCCAGTCGGCGTCGTCGTTCCCGCTGCCGGCGTAGACCGCCCAGCCAGCCGGCAGCACCGGGCTCTGTGAGTCGACGAGGAAGTCCAGCGACCGCCACCCCGCGGCGACCTGGGGCACGCTGTCCGGATCTCCGTGCCCGACGTAGACCGTCGTGGAGCCGTTGCTCAGCAGCAGGTGCAGCTCGCGCTGGAAGGGGAAGTTGGTGAAGTGCGTGCGCAGGTCGACGCCGAAGTGGGACACGCCGCGCGCCCGCCAGTCCCCGCAGAAGACCGAGCCGGGATCGGTGGTGCGGGGTTGGCAGGCGTAGGTGTCGAGACAGGCCTGGCCCAGGTAGGCGCCCGGGTTGCCGCCGCTGCCGAGGATCGACTCGCAGGGGATGTTCCAGGTCCAGCCACCTACGTTGGAACCCCCGTCGAAGGTCTCGACGAAGGACTGGGCGCCGGCCAGGGAGGCGAGCAGGGTCGTGGCGGTGACGGAGAGGAGAAGGCGTCGCATGGCTGTGGGAGGTCCTTCAGGCCATGCTACTCCAATCCCGGAGCGCCGAATCCGTCGCTCGGTCGGTGTAACCCAACCCGTGCAAACGCGACCCCGCCTCCGCCGGCGCACGGGGTCGAGGGGACCAGCGGGGCACCCGACCCCGCGGTCCCCGCGCCTCCGATCAGGACTAGAAGACGGGCAGCAACACGTGGGCGTCGGGGGAGGTCAACGCCTCGAGGGATTGCCCCGCGGGGAGGCTGATCGCCGCGTCGGTGCCGTCGGGGGTGTGGAACTGCAGGAGGCCCGGCCCACCCTGGCCGCCCGCGCCGTCCACCTTGTACTTGTTCCCTGCGCCCTGCCCACCTTCGCCCCCGAGGGCGGTGATCGAATCGGTGTGCGCCTCGGAGAGGTCGAACTCCACGGCCTGAACCATCAGCATCCCTCCGGAGCCACCACCGGAACCGCCTCCGACCCGGTCGAAGTAGTTGGTGTTCTCGCCACCGCCCCCGTCGCCGCCATCGGCGCGGACGGCGCCTTGGGGGCCGATGACGAAGCGCTGGGTCAGGACCAGCCCCAAACCGCCGCCGCCTCCGCCGCCGGCACCCTTCTCGTCCCCCGTGGGGATGAAGGGAATCAGGGGGAAGGTGGCGGAGTTCACCGCGTCTCCACCCGCTCCGCCGCCGCTACCCCCGACGGGCAGACCGAGCTCTCCCGCCACCACCCCCCCGGCGGTGAGGCGGTGACCCCAAAAGTCGTTGTCCGGGCTTCCGTCGCTGAAGTAGCTGGCTCCGGCATCTCCGCCTTGGGCGCGGGCGCTCTGGCTGATCGCCCCCGTGCCCAGGGCTCCCCCGGGCCAGCCGCGCAGGGCGATCAGACCGCGGTTCGAGGGGTGCAGGATGTCGGGGTGCTGCAACTGCGCCGCAGACAGGGCCCCGCCCGCACCTCCCGCTCCGCGGCGGGCGTTCTTGCCCAGGAGGGAGTAGCTCGTCTCGCCGCCCCCGCCTCCGCCCGCCAACTCCCCGGGACCTCCGGCGGGAGTCGACTGGGTGGTCTCGGCGCTCCCGACTCCCCCCGCGCCTCCGCCGGGCCCGCCGGGCGCGCCGAGCTCGGGCTGGTTGGTGGTGTTGAGGGTGGTCACTCCGGGCGAGTCGAAGCCGGAGAGGTCGAGTCGTCCCTCGACACGCACTTCGTCGAACGCGATCAGGAGGAGGGGCTCGTCCCCTACGACGCGCAGGGATGCCCCCGCTTCGATGTGGAGGCGATCCAGAATCAGCCATCCTCGGCTGGTGTCGTAGACCAGGTCCTCTCCGGTGTGAATGGTCCAGTCGTTCGCCGGGGGTGCGACGGTCGTGAGGAGACCGATCGCGAGGGACGCGACGGTGTGGGCTACCATGCTCTTCGTGCTCCTTGGTGGTGGTGGATGGGAGCTGGAGACTGACCTCTCCCTTACGCAACTCTCATACCGTAAGCCCTTGGGCGCGCCCGTGGGGTTCCGCACGCCACCGTGAGCGGCTGGCGCTCACTCCGTTGTGCGTTTCGCACCCGTCTCCCCCTGCGCGCGAGCGAGCCGGCCCGGGGGGGGCAGGATCTCGACCGCCAGCCTCTGGCCGGGGCGGTCGGAGAAGGAGGCCAGGATCGCCTCCACGTCTTCGGCGGTGCAGCCCACGAGGGAGAGGCTCGTACCCAGATGCGGGAATTCCACCTCCCCCCCCACGCCGACCGTCAACACCGTCGGAGGGACCTCCGGCGTGTCCGGGTCCCTGACGCGGAGCCGGTCCCCGGGGGTGACGGTGCGGTGCACGACGGTGGGGATCGGCCGCGGCTCGTGGATCAGGAGCGAGCAGGAGCCCAGGGGCAGCAGGATCCAGGGGATGAGGAACGCAAGCGTCCGGGATCGGCGCAAGGGCGATCGGGGCATCGTCGGTCGGGAGGTCGGCGCGCGGTCTCCGGGATGGGGAGGATCACGGTACTCCTCCGCGAGGTGCGACTCCAGGACCGCCCCCACCTCCCGTCGGGGGATCGGGATCGGTGGATATACTCCGGTCATGCTCACCCTGCCGCTCGGCCTGCTAGTCGCGGTCTCGCTCCACCCAGCGGCCCTCCAGGAGACCGCTGGGGATCCCCTGGAGCGCATCCGACGGGATCCGATCCTGGCGCGCTTGAAGCTGGAGGAGATCGCGGGGGCCGGGGCCTTCCGGCTCTATCACGCGCTGCCCCCCCGCGACCCGGCGGCGCAGCGGGTGCAGGTCGAGGCCCTCTTCGCGCCCTGGTTGGAGGCGCTGGGCAAGCACTTCGAAGGGGAGCTGTGGCCCACCCTGGGGGTCGCGGGCCCTTCGGGGCTGAGCGTGGTCGTCACGGCCCGCGAGTCGATCTTCCGCTCGCTGGTGGCGACCCGAGCCACCCGCATCCCCCGCTGGGAGCGCTGCGCCTGGCACCCCAAGTCGGAGGCCCTGATCACCTTCCACGAAGCGCGCAAGCGCACACCCCCGACCCCGGTGCGCCGCAACCTCCTGCGGCACGCGGCCCTGCGCCTCCTGCTCACAGGCTCCCAGGCGGGAGAGGAGCCGGTCGGGCTGTGGGCCCTAGAGGGCCTGGCCGCGGTGGTCGCCGAGCACCAGCCCGGCCAGACGCCCGACGTCTTGGGCGCCGGCGGCGTGCCCACCTTCGGCGTCGAGTTTCTGACGGAGCCCCTGACCGACGAGCAGTTGCGGAGGGCCTACCTCCTGCCGATCGCCGAGCTGGCGAGCACCGCGGGTTCCGAGTCACGCCACCTGGCCCTCTCCCGCACGAACCTGGCGGCGGGCGTGCCCGCGTGCGAGGAGGACGTGGCCTCCGTATGCGTGCGCGCCCAGGGAGAGCTCCTGGTCCACTACCTCGCCTTCCGCCCCGGGGCCGAGCACCGCGAGGGACTGATGCGCTACGTGGCGGAGGTGCTGGCGGGTCGTGGAGGCGCCGAGGACCTGGAGCAGGCCCTCGGAGTCGATCCGTCGAGCCTCGACGTTCCCTTCCGGAAGTGGGCCGTGGCCCTCGCGCGGGAACGGGCCCAGCGCGCCAAGCCCACCCCGGAGAAGCCCATCGCGGAGCAGGCGGGCTCCGGCGCGCAGGGCGACCCCGGCCCAGCGGCCGATCCGACGCGGGACCTCCCCGAGGGGCCACGCGCCTGGCCCCTGGAGGGAGCGCGCCACCCCGCGCTGCTCCCGGTCGCGCGCGACCTGGAGAGCCAGCTCGCCAGCGCCCTGGCGCGGGCCGTGGAAGGGGAGCTCGATGCGGCGATCGCGTTCCTGGAGGCGACCGAGAAGGAGGTCGCTCCCGAAGACGCCCAGCGGTTGGCGGTCGAGCGCGCGCGCCTGGTCGCGCTGCGCGACCTCAGGAGCGAGTTCCTGGCGAGCCTGCCGGGCACGCGGGGACGCCTGCGGCTCGTCGAGGGGGAGGAGAAGCTGGTCTCCCCCGTCGAGTCGATCGACGGGGGGGTGATCCTGCTGGGGCGCAACCGCTGGGGAGGCGTGTCGGTCGCGGTGGACTCGATCGGCGCCGCGGACCTGCGCGCCAGCCTGGGGCGCAAGGCGGACGACTTCGCGCCGGCTTGGCTGGTCGCCTACGTCGAGTTGCTCGCGGGCGATCCTGAGTGGCAGAGGACCCTGACCGGCAGCGGAGCGGAGGTGGCCGCCCTGCGCGACCAGGGGCCAGCCCTGGGGGACCTCCTGCCCGCGGCGAGACGCCTGCGCGAGCTGGCGACGCTCGCGATCGAGCCCCTGCCGAAGCGCTCGGAGGAGCTGCGCGCCCTCTTGGAGAGGGCCGCCGCGCTGGCGCCCACCCTTCCCGAGGGGGGAGCCGGCGGCGCGCGTCCCGCCCTGCGGGGCCTGGCGTGGGAGGCGGCGCGAGCGCTCTTCGAGCAGTACGGGATCCAGCTCGCGATGAAGGGCGAAGTGGAGCACCTCGGAGGCGGCAAGATCCGGCTCACCTACGACTTCGACGACCCCGATCAGCTCAAGGACTTCGTCGACGATCCGGAACCCGCCTACTGGCTCTACGGCAAGTCCACCGTCGAAGGGCCTGGACGCTACGAAGTCCGGGAGGGCGCTCTCAAGTTCACGGGGAGCCGAGGTCTGCGGCTGACCCTGCCCGTCGCCCAGCCCACGGTTCGCTACAGCGTGCAGTTCACCGATCCCCTGCAGCTCGACCTGGAGCAGTTCTTCTACCTGGTGATCGGCATCGACGACGAGACCGGCTACCACGCCTGCGCCTTCAACTGCAACGACCTGGTCGTCTACGACCCCCAGGGCGTCAGGGAGAGCGCCCGCGAGGATCGCGGGGTGACCGTCCACAAGCCCGTCCGCCTCGTCTTGCAGCACCTGGAGGACGGCTCCGTCTCCATGCAGGAGGGGGACGCGGAGCTGCGCTTCGAGGGGTGCCAAGAGCTGGGGCGCGGCATCGGCATCCGCTTCCGCGGGGAGTTCCCGGTCCAGCTCCTGGACCTGCAGGTGGAGGGCACCGTGACCGACGAGGACTGGGCCGCCGCGGGGGAGCGCTGGGTGGCGGCGGAGCTGAAGCGCTTGGGGCTCTGAGCCGCGACCGACGCCGCCGGCGGACCCCGTCGCTCACCACCCCGAGGAGGTGACGATCTCGCCCTCCTCGGTCACCAGGAAGGCCTCGACCCCCGCGCTCTCCTCCACCAGGGCCAAGCCCTCCTCGACCCCCAGCACGAAGACCGCCGTCGCCAGGGCGTCCGCCCCCAGCGCCGTAGCGGCGGTCACGGTGACGCTGATCAGGGCGCGGGCGCTCTCGCCGCTCCTGGGATCGAGGATGTGGTGCACCCGCCGGTCGCGGTCGAAGTAGCGCCGGTAGTCCCCACTGGTCGCCACCGCGCGCTCGTCGAGGGGGATCACCACCAGGTGGTCGCGGGCGTCGCGGGGGTTCTGCAGGGCGACGCGCCAGGGGGCGCCCCCCTTGCGACCGAGCGCCCGGACGTCCCCGCCGGCGTCGACCAGGGCCTGGCGCACCCCCATCGCGGCCAGGACCTCGATCGCCCGGTCGATGGCGTAGCCCTTGGCGATGCCGTCGAGGGTCACCCGCACCCCAGGCGGGAGGGAGACCCGCCGGCCCTCGATCCCGATCCGGCTGGCATCGATCAGGGCCCGCGCCCGGCGGATCTCGGCGGGGAAAGGCGGACCGCCGCGGTCCTCGTAGCTCGAGCGGTAGAGCTCGAGCAGGGGCTGGACCGTCACGTCGAAGGCCCCCGCGCTGCGCCGATGGAACTCGAGGGCGTGGTTCAGGACCGCGAGCAGGTCCTCCCCCGCCTCGATCGACCCGTCTCGATTGAGCACCGAGAGCTCGCTCTCCGGCCGGTAGGTGCTCATCAGCCGATCGATGCGCTCGAACTCGGCGAAGGCGGCCTCCAAGGCGGCGCTGGCTGAGAGTCCGCGCTCCTCGACGAGGGTGATCGAGACCAGCGTGCCCATCTCCTCCCGCGTCTCGGAACGGGTCGCGATCGACGCGCGTTCGCAGGCTCCCGAGAGGAGCACCAACGCGACCGCGAGCCATCCAAAATGGGCCCTAGAAACCCCTCTTCTCCCGTCGTTTCGAAGCACGCAGATACCACCCCATGCGGATTGTCCGCACCCGACCCGAACCTAGGATACCGGCCTCAGTGAGCTCCTGATTCCCCTCTTCCGAGGAGTGTCCGTTGTTGCAGAAGGCCGTGGATCGGCTACTCGGCAGGCCCGAGATCCAGTTTGCGCTGGAGACGGACACCCCCGAGTCGAGAACGCTCGCGGCTCCGGGGCGCCTGCGCTTTCCGTTGTACGAGAGCTCGGGGGAGCCTCTTGCGGTACAGGTCTCCCCCGAGGACGCGGTCACCGCCGGCCAGGCCCTGGCGACCGGTGCCGCGGGATTCGTCCTCCCTTCGCCGGTATCGGGGACGGTGCGGGCGATCACCACGCAACCGGACATCCGCGGCAACCGGGCGGGGAACGCGGTCCTGATCGAGCCGTCGGAGGGCGATGAGCCGAGGGGTTTCGAGCCTCTGGATCCTGAGTCGGGGGCCCCCGAGGCGCTGGCCGAGAGACTGCGCGAGGCGGGGATCCTCTCCGCCGTCGAGAGACCGCTGCCGCTCGTCGACCAGCTCCGCTGCGACGGGGATCCCGGCCTCGAGGTGTTGGTCGTCTCAGCCGCGGACCGCGAGCCGGGGGTGAGCGCGACCCTGGAGCTCTTGCGCGAGCGGGGGGAGGACGCCAACTCCGCCGCCCTGCTCCTGGGCCGCATCGCGGGGACCCCGCGGGTGGTCCTGGCACTCCTCGAGGGGGAAGCGGCGCGCCAGCCGCGCCGCGACGGGATCGAGCTCCTGCCCCTGCCGGCGCGCTACCCCGAGACCCTCCCCGGGGCGCTGCGGCGCCGGCTGGGCGCGGGGGTGGAGGTCGTGCCCCTGGAGGCGGCCCTGGCGGCCCTCGACGCGGTGCGCGAGGGACGGGTGCAGCGGGAGAAGCGCCTGACCCTGATCGGCCCGGACCAGGAGCCCGTCGCCAACTACCGCGTGAGCCTGGGGACCCCCATCCGGGACCTCCTCGACCACGCGGGGATCGAGCCGGGAGAGCACGACAAGGTCGTCGCCGGGGGACCGCTCGGCGGCTTCCCCCTCTTCTCCCTGGACGGCGCCATCGACGCCGGGGTGG
The DNA here is from genome assembly GCA_964507325.1 of uncultured Planctomycetaceae bacterium. Taxonomy (GTDB): domain Bacteria; phylum Planctomycetota; class UBA1135; order UBA1135; genus CAZDQL01. The sequence goes on along the minus strand of CAZDQL010000007.1, from coordinate 67,020 downwards.
ATGCCCTGACGGTGATCCCCGCGGGTCGCTACCCGGCGTGGAGCACCGAGCCCTGCATCAACTGCGGGCGCTGCATCGACATCTGCCCCCTCGACCTGCAGGTGCAGTTGATCGCGCGCTACGCCGAGTTCGAGCTCTTCGATCGCACCCCCGAGTACGACATCGAGGCGTGCTTCGAGTGCGGGTTGTGCGCCGTCGTCTGCACGGGCCGACGCCCCCTCCTGCAGTACATCCGGCTGGCCAAGCGAGGATTGGAGGCCCCGGCGTGACCACCCCGACCACGCGCTTCACCGTCGGCGCCGCCCCCCACTGGCGCACGCGGACGAGCATCACCCGGATGAACCTGGCCTTCCTGCTGGCGCTCCTGCCCACCGCCTTCGCCGGGGCGGTGGTGCACGCCTTCGGCTCGCGCGACGTGGAGGTCACCGGCGCCTTCGGGCCGTTGAACGTGCTGCTCGAGACGGGGGTGGCGGAGATGGGGGTCGGTTCGGGCGCCCTGTGGTTCTTCGGCATCCTGGGCACCCTGCTGCTCGGCATGGGGGTGGGGCTGGCGGCGGAGTACGGCTGTCAGGTCGCCATGCGCCAGCCGTACCACGTCACCAACGGGCACGGGGCGCTGATGGGGCTGCTGCTGGCCCTGCTCTGCCCCCCCGGGATCCCCTGGTGGGTCCTGGTCCTGGGGGTGGTGGTGGCGGTCTTCATCGGCAAGCAGATCTTCGGCGGGATCGGGGGCTACCCGATGCACCCCGCCATGGTGGGTTGGCTGATCCTGGTGCTCTCCTGGCCCCGGGAGCTCTACACCGTCGGCGCGGGGAGCATCGCAGCGCCCAACACGGCCGTGATCGTGGTCACCGCCATCGGCGGCCTGGGACTGTGCCTCAGCGGGTACGTGCGCTGGCAGATTCCGCTGGGGGTCCTGGCGGGGGCCGCCGTGGGGAGCGTCGCGTTCGGTGCCGAGCTCCAAGGGGACGTCCTCACCCAGCTCTTCACCGGGCACCTCATGCTGATGGCCTTCTTCATCGGCACCGACTCCACCTGCTCCCCCGCCAACCGGCTGGCGGCGCTCCTCTACGGGCTGGTGATGGGCCTCTTGGTGATGCTGATCCGCGCCTACGGCATCTGGGAGGACGCGGTGCCCTTCGCGGTGGTGCTGGCCAACGTGCTGAATCCCCTGCTCGATCGGATCCGGCCCAAGACGGCGCGCACGGAGGTGTGAGATGAAGGACTCGATCCAGATGGTCGTGGTGCTGAGCCTGATCTCGCTCCTGAGCGGGTTGGCTCTGGGCGGGCTGCACGCGGCGACCCACGAGCGCGCCGAGAACAACATCCTGAAGTACAAGAAGATCCCCGCGGTGGCGGACATCTACGAGGTGTTGGCGGGTGAGCTCCCACCGGCGCAGCGGGAGGCGCTCGAGGAGGGGCTGCTCGCCGAGAAGCGCTACGTCGAGCTCCCGGACTTCGAGGAGCCGCTGCTCTTCTTCGTCGTGCGCAAGGACGGCCAGCCCTTCGCGGTGGCCTTGGAGGACTTCGGCCAGGGCTTCGGCGGGGATCTCGGAGTGATGACCGGCTTCGAGATCGAGTCCGGCAACCTGGTCGCCATCGGCATCACCACCATGGCGGAGACCCCCGGGGTGGGGACCAAGGTGCGCGAGGAGCCGTTCCTGGCGCAGTTCCACGGCATGTCGCCGGACACCGTCTTCGCGGTCGAGAAGGAGGGCGGTGACATCGACGCCGTGACCGGCGCCACCGTCTCCAGCCAGGCCGTGGCGGTGGCGATCGGGGCGGCTGCGAAGCTCTACGCCGACAACCGCGACGCGATCTTGGCGGCCATCGACCAGGTCCCGGGAGGCGAGCAATGACCAGCCTGGTGCGCGAGTTCACCAAGGGGCTGTGGGACGAGATCCCGCTCTTCCGCATCGTGCTCGGCCTGTGCCCCGCCCTGGCGGTGACCACCACCATGGAGAACGGGCTGGGGATGGGGCTGGCCGCGACCTTCGTCATGGTCTGCTCGAACGGGCTGATCTCCGCCCTGCGCAAGATCATCCCCGACGAGGTGCGCGTGGCCTGCTACATCGTCGTCATCGCCGCCTTCGTGGTGTGCGTGGAGATGATCACCAAGGCCTACTTCTTCGCCCTTTCCGAGAGCCTGGGGCTGTTCATCCCACTGATCGTGGTGAACTGCATCATCCTCGGCCGTGCGGAGGCCTTCGCCCGCAAGAACGGCGTCCTGGCCTCGCTCGCGGACGGGCTCGGCATGGGGCTGGGCTTCACCCTGGCCCTGACGGTGGTGGGCGCGGTGCGCGAGTTCTTCGGCGCCGGCACCCTGGGCCTCGTCTTCGGCGAGCAGGTCTTCCTGGAACGGCCCTTCGGCTTCCTGCAGTCGGCGCCGGGGGCCTTCCTGACCTTGGGGCTCTTGTTGGGCCTGATGAACCTCTTCGGCAAGTTGGGCAGGAAGAGGAAGGCCTAGGAGCGCAGCGATGGACGACTACTTCGGCCTCATCATCGGCGCGATCTTCATCAACAACATCCTGTTGGCGAAGTTCCTGGGCAACTGCCCCTTCCTGGGGGTCTCCAAGAAGATGGACACCGCCATCGGCATGAGCGCCGCGGTGGTCTTCGTCTTGACGCTGGCGGGCGCGATCACCTGGACGGTGGATCGCTACCTGCTGGTGCCCTTCGGGATCGGCTACGTCCAGACCCTGGCCTTCATCCTGGTGATCGCCACCCTGGTGCAGTTCGTCGAGCTCTTCCTGCGCAAGGCGATCCCCGTGCTCTACAAGTCCCTGGGGATCTTCCTGCCCCTGATCACCACCAACTGCGCGGTGCTGGGGAGCGCCATCATCTGCATCCAGGAGGGACTCGACCTGCTGCAGACGCTGGTCTTCTCGCTGGCCTCCGCGGCGGGCTTCGGCCTGGCGCTGGTGCTCTTCGCTGGGATGCGCGAGCGCTTCGAGATCACGCGCATCCCCGGCCCCATGCAGGGCACGGGCATCGGGCTGGTGGCCGCCGGTCTGATCGCGATCTCCTTCTTCGCCTTCAAGGGGATGATCTGATGCTGACCCCGGCCATCGTCATGTTGGTGATCGGCCTGGGCGCCGCCCTGGTCCTGGCGATCGCCGCCCGCGTCTTCTTCGTCGAGGTCGATCCGCGCATCTCCAAGGTGGAGGACGTGCTCCCCGGCGCCAACTGCGGGGGTTGCGGCTTCGCCGGCTGCTCCGCCTGCGCCGAGGGGATGGTCGCCGGGTCCGCGTCGACCACCGCCTGCGTGGCGGGAGGGCCGGACACCGCGGCGGCGGTGGCGCGCATCCTGGGCGGAGAGGTGGGCTTCATCGAGCCCAAGGTCGCCAACCACTACTGCACCGGCGGCGAGCGCGCCGAGCAGAAGTACTACTACGAGGGGATGGCCGACTGCCGCGCCATGGCGGAGATGTACGGCGGCGACCTCCTGTGCAAGTACGGCTGTCTGGGGCTCGGGACCTGCGTCAAGGCCTGCAGCTTCGACGCGCTGCACATGGGACCCGAGGGGTACCCGGTGGTCGACCCGGAGAAGTGCGTCGGGTGCGGGGGCTGCGAGCGCGTCTGTCCCAACGACGTGATCGAGCTCTTCTCCCTCTCCGACCGGCTCCTGCACTTCCAGCACGACGACGAGTGCATCGCGCCCTGCCGCCAGCTCTGCCCCGCCCAGATCAACATCCCGGCCTACGTCGAGCTCGCCTCCCAGGGCAAGTACGTGGAAGCGGTCAGCGTGATCAAGGAGCGCAATCCCCTGCCCCTGATCTGCGGGCGCGTCTGCCCCGCTCCCTGCGAGGGCGGCTGCCGGCGCGCGGCGATCGAAGACGAGCCGGTGCATCACAACTACCTGAAGCGCTTCGTCGCCGACTGGGAGATGAAGCTCCCCGGCCGCAAGCTGCCCCCGATCCTGCCCGACACCGGCAAGCGGGTGGCGATCGTGGGCGGAGGCCCCTGCGGGCTCTCGGCGGCCTACTACCTGCGGCGGCTGGGGCACCACCCCACGATCCTGGAATCCAAGCCCGAGCTGGGGGGCATGCTGCGCTACGGCATCCCGGAGTACCGCTTGCCCAAGCAGGTGCTCGACTACGAGATCGAGGACATCCTCGAGCTGGGAGTGGAGGTCGAGCGCGGCGTGGCCTTCGGCAGCGACTTCACCCTCAAGGACCTCGAAGAGAAGTACGACGCCATCCTGCTGGCGATGGGCGCCTGGGACAACTCCTCCCTGCGCTGCGAGGGGGAGGACCTGGAGGGCGTCTGGAAGGGGACCGAGTTCCTGGAGAAGCGCGAGCTGGGGATCGAGGTCGACCTGACCGGCAAGCGCGTGGTCGTGGTGGGCGGCGGGAACACCGCCATGGACGCCTGCCGCTCCTCCCTGCGCATGAACGCCGGTGAGGTGGTCCTGCTCTACCGCAGGACGCGCAACGAGATGCCGGCCAACAAGGTGGAGATCCACGCCGCCGAGGAGGAGGGGGTCCAGTACCACTTCCTGGCCGCCCCCCTGCGCTTGATCGGGGACGCGGACGGCAAGCTGAAGCAGGTCGAGTTCATCCGCATGGAGCTGGGAGAGCCGGACGCCTCCGGCCGCCGGCGCCCGGTCGAGATCGAGGGCTCCGAGACGGTCATGGACGTCGACGTGGTCATCTCGGCGATCGGCCAGAAGCCGCTCGTCGACTGGTACACCGACGACCTGAAGCAGCGCGGCCTCGAGCTGACGCGCTGGAACACGATCGTGACCGACGACCAGACGCTGCAGTCGGGGATCCCCCACATCTTCAGCGGCGGCGACATCTGGAGCGGCCCGGCCCTCCTGATCGACGCCGTGGGGACCGGGCGGCGCGCGGCGCGCTCGATCCACCGCTTCCTGAACGGCGAGGACCTGGCCTTCGAGCGCGCCACCTTCCCGGGACCGGAGAAGATCCGCCTCTCGGGGCTGATCCCCGTGATCGGCGTCGGTCAGGTCCCCAGCGCGCCGCGGCCGGAGCTCGACCCCGGCGAGCGCATCCACTCCTTCGACGAGGTGGACCTGGTGGTCACCCCCGAGCTGATGCAGGCCGAGGCGGAGCGCTGCATGCGCTGCGGCACGATCTGCTACTTCTCCGACACCGCCAAGACGCGCCATGCCTTCGGCAAGGCGGTGGACGAACGCGTGAGCGAGCTCCTGAACAAGTCCCCGATCTAATGCTGCAACGAGGAACAGGAGTCGGCGGTCAGGATCTTGACCACCTCGGGGACGAGGCGCTCGTCGCCACGGGCGCGCCGGTCGACCAGGACCACCAGGCCGAAGGCCGCCACGCCCCCCAGCAGCATGCCCACCAGGGTGGCCGCGTCGCGGTCGAGGGCCAGGCGCGGGTGCAGGCCCGCCCCCAGGACCGCGCCCGCCACCAGACCGACCAGGGGGACCGTCCAGACGAGGAGGGAGAGCTTGAGCTCGGTGTGACCGGGGAGGTCGAACTCCACCTGGTCGCCGGGGCGCGCGTGGAGCGGGTTGCGGGCGGTGACCTCCTCGGAGATCCCCTCGCCGCTGGACCCGCCCACCACGCACTCGGAGTGCTCGGAGCACCCGTCGCAGATCCCGCGCCGGGTGGTCGCGATCCGAGCGCGGTCGCCTTCGACGGCGAGCACGATACCGACGCGGGGCATGGCGGGATTGTAGCCGTCGCCGGCGCGTCAGGAGTCCCCAGAGGCCCACACGATCCCCACCCGCTCCCGTGATCCAGAATCGAATCAACGCCAAGGCGCTCCTGGGGCTGGTGGCCGTGCTGATCGTCGTGGGGCTCTCGGGCTCGCTGATGATTCCCGAGCGGGAGCCGGACCGGGTCATCTCCTCGCGCATCGGCGACGTCACCTGGAACCACGAGCAGCACGCGCGGATGGAGGATGTAGCCAGCTGCAAGGTCTGCCACCACAAGGAACGCGAGGGCACCGCTGAGCCGCGCCCCTGCTCCACCTGCCACCGGGCGGAGGAGGACCACGAGCTGATGATCCAGGCGGACCTCTTCATGGCGGTGCCCGCCCAGGTCTACGAGGGGGAGCACGGTCCCCCACCGAGGGTCGCCCTGCACGCCAATTGCATCGGCTGTCACGAGGCGCTGGAGAAGGGGCCGGTGCTCTGCCGCGACTGCCACGCTCCGGGCTCCGCGGGGGACCACGGGCGCGTCCGCTGGAGCCACTACGCCCACTCCCGCCGCTTCGGCATCGACGCCGCGGGAGGGGATCCACACAGCGAGTGCGTCCACTGCCACCACCACGACACGGCGGCCGAGACCGACGGCGACTACCGCCCCTGCAACGCCTGTCACCTGCCGGCCGAGGTGCGCGGCGAGTCCACCGCCACCGGGCTGGAGGGGATCGGTGGCGTGGCCGACGCGCAGCGTCACGCCCAGGCGCGGCACGGCGAGTGCGCGGAGTGCCACACCGAGAGCAACCCCGAGAACGACGGGCGCACCTGCAAGGACTGCCACGAGCCGTGGGTCCACGACGTGACCCGGCGCGAGCTCCCCAACCTCGAACAGGCGATCCACCAGCGCTGCCAGGAGTGCCACCGCCCGGCGTACCGGGACCTGACCGCGCGCATGCCGGTCACCTGCGAGGGGTGCCACGACGCGGACCCCTCCTGGCTGGTGCACGAGGAGATCGGCCACGTGCTCTGGAGCCACGAGCGTCACGGCCGCTACCGCGACCTGGAGTGCGAGACCTGTCACCACCAGGACCAGCCGGGGGAGCCGCACCTGGCCTGCCGCTCCTGCCACGACAGCCAGCTCTTCGAGAACCCCTCCCTCGCCGAGGCGCTCGAGGAGCGCTGCATCGGTTGCCACCGCGAGCAGGGTCACGGCCTCGACCGCTGGGATCTCCTGGCGACCGAGGAGCCCACCGTGGAGTTCTTCCAGGTCGAGACTGCGCAGGGCGCCTTCTGGTGGGACCACCACGCCCACGCCCTGGACGACTCCTTCTCCTGCCAGGAGTGCCACCACAACCTGCTGCAGGCGGATGGGGAGTACGCGACCGCGCACCGCACCTCGCTGCCCTGGCCGGAGTCCGCGCGCAGGATCCAGGCCTGCGACCAGTGCCACGGACCCGAGGGCCCACTGGAGGGCTCTCCGGCCGAGGGCAGCCAGGCGCCCTCGTTGACCGGGGCGCTGGAGAAGGTCTGCGTCGAATGCCACCAACGGCTGGGGGGCGGGCCGCAGGACTGGGAGGCGTTCTTCGCCGACCCCGAAATCGACTGGGAGGCGATCCTCGAGGCCGCCTCGAGGCAGCGCCAGGAGGCTCAACGATGAGCGATGCTCTCGACTCCGCAGTGAGGCCGGGCAAGGCCATCCTGACCGACACCACCAAGTGCATCGGCTGCGAGCGCTGCGTGCAGGGGTGCGTGCAGCAGAACCGGCTGCCCCGGGACGTCCCCGCCAAGTTCAAGTCGAACGACGGTCTGTCGGGGGCGCGCTTCACCTCGATCGTGGAGATCGCCGGCAGTCAACCGGAGACCTCGCGCTTCGTGCGTCGCCAGTGCATGCACTGCCAGGAGCCGGGGTGCGCCGCGGCCTGCCTGGTGGGCGCCCTCGTGAAGCGCGCGGACGGGCCGGTGGTCTACGACGCCGCCAAGTGCATCGGCTGCCGCTACTGCATGTTGGGCTGCCCCTTCTCGATCCCGCGCTACGAGTACGAGCAGCAGCTCCCCTACATCAAGAAGTGCAAGATGGACGAGACCTGCCGGGTGGCGGGGGGCGGACCGGCCTGCACCTCCGCCTGCCCCACCGGCGCCACGGTCTTCGGGCCGCGCGAGGAGCTGCTCGCGGAGGCCGAGCGCCGCATCGCCGAGCGCCCCGATCTCTACCTCGACCACATCTGGGGCGAACGGGAGTTCGGCGGCACCTCGGTGATCTACGTCTCCGACGTCCCCCTGGGTGAGGTGCTGGCGATCCCCACCCGCGAGGAGCTCGAGGCGCGCGCGGTGCCGAGTCTCGCCACCGACTCGATCCCGCACCTGTTGCACGACTGGGTGATGGTGGCCCCCGTTCAGTTCCTGGGGGGCCTGGCGGGGCTGGGGGCGCTGGCCTTCCTGCGCCGCCGTTCGCGAATCATGGCCGAGAAGCGGGCCGAGGACGGGGAGGAGTCGCGGTGAGCTCGGCCCGCGTGCTACGGCGCCTCAAGGACGTCATGTGGGTCCTGGCCCTGGCCGGGCTGGTGGTCGGGGTGGCGCGCTTCGCCTTCGGGCTCGGGGCGTCGACCAACATGCTCGACAGCCTGCCCTGGGGCTGGTGGAAGATCTTCAACATGGTCGCGGGCGCGGCCCTGGCCACCAGTGGCTTCGTGGTGGCGGCGATCATCTACATCCTGCGCCTGACCCGCTACTACCCGGTCGCGCGCCTGTCGGTGCTGATCGGCTTCCTGGGCTACGGCTCGTCGCTCGGCGCGCTGATCTTCGACATCGGGCTTCCACATCGGGGCTGGCACCCCTTCTTCATGTGGAACCCGCACTCCTTCCTGTTCGAGGTCTTCTGGTGCGTCTCGATCTACTGGGGCGTCACCGCGCTGGAGCTCTTGCCGATCCTCACCGAGCGTTTCCCCTTCCCCAAGGTGACGCGCTTCCTGCACGAGGTGATGCTGCCCTTCGTCGTCCTGGGGGTGACCCTCTCGACGATGCACCACAGCTCGCTGGGATCGCTCTTCCTCGCCTCCCCCACCCGGCTGCACCCGCTCTGGCACAGCATGTGGATCCCGCCGGAGTTCTTCATCTCCGCCATGGGTGCGGGGGTGGCGGTGCTGGTGCTCTTCCTGCTGCTGCTCTCCTACCTCTACCGGGCGGTCTTCGAGGAGCGCCTGATCCAACGCCTGGCGACAATCTCGGCGGTGCTGCTCGGCGCCTACCTGGTGATCAAGGCCCTCGACCTCACCCTGCACGACAAGTGGGGCTACGTCGTCGGCCCCCAGCTCACCTGGGAGAGCCGCGTCTTCTGGGTGGAGATCGCTATGCAGGCGATCGTCCCGGTGCTGATCTTCAGCCTGCCCGCCCTGCGGCGCCGCCGCGGCCTGCTGGCCCTGGGGGCCACCTCGGCGCTGGTGGGGCTCGTCATGCACCGCCTCGACACGGGGATCGTGGGCTACTTCACCAGCTCCCAGGCGGTCTACTTCCCCAACCTGGGGGAGCTGGTCCTGAGCTTCGGCATCCTCGCAGCGGCGGGCCTGGCCTTCCTCTTCCTGATCGAGCGCTTCCCGGTGCTGCGCGGTGCCGGCTTCTGCGCCCAGGAGGGCAGCCCGAGCGACCCCGAGGGACACCAGCCGGTGCCGCCCTGGACCTGGGGTGAGGCGCGCGAGCTCTTCCTGGGAGCGGGCGCGCGGCGCGTGGGGATGACCGCGGTGGTCGTCCTGCCCCTGACCTGGTTCGGACTGCGGGGACAGGGCACCAGCGCCTTCCAGCCGCTGGAGTCCGCGGTGCGACCGGCGGTCCAGAGTCGCGATGCGATGCGCACCACGCTCTACCTCGACGCCAACGGCAACGGCGACTTCGTGACCTTCCCCCACGAGCAGCACCAGCAGGCGTTCGTGGAGAAGTACGGGGTCGAGCTGGAGGGGACCTGCGTCAAGTGCCACCACCTCTCCCTGCCCAACGACCGCCAGACGGTGTGCCGCGCCTGTCACCAGGACATGCAGCTGGCAACGCCGATGTACCGGCCGGAGAACCACGCCGAGCGCTTCGAGGACGAAGCGCAGCGCGCCCGCTTCGAGGCCTTCGACCTCGACGACCCCCAGGAGAACTTCGCGGCCTGCATGCTCTGCCACGAGGAGTCGATGGCGGGCTTGACCGAGTACGCCGTCAAGGGCTTCGACCACCGCGCCCCCGGTTTCGTGACCGCCATGCACGGCGAGTGCATGACCTGTCACCGCCTCGAGGAGCGCGACCCCGCCGACCCCTTCAGCCTCGGCAACTGCATCGGCTGCCACCGCTGGACGCCGCGCGGGGAGGGTCAGGAGCTCAACATGCTGGGCGCGGGGGAAGAGCCCCTGCCCGCGCGCATCATCGAAGGACCGGTGACGATTCCGGCCAAGTAGACCGGGCAGCACCGAGCCGCATCGGCTACCGGTCCCGGACGCCCAGGGTGAGCCTCCCCGAGTACCCCGCGGCGGTCGACCACAGGGCCCCGAGGTGCTCCCCGCGGTAGGTCACGGTCAGGCCGATCTCGACCACGCCGGCGGGCACCAACGCCACGAGCTCACCCTGCTCGTCGCTCCGGAAGCTGCCGCCATCCCCGGCCCTGTCCTGCAGGAAGACGTGCTGCTTGGGAATCGGCTGACCGTCCGGGTCGAGCACCGTCAGGCGCAGCACGCGGCAGGCGTCCCCCAGGTCGATGCGCTCGAGACGGGGGTCGACGGCGAATTCCCCCTGGGGCACGACGACGTCGTCGATCCCGCCGAAGCGCCAGTCGGTGCCATGCCCTTTGGCGATCACCGAGAAGGTCCCTGGCGGCAGACCGTCGACCCGGAAGTGCCCGAAGCCGCTGTCCGGTTCGCGGCTGAAGTCCTCCCCCTCGATCAGGACGCTGAGCAGGGGCAGGGCGGCGGCGTCGTCGGCCACGAAGCGCCCGGCCACTCCGCCGCCGCGTGAGAGCAAGAGCTCGAGGCCGCGCTCCCCCGGGGAGGCCTCGACGGAGGCGCCCAGGTAGCCGCGGGCGCCGGCGGAGACGGTGAAGCGCTCGGGGAGCTCCTCCAGGATCGTGTGCGCCTCGAAGAAGCCGTCCCGGTCCACCTCCACGCGATCCTCGGCCAGCCTCTCCCAGCGCCGGCTGTCGGGGTCCCAGGCGTGGATGCTGACCTGGGGGTGGGGCAGGGGCTCGCCGTCGGTGGAGAGCACGCGCCCCGCCGCCAGGAGCCTGCGCTGGCGATGGGGACGCAGCACGAGGGTCCCGACGTCGAGCACCTCCCCGGGAGGGAGCTCGACCGCCCCGTCCCAGCGCGCGAAGCGATCCACCTCGCTGGGGGTGTGGCGCGACTCCTCGCGGATCGCGAGCGCCAGCCGCTGCGTCTCGTCCGGCTCCAAGGCGGTGGCGCGCGCGAAGCGCCCCTGGCCGTCGAGCTCAGTCCAAAGCCACTGTACGCGCTCCGGCTCGGCGTCCGCGGGCGCCAGGCGGTCGAGCAGGAAGAGCCCCATCGACACCGACACGTCGGTCAGGGGCTGGCCGTCCTCCCCCACCAGAACGCCGGTGACCGTGGCCAGGGGGGGGCCGAGCACCGCCTCCACATCGACCACCTCCCCCACCTGCGCGGGTCCCAGCGCGAAGGCCTGGGTCCCGCGGTAGGCCTTTCCGCCACCGACGTTGAACTGGAACTCCTGGCCGAGGGGCAGGGTGGCGAAGGTGGCCACCCCCCCGACGACCGGCTCCCGGGGCGTGCCGATGCGGTCGTAGCTCCCGTCGCTCCCGACGGGGCGCCAGAAGGGGAACACCCGGGAAGCCTCCGGCACCGCCCCGCCGTCGGGGGTGGAGACGTGGACGCGGATCCCACCGCAAGGGGGGAGGACGAGACGAATCGGTTCGCTGGCGACCGGCTCGGAACCCAGCTCGTGGGTGGGGCGCTCGGGCAGGGGGACCTGGGCTTCGACGCGGAAGAGGAGCTCCACGTCGGTGAAGCTCCGCATGCGTTCGCGCTGCACGCGCTCCTCCTCCTCCTCCACCAGGAGCGCGCGCCCCCGGGCGTCGGTGGTGTCTCTTGCGGAGCGCCCTTCGCTGTTGTTCATCGACTCGACGCGCATGAGCAGAGCGACCGGCACTCCGGCGACGGGGGTGCCGTCACCGGTCACCACCAGCACGGGGATCCCCTCCGCAGTCTCGCCCACCGCGGCGGGGTCCTCGAGCGGGTCCGGGGAATCCGCCAGCGCCGCCTCTCGCTGATCGGGTGCGTCTTCCGCGGGCCTCTCGAGGGGGGCCTGGGGGACCTCCGGCTGCGCGCCGTCGCCGTGCGGCGCGGTCTCGGACGCCGGGAGAGCCTCACCCGGCCCACTGCGAGCGCGCCAGGTGACGAACGCGGCGACCGCCAGCGAGCTGATCGCGACCAGGGAGAGCAGCCTGCGCTTCACTACCGAGAGGGTAGCTTATTGAACTGCCCCCCTTCGGTGTGCTCCTCGGGCGTCGGCCTCTCGACTCCCGCACTCGGGGCCCCCTCTCGGCTGCTTCAGGGCACCGGTCCACGCGCCTGCGGTCCACCACCCCTCCGGTGGGGCCTGCTCCAGCGGCCGTGTGCTGCAAGTCCTTGCGGGCAAAGGAGCTACGGCGAGCAGTCCCGCCTGATGCCCACCGAAGGGCGGCAGTTCAGTAGCTTAGGATTGCGCGCATGTGCGCGTCGGTCCTGGTTCCCCTGCTGTTCCTTCCACTCGCCGAAGTCTCCCACGCGTCGAGCGGGTCGCCAGCCCGCGCAGAGCGCCAGCTCTTCGTCGCACCCGGCGCAGCGCCGGAGGCGGATGGCTCCCGCGCGCACCCCTTCCCCTCGATCGAGGCCGCCCGCGATCGCCTGCGGGCCGAGCGGTCGCGCTCGACCGACGCGGCGCCGGAACGCCCCGCGATCGTCCTGCTCGGCGGGACCTGGCCCCTGACCGCCAGCGTCGAGCTCGATCACCGCGACAGCGACCTGATCCTGCGGGCCGCCGCGGGAGCCCGGCCGCGCCTGGTGGGCGGAATCGTCTTGGCGGAGCCGAGGCTGGAGCCCCTCACCGACGACGACCTCCTGGCCCGCCTGCCCAACGACGCGGCGCGCTCCGCCGTGCGCGTCGTCCGACTGCCGCCGGAGACGCAGCTCGCTGGACCGGTGCAGCGCGGCATGGGCTCCCCCACGGTCCCGATCGCGAGCGAGGTCTTCCTCGACGGAATCGCCCTGCGACCCGCGCGCTGGCCGAACGAGGGCTTCTGTAGGGTCGGCGAGGTGTTCGACCCGGGCTCGGTGCCCCGCAACCGCGCCGACGACGTACCGCTGGAGCGGCGCGAGACGGGGCCGGAGCGCGGGGGCCGCTTCCGCCCGGCGGCGGTGGAGGCGCAACGGCTGGCGCGCTGGGCCGCGGCGGAGGAGCCCTGGGCCTTCGGCTACTGGTTCCACGACTGGGCCGACGAGCAGTTGCCGATCGAGGCGATCGATCCGGAGGCGGGCACGCTCCAGCTCGCACTCCCCCACCGCTACGGGCTGCGGGCAGGGACCGGCTTCTACGTGACCCACCTGATCGAGGAGCTCGACGCCCCCGGCGAATACCACCTGGACCGGGCCGGGAAGCGGCTCCTCCTCTGGCCACCGGAGTCCCGACCGATCGGGGAGCTGATCGTCTCCACCCTGGGCGACCCCCTTCTGCGCGTGCGCGGAGCGCGGGGGATCCTCGTCGAGGGCCTGACCTTCGAGGGCACCCGCGGCGGGGCGGTCGTGGTGGAGGAGGGCGAGGAGGTGATCCTGCGCGGCTGCCGCATCGTCAACACCGGAGCCGACGGCGTGCGCCTCGACGGAGTTCGTTGCGCAGTCCTCGACTGCGACCTGCGGGACGTCGGCGGGACGGGCGTGAGTCTCCTCGGAGGCGACCGCCGCACCCTCACCCCCGGCGGGAACCGCTTGGAGGGCTCGCGCCTGCACCGCTTCGGGCGCGTCTGGCGCACCTACCGTCCCGGGGCGAGTATCGACGGAGTCGGTCAGCTCGTGCGCGGCAACGAGCTCGCCCACGCTCCCCACTCGGCGATCCTCTTCGGCGGCAACGAGCACCGGATCGAGGGCAACGAGATCTTCGACGTGCTGCGGGAGACGGGGGACTGCGGTGCCATCTACTGCGGCCGCGACTGGACGATGCACGGCAACCGGGTCACGGGAAACTTCATCCACCACCTGGGGGGCAGCGAGGGACGCTGGCAGAACGCGATCTACCTCGACGACATGGCCAGCGGGATCGAGGTCTCCCACAACGTGATCTGGCGCTGCCACTGGGGGATGCTGATCGGCGGCGGGCGCGATCTCGTGATCCACCACAACGCCTTCCTCGACTGCGACCTGGGGATCCACTTCGACGCGCGGGGGGTGGGCTGGATGGCGCCCCACATCGCCGATCCCGAGACCTCGACCCTTCACCGGCGCTTGGCGGAGATGCCGATCGCCTCAGAGCCGTGGTCCTCCCGCTATCCCAGCCTGGCGCACTACCTCGACGACCGCTTCGGACGCCCGGCGGGGAGCCGGGTGGAGAGCAACCGCTTCTACGGCACCCCCTTCGGATCGGTGGCGGATCGGGAGTGCGTGCGGGTCGCCGGCAACCGGGAGCAGGCGACGCTGCCGGAGTGGATCGCGCAGGCGGACTACGTCGAGGAGGGGCGGGAGCGCGGGGCGCGCCGCGGCGAGCGGCGAGCGACCTCCGAGGTGGTCGGCCCCCTCGTCGCCCGGACGCGTCCCGCTGAGGTGGTGCTGGTCGAGGACGGCCGCTCCGACTGGACGATCGTCGTGCCGGACGAGGCGACCGCAGCGGAGGAGTTCGCGGCGACCGAGCTGGCGCGCCACCTGGAACGGATCGCCGGCGGCGGCCCGTCGCGGGCACGCGAGACCGACGCCCCCGCGCAGCGGCGCATCTTCGTGGGCGCCACCGGCGCGGCGCGGGAAGAGGGACTCGACGGCGAGGGCCTGGGGGAGGACGGCTTCACCATCCGGTTCGTCGAGCGCGCCGACGCATCCGAGGTCTCCCACGACCTCTTTCTGGTGGCGGGCCCGCCGGAGGGGGGCCCCCACGAGGCGCTCGGCGTCCTCTACGCGGTCTACCACCTGCTCGAGACGCAACTGGGCTGCCGCTTCTGGGCTCCCGGCGCCCTCGAGATCCCCCAGCGGTCGCGCGTCTCCCTGCCGGCGGAGCTCGCCATCAGCGAGCGCCCCCGCATCTGGTTCCGGCAGGTGAACTACGGCCCCGCGAACGACGCCGACTACCGCCGCTGGCACAAGCTGGACCGCGTCCAGGAGGAGGTGGGCCGCCTCTGGGCCCCCCGCTGGGTGCACTCCGCCTTCGCCTACGTGAACCCCGAGGAGCACTTCGAGACGCACCCCGAGTACTTCGCCCTGGTGGGTGACCGACGCGCGCCGAGCCAGCTCTGCCTGACGAACCCGGAGGTGCTCCAGCTGGTCGTGGCAGGCCTGGAGCGCGTCCTCGACGAGCACACCGGCGTGCGCTACGTCTCCTTCAGCCAGGAGGACAACTACGGCGCCTGCTCCTGCGCCGGGTGCGTGGCGATCGACGCGCGGGAGGGGACGCGCATGGGGTCGCTCTTGACCTTCGTCAACGCCTTGGCGGACGCCTTCCCCGAACTCAGCATCTCGACCCTCGCCTACCAGTACTCCCGCAAGCCCCCGCGCACCCTGCGACCGCGGGAGAACGTCTCGATCATGCTCTGCACGATCGAGGAGGATCGCGCGCGTCCGATCGCGGACAACCCCGAGAGCGAGTTCGCGGCGGACTTCGAGGGGTGGAGCGCCCTCAGCGACGACATCTTCCTGTGGGACTACGAGGTGCAGTTCGCCAGCCCCGTGGCGCCCTTCCCCAACCTGCGCGTCCTGGGGCCCAACGTGCGCTGGTTTGCCGAGCGGGGCGTGCGCCACCTCTTCCTGCAGGGCAACGGGCTGCGCACCGAGCTGGCGGAGCTGCGCTGCTACCTCTTGGCGAAGCTGGCCTGGAACCCGGAGCTCGACGTCGAGGCGACGATCGACGAGTTCCTGACCGGCTTCTACGGCGAGGCGGCGCCGCACCTGCGCGCCTACCTGGACCTGCTGCACGACGAGCTGGAGGCCTCGGGGGAGGTGCTCTTCCTGTACGGGAACCCCTCCCTGGCCGCGGGGAGCTGGCTGCGCCCCGAGGTGCTCGAGCGCGCGCGGACCCTCTTCGACCGCGCCGCGCAGGCGGTCGCGGGACAACCCGAGCGGGCCGAGCGCGTGCGCACGGCGCGCTTGCCCCTGATGTACGCCGAGCTGGAGATCGCCAAGCGCCGGGGTGCGCGGTCGGGGGGGATCTGGGAGAGGGTCGACGGCTCCTGGCGTGTGCGTTCCGAGGTCGAGCGCCTCCTCGACGACTTCCTGGCCGGCTGCCGAGCGGCGGGGATCGGGAGGCTGCGCGAGATGGACCTGACCCTCGACGAGTACCGCGCCGCCTGGCAGCGGCTCCTGGATCCCGACCTGCCGCAGCACGCGGCCTTCGGCCGACCCGTCCACGCCTCGCCGCCGCCCAGCGCGAAGTACTCGGGCGGGGCCGTCGAGCGCCTGGTCGACGGCCTGCCGGGGGGAGACCTCTACATCGAGAACTGGGTCGGCTGGGAGGGCACCGGCGCCGACGTCGTGCTCGACCTCACCGGGCTGCAGCCCTCCCCCACCCGACTCACCCTGTCGGCGCTGCAGGATCCCAAGTCGTGGATCTGGCTGCCGCGGGTGATCGAGGTGGAGGTCAGCGGCGACGGGACGAACTGGTGCCCGCTCGCTCGGCTCGAGCACCGGGTCCCGGAACAGGAGGGGCGGATCCAGGGCTTCGAGGTCGATCTCGGCCAGGTGTCGGGGCCGATCACCCACCTGCGCCTCGTGGTCGACGCCCTCGAGACCTGCCCCAGTTGGCACCACGGCGCCGGGGAGCCGGCGTGGTTCTTCATCGACGAGCTGCGGGTGGAGTGACGGCCCTCAGCGGGTGGAGAGATTGACCCCCAGTTGGCCGGTGGCGATCTCCAGCTCGAGGCGCTCCGATCCCCGGTAGACGACGACGGCGACGCGCTCCTCACCCGCCTCCGTCGCGGCCTGCTTGGCGGCGCCGAGCTCGGCGACCGAATCGAGGAGCACCCCGGCGTAGCTCGCCAGGTAGTCCCCCGCCTGGATCCCCGCCTGCGCGGCACTGCTCCCGCCGGTGACCGCCGTGACGCGCAGGACCGGCGCGGGGACCGTGGCGGCGGACGGGCGGTAGAGGATCAGGTAGGAGCGCACGACGTGGCTCGCCTGACCCACCTGATCGGGGCTGGGCCGCTCCCCCTCGGGATGGGCGCTGAAGTCGTAGGGCTCGGGGAGGTAGCGGAAGAGGGCGGTCCGACCGGGCTGCAGGTGCGGCGTCAGGTCGACCCACCAAGGGTGGACCACGTCCCCGGGCGCCCACCCGGCGCGGGAGTACTTCCAGGTGCCGAACTGGGGTCGGTTGGGGTTCAGGAAGCAGTCCGCCCGCCAGAGGGTGTCCGCGAAGCGCTCCTCGATCGCGGGCGCGTCCCGGTCGGGGCTGAAGACCAGCGTGCGCGCCGACGGGGTGAACTCCCCCACCTGGGAGTGCCCGGTAGTGGTGGTGAAGACGCGCGCCGCCGCGGCCTCCTCGGGCACGCTGACCTCCACCGGAGTGAAGAAGCTCGAGAAGTGGTCGTCGGCCGATCCGTGGCGGGCGGTGCCCACCCACAAGGGCTCGATCCGATAGGGCTCCAGCTCGCGCTCGCCGAGGAGCGACACCCCGTGGTGGTAGTCCAGCGCCGCGCTCATCATGTAGCCCCGGTTCTTGTAGAAGGTCGTCCCCGCGGCGATCTCGAAGCGCGTCCGCCCGCTCAGCCAGGGGCGGAAGTGGCTCACGTCCACCATCCAGTGGCACTCGGTGCGGTAGGAGGTGATGAAGGGCACGATGTCCCACTTGCTCCCGTCAGCCGCGATGATCGACAGGTGGCCGTTGCGGTCCCACTCGTCCCAGTCGTCGCCGGCGTCGTGGATCTCGAGCGTCAGGACGATGCGGCCGAAGGCCCAGTCCGCGGGGGGCAGGTCCACCTCGGTCTGGTAGGAGGTGGTCGAGTTGTCGGTCAGGACGTGGTTGAAGAGCTCCACGTGCAGCGGCGGGCGCGGCGCGTCCGCCGGCGGACCGTACTCCAGCGCGACCTCGGCCACGTCGAGCTGGGTGGCCACCTCCTCCCGCGTCCCCGCGCCGAAGGCGAGCCGCGACTCGTAGGGCAGGAGCTCGGAGACGAAATGGCGCTCGTAGACCGCCGACTCGCCGATGCGCACACTCACCTCGGAGCCGCCGCAGACCGCCCGCAGGTCGATCTCCAGCTCGGCCCAGTCGCCGCGGAACTCCTGCGCCACCGTGCGCTTGACGAGCTCCCGCCCGTCCCAGTGCAGGGAGACCTCGCGCTCGGGGAGCCCCTGGTAGTTGCCCCACTCCCCGAAGGGCTCCTCGATGAGAGGGTTGTGGACGTCGATCGCGACCGCGAAGCTGCGGCGTAGATTGGGCTCGACCCAGCTGGCGAGGAAGGGGGCGGGGCCCCGGGCGCCGTACTCGGCGGTGTTCAGGAAGAGGAACGCGCCGCCGTCCCCCCCGGCGAGGACCCGTAGCCGGGCGCGCAGCCGCGTGGTCGCTCGGGCCCCCTCGGCCTGGCGGTCGAACGCAACCGCGTTCGACTGCAGGCGGGTGCCCGCGCGGTCCAGGAGGCGGTAGCCATCCTCGCTGATCGCCGGTCCGGGGCCCGCGCCGAAGCGGGTCAGGTGCACGCTGGGCGGCGCCTGGGTCGCGGCAGGCTCCACCTGGGCGCTGGCGGCCTCGGCGACGAGGAGGCAGGGGAGAGCACAGAGCAGTCGTTTCATGGGGTGCCTCGCAGTCGATGACGGCGAGGAACGGTACAACGCCGCTGGCGCTTCGAGAAGGGCGGTGCGTCTCCGCACTCCCCCGACTCGGCGCCGTCAGCGGGAGCGTCGATCGTCCACGTCGGACACGCTGCGGCCGACGACCGCCAGCTCGGCGGCCGACGCCCAGACGTTGCCGTTCACCTCCGACAGCACGCGCACCTTCAGGTAGCGCCCGCGGACGGGTGTCTCGAGGTCCAGGGCCTGCGGCTTGCGGACCTTGCCGAAGGTCGTGCTCGCGATGGGTCGGTCGTCGAAGGCGTCCGGCTGCCCCGCCAGGAAGAACTCGGTCAGGCCGAAGGCGCCGTTCCAGCCACTGTCCTGGCGGGCGAGGTAGCGGAAGCCGGTCACCTCGTTCTCCGCTCCCAGATCGATCACCAGCTCGTGGGGGTGTCTGGCGAGGGTCTCGGAGAAGGCGCTGTGCCAGACCGTGCGCGGATCCCCGTCGATCGCGTTGGCAGCCAGCTTGCGGTTGCTCCCGTTCTCGCTGCTGAAGGAGAGGAGCCGCATGCGGCTCGCGGGCACCAGGCCCGGCTCGTCGATGCTGTGGACCTCAGCCTGCCCACCCCTCCGCGCCCGAGGGCGGTCGGGGGCGTCGCCCCACTTCGCCCAGCGATCGCGCTCGTGGCGCTTGCGCGTCGGGTCGTGGTAGGTGCCGGGCCGCACCGGGGTGTGCTCGCGAGCGGCGATCGCCGCCAAACGCTCGATCACCTGCGGGTGGGCCGCCGCCACGTCGCGCTGCTCCCCGGGATCCTGGGCCAGGTCGTAGAGCTCCCAGCGGCCGCTCTCCTCGCGCAGGACCTGCTGCCAGTCGCCACCCCTCTTGCGGCCGAGGATCCCCTTCCAGTCCCCCACCCGCACGGCGAGCTGGCTGCCGTGCTCCCAGTAGAAGAAGTCGTGGCGTCGCTGCTCGCCGACCCCCAGGAGCTCCGGCAGGAAGGTGAGACCGTCCACGCCTTCGGGGAGGTCCGTCCCACACAGCGCCGCCAGGGTCGGCAGCACGTCGGGCTGGTAGAGCAGGTGGTCGCTCACCCGTCCCGCCTCGATGCGTCCGGGCCAGCGCGCCAGGAAGGGGATGCGCAGCCCCCCTTCGTAGAGGTTGCCCTTGCCCCCCCGGAACTCGGCGCCGGTGCGCGGGTCCACGTTCGGCCCGTAGAAGCCACGTGGGTGGTCGGGAGAGCGGAAGCGGTCCTGGCCTCCGTTGTCCCCCGTGAAGAAGACCAGCGTGTTCTCCTCGATCTCGAGCTCCGCCAACAGGTCCAGGACCTCACCCACGTTGCGGTCGACCAGGCTCACCATCGCCGCGTAGTTGCGCACGTCCTGCGACACGCCCTCCATCCACTCGGCGCCCTCGTAGAGCTCCCAGGCCGGGTCGGCGGCGGGGATGTCGTACATGCCGTGGGGAGGGGTGACCGGCAGGTAGCAGAAGAAGGGCCGCTCGGCGTTGGCGCGGATGAAATCCAGGGCCGCGTCCATGATCGGGTAGTGCGAGTAGGTCGCTCCGGAGCGACCGCCGACGTTGCCCTCCAGGGGGACTTCCTCGCTGTTGCGCACCAGGTAGGGCGGGTAGAAGGAGTGGGCGTGCACCTGGTCGTAGTACCCGAAGAACACGTCGAAGCCGTGCGCCTCGGGCACCCCGGTGGAGTCGCGCCCCCCGCAGCCCCACTTGCCGAAGCCGCCGGTGGCGTAGCCGCGCTCCTTCAAGAGGCTGGCGAGCGTGCGCTCGTCGGCGCGCAGCGGTGTGCCGCCGTCGTTGGCGCGCACCGAGGCGTGGCCGGCGTGCTTGCCCGTCATCAGGTTGCAGCGCAGGGGCGCGCAGACGGGTGCGCCCGCGTAGGCACGGGTGAAGCGCACCCCCTCGGCGGCCATGCGATCGATGCGCGGCGTCTTGATGTAGGGATTGCCCACATGCGAGAGCTCATAGTAGGCGAGCTCGTCGGACATGATGAAAACGACGTTCGGCGGTCGCTCTGAAGCGAAGAGCCGATCCGAGGCCACCAGGAGCAGGAGAGGGAAGAGAGCTAGGCGCAGGTACTGCATCCCCCGTGGTGTACCACATGCCCCCCGCGCTCCGCAGCGGGGAGGGGACGATCGCGGCCGCCGCCCCCTCGGCTCCTCCTAGAAGGGATGCACCCCGACCCGCCGCGCCCAGGCGAGCCAGCGCGCGGCCAGCTCCTCGGTGCGCTCGGGTTCTTCGGCGGCCAGATCGCGCGTCTCGCAGGGATCCGCCTCCAGGTCGTAGAGCTCCCAGGTGGGCTCCCGGGGCATGCGCTTGCCCCAGACGACCTTCCAGCGCCCCGAGCGCAGCGCGCGCGCCCCCTGGTGCTCGAACGCCAGCTCGCGCTCGCCGAGCTCCCGACCCGCGAAGGCCGGCGTGAGGCTCCGGCCTTCCAAGGGTTGGATCGGAGGCTCGGGGTACGTCGCGCCCGCCAGCTCGCAGAGGGTCGGCATCAGGTCCATCACGTGGACGGGGTCGCGCACCCAGCGATCGGGTCGCTCGATCCCCGCCGGCCAGTGGGCAATCAACGGAGTGCGGATGCCACCCTCGAGGGTGAAGTGCTTGTACGAGCGAAAGGGGGTGTTGCCCAGGTTCGCCCAGCCGCTGCCGTAGGCGTGGTAGGTCCCCGGCCCCCCCATCGCCGCCAGTTGCTCTCCCTCGTGCAGGGTGGTCACCCCCTGGCGCGAGGGACCGTCGAAGCCCCAGGGGCCCCACTCGTAGCAGGCGCCGTTGTCGCTGAGCAGGAGCACGAGGGTGTCGTCGAGCTCGTCGTTCGCGCGCAGGTCCGCGACCAGACGTCCGATGCCCTCGTCCACGTGACGCACCATCGCGGCGAAGACGGCCATGCGGTGCGCGAGGTCCTCGCGGCGCGCTGCCTCGATCGCATCCCAGGCGGGATTGGGCCGACCGGAGAAGCCGTTGGTGATCGCCTCTCCGTCCACGGGGACCAAGGAGCGCGGCGTGAGCTGGAAGCCCTCGGTGGCGAGGCCGCTGGCGCGCTGGCGCGCGAAGCGCTCCACGCGCAGGACGTCCCATCCGCGGCGGTAGGTGGCCACCAGGGGCTCGACGCTCGAGCGCGGCGCCTGCACCGGGAAGTGGGGCGCCGAGTGCGCCAGGTAGAGGAGCCAGGGTCGCTCCCGCTCCCGTGCCTGGCGCAGGAACTCGAGCGCGTAGTCGGCGAAGGCGTCGGTGGCGTAGAAGTCCGCGCCGAATTCGAGCTCGGGCTGGCGCCGGGCGGGCAGGCGCTGGTAGCGCGCGGGCTGCCACTGGTCCTGCTCGTAGCCCTGGGTGAAGCCGTAGAACTCGTCGAAGCCGCGGGCGATCGGTCCCGGTAGCCCCACGTGCCACTTGCCCACCATGTAGGTGCCGTACCCCGCCGAGCGCAGCACCTCCGCCAGGGTCACGCAGCGCTCGTTGAGGTGGCCCAGATAGGCGGGGCCGCGCGCGCGGTCCGGCTTGCGGGTGGCGAAGGAGCCGACCCCCGCCTGGTGCGGGTGCAGTCCGGTCAGGAGCGAGGCGCGCGACGGGCAGCAGCGCGCCGAGTTGTAGCACTGGGTGAAGCGCAGCCCACCCCCCGCCAGGGCGTCGATGTGGGGCGTGGGGATCTCGCCGCCGTAGGCGCCGAGGTCGGAGTAGCCCACGTCGTCGAGGAGCACCACCAGCACGTTGGGGCGCGGAGCCTCCTCGGCGGCGGGCGCGACGTGGGCCAGGGCGAGGAGCGTGAGGGAGAGCAGGTCCATGCCCCAGAGCATCGCAGATGCTCCTCCCGACGGGGATCGCCATCCGTCCCGGCCGCGTGGACGGCCTCCCGCCGCCGCCGTATTCTCCGAGGATGCACACGATCTCGAGAGGACACCTCACTTGGAGCGTCGTCGCGATCCTGCTCGCGGCGTGCGGAGCCACCGGCGCCATGCGGGAGGGGGAGCGCTCGGGGGAATCCGGGCTCGTCCTGCTCGAGGCGGAGTCCTTCGACGACCTGGGCGGCTGGGTCCTCGACCAGCAGTTCATGGACCTGATGGGCTCCCCCTACCTCCTGGCCCACGGGATGGGCGTGCCCGTCGAGGACGCCACGACCACAGTGGAGTTCCCGACCGCGGGCCCCTGGCGCGTCTGGGTGCGCACGCGGGACTGGGTGGCGCCCTGGGGAGCGCCCGGCGCGCCGGGACGCTTCGAGCTCCACCTCGACGGCACGCCGCTGGGGACGATCTTCGGGACCGAGGGGGACCCCTGGCACTGGCAGGACGGGGGCCTGGTCGAGGTCGCCGCCGGTCGGGCGCGGCTGGCCCTGCACGACCTGACCGGGTTCGAGGGCCGCTGCGACGCGATCCTCTTCGCCCGCGACGGGGACTTCGTTCCCCCGGAGGCGCTGGAGGAGCTGACGCCGTGGCGGCGTCGCCTGCTGGGCCTCCCCGAGGAGCCGATCGACGGCGGCACCTTCGACCTGGTCGTGGTCGGCGGCGGGATGGCGGGCACCAGCGCGGCGGTCACCGCGGCGCGACAGGGCCTCAGCGTGGCCCTGATCCAGGACCGCCCGGTGCTGGGGGGCAACGCCAGCTCCGAGGTGCGCGTCTGGCCGGAGGGGCACGTCAACCAGCCCCCCTACCCGCGCATCGGCGACGTGGTGATGGAGCTCGTGCCGGTCAAACGCAGCGACTCCAAGAACGCCCAGGGGGCCCACGTCTTCGACGACGGCAGGAAGCTCGGCGTGGTGCGCGCCGAGGAGAAGATCACCCTCTTCCTCGATCGTCGCATGAACGAGGCGACGGCCGAGGGCGGTCGCATCCAGTCGGTCGTGGCGCAGGACGTGCGCAGCGGCGAGCGCACGCGGATTGGCGGTTGCTGGTTCCTCGACAGCACCGGGGATGGAGCGCTGGGCCACATGGTCGGGGCCGACTTCGACCAGACCGACACGGGGCACATGGGCGCCAGCAACCTGTGGAACATCCAGTGCCTGTGCGAGGACAGCGACCCGCTCTCCTCGGAGCTCGCGGCGGCGGTCGCCGAGGCCACCTTCCCGCGCTGCGAATGGGCGGTCGACCTGCGCGACAAGCCCTTTCCCGGCCGCGACTGGGGCTCGACCGAGCCCGAGCCGGGGGAGGGCCCGATCTCGATCGGCAACTGGTACTGGGAGAGCGGCTTCGACCGGGATCCGATCCACGACATGGAGCGCATCCGCGACCAGAACTTCCGGGCCCTGTACGGCGCCTGGGACGCGATCAAGAACGTGGAGGGTCGCTACCCCGCCCACCGGCTGAACTGGGTCGCCTACGTCGCCGGCAAGCGCGAGTCGCGGCGGCTCCTGGGGGACGTGGTGCTGACCGCGGAGGACCTGCGCGACGGCCGGCGCTGGGAGGATGGCTGCTTCCCCTGCACCTGGGGCATCGACACCCATCACCCCGACCCGCGCTACTCCGCCGGGCACGAGGGGGACGAGTTCATCGCCGACTTCACGCGCGGCGAGGGCTACACCTACGACACCCCCTACTGGGTGCCCTACCGCTGTCTCTACAGCCGCAACGTGGCAAACCTCTTCATGGCCGGCCGCGACATCAGCGTGACCCACGAGGCCCTCGGCGCGGTGCGCGTGATGAAGACGACCGGCGCCATGGGCGAGATCGTCGGCCTCGCCGCGGCGGTCTGCAAAGAGCGCGACTGCGACCCGCGTCAGGTCCACGACGAGCACTGGAGCGACCTGGAAGCGCGCATGCGGCGCGGCGCGGGCAAGCTCGCGCCGACCGTCCCCGCCCCCGACGGCAGCGCGATCCTCGGCGCCCGGAGCGCCGCCGTGCGCGGCAAGAGCCTGCGCTACGAACCGCAGCGGGACTGCCTCGGCTACTGGCGGGTGCGCGACGACTACCCGGAGTGGGAGCTCGTGCTAGCGGAGGGTGGGCGCTTCGGGCTCTCCGCCCTCTACGCCTGCGCCCCCGCCGCGGCGGGCGCCACCGCCGAGGTGCGCATCGACGGCGCCCCGGTGGGCTCTTTCCGGATCGCGTCCACCGGTTCGTGGGACGACTACCTCCCGACCGATCTGAGCGTGCTCGAGCTCGCCGCCGGACGCCATCGCGTGACGGTGCACGGCGACAAGGTCGAGGGTCCCCTGATGAAGCTGCGCTGGCTGCGATTCGCGCCGGCGCGCTGACCCCGCGTCACTTGCGGAAAACGAAGCGCTGGTAGAGGAGCGACACCACGATCAGCGAGAGCGCGAGTCCACCCAGGGAGGCGACGCGGTACAGACCCTCGAGGTGTCCGAGGTCGTAGAGGAAGACCTTGCCGAAGGTCAGGACGAACAGGGCCAGGCTCGTCCAGCGCAACGCGCTCGCCCGCCGCGCGGTACCCAGCACGAGGACGACGAGGGCGTAGACTCCCCACGCGACGGACATCGTCACGTCGCGGACGGGATGGCGGGCCACGTCGAAGCGCAGGTCCTCCCCCGTGGCGAAGTGGTTCACGATCTCCAGGTTGAGCCACAGGAAGAAGAGCGCCAGCGTGCAGACCGGGGGGATGGCGCGCCGCGCCACGCGCAGCCCGGGGTGCAACGAGGGGAGATCCGGTACGCCGCGCAGGGCCAGCGCCACCGCCAGCGCGGAGGCGGCGGGCACCAGGTTGGTGTAGCCGATCCAGCTCACCACGGGTTGCGCTGCCACGGCGTACGCACCCTCCTCGAGGCCGAATTGGACGAGGGTCAGGCTGACTGCGGCGATCACGACGGCGGCGAGCCACGCGAGCCCGATGTGGCCGAGTGACCGCGCGAGGATCGCCAGCCCCGCAGCCCACAGGGCGATGGTGACGAACGCGGTGTTCTCCGCCAGCTGCCGCGGGAGGACGAGGGCGAGCAGGAAGAGACCCACGGCCCCATACCACGCGAGGGACGTGCGCCACGTGGACAGCTCTCCCGCCCGGGCCCGCAGGATCAGAGGCAGCGCGGCGCCGAACACGACGAGCCCCAGGAGGAGCGGCGGCAGGTAGAGGTGCCCGTCACCGATCCGATCCCAGTGCAGGATGTCGACCGCCGGCAGGAGCAGCAGCGACGCCACGCCAGCAGCGCGCCACGTCGTGTCTCGCCCCGTGAACGCCTGACGAAACACCACCGGCCACGCCGTGAGCAGCGTCGCGACGACGAGGCCGAACACCAGTGCTCCGAGCGAGGTGTCGGACGTCGCTCCGCCGTGGCGAGCGAGACCTACGACCCACGGAGTCACCAGCAGGCACGCCCCTAGCACCGTGACGACGTACATCACGCTCGAGCGCAACCGCGTGGCCGCCACTGCGAGGAGCACCACCACGACCAACGCCAGGAACGGGAACAGCCACGGATCGAATTCGCGGAACCGAGGGAGCGCCAACCCGAGATCGAGCACGTGCACGACCAGGAAGATCCCCAGCGCCTGCAGGAAGGCGCGCCCTCGCTGGCCGGAGGTGAGGAGGCCAGCCACGAAGAATCCGAGACCGAGCCCGACGATCAGGATCGCTTGCAGCCGCGGATCGATGTGCGGCACCTCTCCCGAGTCGAGGTGGAACACTCTGTGGAAGACCATCCCGACCGCCGTCGCCAACGCCGCCCAGTGAATGGGCGGATCCACGCCGAGCAGCCACGCCTGGCGAATCGAGAGCACCGCCAATCCGACCAACAGGACGAGGAGCGGCCAGAGCGGGGCCTCCGTCGCGCGTGCGCAGGCGACCACCGCCAGAGGCATCCACGCCCACCCAGCGCCCAGCGCAGCTTGCGCGAACCAGAGCCGCTTCGGCCGGTCGCGCCGCGCGCGCTCCCACTCGGCGGCGATGGCGGAAACCAGCACGAGACCGAGCACGACCGCAGTCAGCTCCCACATCGGTCCCGCCGTCGTCCGCTCCTCGGAGAGGAGCCAGACCCCCACCACCGCCACGCAGGCCAACGCCCCGCTCAGCGGGAGCCGGGGCACTCGTTGCGCGCGGCCGACGACGAACGCGCCGCCGGCGAGCAGCGCCAGGAGCAGCGCAGTGGGGTAGATGTGGCCGCGCAGGTCCGCGTGCTCCGCGAAGTACAGCGCGAACAGGAAGGGGAAGAGGAGCCCGCCCGCCTGCGCCGGCAACCACCGGCGCCGCTCGCTCTCCGGCAGGAAGGCGCTGGTGGCGACGAAGAGCAGCGCGAAGGCGCCGAGGATGACGAGCCCCAGCCACAGGCGCTCCGGACCCATCCTGAGGGGGATCCACAGCGCCTCGATGACGACGGTGCCCGCCAGCGCCAGGAGGCCGATCGAGGGCCAGCGTCGCCGCTGCCCGACGAAGAGCAAGCCGAGATCGAGCAGCAGGACGTACCCGAAGAGGCTCAGAGGGCGATCGCTCCCCGACGAGAGCAGGATCGGCGTGGCGAACCCGCCCACGAGCCCGATCACCGCCGAGACGAGTGAGCCCTGACGCAGCGCCAGCACACAGGCCAGGGCGGTGACCGCCGCCATCAGCGGGAACGACACCCCCACCCCGATCATCCCGTAGCGCTCGTCCGCGGCCCAGATCGTCGCGTACAGGGCCACGATGCCCGCCCCCGTCACCGCGCTCGGCACCCAGGCGAAGCCGCGGCGTCGCAGGAGCTGGCCGAGGAGGAGCAAGAGCGCGCCCGCCGTGGCGCCGCAGGTCACCCGGGCGGAGGGCGTGAGCCAGCCCTCCTGGATCGCGTGCTGGAAGAGGAGGATCGCCGCCAGGGCCGCGACGGCACCACCGAGCACCGCCGCGCCGCGCACGCCGATCCAGCGCTCCCACTCGACGTCGCGCAGGCGGCGGCGGGGATCAGGCGTGGGTGCGGGCCACTCGGCCGGAATCTCCGCGGGTGGCGCCTGCTCGTCTCCAGCTTCACGTACTGGAGGGGGCGGCGGCGGAGGAAGCACCTCCTCCGACGTCTCCTCTGGCTTTGGCGCGGGATCCTCGGCGCGACGCAACCGATCGAGCCGCCGCGAGAGGGTGTGTAGGTCGCGCTCGAGCCTGCCGACACGAGACGCGTACAACCAGGCGAGGATCGGGACCGCCACCAGCAACGCGAGTAGCGCAACGCCGAACAGGGGAAGCAGGTCTTCCATCTTCGGTGCGCGCGAACGGCAGGTCCGCGACGGCACCATCGTGCCACGCGCTTGGGATCAATGCGAGGGAGGCGCTGCGACCCACGGCAGGAAGACACCCGTGCGCTCGGTCACGACGGACTTCCCCTGGCGCTCGACGATCACCAGCCTCCCCACGGTTCGCGGTCCCCGCTTCCGGCTCGCAGGGGCGATTCGGACCTCTGAGGCTGGGCGATTGGAGCCCGTCTGCCACAACTTCGGGCCGGAGTTCACGAGCTCGACTTCGCGCAGCTCGAGCTCTAGGCGGTCCGGGCGCACCGTCACCACCATGTAGTTGGTCGTGGGGTTGTAGCCCATCAGACCGCCGTGGGCGATCTGCTCGACGCCTCCGCGCCGCTTGGCGGTCATGGCGTGGACCTCACCGGCGAGGTACAGCTCGACGCCGTGCTTCTCCAGCGCGCGCCAGAAGGTGGTCTCCGCCCCACCGGCCAGCATCAACCCGCTACTGGAGCGCTGGCGGACCGGGCCGAGCACGGGCGTGTGCCCCTGCACGACCACGTGATCGATCGTCGTGTCTTGGGCGGCTCGCGTCAGGGTCTCATCCAGCCAAAGCAGCTGCTCACCGTCGACGGCGGTCCTGATGCCGTGGTCCGGGGTGCTCTGGAAGACGTCGACGCTGACGACCAGGACGTTGCGGTGCTGGACGGCGTAGACGGTGTCCGACCAGGGGCGGTTCTCTGGACGCGCGTAGTCGCGTCCCTCGGTGAGGTGGCGTCCGAAGGCGCGCTTGTACGTGCCGACCAGGCGCCCGCGCAGGGAGCCGGGTGGCCAGGGGTTGTCGCCGAGCTCGTGATCGCCGATGGCTGCGTGGACGACGAGGCCGCGTCGGGCGAAGCGCTCTC
Source organism: uncultured Planctomycetaceae bacterium (assembly GCA_964507325.1). Taxonomy (GTDB): domain Bacteria; phylum Planctomycetota; class UBA1135; order UBA1135; genus CAZDQL01. The sequence goes on along the minus strand of CAZDQL010000007.1, from coordinate 38,476 downwards.
GCCAGACCCCGTAGTAGAGGTCGGCGGCCCGGTGCACGCGCGCCTCTTCCTCCATGAAGTCGGACGGTTCGCCGAAGAGCCCGCGCTCGTCCACGTCGCGCTCCCAGTGCCCCATGACGAGATCGCCGGCGACGAGGACGAAATCGGGTCGCTCCTCCGCGATCCGATCGAGCATCCACTCGATCGACTCCTCCCAGGAAGTGCTGGTGCTGTTGGGACCTCCGTCATGCGTCCCCAGCCCGCTCACGTCGCCGACGTCGACGTTGAGGAAGTCCGGAACACTGACGAAGCGCCAGACCTCGGAAGGACCTCCTGCGTCGACCGTCGCGCAGGCCGAGAGGACGAGGGCAGCTGGGGCGAAGAGCAGGGCCGTTCTGGCGAGGCGGGTCATCGCTTCACCCTAACCGAGTCGAGCAACTGCCAGCAGTACCACTGCATGCGCGGCAGGTGGAACGGCCCCTTCCAGTGGCCGCCCTTGAGGTCCACCGAGAGGCTGCCGTCGCGGTGCAGGTAGCCGAACCACTCGCCGTGGGTCGGGTCCGCGAAGTGCTCGTGGGCCCACTCGTGAACGAGGGCGTGGCGCTCGGCGTGGCGGTCGTCGCCGGTGAGCACGTGGGCGAGCAGGGTGGCGATGATGGCCTCGTTGTGCGGCCACCAGAACTTCATGTCGTGCCAGTACTCCTGGACCGGCTGGTGGTGGAGGTCGCGGAAGTAGAAGAGCCCGCCGTACTCCTCGTCCCAGCCCCGCTCCCACATCCAGTCGAGCATCTCGACCCCCAGCCGCAGGAGCCGCGGGTCGCCGCCCCGGCAGCGCGCCTCGTGGAGGATGAACCAGGCGGCCTCGATCGCGTGACCGGGGTTCAGGGTGCGCCCGTCGAAGTGGTCGATCAGCCCGCCGTCGGGGGCGACCGTCTCCATGACCGCTCCCAGCTCGGGCTTCACGAAGTCGCGCTCGATCTCGTCGATGCAGCGGTCGATCCAGGGCTCCGCCTCCCCGTGCCCCAGGGTCTGGCGCAGGATCTGGCCCAGGTTGATGCAGACCAGGAGCGGGCCGAGCCCCTTGCTCGGTCGCGTCCGCGGATCCACCTTCGGTGGGATGCTCCCGGGATCGAGGGAGACGCGCACGAAGGTCTGGAAGAGCTCCCGCGCCCGTCGCGCCAGGTCCTCGCGGCCGGTGACCTGGGCGCAAGCGGCGTAGGCCATGCAGGCGAAGGCCTCGGAGAAGGCGTAGCGCCGCTTGCGCACCGGCCGGCCGTCCCGCGTCAGCAGAAAGAACATGCGCCCGTCTGCGTCGAAGCCGTGCGCCTCGAGGAACTCCAGGCACGAGAGCGCCGCGTCGAGCCACTCCTCTCGCGCCTCGACGGTCGCGCAGAGGGTCGCCAGCATCCAGGCGAAGCGGCCCTGGGGCCAGACCGCCTTGTCGTCGTCGAGCACCGCTCCGTCCCGCGCCAGGGCGGTGATCACGCCGCCGTACTGGCGGTCGAGTCCGTGCTCGAGCCAGAAGGGGAGCGTGTCCTCCAACAGATCGGTGCGGTAGCGCTCCAAGTAGGCGTTGGAATCACCCGGCGTCATCGTCTCAGCTCCGTCGATCGGCCAGCGTCAATCCCGAGAGGTCGCGGTCCCGACCACCTGTCGTGATGCCGACCAGGTACCCCACGACCAGGCACACCAGGGTCCCGACGGCGGCGTAGAGCAGGAAGTGGATGGAGGTGAAGAAGGCCACCCCCAGCGTCGCCAGGCCGCCCACGGTCAATCCGGTCAGCGCCCCCGTCGCATTGGTGCGCCGCGTGAAGACCCCCAGCAGGAAGACCCCCGCGAGCCCACCGCCGAAGAGCCCCAGCACCTTCTGGAAGAAGTCGAAGAGGTACTTGATCTCGTAGGTCGCCAGGACCATCGCGGTGCCCGTGCCGACGACCCCCAGCAGCACGGTCAGCATGCGCGCCAGGCGCAGGCGATCCCGCCGGCGCTCCTCCGGTTGGAAGCGCTGCACGAAGTCGTGCAGGAGCGCCGTGCTGATGCTGTTCATCGAGCTGTCGAGCGAGCTCATCGCCGCGGCGAAGACCCCCGCGATGACCAGCCCGGCCACGCCGGCGGGGAGGTGGGTGACCACGAACCAGGGGACGAGCTGGTCGGCCTTCTCCGGGACGAACGCGTGCTCGACCGGGTGGGCCGTGTAGTACACGAAGAGCGCGGTGCCGAGCCCGAAGAACAAGAGGCCCGCCGGGACGGTCATGGCGAAGTTCAACCACAGGCCCTTGGCCGCCTGCTTCTCGTCCCTCGTCGTCAGGTAGCGCTGGATGACGGTCTGGTCCGTGGTGTACGGCACGATGTTGGTGAACAGGAAGCCGACGATCAGGACCCAGGCCACCATCTCGGAGGTGCTCCAGCGCCAGTCGAAGACCTGCAGCTTCCCCGCGGCCTGGGCCGTCTCGATCAGCGGCCCGACTCCCCCGGCGTCGTGGATCGTGATCACGAGACACAGCAGCGCGCCGCCGAGCAGCACGAAGACCTGCAGCACGTCCGTCCAGATCACGGCCGAGATCCCTCCCAGCGCGGTGTAGACGGTCGCCAGGACCCCCATCAGGGCGATGCACAGGTAGGTGTCCACCCCGCTCACGGCGGAGAGGGCGATCGCCGGCAGGAGCAGCACGATCCCCATGCGCCCGAACTGAAAGAGGATGAAGAGCGCGCTCGCGATCAGGCGCACGGCGAGGGAGAAGCGCTTCTCCAGGTACTCGTAGGCCGTGGTGAGCTCGAGCCGACGGAAGAAGGGCAGGAAGCAGGTGATCACCAGCACGAAGACCGGCAGCAGCGCGAGCTGGCCGACGAAGCGCCGCCAGTCGGAGCCGAAGGAGGTCGCGGGGATCGCCATGAAGGTGATCGCCGAGAGCTGGGTCCCGAAGATCGAGAGGCCCGCCGCCCACCAGGGGATCTTGCGTCCCGCGAGGAAGAACTCGTGGGTGCTCGTCTCGCGCCGCGCGAAGTACGCCCCCACCGCGACCATCAGCGCCAGGTAGGCGCCCAGGACGACGTAGTCGAGGCGGCCCAGCCCCGCCGCGGTGCGCTCGGGCAGCGCCAGGGCCTGCACCATCGGCGTGCGGATCCCGGGTCGGACCTCGCCCGAGGGGATCACGATGCGCCCGTCCCAGAGGGCCGCGCGGGTGGTCACGACCCCCAGCGGCATCGAGCCCGTGTCGAACCAGGCGTCCGCGACGGTGTCGTAGGTGAGCACGCGGCTCGCGAAGGGGGGACGCTGCGCGGGGGGGACGAGTTGGCCCCCCTCGTCGAGGATGTAGCGCCCGGTCGAGCCGCCAAAAGTCAGGATCTGCCGCTCGCCCCAGGGCCAGGCACAGCCGGCGTTGATCGGCCAGCGCTCGCCGGCGAAGCGCTCCTCACCCGGGATCGAGCGCGGATCGTCGAGCGCCGGCAGGTCGGCGAGCCGCGTCCAGGTCCCATTCTCCGGCGCGAAGCGATACGCGTCGGTGAACATCTCGAAACGCAGCTCGCCCGCTGCGGTCTCGCTGACGCGCGACCCGGAGAAGAGGTACAGCGAGCGCTCCCCGTCGGGGCCGCGCTGCACCGCGGTGACCGCCTTGAAGCGCGTGGGTCCGGGGGGCGGGGTGAGCGGAATCCAGCCGCGCTGCGGCGCATCGAGCTCGAGCCGCCAGAAGCCGCCGGAGAGATCGCCGTCGCTCTTCGAGCGCTTGCCGCCGAGCAGGTAGACCGCATCACCGATCGCCTCCGCCGCCCCGAAGGCGCTCGGGACCGGCAGCGGGGGCAGCTCGTCGAAGACCAGCCGCTCAGTCGCCGGCTCCCAGCGCAAGAGGTGCACCTCGGCTCGGACGCTGTCCGCGTCCGATCCCCCGGCGACCACGATCCCGCGCTCCGTCGAGGCGCAGGCCGCGTAGGCGAGCGGCATCGGGAGCTCCGGCCCCTCACGCCAGGCGCTCTCCCCCTCCGGGAGCAGGTACACGCCGGCGTGCCAGACCTTGTCCCCTCCCTCGGCGAGCGGCGTCGGGAAGTTCGCCCCGCCGGCCACGACCAACGTTCCCTGGTGCGTTCCGACGATCGGACCGCCGAAGCCGATCGCGTCGGGGAGATCGGGGAGCTCTTCGAAGCTGAGGCCGTCTCGCACGGGCATCTGGCCCTGCGCGGCGCCCGCGAGGAGGGCCAGGAGGAGGAGCGCGCGGCCACCACTCATCGTGCCGTCTCCCTCGCCATGGCCTCGGTGAGCTCCTCCGCGAGCGCTCCCATCTCCGCGGCACTCAAGGGCGCGTAGGGCAGCCGCGGTGGACCGCAGCCGACGCCGAGGATGCCCATCGCCGCCTTGAGCGCGTCGTGCCCACCGTGGGAGAGGATCGTGCGGACGATGCTCGTCACGGCGAACTGGTGGGCCTGCGCCTCCTCCACGCGCCCCTCTTCGAAGGCCTCGATGACGCGTCGATAGAGCGGCGCGAGGAAGTTGTAGGTGCTCCCCACCGCTCCCGCCGCGCCCATCGCGAGTCCGGCCAGGAGCATCTCGTCCGCGCCGAAGAGGATCTGGTAGCGCCCCTCCCCATACCGGACGCAGCACAGCAGGTCGTCGAGCTCGAAGGAGCTGAACTTGATGCCCGCGAAGCTGGGCAACGCCTGATCGGCGCGTTCGAGCAGCTCGCTCATCGGGAGGTCGACGCCCGTGAGACGTGGGATGTGGTAGTAGTACAGCGGCGTCTCCGGTGCCCCCTCGGCAACGTGCCGCAGGCACTCGACGAGCCGCTCGACCGAGCTGATCGCGTAGTAGGAGGGCGGCGCCACGGCGATCGCGTCCGCGCCGATGCAGGCGGCGTGGGCAGCCAGAGCGCGCGCATCGGCGAGGCTCGAGTGCCCCACGTGCACCGCGACCGGCGCGCGCCCGGCCGTCGCGTCGACGTAGGCCCGCGCGACCTCTTTGCGCTCCTCCACCGACAGCGAGGGGAACTCCCCCGTGCTGCCACACAAGAAGAGCCCGTCCGCCCCCCGCCCGAGGACGAAATCGCACACCGCCGGCACGACGTCGAGGTCCAGGGAACCGTCCGACCGCATCGGCGTGAAGGCCGCGGCGATCAAGCCCGTCGGGAGTACTCCGCCCATCTCAGTCATCGCTGTCTTCCCCCGCGAACCAGGCGAGCGGGATGCTCGCAAAGGTGATGCCCTCGTAGGGGTGTCGAATCCCACGCTCGTAGAGCAATCCGATCCCGCCCTCGGGCAGAAGGGTCAGGCAGGAGTAGGCCGTGGGTCCGGAATGCACCACGCGCTCGACGGGCCAGGTCTCGCCCCCATCCCGGCTCACGCGCAGGGTCAGCCGCTCGCGGGTCGTGCTGGCGGGGTTGCAGAAGAGCAGCCACTCGCGCCCGTCGGGCGTGCGCTCGGCGGGCACCGTCAGGAGGCTCGCCTGGCAGACGGGCTCGACCAGCTCCGGGTGGTGCTCGATCGGCGACCAGCTCTCGCCGTCGTCACGCGACACGCTCAGCGCCCGCCGCGCGTGTCCGTGCTTCGAACGCATGTTGCAGAGGAGGACACCGTCGGCGAGCTGGACGAGCATCGATTCGTTGGTGTTCGAGCCGATCGGCCCGACCCGCCTCCAGGTCGCGCCGTGATCGTCGCTGACCGCGGCGTAGGTGTGCATGGCTCCCTCGCCGTCGGCCGCCGAGTAGGGCAGGAAGAGGCGCCCCGACGCGGACTGCAGGCCGACGCCCGGGCTGAACCAGGCGCTGCGCCACTCCGGGTCCTTGATCGACCGGGTGATGTCCACGGGCTCGGACCAGGTCCGGCCGTCGTCGTCGGAGTAGACGAGCAGCGCGTGGAGGGAGTCCTTCCCGTAGCCCGGGCGGGAGCTCGACCACCCCACTCCGTCCGCCCAGGTGACCGCACACCAGATGCGACCGCTCTCGCGGTCGACGAGCAGACAGGGGTCCGCGGCGCCCTCGCTCCCGGACCAGTCGAGGATGGTGACCACCGGGCCCCAGCTCCGTCCGCCGTCCGTGCTCCTGCGCACGACCGTGTCGATCTGGTTCGGCAGGTCCCGGCCACTCTCGACGCGAGCGTCGCAGCAGGCGATCAGCGTGCCCCGCTGTGTGGTGACCAGCGCGGGGATGCGGTAGGTGTGCACCCCCCGCATCCCGGGCAGGAAGAGCCCGGTCTTCTCGGGCAGTCGCGCCGCCCTCTCGTCGAGCTCATCGAGGGTGAAGCGCGCGCAGAGGATGTAGGGCTGCTGGCCCTCCTCCCAGTGTCCGTAGGTGGTCGCCACGAAGGTGCCGTCGGGGAGCACCTCCACGCCGGGATAGGTGGTGTCCCAGCGGTGCTTGTTGTCCTTGAGACGCACGCGGTACTGCCCCGGCCGCCCGTTGCGGAGGTCCTCCCAGGTCCCCACCCAGCCGACCCAGTCCCCCTGGGTGACGCTCTCGCGGGTCGTGTCGCGGAAGCTGAGGAAGAGGCGTCCATCGGGCGCGTAGGCCGCCGTGTGCCGATCACCGGTCAGGCTCGCCGGCAGCTCGCGCGGCGCGGACCAGCTCCGACCCTCGTCCTCCGAGAAGATCACGTAGCTGTTGCGGCTGCGACTGTTCTCGCGCAGGAGCACCGCCAGGGTGGCGCCGTCGGGGGAGCGCACGCACCCCGGCTCGCAGAGGTGCACGTCGCTGCCCGACCACACGACCTCGGGCTGGGACCAGGTCAGGCCGCCGTCGCGACTGAAGGTCTGGTAGAGGGTGAAGACGCGCGGGTCGGCGCGCCGGTTCTGGTCGCTGAAGAAGCGCCCGTCGTCGTGGAACATCGCCAGGTACGATCCGTCGCGCAGTCGCTCGACGAAGCCCATGACGACGATGCCGCCCCAGTCGCCGGCGGGCTCCAGCTCCGACCAGGACGCGCCGTCGTCCTCGCTGACCGCCAGGCGCGCGGGGTAGAGGCCCGACCAGAGGATAAGACGCTTTTTGCCGCTCGCCGGATCGATGACGCGGTGGATCGTGGGCACCTCGCGGCTCGTCGCCCAGCTCGCGGGCGTGGGCAGCCGTTCCGACCAGCTCAGGCCTCCGTCGCTGGAGCGCTTGTAGACGATCTCCCCCTTGCCGTGTCCCTTGGGGTACACGGCGAGGATCGTGCGACCGTCCTCCAGGAGCTCGGTCGACACGTGGCCCAGGTACTGCCCCGCTTCGCGATCGACGAGGACGTGCCGCCCCGGCTCCGCGTCGAGGTCCACCAGCGGGATGTCGTACCCGGGGCTGGGCACCAGCTCCTGCAGCTGCGCCAGCGTGAGGCGCACCTGCACCAGGCCCTGCGGACCGTCGGCGTCCGGCTGCCAGCGGTTGGTGGAGAGGAGCGTTCCATCCGGCAGAACCTCCAACCCCACCGCCTCGGGCTCGGTCCCTCCGTCGAGCAGCCGATAGGTGAGCTCTCCCTCGCGTCCCTCGACGACGTCGCCGTAGGTCCCGACCCACGCGACGAGGTCGCCCTGGGTCGGGCTCGAGCGGTGCCGGTCGCGGAAGGTGAGCATCAAGCGGCCGTCGGGGAGGTAGGCCGCACAATGCCCCTCGCCGTTGAGGCTCGCCGGCAGCTCGAAGATCGGCGACCAGCTCTCGCCGTCGTCGCGGCTGGTCCTCGCCAGCGGGTTGCACCTGTCGTCCCAATCCGAGACCAAGCACAGGAGCTCCTTCTCGTCGGGCGATCGGAGAAGCGTCCGCCGGCGGCCGGGGAGGGCCGCGGCGGACTGACCCGGATCGCGACGGAGGAGTTTCCGCAGCTCGTCGCGACGCGTGAGATCGACCCAGGGGGTGTTCACGGTCCGCCTGACGTGGTGCTCCGGCCGGATCTCGACCGTGGAGCCGACGATCGACCAGTCTGAGACCTGCATCGTGCTGCGCGTCGGGTCGAACCCCAAGCGCTCGATCGGCTCCGGGATGGCGGCCATGTCCACGACCTGGCCGTCGACCAGGAACCAGACCATGCCGTCGTTGCGGATCACCTCGAAGTCGATCCACGCCTCGCGCTCCCAGAGCTGCTCGGAGGGGTGGAGCAGGCGCAGCCCGCCCATGTGCGGGCCGTTGCGGAACACGGTCCCGCGCGCGCCCTCGAAGCCGAAGAAGTTCTCGTCGATCGCAAAGCCCGCGGCGGAGTTGCGCTGCCCGAGCATGCGCAGGCGGGCGCGCAGATGGAAGTCACCCGCGTCCACACCCAGCTTCGAGAGGCAGAGCTTGCGCGCTCCGGTGCCCTCGATCCACTCCGCGCCCTGGCTCCACGTGCCGAGGCGCACCTGCAGCGCCTTCCCCGCCGCGACCAGATCGCGCGCCGTGCCGGGTACCGCCTTCGGCCGGATCGAGGGGTCGTCGGGGGCGGTGCGACCGGTGAGCGCCTCGAAGACCGCCTGCGCCATCAGCTCGTTGCCCGCCGTGTTCGGGTGCAGGCCGTCGGGGAAGAGCTCGGGCTTCTCCGCGGTGGGCGTCTCGAGGTCGATGACCCCCAGTCCGTACTCCTGCGCCAGGGCGTCGATCGTCCGTTCGATGACGACGCGGTGGGGTGCGCACTCCTCGGTGCGCGGATGCGGCGCGTACATCGGCGTCAGGTTGCTGAGCCAGATCTGCGGCTCGGACTCCAGCGCGCGGTAGACGCCGATCAGAGCACGCAGATCCCGCTCGAACTCCTCGCCGTGCTCCAGCCAGTTCCGCTCGGTGGCGTCGTTGGTGCCGAGGTTGATGACGACGATCTCGGGCAGGAACGCGCGGCTGCGCTCGAAGACGTCCTGGTCCCAGTAGGGCTTGTGTCCCTGGCGCAGGAGGGTCGCCCCCGAACGGCCGAAGTTCTCGACCTGGTAGCGGCCCGGGAGCTCGCGCTCGAGGAGGCGCCCCAGGATGCGCGGCCAGCTGTTGAGGGCGTGCTCCGCGTTGGCGTTGCCCTCGGTGATCGAGTCGCCGACGCAGGCGACGCGCAGGCGTGGGTCCTGCCCGGGGCGGGCGTCGACCGCGGGCGCTGAGGAGAGGAGGAGCAGGGCCGCGAGCACTCGCTGGGGCGCTCGCAGCCGGGGGGCGGCGAAGTTCATGGGGAGGGCTTGATCCCGGGCCCGGGGGAGGGCAGACTGGATGGATGAACCATCATGATGGTTCAAGTGTAGCGAATCGAGCCTACGAGCACATCCGCTCCGGTCTGGTTTGCGGCGATTACCCCGCGGGGAGGCGCCTCGTCACCCGTCGCCTGGCCCAGGAGCTGGGCACGAGCCTCAATCCGGTCCGCGAGGCGCTGGGCCGCCTGGCGGCCGAGGGGCTGGTCGACCACGTCCCCGGGGCCGGGGCCTTCGTGCGCACCCTCACCCCCGAGGAGATCCTGGAGCTCTACGAGCTGCGCCAGGCGATCGAGCCCTTCGCGGTCCGCAAGGCCGCCCGCTCGATCACGGAGCCGGAGCTGGCCGCCCTGCGGGAGCTCTGCGCGGTCCAGCACCGCCTCGCGCATTCCCTGCGGGGCAGCGGCGGGCACCTCGAGGGGGAGGACCTCGACCGCTGGCTGGCCACCGAGGAGCGCTTCCACGAGACCCTGATCCGCGCGGCGCGCAACCGGCACTTCGAGCGCGCGCTGGCCCACTCCCGCGTCCTGACCCGCATCTTCCTCGGCCACCGCAGCCTGGGTGTGCGCGTCGATCTCGGCACCACCGCACGCACCTGGCGCTTCCACAAGCGCCTGGTGGAGGCCCTCGAACGCGGGGACGGCGACGCGGCGGCCGCCAGCATGCACGAGTCGCTCCTGCGCGGAGCCCAGGCAGCCCTCACGGCGACTCACGAGCCGCGCGACTAGCCCACCGCCCCTCCCGGCATGGCATGATCCCCGTTCCCGCGCCCGTGGAGGCTGGAGGGGAAGGAGACTGCGATGTTCATACAGGGGAGCCGTTTTGAGCTTTGACCTGCGATGCACCGTCCCTGGGATCGTGCTCTTGGCCGCAGCGGCGGACGGACAGCGCGACGCCCTCCAACTCGTGGGCGAGCACGCCGCGGTCTGGAGCACCCCGCCCGAGCGGACGCCGGCGGATCACTCGGTGGACGGGCCCCTTCTGGGGAATGGCGATCTGAAGGTGGCCATCGGGGGAGCGCCGCGTGAGCAGCGCTTCCACCTCGCCAAGAACGACCTGTGGCGGCTCGAGTCGGGGTACGGGAACTCCAGCCCCGTGAGTCTCGGGGAGCTGGCGCTCCGCATTCCGGACCTCGAGGACGCGTCCTACGAGGTGATCCAGTCGTGGGTCGCGCCGCAGACGGTGGGCACCTTCGCGACCGCGGAGGGGGCCGTGCGCTGCACCTCCATGGTCGCCGCGACGCGCAATCTGCTCCTCCTGCAGTTGGCGGCCGAGGGGCGCGCCTTCGAGGTCGACGCCGTGTTGCGGGTGAGCTCGGGCCGTGGGTCGACCGCCACGGCCGAGCGGCTCGGCGAGGTGGTCTGCGGGCGGCGGGAGTTCCTCGAGGGGGTCGAGATCCCGAGCGGTGCGGCGGTGGCGTTGAAGGTGATCGGGGCCCGCACCGCGGGGCTCACGGATCCCGGCGTCCCCCTGCGGGTCCAGGCGTTCCCCGTTCAGATCGGCCGCGAGCAGTGGGGAGGCGGCCGCTGGGGTTTCCGAGGCGCCCTGGACGATCTGCGCGTCTACGACCACGCCCTGGACGAGGAGGAGCTGCGCGCGCTCGTCGCCGGCGAGCCGTCGGGCGCTCCCACCCACCACTGGTCGATGGACGAGCCGGCCGAGGCGGGCACGGGCATCGAGGCCGTGCCGGGCGCACGCAAGGCCTGGCGTTTCTCGGGAGCCACCTCCTGCTACGTGGACTTGGGCGAGCTCTCCCTGCCGATCGAACCCGTCACGGTCGCCGGCTGGATCGAGATCGACGACGCCTCACGGGAGGCCAACTACATCCTGAGCTGTGGCGAGTGGAACCAGGGCGTCAGCCTCGGTCTGTCCGCCGGCAAGCTGCGGTTTGCGATCGAGGGTCGCTACGTCGAGTCGGCGCCACTGCCCGAGCAGCAGTGGATCCACGTCGCCGGGACGTGGGACGGCTCGCGACTGTGCGCGTTCGTGAACGGGGAACGGGTCGCCGAGTCCGGCAGCGGGTCGTCGTCCACTGGAGCTCGCTTCACCCTCTCGCCGGGTCGGCCCGTCACCCTGGTCCTGGCCATGGAGAGCCTGCTCGCCGACGAGCACTACGCCGAGGAAGTGGTCCAGACCGTCCGAGACCTCAGCTCCTCCGACCTGGCCGAGGTGCGGGCAGCGCACGCCGCGTGGTGGGCCGAGTACTGGGCGCGCTCCTACGTCGAGATCGGGGCTCCGGCGCTGGAGAGGCACTACTACCGCTCCCTCTACTCGCTGGGGGCGGCCAGTCGCGATCCGGTCTTCCCGCCCGGGATCTTCGGCTGGGTGACCACCGACTCGCCCCACTGGCAGGGGGACTACCACACCAACTACAACCACGTGGCGCCCTTCTACGCGCTGTACGCGGCGAACAGGATCGAGCAAGGCGATCCGCAGGACGCGCCGATCCTCGCCTTCCGCGAACGAGGCCGCTGGTACGCGAACGAGGTCACCGAGACGCGCGGCGTCCTCTACCCCGTGGGCATCGGTCCGCTCGGGATCGAGACCACCCGGGTCGCCCCGGACAGCGCATCGCCCAACCACGAGGCCGGCGGCATGTTCTACCAGCAGAGGTCGAACAGCGCCTACTGCCTGGTCAACATCGCCGAGCGCTGGCGCTGCACCTACGACCCCGAGTACGGGCGGCGGGTCTACCCCTACGCGCGGGAGGTGGCGGACTTCTGGGAGGACTACCTGCGCTTCGAGGAGGGGCGCTACGTGATCGTCGGCGACGCCGTCCACGAGGGCTCGGGGCAGGATCTGAACCCGGTCCTCTCGCTCGGCTTGGTGCGCAACGCCTTCGACCTCGTGCTCGACATGAGCCGCGAGCTGGGCGTGGACGCGGACCGTCGGCAGAAGTGGCGCCACATCCTCGAGCACCTGAGCGGCTGGACGACCCAGGAGCGGGACGGCCGCACCGTCTTCCGCTACACCGAGAGGGGCACCGCCTGGTGGGGCGACAACACCCTGGGCATCCAGCACATCTACCCCGGCAACGCCCTCGGCCTGGACAGCCCACCGGAGTGGATCGAGGTGGCCCACGACACCATCTCCGTCATGGGGCGCTGGATCGACTTCAACGGCTCGAACAGCTTCTTTCCCGCCGCGGTGCGCGTAGGCTACGACCCCGAGGTCATCCTGGAGCGGCTGGGCGCCTACGTCGCCAACACCTACCCCAACGGCTTCCAGCTCGGCAACCCACACGGGATCGAGAACTTCAGCACGACGCCCAACACGATCAACAAGATGCTCTGCATGGGCCACGTACCGGTCGGCACCGCACCCGGCACGCAGGCTCTGCGCGTGTTTCCCGTCTGGCCGAGGGAGCGCGACGCGCGCTTCAGGTTCATTCGCACGTGGGGCGCCTTCCTGGTGGCGAGCGAGCTCGCGGAGGGGCGCGTACGGTTCGTGCTGATCGAGAGCGAGCGCGGGCGCGACTGCACCGTGGTCAACCCTTGGCCTGGCGAGGAGGTGACCGTGCTCCGAGCCGCCGGGTCCAAGGCCCTCGTCCGCGGAAAGCGCTTCACCCTGGAGACCGCCGAGGGTGAAGTGCTCCTGCTCGTACCCCGATCCCGCTGAGTCCCCGGGAGATCGAAAACAGAACGACTCCCCCCACCCCTTCACCTGACATGCGATCGATCATCCTCCTGATTGGGGCTTGCGCCGCGGCCGGACTCGCTTCCTGCCGCGCACAGGCCGAGGACACGTCCGCCGCCAAGGGGGCGGAGTACCACGTCTCCGTCGAGGGGGACGATTACCACGACGGCAGCGCGCACCTACCGCTGCGGACGATCTCGGAGGCGGCGCGCAGAGCCATGCCCGGGGATGTGATCACCGTCCACGCGGGGACCTACCGCGAGCGCATCGATCCGCCGCGGGGGGGCACCTGCGACGCCGAGCGCATCGTCTACCGGGCGGCCTCCGGTGAGGAGGTGGTCGTCAAGGGCTCCGAGCTCGTCACGGGGTGGGAGCGGATCCAGCACGACACCTGGACGGTTCGCCTCCCCAACGAGCTCTTCGGGGACTTCAATCCCTACCAGGACGAGATCAGGGGCGACTGGTTCTCTCCCCGGGGCCGCGTGCACCACACCGGAGCGGTCTACCTCGACGATCACTGGTTGACCGAGGCGGCGACCCTGGAGGACGCACTGGCCCCGATCGGGGCGGCGCGCGGCTCCTACGCCCAGGGCGGAGGGGACCCCTACCTCTTGAACGTGGCCTGGCTGGGGCCCGCGGGCTCGACCGCGGAGAGCGGGCGCCGGCCGGCGACCGACTTCGCCGAGCAGCAGGGCGTGCAGGCGGCGGCCTGCTCCGAGGGCGGGGAGTGCATCGGCTGGATCGAGTCGGGGGACTGGGTGCGCTACGAGGGGCTGGACCTCCCGGCCGGCGGCGGGGAGTTGGAGCTGCGGGTGGCCTCCGCAACCCGTGGCGGGGTGATCGAGATCCGTCGCGACGCGCTGGACGGTGAGCTCTTGGGCACCTGCTCGGTGCCGCACACCGGGGGCTGGCAGTCCTGGACGACGCGTCGAGCACAGCTCGAGGCGCCGAGCGGCGAGGGAAGCTCGCTCTGCCTCGTCTTCCGCGCACACCCTACGGAGCAGGCCTCCGACCTGCGGCTCTGGTTCGGCCGGGTGGACGAGACGCACACCACCTTCTGGGCCCAGTTCGCGGGGATCGACCCCAACGCCGCGCAGGTCGAGATCAACGTGCGGCAGGCGGTCTTCTACCCGAGCGAGCCGGGGATCGACTACCTGACGGTGCGCGGCTTCAGCCTGCTGCACGCGGCCACCCCCTGGGCCCCTCCCACCGCCGAGCAGGTCGGCCTGCTCGGAACCCACTGGAGCAAGGGTTGGGTCATCGAGGACAACGACATCCGCTACTCCGTCTGCACCGGCATCACGCTCGGCAAGTACGGCGACGAGTTCGACAACACCTCACAGAACTCGGCCGAGGGCTACGTCGAGACGATCGAGCGCGGCCTCCAGAACGGCTGGTCGAAGGACGCGATCGGACACCACGTCGTGCGCGGCAACCGCATCTCGCATTGCGAGCAGGCGGGGATCGTGGGCAGCCTGGGGCCGACCTTCTGCCAGGTCACGGACAACGTCATCCACGACATCCACGTGCGCCGGCTGTTCAGCGGGGCGGAGATGGCCGCCATCAAGTTCCACGGCGCGATCGACACGCTGATCGCCCGCAACCACATCTACCGCTGCTGCCGGGGGATCTGGTTGGACTGGATGACCCAGGGCACGCACGTCACGCGCAACCTCGTGCACGACATCGGCCCCGCGGAGGACCTCTTCGTGGAGGTCAACCACGGACCCTTCCTGGTGGACAACAACGTCTTCCTCTCGCCGCGGGGCCTCCTGGTGAACTCCCAGGGGGGCGCCTATGCGCACAACCTGTTCGCGGGCAGCGTGGCGGTCATCCACGGCGAGCGCCGTCTGACGCCCCATCAGAAGGCCCACTCCACCGAGGTCGCGGGTCTGCACGGGAATCCCAGTGGCGACGACCGCTACTACCACAACCTCTTCGTCGGCGGAGGTCTGGCGGCCTACGACAACGCTGGGCTGCCGGTGTTCATGGAGGGCAACCTGTTCCTCGGCGGCGCGCACCCCTCGCAGCACGAGTCCGAGCCCCTGGTGCTGCCCGAGCTCGAGCACGGCCTCGAGCTGATCGAGCGAGCCGACGGTCTGTACCTGCGCCTGCCCCTCGACGAGGCCTGGACCGGCGGCCGCTCCCGTCAGCTGGTGACGACGGAGCTGCTCGGCGAGGCCCACATCACCGGCCTGCCCTACGAGGCGCCCGACGGGTCCCCCTACCGCATCGACCGCGACTACCTCGGCCGCGAGCGGGGGGCCGCCCCCTCTCCCGGGCCGATCGAGCGCGCCTCGGGCGGCGGGCAGGAGTGGAGGGTCTGGCCCTTGGATTGACGCTGCGGCGAGCCGCGCCGATCAGCGCGAACTCCAGATCGAGCTCAGCTCGTGCACTTCCAGGTCGAGGATGCGCGCCGAGCCGCCGCGGGCGAATGCGCGGATGGCGGTCAGCTCCCCGGGGGTCGTGCGCGGGCTCGTGACGTAGACGCGCCCCCGGTTGCCGATGATCTCGAGTAGAGGCCGGTCCACCAGGACCCGGATCTCGATGCGGCCGTCCACGGGAGAGAGCTCCGCCTCCCCGAGCTTGCCCGCGGCGACGTCGTACACGATCCGATCCCCTCCGAGCTCGAAGCCGACCGAGGCGGCGTCGCGCAGCTCGAAGGTCGCTCTGATATCGAAGAGCTCCCCCGCGACCCCCAGTGCGAACGACTTCCGGTCGCTGAGGACACCCCCGGTCAGTCCCGTCGTCCCCCGCCGCAATCCTTCGATCTCCTCGACCGGCTCGGCGAACATGCGCACGCCGTCGGGGGTCGTGCGCAGGGTCAGCTCGTGCGGGAAGCTGAAGGCCTGGTTGAAGGGCATCCCCGGCATCGCGATGCGCGCCCAGCCGATCTGGATGCGCCGCTCCCCCGGGGCGTTGCTGAAGGTCTGCGAGGCGTAGTAGGACCCGTAGTGCAGGCGGTGCTTGCCCTCGTGCAGCGGGGTGAAGACCTGGCCGTCGAAACCGCCGAGGGCGTACCGTCCGTCGGCGGCGAAGACGACCCAGCGGGTGTCCTGGGGATCGCCGTCGACGGGGAGCTCGAAGATCTCCGGACACTCGTAGTAGCCGTCGAGGTGGCTGGCGAGCTTCCAGCTCTTCAAGTCCTTCGAGGTGTGGAAGGCGATCGTCCGCCGCTCCTCGACCTGGCTGTAGACCGCCATCACCCAGTGCTCCCCCGGCGCGTACCAGATGATCTTGGGGTCGCGCCCCTGGTGCCGGACGACGGGATTGCCCTCGTACTCGACGAAGGTCCGACCGCGATCGTTGCTGTAGGCGAGGCACTCGCCGCGCCCGGTGCTGGTCCACGAGGCGACGATCACCGGCTCGGAGCCGGTCTGCCATCCCGCGCTGTTGCGCTCGTCGACCATCGCGCCCCCGGAGAAGGCCCAGTCCCCGTGGCGGCCGGGATAGATGGCGATCGGCAACTGCTCCCAGTGCAGGAGGTCGCGGCTGACGGCGTGGCCCCAGTGCATGTTCCCCCAGCGCCAGCCGTAGGGGTTGTGCTGGAAGAAGAGGTGCCACTCGCCGGCGAGGTACACCATCCCGTTGGGATCGTTGTTCCACCCCAGCCGCTGCGAGAAGCGCAGCTGCGGCCGCAGCGGCTCGTCGTAGAGGTCGTCGGGGGTGGGGAGCACGCTCGCGAGCGCGATGCGCGCCGCCGCCGCCTCCGTCGCCGCGCTCAGGACCAGGGTGGCTTCGCAGCCGCGGAAGGCCTCGACGTCGAGGTGGGCCCAGAAGTCGACCGTCTCGTCGGGACCGGCGAGCTCGACGTCGAACTGGCGCACGTCGTTGCCGTCGATGCGCAGATCGACGCGCGTCGGGCGCGCGCCGCCGCGCACCGGGATGAGGAGATAGCGCTCGGAGAGGAGCAGCTCCCGCTCCTGGCGCTCCGGACGCTCAGGGATCTCCGGCCGCACGTCGGTGAGGACGACGTGGTCGAGGTTGACGTGCCCCCACCCGCCGGTGCGGGCGTCGACGACCTGCAGGGTGACCGACTCGCCGGCGAGCTGCTCCAGATCCCAGGCCCACGGCGCGAGCTCCTCGCTGCCCCCCGGCTGGAGATTGGGCCCCACCGCCGTGCGCACCACCTCCCCCCGATGGAGCAGGTTGACGCAGGTGGTGCCCTCGTAGCCCCCTCCGCCGATCAGGAAGGACAGGTAGCGACGCTCGACCTCGAAGGGCGGCGAGGTCAAGCTGCCGGTCGTGCCGTCGCCCCCGAAGAAGCTGTTGACGAGCCCCTCGCCCCGGAAGCCGCTCACCTGCATCTGTCCGGGGAGCGTGCCGCGGGCCGGTCCGGGTCCGAAGGCCTCGCCGGTGACCTGCCAGGCCCCGTAGTCGGCGGCCTCGAAGTCAGCGATCAGGAGGTCCTCGCGCGGCTCCTGGGCGCGTGCGTCGAGGGCTGCGATCGGTAGCAGAGCGGCGATCAGGGTCGGGGAGACTCGCTTGAGGTTCATGATCGAACTCCGAGGTGCTGCTGCATCTCCTCGAGGGCCACGCCATTCGTCTCGGGAACCATGAGGCGGATCCAGACGATTTGCAGGACCATCATCGAGCAGAAGAAGAGGAAGATCGCCGCCGGCGCGAAGGCGCTGACGACGGAGGGGAAGACGAGGGTGACCAGGGCCGCCAGGACCCAGTGGGTGGAGCTGCCCAGCGTCTGCCCCTGGGCGCGGTTCTCGTTGGGGAAGATCTCGGAGATGAGCACCCAGATCACCGCCCCCTGCCCCACGGCGTGTGCGGCGATGAAGGCGAAGATGCAGGGGGGCACGATCGCGAAGCGCTCGGTGTGGAAGGCCCAGGCGCACAGGGCGAGGGAGACGACGTAGCCGAAGGCGCCGATCGTCAGCAGGGCGCGCCGGCCCAGGCGATCGATCAGGTACAGCCCGACGAAGGTGAAGACCAGGTTGGTCGCCCCGATGCCCACCGACTGCAGGAGCGCCGCCTGCTCGCCGAGCCCGGTGAGCTCGAAGATGCGCGGCGCGAAGAAGAGGATGGCGTTGATCCCCGAGAGCTGGTTGAAGAAGGCGACCAGGAACGCCAGCAGGATCGGAACGCGCAGCTTGGCGGTCCAGAAGCGAGGCCGGGCGCTTCCCGCCTCGGGGACGGAGCGCTCCACCTCCTCGACCAGCCGGTCCCACCCCGCCTCCCCCGCCGCGGGATGGGTCTGGCGCAGGACCGCCCGCGCCTCCTCCCGGGCTCCGCGCTTCAGGATCAGCCAGCGCGGGCTGCGCGGGATCCCGAAGCACCCCACCGTGTAGAGCAGGGCGGGGATCGCCTCGACGCCCAGCATCCAGCGCCAGGCGTCCTCCCCCAATCCCGCCAGCGCGGCGTTGGAGGCGAAGGCGACCAGGATCCCCGCCACGATGTTGAACTGGAACATCCCCGTCAGCCGGCCGCGCAGGGACGCGGGCGCGATCTCGGTGATGTACAGGGGGGCCGCCACGGTCGACGCGCCGACACCGAGCCCGCCGACGAAGCGGGCCAGCATGAAGGAGTACACCTCCGGCGCCAGCGCGGAGCCGACCGCGGACGCGAAGTAGAGCGCGCCGATACAGATCAGGGTCCGCTTGCGTCCGTAGCGATCCGCGGGCCAGCCTCCGACGAGCGCTCCGACCACGGTCCCCCACAGCGCCATGCTCATGGCCAGGCCGTGCAGACCGTCGCTCAGGCTCCACTGCTCCTGCAGCTCCTGCTCGGCACCCGAGATGACGACGATGTCGAAGCCGAAGAGGAACCCCGCCAGCGCGGAGGTCACGGCCCAGAGGAAGAGCCGCAGGCTCACGCGCTCTGCTCCTCGGCGCGCAGCTCCCGCTCGCCCAGGAGGAGGGCGCCCAGGAGACCGGAGTAGGAGCCCCGGCCGGGGGGGACGATGAACTCGGAGATCGACGCCGCCCCCAGCTCCTCCGCCGCCACGTAGTCCGCTAGGAGCTCCCGCACGCGGCGCTGCAGAAGGGAGAAGAGGTGCGCCTGCTCCATGACTCCCCCCCCGAGGACGAGGCGCCTTGGAGAGGTGGTCAGGATCAGGTTGACGAGCCCCGCGGCGAGGTAGTGCGCCTCCAACTCCCAGGCGGGATGCTCGGGAGAGAGGGTGGCTGGATCGGTCCCGCAGCGCGCCCGCAACGCGACCCCGCTCGCCATCCCCTCGAGACAGTCGCCGTGGTACGGACAGACCCCGGGGAAGTCGTCCCCCTCCGCGCGCGGGATCCGCAGGTGACCGATCTCCGGATGCACCATCCCGTGCACGATCTCCCCCCGCGCTACCACCGCGCCCCCGATCCCGGTCCCGACCGTCAGATACATGAAGTCGTCGAGCCCCTGCGCCGCGCCCCAGCGCGCTTCTCCGAGGGCGGAGGCGGCGACGTCGGTGTCGATGCCGATCGGGATGCCGAGCGCTGCGTGCAGGGACGCCACGACCGGCGTGTCGCTCCACCCCTCCTTGGGCGTGGTCGTGATCGAGCCGAAGGTCGCTGAGCTTCGATCCAGGTCGAGGGGGCCGAAGCACCCCACTCCGACGGCGGCCAGGTCCTCCCCCTGCTCGCGGAAGAAGCGCACCGTCTCGGCGAGCGTCTCCTCCGGCGAGCGGGTGTCGATGCGCGTTTCGGCTCGCAGGTCGTCGGGCCCCGTGCCCACGGCGCAGCGGAACTTGGTCCCCCCGGCTTCGATCGCCCCGAGGACCTTCATAGGGACGCTCCGCTGCTGGAGGAGCGGCAGGGGCACGCGGCGCGGGAGGGATCGTGCATGGTGCGAGCATAACCGTGAAGACGGAGAGGTGACTGCGGGGTTCCCGGTCCTCGGGCGGGGGCTGCTATCCTCCGCGGACTCCCGCTCAACGGAGGAGCGACCATGGGACACCTCTCTTCATTCGCAATGCACCTGGCTCTCGCCCTGCTGATCGCTGCGCCTTCGGCGGCGCAGGGCGCGAGTGGGGAGCGCCGGCTCGAGCTGGCCGCTCCGATCGAGACCTGGGACGAGGCGCTGCCCCTGGGCAACGGGCTGATGGGCGGTCTCCTCTGGGGTGACGGGAACGCGATCCGCCTCTCCCTCGATCGGGGCGACCTCTGGGACGAGCGCCTGCCCGCCCTCTACCTGGAGGAGGATTGGAACTGGGCCAAGATCCGGCGCCTGGTGGCCGCGGGAGATCAGGGCGAGGTCAGCCGCCTCTTCGACGCCCCCTACCACGAGGCCGCGCCCACCAAGCTGCCGGGGGGCCGCCTCGAGCTCACCCTCGATCCCTCGCAGCAGGCGCAGGGCTTCCGGCTCGACCTGGATCAGGCGCTGGCGACCGTCGAGCTGAGCGAGGGCGGACTCGAGTGCTTCTTCGACGCGCTGCACCCCGTCGCTCTGCTGCGGGTCAGCGGACCCGCCCCGAGCTACCGCTTCCTGCGGCCCGCGGGTCTCGACGCGCTCGGGTACGAGCCCGCGCTCTTCGGTGAGGAGGGCGACACGACCTGGATGGTCCAGGAAGCGGCGCTCGGTCTCACCTACGCCGTCGTCGTGTCGGCGCGCCGCAGCGCGGGGGAGACACTCATCGCCGTGGCGATCACTTCGAACCGCGACGACCGGGACCCGCTCGCCCTCGGGCGGCGCCGGGTGGCGGAGGCGCTCGAGCGGGGCTGGCCGGCGGCCCGCTCCGCGCACCTCTCCTGGTGGCGTGACTTCTGGGCCACCTCGTCGGTGCACATTCCCGATGCGCCGCTGCAGCGGCACTACGACCTGGTCAAGTACTTCTACGGCGCCGCGTCGCGCAGCGGCTCGCCGCCGATGCCGCTGCAGGGCGTGTGGACGCGCGACGACGGAGGGCTGCCGCCGTGGAAGGGCGACTACCACCACGACCTGAACACCCAGATGACGTACCTCGCGTACCACCCAGCGGGGCTCCTGGACGCGGGGCGGAGCTTCCTCGACCACAACTGGGACCTCCTGCCCACCTACCGCGACTTCGCGCGCGACTTCTACGGGGTCCGAGGTGCGGCGATGCCCGGCGTGTCCACGCTCGCGGGGCGCCCCACCGGCGGGTGGTCGCAGTACGCCCTGTCCCCCACCAACGCGCTGTGGGTCGGGCACTCCTACTACCTGCACTGGCGCCACACGATGGACGCCGCCTTCCTGGCGGAGCGGGCCTATCCCTGGCTCGCGGAGATGGCCGCGGGGGTCGCCGAGCTGCTCGAGGAGCGCGACGGGGGGCTCTACCTGCCCCTCTCCACCTCCCCCGAGATCCACAACAACTCGCTCGCCGCCTGGCTGACGCCGAACTCGAACTACGACCAGGACCTCGTGCGCTGGGCCTTTGGCGCCTGCGCCGAGATGGCGGCGGCCCTCGACCTCGGCGACGAGGAGGCCTTCTGGCGCAGACTCGCCTCCAAGCTGCCGGCGGCCCACGTGGCCGACGACGGCGTGCTGATGTTCGCGGCCGGCGAGCCCTTCGACGAGTCGCACCGCCACCACTCGCACACCATGGCGATCCACCCCCTCGGCACCCTGAACGTGGAGGGCTCCGCAGGGGACCGCGCCGTCATCGACGCGACCCTCGACCGCATGCACGAGCTGGGGACCCAGGCCTGGGTCGGCTACAGCTTCTCCTGGTTCGCCTGCCTGCTCGCCCGGGCGGGTCGTGCCGACGAGGCCTTGCACTACCTGCGCGACTTCGAGCGCGCCTTCATCCTGCGCAACGGCTTCCACGTCAACGGGGACCAGATCGGCGCGGGGCTGTCGGGCTTCTCCTACCGGCCCTTCACCCTGGAGGGCAACTTCCTCGCCATGGAGGCGGTGCACGAGATGCTCCTGCAGAGCTGGGGGGGGCGGGTGCGCGTCTTCCCCGCCGTGCCGACGGCCTGGGAGGAGGTCTCCTTCGAACGGCTGCGGGCCCAGGGCGGCTTCAGCGTGTCCGCCGAGCGCAAGGACGGCCGTACCCGGCGCGTCTCCGTCACCGCCGCCGTCGCGGGGACGCTGCGCTTGCAGGATCCCTTCGACGGTGAGCCCTTCGAGTCCTCGCGCCCCGTGACGCGGCGGGACGGCGAGTTCCGGGTGGAGCTCGCCGCGGGGGAGTCGCTGGAGCTCTTGGCGACGGTGGTCCCCGAGCGGCAGGCGCAGGGGACCCTCTACCTGGTGGGAGAGTGGCAGGTACGGCTCGACCCGGAGGACGTGGGCCTGGGGGAGCGCTGGTTCGCGGCCCCCATCGAGGGATCCCCGATGCGCTTGCCGGGCACCACCGACCTCGCCGGCCTGGGTCACGCCCTCGACGAGGAGAGCATGACCTACCCGGTCGACTTCCCCGGCTCGCAGTGGCCTGGCCGCGGGCCCGTGCAGCGCCTCGACGAGGCGGGACACCTCTTGCGCCGGCACATGTACCTGGGCAAGGCCTGGTACCAGCGCACGATCGACGTGCCCGAGGACTACGCCGGTCGCCACATGGAGCTCTTCCTCGAGCGCGTCACCTGGGCCAGCGAGGTCTGGCTCGACGGCGTTCACATCGGGGGCGACGACAGCCTGGTGGCCCCCCACCGCTTCGATCTCGGTGCCCTCTCCCCCGGTCCACACCGCCTGACGATCCGCGTGGACAACGGCCCGGTGCACGACATCGGGACCATCGGCCACGCCTACGGCCCGGAGACCCAATCGCGTTGGAACGGCATCGTGGGTCGAATGGGGCTGATGGTCGGCTCAGCCGTGCGGCTGAACGATCTGCAGGTCTATCCCGCCCCCGACCGCTCGTCGGTGCGCGTGCGCTACCGGATCGACAACCACACCGGGCGTGCACGGACGGCGAACGTGCAGTTCCATGTCTACGGAAACGACGGCGAGCTGGGCAGTGTCCAGGTGCGGGATCTGGCACTGTCCCCCTCCTCGGAGGTCCTGGAGGCAAGGGTCGAGCTGAGGCAGGCTGCGCCGGGCTGGAACGAGTTCACACCCGAGCTCTGTTCCCTTCTGGCGAAGCTCGACTCCGACGGAGAGCGCGACTTCACCAGTGTGGACTTCGGCTTCCGCCACTTGGAGCGCGCGGGGCGGCACATCCTGAACGACGGAGAGCGCGTCTTCCTGCGCGGCACCCTCGACTGCTGCGTGTACCCACGCACCGGTCACCCTCCGACCACGGTGCAGGAGTGGGGCACCGTCCTGGGCACCATCCAGGAGTACGGCTTCAACCACGTGCGCTTCCACACCTGGTGCCCGCCGGAGGCCGCCTTCATAGCCGCCGACCAGCTCGGGATCTACCTCGCCCCCGAGACCCCCTTCTGGGTGGACAACTGGACGGCGCAGATCGGCGCGCAGCCCGAGCTGCTCGGCGCCCGGGACGACGTCACCGATTACGTGCGCAGGGAGATGCGCCGCATCAGCGAGGCCTACGGCAATCACCCCTCCTTCGCCTTCTTCTGCATCGGCAACGAGTTCGGCATGTCCAGCGACTGGGAGCTCGTGAACCGCGTGCTGAGCGAAGCGAAGGAGGCGGATCCGCGCCGCCTGTACAACGCCACCACTGCTCGGCGGCGCGTGGCCGCCGACGACTTCTGGGTGACCCACCGCACCGATCGCCCCGTGCGCGGACTGGGCCCCAATCACACCGACTGGGACTTCTCCGCGGCGATCGCGGCGGTCGACCTGCCGGTGGTGTCCCACGAGACGGGGCAGCGGCCGGTGTTCCCCGACTACGAGGACCTCTTGCCGAAGTTCGACGGTCCCCTCTTGCCCAAGAACTACGAGCGCCTGCGAGAGCGACTCGTCGCTGCGGGCCTGGCGGAGCAGGTGCCGGCGTTCGAGTGCACCTCGGCCCTCTTCCAGAACGTGCAGTACAAGGCCGAGCACGAGGCCCTCCACCGCACCCCCGACCTGGCGGGCTACCAGCTCCTGATGCTCAACGACTTCACCGGCCAGAGCGAGGCCCTGGTGGGGATCCTCGATCCCTTCTGGGAATCGAAGGGCATCGTCCACTCCTGGGAGGTGCGTCGCTGGAACGCGCCCAGCGTCCTGCTCGCGCGCTTCGCTCGCCCCACCTGGTGCGCGGGAGAGACCTTCTCCGCCGCCATCGAGATCTCCCACTTCGGTTTCAAGGACTTGCGACAGAGCTGCGCCTCCTGGTCCCTCACGACCTCGTCGGGCCGGGTTCTCGCCGAAGGCGAGCTGCCCCCCACCGACATCCCGCGCGGCGGGCTCACCTCCCTGGGGACGATCGAGGTCCCCCTGACGGCGGTGCAGGAAGCGACCGCCGTGGACTTCCGCGTCGTGCTGCCCGCCGAGACCATCGTGAACTCGTGGAAGCTCTGGTTCTACCCGCCACCCGCCCCACGGGAGAGACCGAGTCAGGTCCTCGTCGCGCACGCCTTCGACGACGACGTACGGACCGCTCTCGCGATGGGTGAGAGGGTGTTGCTGCTCGCCCACGGCACCGAGAACGAGCACGCCAAGCGCACCGGCTACGCCTCCGTGTACTGGTCCGCGGGCTGGTGGGGCGACGCCTTCTCCTCCCTGGGCATCCTCTGCGATCCGCGCCACCCGGCCCTGGCCGCCTTCCCGAACGACGGTCACAGCGACGCGCAGTGGTACGAGCTGACCGAGGGCGCCACGACCTTCCTCCTTGAGGGTGCACCGCCGGGCTACCGCCCCATCGTCCAGCCCGTGACCGACTTCCACCACACGCGCCGGCTCGGGCAGCTCTTCGAGACCCGGGTCGGGGCGGGGCGACTCCTCGTGTGCGGCTACGACCTCGAGCGGGACCTGGACACCCGGCACGCCGCGCGCCAGTTCCGGAGCAGCCTGCTCACCTACGTTGGGGGAACGGATTTCGAGCCCGAGGCCGAGGTCGATCTCGACCTGCTCGAGCGCTGGCTGCGGCGTCCCACTCCGGCGCCCACGGTGGCGGTCGATGCGGCGCTCTTCGAGAGCGCTCGCCTGCACCTGCGCGCCGCCGGCCGGCTGACCACCTCGAACACCGACGTGCCCTGGGTGCGAGCCTCCGATGAAGTCGTCCGCCGGGAGACCGCCTACACCTGGCACGTCCGCGGCGGAACGTGGCGGGACGCCACGGGAGTCGCATGGCACGGCAACCCGCTGGAGGTGACGATCGAGCTACCCTCCGGCGAGAGCGGCACGCTCCTCCTGCACCTCCACGACTGGAACGGGCTCGGGCGCCGGGGAACGCTGACCCTCGACGGGCGCACGTACACCCTCGGCGAGCACTCGGGGGAGGGGGTCTGGCTCGCCTTGCCCCTGGACGCTGCCGACACCTCCGACGGACGGCTCGAGCTGAGGGCCGAGCCCAGCGCCGGGCCCAATCTGATGATCACCGAGCTGGCGCTGCTGCCCGGCGCATAGGAGCCACGCCGAGCCCACCGCCTAGCGTGGGCTCACGGACGAACTCGTAGGGCCCCAGCTCGGCGCCCCACACCTGGACTCCGTCCTGGTCCCAGCCGCGGTCCCAACTGGTCAGGAGGTCCGGCTCGATGCGCACCTCCGAAGTGGCGTAGGTCGCTCCACGCAGCTCGCTCGAGCAGCTGTCGCCGCGCGTGGAGCCCTCGAAGGCGCCGTCGCGCTCCACGAGGTAGATCGAGCAGCCCTCCCGCTCGACCAGCGCCGACGGCTCCAGCGTGTCGAAGCTGTCGGGCGTTCGCCAGGCCCCCGCGAACGCGAGCGCGTCTCCAGGCAGGAGGAACACGTCGCTGCGCACCCCCTCGGGCGTGTCCACCAGTCGATACACGCGCTGGCGGTAGGGGCGGTCGAGTGCACTCGCCGCGGCCTGTTCGACGTAGAGCCACGGACCATCTGCGCGCTCCGCCCAGATCTCCACCATCACCAGACGGATGTCGAAGTAGTCCTCCGGCGCGGCGGCCGCCTGGGAGGCGCTCGAGAAGTTGCCACTCATCCAGCGTGCGAGTCGGTCGGCGCCACTGCTCGAGTCCACGCCGATCGATTGGCACGAGGCGCCCAACGCGACGCACCACAAGAGAAGGCTCGGGATTCGCATGCGCGAGATCCCATTCGACTTCGTGCACAGCAGCACGGACCTGATTCTCCTCACCCTGCTCACTCAACGCCCCACGCCTGGCTACGAGATCCTCACCACCCTCCGAGGCCTTGGTAGTGGCGAGTTCCTACGCACGCAGGGCACTATTTGGAGGCACGATTGAACGCCTGCACCCACACCATGAGTACCCTGCGAACCCTCTTTCTCCTCTCGCCTGCCCTGTTCTCAGTTGCGTCCTGTCGCAGCGTCGTAACCGAGGGCACCTCACCCCTGCGAATCGTGGAGCTCCGCTGCGAGGACCTCCGCGAGCCGCTCGCGATCCCGACGGTGGAGCCCGAGCTCTCCTGGGGCGTCGAGACGGTCGCGCCGGAGCGGCGCGGCCAGGGCTGGGACGCCTTCCAGATCCAGGTGGCGCGCACCCCCGCGGCGCTCGTGCGGGGCTCGGCGGATCTGTGGGACTCCGGCTGGATCGCGGCGGCCGCGTCCGCGTCGGCGGTCTACGAGGGGGCTGCGCTGGCTCCCCGCGAGCGGGCCTTCTGGCGTGTGAGGGTGCGCGACCTCGAGGATGGCGTCTCTCCCTGGAGCGCGCCGGCCGAGTTCGCGGTCGGGCTCATCGCCGCAGCGGACTGGACCGGCTCCTGGATCGGGGCGCGCGATGCGGACGGGGCGGGTCGCACCAGCGTGCCGTGGCTGCGACGGAAGTTCGAACTCCACACAGCGCCGCGCCGCGCGGTGCTGCACGTCGCGTCGATCGGCTACCACGAGGTGCACGTCAACGGCTCCCGGATCGGCGATGCGCTCCTGGCGCCCAGCGTGAGCGACCTCAGCCGGCGCACGCAGGCGGCCTCCTACGACGTGACCGACGCGCTCGTGGCCGGCACCAACGCGCTGGGGCTCTGGCTCGGGCCGGGATGGTCGCGCTACCCCCGCTACGCAGTGCCGGCGGGTCCACTCGTCCGCGCCGAGCTCGACGTGCTGCTCGAGGATGGGAGCAGGACGCGCATCGTGACTGGACCGGAGTGGGCCACGCGTCCGAGCCACGTCGAGGCGATCGGCGCTTGGACCTTCGGCAACTACGGCGGTGAGCGCGTCGACGCGAGAGGGGCCCTCGAGGGGTGGAGCGCGGCGGACCTCGACGATTCCGAGTGGGAGGCGGTGCGCACCTTCGCCAGCGAGCTCGCCATCGTCCCCGAGGCGGTGGAGCCCAACCGCGCGCTCGTCGAGCTGCGCCCCAGCGTGATCGAGGAGCCGCGACCGGGCGTCTACCGCGTCGACATGGGACGCGAGTTCACGGGCGTGGTCGAGGCGCGGCTCACGGGGACGCCGGGCGAGACCGTGCGTCTGGCCTTCTCCGAGCGCGAGGACCAGGAGGTGACCTACGCGCAGAGGAGCGAGCTGGTCCTCGGACCCGATGGAAGCGGGGTCTTCCGGCAGCGCTTCAACTACGTCACGGCGCGCTGGATCACGATCGAGGGAGCGGGCGCCGCGCCGACCCGGGACGACGTGCGCGCGCACCTCGTGCGCAGCGGCTACGGGCGGGCCGGCTCCTTCACCTGCTCCGACCCACTGCTGCAGGAGATCCACGACGCCACCGCCTGGACCTTCGAGTGCCTGAGCCTGGGCGGCTACGTCGTCGACTGCGCCCACCGCGAGCGCTGGGGCTACGGCGGGGACGCCCACGCGACGATGGAGACCGCCCTGTCGCTCTACGACCTGGGCGCCTTCTACCGCGACTGGCTCGACGACTGGGCCGCGATCCAGGACGAGTTCGGCAACCTGCCCTTCACCTGCCCGACCTACCGGGGCGGCGGCGGGCCGGCCTGGAGCGGGATCGTGGTGATGTTGCCCTGGGAGATCCACCGGCGCACGGGCGACCGGCGCCTCCTGGAGCGCGCCTGGCCGACGATCGAGCGCTGGCTCGCCTTCCTGGAGACGAAGACCTCAGACGGGATCCTCCAGTTCTACTTCGACGAGCGCTACACGCGCGACGTCTACTCCTTCCTCGGCGACTGGGTGCCGCCGGGCGGGGTGCAGGCCGGCGGGGCCCCGGACGAGAAGCGCAAGTTCTTCAACAACGCCTATCGCGTCTGGGCCGTGCGCACCGCGGCGCGGATCGCCGCCAGCATCGGGAAGAGCGCCGAGGCGCAGGCTCTCCACGAGCGTGCCGCAGAGCTCGCCCGGGCGGTGCACGAGCGCTTCTTCGACGTCGAGCGCGGCGTCTACGTCGCGGCCCGGCAGACTTACTACGCGCTGCCGATCCTGGCCGGCATCGGCCCGGAGGAGGTGCGCGAGGATCTCTTCCGCAGGCTGGTGGCCGACGTCGAGGAACGACGCCACGTCGATACGGGGATCCACGGCACCTGGTTCCTGGTCAAGCTGCTGCTCGAGCGCCGCCGCGTCGACCTCTTGCACCTCGTCGCCACCCAGCGCGACGAGCCCAGCTGGGGGTACATGCTCGAACAGGGAGCGACCACCCTCTGGGAGCAGTGGGACGGCATCCACTCGCGCGCCCACAGCTCCTTCCTCTCCATCGGCGCCTTCTTCGTCGAGGGGCTGCTCGGCATCCGGCCCCTCGACGCGACGCCCGGCTACGCCCGCTTCGAGCTGGCCCCCGCGGTCGGCGTGGGCGGGCTGGCGAGCGCCGCGGGGCATCTGGACACGGTCCGCGGGCGCGTCGCCTGCTCCTGGAGGGTCGAGGAGGGGCGGGGAGAGCTCGCGATCGTCGTCCCCATCGGCTCCCGCGCGAGCGTCCGCATCCCCACCTCCTCGCCGTCGACTGTTCGTGAGGGGGGCGCCCCCGTCGCAGAGGTGGACGGCATCGTCTCCACGACGCAGGAGGCGGACGCCCTCCGGTGCGAGGTGCTCGCCGGCTCGTACCTCTTCACCTTCGCGAGCAGTACCGACTAGCCTCGATCTGCCACCAGGAGGGTGTTGGCGAAGCGCAGGACCTGGAATCGGTCACTCCGCCCAGGCTGCGTGGTATGAGTAGTCGTCGAGTGTCGCCCCATGACGTCACCTGCCTTCATGCTGCTGTTCTGTGCGTCGCTGGGGGCCCAGGAGTTGCCCGCACACAGGGCGGCGGAGTGGGATCGGGTGGCCCTGGAAATGGCCAGCTCCGGGGAGACCGACGCCGAGATGCTGGCCTGGTTGCGCGCACTCGAGTTGGAGGAGAGCGACAGGCGTCGCCGGGAGCTCGGTCGGCTGGCCGCGACGCGTGAAGGAGTGAGGGTGACGATGCAGCATGGGCATGTGCCTTACCTCCAGTGGCTCGAATTGAGCGCGGATGGACGACTGCTTCTGACTTCTGGCAGCAATGAGGAACTGCGCGCTTGGGATGCGACCAACGGCGCGCTCCTTTGGACGGCGCGTGACGCGGCAGACCCCGCTGTTTCGGAGGGTGACCGCTTCGTGGCTACGGTCGATCAAGATCGAGGGGGCGTCCGCGGTCGAGAACGGGTGATCGTACGCGAAACCACCACGGGCCGGGTGGTGGCTGGCGTCGAATTGGACGAAGGGCATTACGCCATACGTGCGGTCGTCGATGCGACGGGCGAGACTCTCGCGCTCGTCGGTGGAGGCCCTAGGGGTGAATCTCTGACTATCTGGGACCTTGAGGAGAACGTGTTGCTCTCTGGTCCCCACGCAGTGGATTTCCTTGGCTGCCTGGGATTCGGTCCCTCTGGGCAATACCTGTTGTGCGACGACCTGCTCTGGTCACGTGACGGGATCTTGGCGGTGGACCTTGGGCGGTCGGAGCGCAACAGGGTGTTCGCGTTCGATCCTCGCGGCGGGCTGCTCGCCGTAG
Source organism: uncultured Planctomycetaceae bacterium (assembly GCA_964507325.1). Classification (GTDB taxonomy): domain Bacteria; phylum Planctomycetota; class UBA1135; order UBA1135; genus CAZDQL01. The sequence continues at coordinate 8,977 of CAZDQL010000007.1, read as the reverse complement.
CCGGCAACTGGTTGCACCTATTCGATCTCGAAGCGGGCCAGCTGGATCCACGCCGATTCTGGGTGGGGGATTCCCGGCCCCAGTCCCTGGCCTTCCGTCCTGACGGGATGATAGCGGCTGCGGGCCACGGGCAAACATGCGTCTGGGATGTCGAGACCGGGGCGCTCGTTAGCCGGTCACGGGCATGGAGCGACCTGGGCGCATGGGCCCAGGACAGGTCGCACCATGCGCCCATGGCGCTGACCGCTGACGGGTCCCGTTGCGCATTGGGAGGGGAGGGGGACAGTCTCCTGATACTGGACATGAGGACTGGCCGCTTAGCCGCGTCACCACTGCACCACGGAGAGAGAGTCGACCTGGTGGAGATTGCCAGCGATGCGCGCACGGTTGTCACGGGCAGTGTGCACGGGTTGATCCGTGTCTGGGACATCTCCGAGACACCTCCTCCACGAGTTCCGATCGCGACGCGCACGCCCCTAGTGGACAGATCCGAGAACGGTCTCGTGCTGCGCTGGGCCACCCATAGGACTTGGGTGCTGGACTTGGAGACTGGAGAGCGCCGCGACCTTGGTCTTGATCAGACCGTGCGGCATGTGGTCTTCGATCCCCGCGAAGCCAACTTCGCACTAAACACAGATGACGGGCAGGTGTGGGTCTTCGGCGTGGATGGCCGGCGGCTCGCAGGACCGATCCTGGAAGCTGGTGTGCAGGTCACCGACTTGTCGGGGGAGCTGTTGGTGACACGGGGCCACTTCTCGTTCTGGTGCTGGAATTGGAGACAGGATGTCGTGTACGGACTGCCCCTGGGTCCCAACGACCCCGGACGATTAGTGGAAGGGGGAACTGCCTGGTTGGAGTGGAGCCCCCATTCCGCCTCCATCGCACCATTAGGGGCTTTTGGACCAGCTGCGCACTACCAGGCATTCCATGACTGTCAAATCTGCGCTGTCGATTGGGAGGGGAGACGGCTCGTTCTTCGACGAAGAGATGCTCTGGAGCTCATCGACCTGCGCACGAGGGAGTTGCTTTCCACGTTCGCGCCACCGTACGGCTGGCGCGAGGTGGTGATGGACGTGGCCGGGCAAGCCGTGTTGGTGCAGGACGAGAGCAGCCTATGGCTCTGGGAGGCTGACAGAATTCCGCAACGCACCAGGCTCCCTGAGGCCCTGAACCCGGGCCCCCTCTGGTTGCGCGGAGGGAAAGCAGTGACCCTTGCCGAGGACGGCCGAGCCTGGGTCCTGGATACCGAGGCTGGAACCAGCTCGAGCTTTCCAGCTCGAGAGGGCGCCGTCCTGGTTGCCAACCTGGACTCGACTGGCCGCTGGTTGGTGTTCTCCGAAAGGACCGAGCGGACCGAATCAGTTCCCCTATCCCTCGCCCCCTCACCTGCGGCGCCCGAGACCTTCGCGCCCGAGGGGGTCGAGCTCGACGTCCTTGCAGTGACCCCTGACGGCCGCCGCGTGGCGACCCTAGGTGCGGTGGGGCAACTGGAATTCTGGGAACGGAATGGGGACCCGGCGTTGCCCGACCAGGCCCGCTCTCTTCCGGGAGGAGCCGCCGGGTTGGCTGCTGCTGGGGGGAAGGGGGTAGGGGCCTACCTACCGGCTGGGTTCGACGAAGTGCGGCTGACCGGACCTCATGGGACCTGGACGGAGTCGACCGAGCCGATGCGGCCCAGGGCCGAACCGAGCGCTCTGGCTCTCGATCGTGATGGGAACCTGCTGGGCCTCCTGCGGGATGACGGCCTGATCCACGTGGGCAAGGTCGGGTCGCCCGAGAACTTGGTCTGGATCAACGACTCGATGCACATGTGGGCCTCAGGTGTGAGAACACCTCTGGCGATCGATGGGAACCGCGCGTTGTGCGTCCGAGATGACCGAATCGTCCTGTTTGACTTGGGGCGCCGCCGGGAGGTAGCCAACTACGACCCGGGGGTCGAGTCGGTCTCTTCACTGCTGCTCGATGTGGAGGCTGACCTAGCCGTCGTGGGCGGCGAGGGCGGGCGAGTATGCGCGATCGGCTTGAGAGACCGTCTCAGTGTGACCGAGCTAGCGCAATTCCGGACACCTGTTCTAGCCCTCACTATCGGACCAGATGATCGCATCGTGGCTGCGACGGGCGACGGAGTGGTCCATCAAGTGAACGAAAAAGGCGATACGCAGCAGATGCTCTCCCTTGCCCGCCCGGCAGCCGCGATCTGTTGGCAACCTGCAGGGACCTGGACGATCGTCTACGACGATGGTCAGGTGGACACTCTCACACTTGGGGGGGAGTTCGTGGGGAAACAGGACCTGTTCCCCCGACCGCGCCTGCCCAACATCCTTCTCGGCGCATGGGATGCCAAGGGAGAGCACTTCGCGGTAGCCCGGCCCAATGGCAGCGTCGATGTCTGGTCTGTGAGTGGCCGTGGCGCTCTGGGACTCCCTGGGCAGTTTCGGGGACACGGGCAGGTCACCGACCTCGGGTTCGTCGGGGATCCGCCCATGCTCGTCGTCGGAGACCTCGACAGCCTCCACATCGTCGACCCTCGAACGAAGCAGGCCGTCGGCGAGTCCCTGGAGGGTTGGCCCCGGGCCTTGAGTCTGGATGCAGAAGGGGGCTGGGCAGCTACCGCCAATCGGAGCGACAGCTGGAGCGACAGCCATCGAGTCGTCGATCTGGTGGCGGGCGAAACGCTGTGGAAAAGCCGATCCAACTACAGCCTGACTTACCCCCGCGAAGTCCTCGACTTCCACGCTTCAGAGGACCTACTGCGGGTGGACGATCTGGTCTACACGCACCTGATACTCGTCGAGGAGACGGGGATCCGTCACCTGGGCACTCGCCGCCGCCCCCTCGGCGCTCCCTTCGTGGACGCCGAGGCCTTCCTGGAGGACGGCCGAGTCGTGATCGCCCTGCGCGTGGACCGTCACCCCGCCGAACCGGTCGTGATGGACGTGAACGACCCCGGCCCGGTGCGGCTCGAGGGAGACCCCTCCGCTCTGCGCCGGAGGTGGGAGCCCCGACTCGGGTGGACGATCGAGGACGGTCGCCTGGTCGAGCGTCGCTAGTCACCCTCGGACTGGAGGACCAGCTTCACCAGCTCCAGCGGACTCGCCGGGGGCAGTGGTGGCTCCCGGCGCCGGTCGTGGTTCGGGGGGAGGGTCTCCCAGCGCAGGACGTACTGCACTCCGGGCTCGGTCGCTTCCCCGCTGTCGTGAGCGAGCTTGACGCGCATCCCCTCGAACTCGAGGCTCGGTTGCCGGAGCTCCGGGGGCAGCGGGGAGGCGGTGTCCGCGGGTCCCTCCACCGGCTCCAGCGTGTCCTCGCGCAGGTAGAGGCGGCCCGAGCCGTGGTCGCGGTGCCGGTAGGTGAGGGTCCACAGGTCGGGCTCCACCGGCTCGAGCCCGGAGATGCGGATCCCGATGAAGGGCATCGCCCCCTTGCCACCGAAGGTGACCACCTGCTCCCACTGGGTCACGGCCCTCGACTTCCAGCCCCCCTCCTCGAAGCGGGTCACGAAGATCTGCATGTGACCCTCTTCGTCGGCCTTGTGGTAGGAGATCATCGGACGGCCCCGCCGATCGAAGACGAGGCGTTGGCAGCCGTTGATGATCCCCCCGTGGGAGGGGATCGGATCGACGGTGAGCGCCGTCTGCTCCAGGGTCAGGGGGAGCTCGACCGGCGTTCCGTCCGCGGCCTCCCAGCGCTTCAGGTCCCGGCTGCGCGCATAGGAGAGGTCGTGGTTCGTGGCGCAGTCGGGCGTGTCGCGCCAGACCCAGACGACGTGGAAGAGCCCGTCGGGCCCGCGCACGATCGGGTGGGGGTAGGCGTTGCGCTCCCCCCCACCGTCGAAGAGCGGCGTGGCGAGGAAGCGTGACCAGCTCCGCCTCTCGGGGTCGTAGGCGTTGTAGAAGCGTCTGCCGTTCCCGCTCCCTCCGTCGCGGTAGGTGAAGAGCAGGGTGCCGGCCGCATCCCGGAGGAAGCGCGGGTAGGTGCAGCGCTGCTCCTGCCTGCCGAGCATCGGCTTGCGCTCGAAGCTGTCGATCTCCCCGGCCTGCGACGTCCGGAAGTAGATCAGGGGGTCGCAGTGCATGTTCCCGGAGAGGTGCAGCTCGCCGCGCGAATCCAGCGCCAGGGTCAGGTAGTTGTGGCTGTCCCACCCGACCTCGCTCGGCAGCGTGACCTTGTGCCACTCCTCCTCCCCGAGGTCGCGCACGGCCACCTTCATCCGATGCTCCGCGTCGTAGTACGCCACGTACTGGCGCTCTCCGTGGGTGAGCAGGCAGAAACCGACCGGGAACCAGGAGGGCACCGTGTCGATCGTCAACCGCTCGGCGACGCGGTAGGTCTGCGCGGGGCCGTCAGAGGAGCAAGCCAACAGCGCGAACAGGATGAATACGGCGGATCTCATGGCACCAGCCTATCCAGCTTCGCCTGCAGCTCGCGCGCCAAAGCCGCCACCGTCGCTTCGTGCTCCGGCTCGAGCGCCAGGTTCGTGAACTGTCCCGGATCGGCGAGCATGTCGTAGAGCTCCGCTTCCCCGTCCTCGTACTGCATGTAGGCCCAGCGCTCGGTGCGCAGGAGGTGGCCCCTCTTGTTCGTCGTGTACGCGGCCTCGCGCACGCTGGTGGTGGAGCCCGCGCAGAGCCGCGCCAGACTCTCTCCCTGGCAGTGCCGGGGAACCGGCAGGCCCGCGAGCTCGGCCAAGGTCGGGTAGAGGTCGATCTGCTCCACCAGCGCATCGGACTCGCCCGGGTCGAGGCCGGGGGCCGCGATCAGGAGCGGGATGCGGGCGGACTCCTCGTGCAGCGAGAGCTTCTGCCAGAAGTCGTGCTCGCCCAGGTGGTAGCCGTGGTCGGAGGTGAAGACGACGATCGTGTCCTCTGCCAGGCCCAGGGCCTCCAGCTCGTCCAGCACGCGACCGACCTGCTCGTCCATGAAGGCCACCGAGGCGTAGTACGCGCTGAGGACCTTGCGCTGCGTCCCGGGGTCCTCCAGGCCGCGTCGCTTGGAGGTGTAGTGCGGGACGCCCGCTGCGGGGATGTCGTCCCAGTCCCCGTCCACACGCGGCGCGAGCAGCATGCGCTGCGGCGGATAGGGATCGTAGTAGGACTCCGGAGCGACCAGCGGAACGTGCGGGCGCACGAAGCCGACCGCCAGGAAGAAGGGCTCGTCGCCGTGCCGCCGCAGGAGCTCGATCGCCTTGTCCGCGGCCAGCGCGTCGGGCTGACGCGCCGCGTCGGGCGACGCGCGCACCGCGTAGAACGCGGTGCCGAACCCGAGCCCGTAGTGCTTGTCGGGATCGCGCTTCAGCTTCTCGTTGGAGAGCATCTCGTGCGCGCCGGCTGTCCCCCACTCCGGCCCCTGGCAGTTGAAGCGCTCCGTCCACGAGGGGCGGTGGTCCGGTCCGTCGACCCCCGCGGTGATGTCCCCGGGGACGCGCATGTGGTAGATCTTGCTGACCCGCGCGCTGTAGTAGCCGTGGGCGATGAAGTGCTCCCCGAGGGTCGGGCGCCCCGCGAGCGCCTGGCCGAGCTTCCCGGAATTCCCGTTCGAGAGCACACGGATCGTCTGCGGGTAGAGCCCCGACATCAGGGCCGCGCGGGACGGACCGCAGACCGGGAACTGGCAGTAGGCGCGCTCGAAGCGCACCCCGCGCCGCGCCAGGCGATCGATGTTGGGCGTCGAGCACTGCTCGTTCCCGTAGGAGGAGAGGGCGAACGACGACAGGTCGTCGGCGATGAGGAAGAGCACGTTCGGCCACTCCCGCGCCGGGTGGCCCGGCGACGCGCACGCCGGGAGCGCGGCGATGATCCCCGCGCAGGCCAGGGCCAGGACGGCGCGCCTCAATCGCTCGCTTCTTCGAGCAGAAGGTCTCCGCATGTCGGTAGGATCCCTCTCGCCACCCGCGCAATCAACACTTCTGATCCTGCGCCTGGACGCGGCGCGCAGCATTCAGCCCATTCCCTGAAAGCCCCTGCCTTGCTCACACGCAACGCCAACGAAACCGACTTCGGCCTCGGCGACCTCGACCTCGTCGTCCTCGTCGGCTTCATGCTCGTCACCATCGCCTTCGCCCTGTGGAAGAGCCGCGGTCGAGGGGAGGGCGCGGACTTCTTCCTCGGGGGTCGCAGCCTGACCTGGCCGATCATCGGCCTGTCGATCGTCGCGGCCAACATCTCCACCGAGCAGATGGTCGGCATGGCGGGCAACGCCGCCGGGGGTACGGGCCTGGCGGTCAGCGCCTGGCAGCTGGTGGGCTCGGTCGGCATCGTGGTCGTCGCCTGGACGCTCCTGCCGAAGTTCCTGCGCGCCGGCATCTCGACCATCCCGGAGTTCCTCGAGTACCGCTTCGACCCCAGCGCCCGGGCGATCATGGCGATCCTGACGGTGGCGATCTACGTCGTCGTCCTGCTGACCGCGGTGCTGTACTCCGGCGGCGTGGTCCTGCGCACGATCTTCGACATCCCGCTGGGGCGAGGCGCTCTGATCATGGGGCTCTTGGCCGCCGTCTACACCGCTATCGGCGGGCTGCGGGCGGTGGCCTACGCGGACCTCTTCTTGGGCACTGCGCTGCTCGTGGGAGGTGGACTGGTCTTCGCGCTGGGGCTCTCCGAAGCGGGCGGCTGGAGCCACTTCAGCGCGGTCAACGCCGACCGGCTGCACATGATCCTGCCCCACGACAATCCCGACCTGCCGTGGACCGGCGTGGCCGGCGGCATGTGGATCGTCATGCTCTACTACTGTGGGCTCAACCAGTTCATCGTCCAACGCTCGCTGGCGGCGCGCAGCCTCGAGCAGGGCCAACTCGGTGTCATCTTCGCCGGCGCCCTGTGGCTCCTGGTGCCCTTCGTGATCGTCATGCCGGGGCTGATGGCCCTGCAGCTCTATCCCGAAGAGCTCGCCAAGACCCCCGACGCCGCCTTCCCGACCCTGATCCGTGAGCTGATGGGTCCGGGCCTGCGCGGCGTCATGTTCGCGGCCATCGCGGGGGCGGTGGTCTCCTCCCTGGCCTCGATGCTCAACTCGGCCTCCACGGTCTTCTCGATCGACATCTACCAGCGCCTGCTGCACCGCGGTGAGGAGAGCGCCAAGCGCCTGACCTGGGTCGGACGCGCGTCGATCGCAGTCTTCGTCAGCGTGGGCTGTACCCTCGCGCCGATGCTCGACGATCCGAGCTTCGGGGGGGTGTTCCAGTACATCCAGCAGTTCCAGGGCTACATCTGGCCCGGCGTGGTGGCGGCCTTCGTCTTCGGCGTCTGGGTGCCGCGTGCACCGCGTTTCTCGGGCACGCTGGCGCTGGTGCTGGGACCGGCGATCTACCTGGTGTTGCAGCAGACGGAGGATAGGCACGAGATCCACTTCCTGCTGCAGGTGCTGATCGCCTTCTCGATCCTCGCCGTCGTCTTGGGGCTGGCCACCGCGATGCGCCCCTTGCGGGACCCGGTCCGGTTGCCGGTGCGCGAGGAGATCGAGACGCGGACCGCGCCGGCGGTGTGGCTGTCGGGGACTGCGGTCATCGCGGCGGTGGCGGTCTTCTTCGTGGTCTTCCGCTGAGCCGATCGCACGCGTCGCCACCGGTCGGCGCAGGGTGCTGGGGTGTAGCCCCGGAATGGGATACCCTACGGAGGCTCTGATGCACGGCCTCGTTCAGCTCCTCGCACCCCTTGCGCTGTCCCTCGTCGGCGGCGGGGCACAGCAGCTCACCGGTGAGGTCACCGGATCGTACGAGGGGTTCGTGCTGGAGGAGTGGCTCGCGAATCCCGAGTACGCGGGGCGCCTGGACGAGCTGCGCACGCAGGACCAGGGGACGGTGCTGCTCACGCTCCACGAGGATGGACGCGTCACCGGTACGGTCGACTACCCGCTCTTCGACCTCCCCCTCCCGCGCGACGTGACGGGCAGCATCGACGCGAGCGGGTCGTTGCGCGCGACGGCGATGACGAAGCCGGGGGAGCACGACGGCTTCCCGGATCAACCGTTGATCGTGATCACCGGCGTGGCCCGGCGCGACGACGTGGGGGTCCTCGTCGTCGAGGGCAAGGTGCGAATACGCTCGCTGGGCGCGCTCGACGCCGAGACCGGGCGCCCCGTGACGCCCAATCCGACGTGGAGCGTCGCCGACTGGCAGGGCAGCGCGTTCGAAGGGACGGGCGGCACGGATGGGGCCCGTGAGCCGACGGAGGCCGAGCAGCGCCAAGCCGAATCGCTCCTCGAGAGCTTCCTGCGCCGAATCGGCCTCGAGGGGCTCCGGGAGACCTGGCAGCAGGTCGCGGCGCTCGTGGGTCTGCTCTTCGGCGCAGGTGTCGCGATCGCGCTCCTGCGGCGGATGGCGCGCCTGTTCGCCGCGAGCGGATCGCAGGGCCCCGGTCAGGTCGTCGACTCGACGGTGGTGACGGGGCGCGAAGCGCACGAGCACCTCTTGCGCGAGCTCCCGCAGAGCGTCGTGACCGGGGAGGACGGCGAGCCCTACGTGCTCCCGCCCGCGGGCTGGCCGCCGGGGATCCTCGGCGGCGGGTTCCAGCGCAAGCAGATCGTGGAGCGAGGGACCGGACGGGAGATCGAGGTGGTCGACCCGGAGCAGGTCTCGCTCGTCGTGCCGTGGCCGCACCCGGCGGAGGAGCCGGAGCAGGTCGAGATCGGCTCAGGGAAGTCGGCGCGAGAGCTCGCGGCGGAGCTCGCGCGCTACGGCTTCAAGCCGCGGATCGTCGAGGCGGTCCAAGCGGGGACCGGGTTCCGCGCGATCGACCCCGAGAGCGGAGGTTCGTTCCAGTACGTCGAGGTGCCCGAGAACCTCCCGGCACGCGTCGCCGGCGCCGCGTGGGAGACGAAGGTGGTCCAGATCGCGGATCCCTCCGCGCCGGGCGGGACGCGGCCGGCGCGGGTGATCGACACCAGCGTCCCCCACGTGGTCCGCATCTGGCGGGGCGGCGGGGGAGCCAAATCGAAGCCCAAGCCGCAGGCCAAACAGCCGCGGCCGAAGGAGCCGAAGCCG
>CAZDQL010000006.1:0-116473 GCA_964507325.1 uncultured Planctomycetaceae bacterium | reverse complement strand
AGCATCCGCTGATTCGCGCAGATAGGGCCTTGGATCTATGCAACTACGGGGTTCACTGAGCACTCCGTCGCGAGCAGCTCGTGGATGGACGGCAAGGGTGACGTGGTCAAGCAGATCGCGGAGGCCTGCCGCAGGCACGGACTGAAGTTCGGTGTCTACCTGTCGCCCTGGGACCGCAACCACCCCCGCTACGGCTTCCCGGAGTACATCACCTACTACCGCGACCAAGTGCGCGAGCTGCTGACGTCGTACGGACCGGTCTTCGAGATCTGGTTCGACGGCGCCTGGGGCGGCGACGGCTACTACGGGGGAGCGCGGGAGTCGCGCCTCATCGACCGCGGGACCTACTACGGCTGGGAGGAGACCCTGCGGCTCATCCGCGAGCTGCAGCCCCAGTGCATGATCTTCTCCGACGCGGGGCCCGACGTGCGCTGGAACGGCAACGAACACGGCATCGCCGGGGACCCTTGCTGGGCGACCTACACTCCGCGCGTCCGGGACGGTGAGAGCGCGGTGGCCCCGGGAACCACCGTCTATCAGGAAGCCAACCAGGGCCATCGTGACGGCCGTCACTGGATGCCCGCGGAGTGCGACGTCTCCATCCGCCCGGGCTGGTTCTACCACGCAGAGCAGGACTCGCAGGTGCGCGACCCCGCCAACCTCGTCGACCTCTACTACCAGTCGGTCGGTCGGGGATCGAGCCTGCTCCTGAACCTGCCCCCGGACCGCCGCGGCCGCATCCACGAGGACGACGTGCGCTCCCTGGCAGGGTTCCGGCGCATCCTCGACGCCACCTTCGCGCACAATCTCGCGGCGCAGGCCGAGCTGAGCGCCTCGAACGTGCGCGGCGGGAGCGCGCTCTTCGCCGCCGAGCGCGTGCTCGACGGCGACCGCGCCACCTACTGGTCGACCGACGACGGCGCCGGGGAGGCGTCACTCGTCGTGAGCTTCGACGCGCCGACGACCTTCGACGTGGTCGACCTGCGCGAGTACCTGCCCCTGGGCCAGCGCGTCGACACCTGGGCGCTGGATCGCTGGCGAGACGGCGAGTGGGTGGAGTTCGCCGCGGGACAGGCGATCGGCAGTCGTCGACTCTGGCGCGGTGCGGCGGTCACCACGGACCGTGTCCGCCTGCGCATCGCCGGCCCGGTGTGCCCGGCGATCAGCGAGTTCGGCCTGTACCGGCAGCCGCAGTAGGGCGCGGCGGCCCGACGCTTGGGGTACAACGGCGCTGCTAGCCGTACGGCAGCGGCCCTGTCAATCCCCTCCGTCTTCGTCACTCTCGGGTTTGTGCCACAGAGAGCGCCAGTACCGGCGATCCGTCTCGTAGACGTCGATGGGATCGTGGCCCGCGTCGAAGTCGGCGGGCAAGATGCCGAAACGCACCATCTCGCGGACGTACTCCCGACGTGGCGCAAACCCGGGCATGTCGAATCGTCTGATCTCGTTCAACCTCTCCTGGGCGGCTCGCAGGTGGGCGAGGATCGTCAGGTAGTCGGGGTCGTCGACGGAGGTGAAGACGACGGGGTGCTCGACCGGACGGGGCGCTTCGCTCCGATCCTCGATGATCGGCTCCTGGACCGCGCCTCCCCCCACGGCATAGCCGCCTGCGTCACGCGCGAGTGGAGCCATCAGGATCAACGACTCGTCGGGCTGCGTGAGGTCGAAGACCGTGTGGCGCGAGAAGCGACTCGTCGGGCGTTGCCAGCCTTCCAGATCGCCAAAGGCGTCCACGGGTATCTGATCGGTGACGAAGCGCGGGAGCATCGCTCCATGGCAGGCAGCGCAGCGGCGTTCGATCGACTCCGTGGCGGGTCGCGTCGTAGGCCAGTTGTCGGCCATTTCACGGGTCGGCTCGTTGTTGTGCCACCAACCACCGATCTGCCCAGTTCCGTATGCAGCGTAGGTTCCCGCATACTGCGCCGCGGTGTCGATCCACAAGCGCAGAAGTGTGCGCTCCGCGTCGCTCAGCTCCACACCGTGGTGGCCAGGGTCGATCTTCCCCATGAGTGGCGAGGCGGAGCTGTAGGTCGTGTACGGTGAATCGTTGCCGACAGGCCGGCCCCCAACATTGTCGATCCCCTCCCAACCGAACCCGGCACCATCGGTGACCTGCCGGTGCAACATCAGGTTGTAGTAGGCCAGTGAGTACGTGGGTCCTCGGTGTCCGGTCAGGACGACCCCTCCCTCCCGCGTCGCGGCGTCATGACAGGACACGCAACGCCGATCGAGGATCGGCTGTACGTGGCGGGGAAAGTCAATGATCTCGGGTACGCCCTCGAGCGGCTCGATCTTGCTCGGCTGGTGGCCCTGTGCACTCCGGACCAGCCGCGAGGGAGGCGCCTGGGTGCGGTCCTCGTGACAGCCGACACACCCCCGGCTCTCTCCGGGCTGCAGCGTCACGAAGCTGCGCATCTGCTTCACAGAGCGATCTTGCTCATCGAGCAAGGCCAGGTAGATGCTGCGCAGTGGCGGAACCTCGAAGAACGCTGATCCGTCCTCCGCCACCGGCACGGTGCCCAAAATGCGCTTGAGGGTCCACGTGCCGCCGTGACCGATCGGTGTGCTGCCGCCGCCGTGGTAGTTTGCGGGCTTGGGCAGGTCCTCGAGCACCAGCAGCTTCTCGATGCTACCTCGCGGCACACCTCGCATGTTCCGCCCCTCGTAGACGTCGGCGACGTACAGGGTCGCGGTGTCCGACGAGAGGTCCACCAGCGGGGGAAACACGGGCCCCCGTCGACGGGGTGTCAGTGGGCGCGGCTCATGGACCATTCCGGCTTCCGTGTGGAGGGTCACCATCTTTCCTGAGTCGACCAGCAGTTCGATCGAGTTGCGGCGGGCTACGAGAAAGGTCTGAGCGTCGATCGGGTAGGGGTCACGGAAACCGTGCTGGCCCGCCGGGGAGATCTGCCTCAGACTGGCCCGGGAATTCGGGCCGCCCAGGCCCGACGCGACCTTGACCTGCCCGGCATGCTCCAGTGAGCCGTGGTAACCCGAGTCGACGAACACGATTTCGCGAGTCCCGGGGATCGGCTGAGCGTCGATGAAGACCCCTCCGGGTGTCTGATTCCCGAAGTAGACGCGTTGCCCAGTCCCGTCGGGGTGCATCGTCCACAGGTGGTGGAAGGACACTGCATCGCGGTTCACGTACTCCCAGCGGGTGTAGAGGATGCGCCCGTCCGGAAGGATGCTGGGCGTGTTCTCCGTGACCGATCCCGAAGACAGCATCCGTAGGCCGGTCCCGTCGCTCTCGCAGCGGAACAGCACAGCCACGGGTGCAAACCAGCAAGGCACGTAGCGCTTGCAGCGCGAGGAACAGAACGCGATTCCGCCGTCCGGCAGGTAGCACGGCTCCACGTCGTCCCAGTCCCCCTGCGTGATTCGTCGCAGATTCGAACCGTCAGCGTCGATCTGGTAGAGGTTGTAGTAGTGCGTGCCGCCCCTCCGATAGGAGAAGAGGATCCGCTGAGCATCGTGGCTCACTACGGGATCCCGGATCCCTCCTCCGGGGTCATCCAGCAGCTGTGTGATGTCGCCGGTATTGGGATCGAGCCGGCAGAGCCGCGCTCCGTCAGCACCGTACAGCCACTCGTTCTCGTCGGTGCAGGCATAGCCGAAGTTCGCGTAGTAGTGCGCGCTCGGATCACGCCCCGGATGGCGAACCGCGAAGACTATCTCCGGCAATACGTCGATCCCCAGTCGAACGAGCTCCTCGCTCCGCCAGGCCGCCTCTCTCTCCCGCCTGGCCTGGTCGAGTTGGCGCAGTTCCACGGCGCGCTCCGCGTAGTGAGCCGCGATCTCCTCGGCTGCGAGCGCACAGTTCCAGAGTGCCACTTCGTCCACGTATCCGCGGAATCGGCTCCCGGCGGCGGGGATACCCCACGAGTCACCGATGCCCAGCCCCTCGTCGAGCACCGACCGGATCGTCCCGTCGAAACGCTCTGTTCCGACCGGCCTGCCGTTCAGGTAGACGGTGACGGTTCCCGTCGGTTCAGCCACCCCCGCCACGTGGTACCACCTGCCCGCGACGATCGTCCCCCCCTCCGCGGCCAGGATCCTGCCCTGCTCCGTCTGGTGATAGAGACTGGCCTGGCCTTCGTGGAGCGCGAGGTGGTAGGCGTAGTCGGGTGCGGTCCCCCAGCGCAGCACCAATCGGTTCCAGGTCGAGACCTCGATGGGCTGGATCCACGCCTCGATCGTGTAGGAGGGCCCGAGGTGCAGATCCCGAGAAGCCGCCGCGACCAGGTACCCCGCGTCACTCGGCTCCACGCCCAGCGCAATGGCCTTCCCCGAGACCCCCGGCACCTCGGTCCGATCGACGAAGCGCGCCTGGCCTGCGCGCTGCGCGAGCGTATCAGCGGAGCGACCAGCTGCATCCTCCAATGTGCCATCGAAGGTCCATAGGCAAACCAGTCCTGGATCCTCTGCGGTTCCTGCATCCGCCATGGCCAGCGACAGGACCAGGACTAAGGTAGCGGGCGACATGATCTAGGACCCCCCCTACCGGTCCCGGGGCTGCGGACCTCGCTGCAGCCGCTCAGTGCACACCGATCGGAGACGGGGCGCTCGTTCACGAGGATACTCCACTCGCAGACCAGACGTGCTGTTCGATCCAGGGTAGACGAAGTACCTCCAGTGCTGACATGGCTGGCGAGGGCCCGCTCGATCGGCAGTTGACGGGACAAGGGTGCCGGCAATACCCTTCCAGTGGATCTACCCCCCCCCATCGAGACCACCAGAGATGCTTCCGTACCGGCACTGAACGAGCTGTTGGGGGCCATGGGCGCCTCCCACACACCGGCGAGCCACGGGGATCGACCTCCGTCGGGCTCGGCAGGCCGGTACGACCCCAGGCGGGAATTGATCCACGCGCGCGGGCCGGCTGGCGCTCCCGCCCCGCGCGTCCTCCTCCGCTCGCCGAGGCAGCGCTGCCGGCGGAGCCTCGGAAGGAGCACACGAGCATGAGAGCACTTGCGCTATGGACCGTCGCCGCACTGCTGTCCACCGACACACTGTTCGCCCAGGAAGGCGCCGGAACTGGGCCAGACGAGCCCAGCGTCATCGCCTCGCTGCGCGAGGACGTCGACGGGATCCTGGAGAAGCTGAACCTGGACTTCTACGGCCACTTCAAGCTGGACATGTCCCGCGATTCCGCGGAGACGAACTTCGGGGACACCGCCTTCTTCGTCAAGAACTACCACGATCTCACCGGTGGCGACGAGGACGAGGAGAGCAACGTCACCGCCCGGCACTCGCGCCTGGGTGTCAACTGGAACGGCCCCGAGAGTGACGGAGTCAAGGCCTTCGGGAAGATCGAGATCGACTTCTTGGGCAAGTCGCTCCAGAAGAACACCGAGACACAGGAGCTGCAGCCGGCGCTGCGGATGCGTCACGCCTACATGAAGTTCGACTTCCCCGGGGACTGGTCGCTGGTCGCGGGGCAGACGTGGGACGTCTTCGGCCCGGTCCAGATGAAGAAGCTGAACACGATGGTCGGCTGGGGCCAGGGGAACATCGCCTTCCGCCGCCCGCAGCTGCGCGTCAGCAAGAAGGTCGCCACCGGTGACAAGAGCGATCTCACGCTCGCCCTGGCGGTCGCCCGGGCCGTGGCTCGCGACAGCGCCAAGCTCGACGGCGACTCCCAGGACGACGGCGAGGACAGCGGCGTGCCCGACCTGCAGGCGCACGTCGGCCTGAAGACCCCCGGACCCGGACCAAAGCCGATGAAGATCGGCCTCGGCGGCTTCGTCGGCAAACGTGAAGTCGGCGGCGGCGGCGACCTGACCGGCGACGATCACTACGACTCCACCTGCCTGGCGCTCGACTTCCAGGTCCCCTTGACTGAGGAACTGGACGTGCTCGGCGAGGCGTGGACCGGTACGGCGCTCGACGGGTACCGCGGCGGCGTCTGGCAGAGCTACGTGGTGGACAACGGCAGGGTGGAGGAGATCGACGCCTCGGGGGCGTTCGTCAACGTGATCTGGAAGCCGCAGCCGAAGTGGCGCTTCGTGGCCGGCCACGGGTTCGACGACCCCAGGAACGGCGATTTCCACGGGCCGAGCTCCACCCACCGGCTGAAGAACACCACCACCTTCGCCAACGTGATGTACAGCTTCTACCCCGGAGCGACGGTCGGGATCGAGTACGACCGCATGGAGACGGAGTACGTCGACGGCGATGCGGACAGCGATCGCATCCAGGTCTCCTTCATGCTGAAGTTCTAGGAGGAACCCCATGCACAGCTACTGGAAACTCGTCGCGGTCCTCATGGCGATGATGGTCCTCTTCGCCTGCGGCGGTGAGGCCCCCTCCTCCACGCGCATCACCATCGGGCACGTGGGCCACGACCACCAGATCGCCCTCTTCGTCGCCGCTCTCCGACCGGACGTGGTCGAAGAGGCCTGCGGCATCTCGCTGGTCGAGAAGAAGGAGCGCGAGGTCTACGACCTGGTCGAGAAGGGTGAGGTGCTGGCCGAGCTGCACCTGACCAAGGTCGGCGGCGGATCGAAGATGCCCGCCGCGATGGAGCGCGGGGAGATCGACGTCGGCCTGGGGGGAATCCCCGCGGTGATCTTCTTCGTCGACAAGCAGGCGCCGTTCAAGATCCTCACGCCGCTGAACGTCGACGGCGACATGCTGCTCCTGCGCCCCGGCCTAGCGGCCGAAGACTGGGCCGGTTTCGTGGAGCTCGCCCGTTCGAGCGACACGCCGCTCAAGATCGGCTACAAGGCACCCGTGGCGGTGGCCAAGCTGGTCCTCGAAGGCGCGCTCGACGCGGAGGGAATCCCCCATGGAGAAGCGGGTGTCGAGGGCGGCGTCGAGCTGGTGAACCTCCGCGGCGGCGGCAAGATCGTGCCCAGCCTGGAGAAGGGCACGATCGACGGCGCCGTGATCAACGAGCCCTTCGGCAGCATCGCCGTGCACAAGGGGGTGGGCAAGGTGATCAGCCTGCTCGCCGACCTGCCGCCGGAGGGCCGCTGGCTGTATCACCCCTGCTGCTGCGTGGCGGCGACCGAGGAGGCGATCGCGAGCAAGCGGCGTGCCCTGGTGGCGCTGGTGACCCTGCTGCACCACACCACCACCTTCATCGGCGAGAATCCCGAGCAGGCGAGCCGGCTCGCCGCCGAGTGGACCCGCAACGATCCCGAGGTGGAGGCGATGAGCGTTCCGAACATCGTCTACACCACCGATCCCGGGGACGCGTACCGCGCGGGGTTGAAGACCTGGCTGGAGTCGATGCACGCGGCGGGCCAGTTCGAGGGGGCCTTGAAGGACCTCGGCTGGCAGGAGAGCTTCGATCTGGTGCACGACCTGACCCTGCACGAGGAAGCGCTGAAGAACCCTTGAGCGAGACCAGCTCCCGATCGAAGCGCGCCAAGAGGGCGGGGCTCAGGGCTCTCCTGCTGGGAGCCCTGCTCCCCCTCTTGATCATCGGGTTCTGGCACCTGGCCTCGCTGCGCGAGAATACCCTCGTTCCGTCGATCGGCGAGGTGGTCGCAGTGCTGGCCCACCCCTTCGAGCAACCGCGGCTCGACAGCCGCTCGCTGGCGCACGGCGTGCTGATCAGCGTGCTGCGCGTGCTCGCGGGGTTCGGCCTGGCGTGCCTCGTGGCGGTGCCGCTGGGCTTCGTCGTGGCGCGCTCGAGGATCTGCCGCGAGATCTTCTCCCCCTTGATCGAGATGACGCGCCCGATCTGCCCGGTCGCCTGGCTGCCGATCCTGATCCTGATCTTCGGCAACGCCTCGGCGGCCAGCCTCCTGTACGGGGAGCGGGCGTGGGAGCACGACATCCTGGCCCAGGTCCCGTGGGCGATGGTGGTGGTGATCTGGTGGGGTGCGTTCTTCCCGATCTTCGTCAACACCGTCCACGGCGCGACACACGTCAAGTCCCTCTTCATCGAGGTCGCGGTGACCAACGGGGCCTCGCGCTTGCAGGTCTTCCGCCACGTCATCCTGCCCGCCTCCCTGCCCGCGATCGTGGCGGGGCTGCGCATAGGGATGGGCATCGCCTGGATGGTGATCGTCGCCGCCGAGTTCTACCCGGGCACGCGCTCGGGACTGGCCTACATGATCACCACCGCCGACGAGGTCGGGCGCTTCGACTACGTCTTCGCCTGCATCGTCGTGATCGGCGTGCTGGGCCTCTTGACCAACGCCGTGCTGCGACGCCTCGAGGATCGGGTCGGCCGCTGGCAAGCGAGGGAGCGATGAGCGAACCCGCGATCGTCACCCAGGGCCTCTCCAAGGTCTTCCCCGCAGCGGAGGGGGGCGACCGCTCCGTGCTGGTCGACCTCGACCTCGAGGTCGCCCGCGGGGAGTTCCTCTGCATCCTCGGACCCACCGGCTGCGGCAAGACCACCCTGCTGCGCCTGTTGACCGGGCTGGAGACGCCGACTTCCGGATCGGCGGTCTTCGGCAGTGAGCTCCGCCGCGCCGGTTCGATCGGCATGGTCTTCCAGCAGAACTCGCTCCTGCCGTGGCGCAGGGTCCTGGACAACGTGGCCTTCCCGATGCAGATGGCTGGCGTTCCGCGGACGGAGGCGCGCAGGAGGGCCCGCGAGTTCCTCCAGCTGGTGCGCCTGGAGGAGGTGGAACGCGCCCACCCCTACGAGCTGTCGGGGGGGATGCAGCAGCGCGCCGCGATCGCCCGCGGCCTGGCCACCGGGAGCGATCTGCTGCTCCTCGACGAACCCTTCGGCGCGCTCGACGAACAGACGCGCGCCGCCCTGCAGGAGGTCCTGCTGGAGATCTGGGCGGAGCGCCAGGCGACGGTGCTGTTCGTCACCCACAACATCGAGGAGGCGCTGGTCCTCGGCGACCGCATCCTCGTGCTCGGCGGTGGAGGGGTCCTGGACGACGAACACCTCGATCTCCCCCGACCGCGCGACCGCTTTTCGGAGTCGTTCCTCGCGGAGCTGGTTCGCCTGCGCCGCGTGTTCGTCGGGGCGGTTCCGTGCACCTGCTGAGAGTGCTGCACCACTCGCGGTCGTGTGACCTGCCGCCGTAGGCGGGCTACATCCGCGGCATGTGGAAGACCTGGGCCATCCTCGTGACCATCGGGCTGGCGCAGGAGTCCCTCAGAGCTCCTGCACCGGTGCCGACCGATGTACTGCGAGCCCTGCACACCCTAGGTGCGCTCCGGCAGCTCGGACAGGAGGGAGCCGGTGCCGCGCCGACGCTCCGGAGGCTCTCGGATCACTCCGATCCGCAGCTCGCATCGGCCGCGCAGAGGCTCCTCGATCGACTCGCCGAACCGCCTCGGACGGTCGTCCCTTCGAGGGCTGCGCCCCCGGCTCAGGAGCCTGTCCCTCCTGAGCCCCCGCGCCTCGACGACCTCCTGGCGCGCCTCGCGGCGACCGAGGGCGATCCCCGGGGGGCCTACGAGCGCACCGATATCTACGAGGAGCTCGGCAGGGTGGGCCTCGATCGGCCCGACGTCTGCGTCCCCATTCTCACGAAGGGCCTCGAGGACAGACGCCGCCCGGCGACCGCGGCGGCCGCCGCCCTGGTGCCCTTCGGTCCCGAGTGCGGCGAGATCGTCGTGCAGTGGTACCGGGAGCAGCTCGACGACGGCTGGGCTCTCTACGACTACGCCTGGTCGTACGGCATCCTCGCTCGGATAGGAACGCCGGAGGCGTTCGAGATACTGCTCGAGTGCGAAGTGGGTCGGAACAAGGGACAATCGAGCGATCAGCGCCCGCGGCTGGCCTTCACCGAGGCGCTGGGACGCTTCGGCGCGGCTCGGGAGCCCGCAGTGCGGAGCGGGGCCATCGCAGGCCTCGCGGGGGTCGTCCGCGGCGAGACGTGGTCGCACCCCTCGGCCTGGACCGTCGAGCGAGTGGCCGCAGAGGCCTTGGTGGACCTGGCGCCCACCAGCCGGCGTGCCCGGGACGAGGTCGAGCGCGCGCTCTTCGACGGCCACGAGGATCCGGACCGCCACCTTCTGAGTGGGCTGTACCGTCTCGGTCCAGCCGCAGCGACCTTCGAGGGCGCGTTGCTCGCGATCATCGAGGAGCGCGCCGGGGATCGCCGCGGGCACGTCGTCCTGGCGCTCGGCGTTCTGGGATCGATCGGCCCGGCCGCGGAGGCCTGCCGAGAGCCTGTTCTGGCGCTGATCGGGGAGGGGGACAGGGGGGCCGCGGCGCTGTGGGCCGCCAGTCGGATCGCTCCCTCCGACCGGCGGGTGGTCGAGCTCCTTCTCGACAGCCGCGACCAGGACCTCGAGTGTCTACGCCGGCTCCTCCGGAGCCACCCGCCATCGGAGGTCGTCGACCCGCTTCCGCGCTTCGAGATCGGTCCGGAGGCCGTGCCCGCCCTCTTGGAGGGTCTGCGCGAATACTCCTGGGAGATCAGAGAGGTTTGGCTCGATGGAGGCTATCTGGGGCCTCCCGTGGTGAGTCTGGAGGCGAGTGCTTGGCCCCTGCGCTACGTGAAGCGGCTGCGGCGCATTCCGGAAGCCACTCAGGAGCTGCTGCCCCTCCTCGCCGATCCCGATCCCTTCGTCCGCACTCAGGCGGCGCTGGCGCTCGGGGGGATGGACCCACCGCACTCCGCGGCGCTCGAGCCCTTGCTCGCTCTACTCGGCCAGCCCGTCGTGGGCACGGAGGCCGCCAGTGCGCTCGCGTCGTACGGTAGGCGTGTCGTGCCTGCACTCGTGGAGGTTCTCGAGGCCCTGCCTCGGTGACGGCCCTCCCCTACGGCCATCCTGTTCGATTCCCTTCACCGAGCAGATTCGCAAGCCGCCCCGGAGCCCAACGGGGTAGCCTCGTGGGCCGTAAGACCCCCCCACCGAGGAGCTTGCCATGGCGACCCGCTACCCCATCCGCCCGAACAGGGAGTCCTGCCAGAGCACCAACCTCTCCCGGGAGACCGGCGGCCCCCCCACCCGCCGTGAGTTCCTGCGGCTGACCTCCGGAGCCCTCGCGGGCGCATCAGCGCTCGGCGTGGCGCTGCCGGCGCGCGGAGGACCGCAGGAGCAGGCCGCGGGCGAGGGCGGCGGCGACGCCGAGCTCCTGCACGTCGCCCTCGTCGGCTGCGGGGGCCGCGGGACCGGCGCGGCGGCCAACGCTCTGCTCACCGAGGGCCCCGTGCAGCTGGTGGCGATGGCCGACGCCTTCGCCAGTCAGATCGAGACCAGCTCCAAGGTCCTCTCCACGCAGTACCCCGAACAGGTCGACCTCCCCGAGGAGCGCCGCTTCACCGGCCTCGACGCCTTCCGCAAGGCGATCGACGCGGTCGCGCCCGGCGGCGTCGTGCTCCTGGCCACGCCGCCCGCCTTCCGCCCGCAGCACCTCGAGTACGCGATCGCGAAGGACTGCCATGTGTTCATGGAGAAGTCCTTCGCCGTCGACGCGCCGGGGATCCGCCGGGTCCTGGGCGCCGGCGAGCAGGCGACGCGGCGCGGACTCAAGGTCGCGGGCGGCCTGATGAGCCGGCACTACGAGCCGCTCCAGCAGGCGGTCGGCCAGGTCCACGACGGCGCGATCGGGGAGGTCATCACCGCCTGGGCTCACCGCGTTCACGGCCCCGTCGGCTTCAATCCGCGGCGGGAGGGTTCGAGCGAGCTCGCCCACCAGATCCGCAACTACAGCTGCTTCACCTGGCTGAACGGCAGCTTCCTCCTCGACTGGCTGATCCACAACCTCGACATCGCCTGCTGGGCCAAGGGCGCCTGGCCGATCTCGGCCCAGGGTCAGGGTGGCCGCCAGGTGCGGCAGGAGCCCGACCAGCTCTTCGACCACTACGACGTCGCCTACACCTTCCCCGACGGCACTCGCCTCTCCGCGCAGGGCCGGCACATCAACGGCTGCTGGGGCTTCTTCGGCGACGTGCTGCACGGAGCGACCGGGTGCGCGGTCCTGGGCGAAGGGGTGCCGCAGCCGAAGCTCTACCGGGGCCACGTCCAAGAGCCCGAGAGCCTGATCTGGCAGTTCGACGGCGAGCGGCCCAACCCCTACCAGGTCGAGCACGACAGGCTGTTCCGCGCCATCCGCGAGGACCTCCCCTACAACGAGACCGAGCGCTGCGCCCACGCCGCCCTGACCGGCATCCTCGGTCGCATGGCAGTCGAGTCGGGGAAGGAGATCACCTGGCAGCAGGCCCTCGAGTCCGACTTCGAGCTGGCTCCTGGGCTCGACGAGCTGACCTTAGACTCCGACGCGCCGGTGGCCCCCGACGCGGAGGGGCGCTACCCCATCGCCGTGCCGGGGGTAACGCGGGCCTTCTAGGCGATCCTCAGAGCCGCCAGGGCGCCCGCAGCGGCCGGTGCAGCATCCGCGCCGCGTCGGCGTCCCCCGTGATCGTCTCCTGCTCCACGTCCCAGCGCAGCGCGCGTCCGGTGCGGATCGCGATGTCGCCCAGGTGGGAGATGACGTCGGACTGGACGGCGGCCTCCACCGGGCTGACGGTGCGGGCTCGGCTGCGGACGCAGCTCAGGAAATCCGCCTGGTGGTGTGTGCTCTCGCGCAGGTGGATCTCGTCGGGGCCGATGACCTGCTTCAGCCAGGCCTCCTCGCTAGCGTAGATCCCCCCGCGGTCCACGCTGACCCAGCCCTTGGGGCCGAAGAAGGTCGTGCCGTGGTCCCCGGCCTTGCGGTAGGACTCGACCGTCTCCTTGGCCGTGCGGGTGTTCATCAGGCGCAGCTCGACCCCGTTGCGGTAGCGGTAGTGGACGTCCCAGTCGCTGATCGTGTCGAAGAGCCCCTCCTCCGGGATCTTGCCCGTGCCCTCGATCTCGACCGGCGCCTCGCCGTCGCTGTCGTTCCCCCACTGGGCGATGTCCAGCGGGTGCGCTCCCCAGCCCGCGATGAAACCCAGCGCGTAGTCGTAGATGTGGTAGGCGCCCCACTGCGTGCAGCGGTCCTTGGTGTAGGGGGCCTCGGGGGCGGGACCGAGCCACATGTCGTAGTCGAGGCCCTCGGGCACGGGGATCTCCTCCGTCGAGCCCCAGCCCTTCGAGGTCTGCTCGTACCAGCCCGGCGCGGCCATGCCCGGGCACCAGGCCTCGATGCGCTCCAGCTCGCCGAGATAGCCGTTGCGCACCAGCTCGCAGGCGTGCCGGAACTTGCGGTCGGAGCGCTGCTGGGTGCCGTACTGGAACACGGCGCCGTAGCGCTGCACCGCGTCGCGCAGCGCCTGGTTCCAGCTCACCGCGACTCCCAGCGGCTTCTCCACGTACACGTCCTTGCCGGCGCGCACGGCGTCGAGGGCGATCGGCACGTGCCAGTGGTCCGGCGTGGCGATCACCACGGCGTCGATGTCCTCGCGGGCCAGGAGCTCGCGGTAGTCCTGGTAGGCGGTGCAGCCGTCGAACTCGCCCGCCGCCGTCCGGGCGGCGTAGCGCTCGTTCACCACCCGCACGGCTTCGGCGCGGCGCGCGGCGAAGCAGTCGCTCACCGCGACGCACTGCGACTCCGGCAGGGCCTGGAAGCTCCCCAGGAGCGACGCGCCGCGGCCGCCCACCCCGATGAAGCCCAGGGTCACGCGCTCCGACGGCGCGGGGCGACCGCTGGAGCCGTAGGTGCTCGAGGAGAGCACGTAGGGGGCGGCGATCGCGCCCGGAAGGAGGCGCAGCAGGTCGCGCCGTGTGGGATCGGAGGTCTTCATGATCGGCTCTCGCTCGCTAGCGAGCCTCGGTTTGGGTGAATGCCTGCCACTCCTCGTCGAGCCACTCCCGCTCTGCGCGGCCGGGGTGGACGAGGATCCCGTAGCTCAGGGAGAGGGGCTCTCCCTGGCGCAGGGTGTACGGCCCGTCGAAGAGGATGGCGGGGCTGTAGTAGACGAAGGGCTGCGCCTCGGTGAGCACGATGAACGATGGCGTGGGGTGGCGCGGATTGCGGGGCGAGTCGAGGATCGCGACCCCCGCCTCGCGTCCCGTCGAGCGGTACCGGAAGTCCGCGTGGACCCAGCGCGCCGGCTGGCGGTGGCACTGCATGCCGCTGCGGCCCTCGCTGTCGGTCAGGCGCCACTCGCTCGTGTGCTGCGCGAGGCGCACCGACATCCCCGCGTAGCCGCCCCAGCTCTTGCCGTCCGGCTCGTCGGCGGGAGGAGTGCGGTCGAGCAGCAGGTCGCCGCCGAGCGAAGTGAAGGTCCCGCTCCAGTCGATCCGGTAGCGCCCAGCCTCGTCGGGCGCGCTGATGGCGACCCGCCGCTCCTCGCGCATGACGGGCGCGCCTCCGGGGGGGCGGTAGTCGATCGTGAAGCGCATCCGGGCCGAGAAGTCCGCCGCCAGCTCGGTGTCCATCTCGACGATCTCGGTCAGGCCCTTCCCCTCCACGTCCTCCCAGTAGTTCACCCCGTCGATGAACTTCCACTCGAACCAGAGCGCCCTGTGCCAGACGTGGTCCGGCGGGCTCAGCCAGGTGAGCGGCGTGCCGTCGGTCAAGCCGAGGGGGTGGAAGTACGCCTTGCCGAGCTCCCAGTCGCGATTCAGCCGCCAGACCACGGCCTCGCCGTTCAGCAAGCTGATCGCGTCCTTCTCACTCTTCCACTCGAACATAGGGCTCTCGACGCTCCCCATCCGGTTGGTCGGCGTCGTGTCCCCCGGGAGGTCGCCGAGCACGAACTGCACGCCATCCATCCAGTGCTGCAGCACCACGGGGTTCCAGAAGAGCTCGTGCTGGTGGCCGAAGGCGTTGTAGAAAACGCGCCCCTTGCCGTAGGCGCGCACGTAGCTCATCGGGAAGTCGCGCGCCTCCAGGAAGGTCGCCTCCTGCTTGGGGGTGACCTTCGTCTTCGCCAGGTCGACGGAGAGCAGCACCCGGCTGTCGTCGCGCGAGAAGGGCGGCGCCAGCTGGTAGATCTCGTCGGTGATCTCCGGCAGCGCACCGTCCCGCAGGGCGGCGGACACGGGGTGCTCGGGGTCCTCCAGGTCGAGCACCACAGTCGAGCCGGAGCTCCAGGGGTGGTTCTGGAAGCGCGCCCCCATCAGCTCGCCGAACTCCGGCCACTTGCGGAAGCTCGCCACGCCGGCGTGGATCACCGCCATCCCCTTGCCCCCGGCCACGAACTCGAGCAGATTCTGCTTCAGACGCGCGTCGGTCGCCTCGGCGGCGGCCTTCTCAGCGCCTTCCAGCTCCGCGTGGTTCGCCGGCAGGAAGAGCTCGTTGTTGGTGTTGTTCAGGAGGATCGCGTCGAAGCGGCTCAGGTTCTCCTGCTCGAACACCTCGAGGTCCTCGCGCAGCTCCGCCTCCCAGGCGCCGCTCTTCTCCCCCATCAGCGCGAAGACGACCTTCCCGTGGGGGATGCTCGTGTGCACGAAGCCGAAGCAGCGCGAGTAGACGAGCAGCCTGCGCGGCTCTCGCGGGGCGACGCGCGGTTCGGCCGGGGCGGCGGCCAGGATCTTCTCGTACTCCTCGTCGGGCACGATCCCTCGGGCCAGCTCGGCCTCGCCCTGCGCCAGCTCCGCGGCGAAGGCCGCCAGCTCCTCGCCGACGTCGAAGACGCCCAGCTCGCGGATCGCCGGTGACTGCCCGTAGTAGCCGGTGATGTGCAGCTCGATCGTGCGACAGGTGGTCCTGGGCAGCAGCACCCAATGGCGGTTCTCCACGTAGCGAGCGCCCCGGACGCGGGTGACGACTGCGCCGTCCAGCTCGACCTCGAAGTCGCGAGGCGCAAAGTTGTGCTGCGCCCAGCCTTGCACGGAAAGCGCCGAGACCGCCTGCGCCTTCGGCAGCGTCAGAAGGATGCGGTAGGCGGATTGCTGGTCGACCTCGTCCCAGTACGTCCCTTCGTCGCCGTCGACCGCCGCCGGCGCCTCCTGTCCGCTGTGATCGGGCTCGATGTCGTCCGGACTCGAAGCCAGCGCCCCGCGAGCGAGGTTCTCCAGGCCGCTCGCGGCGTGCTCGAGTGCGGCCGCCAGCGCCTGGCGCTGCGCAACACGACTGCTCGTGAGCTGCGTGAGGCGGCGCAGCTGCGCCGTCTCCAAGGTCCCTGCGGCGATCGCCAACGCGACGAAACGCTCCTGTGTCGACTCGCTGCAATCCGGCAGCTCTTCGAGCAGCGGAACGATCCGCCCGGCCCCCTCGGGGGTCGCCAGGTGGCGCAGCGCGGCCTCGGCGAGCTGCGGGTCCCTTCGCTGCAGGGCGTTCCTCAACCGCGCCTGTGCCCCCCCGGGGGTCGCGGCCACGTGCCCGAGGAAGGCGCCGATGCGCACTGCCCTTGGGAAGCGACCGTCATGGAGGGCCTCGTAGAGCGCGCGCGCATCCTCTGCCTCGCCGGCCCTGCGCAGCTCGTCGGCGCACTCCAAAAGCGCGTGCCCGAGCGCCTCCTGCGTGGCCGCCGACGCGGGCAGCTCGGACTCGGTCGCGAGGAGCCGTCTCCCAGTTCTCGACCCGCCGATACGCCCGATCGCGGCGATCGCCGCCGCGCGCACCCCCTCGCCCCTGGAGGACAAGTGCTCCGCGATCCCCGGTAGGGCTCGCACGTCACGTCGCTCGCCGAGGGAGCTCAACACCCCGATGAGCGGCTCGCCCTTGGCCGTGTCGAGCGCCCCGTACAGCGCGTTGAGGGACTCATCACCGGGGATCTGCTCGAGCGCCCGCCGAGCCGCGTCGGCGCAGCTCGGATCGGCGAGCAGGGCTTCGAGCCGCGGCACGTCCTGCGCCGTGCCGGAGCGGCCGAGCTCTCGGCAGAGCGCTCGACCGTCCTGTCGCGCCGCGGCCTCCTGCGAGAGGGCGGTACCGCCCAGGAGAAGGGCCGCCGCACAGGCGACCGGGACGACACGCCATCTGGGCCCGACCATGATCAGCCTCCGCTCGCTACCGGCTTCTCTTCCTCGACGAGCCGCTCGCCCACGACCTCCTGCAGGAACGCCAGGCTGCGCCCGGCCTGCTCGATCGATCCGCACTCGACGCTGAGGAAGATCTCCCGGTCGAGCGGGTCGAGGATCGAGAGCACCCGCTCCCAGTCGACCACGCCGTCCCCGCAGGCGCAGCCGACCGGCGTCCCGGTCACCTTGCCGCGCTCGCGCTCGCCGTGCTCCATGCCGATGTCCTTGGCGTGCACGTGGCGGACCCGGCTCGCGACCTGCTCCAGGCCTTCGTAGGGGTCCTCGACCCCCGCCAGGTAGGCGTTGCCCGTGTCCCAGTTGACCGCGATCCAAGGCGAGTCGACCAGGTCGGCGATCCGCAGCAGACCCGCGGCCGTGCGGGTGTAGATCCCGTGCGGCTCGATGCAGATGTGCAGCTCGTGCCGAGCGGCGACGAGTGCTGCCTTCTTGAGGGTGTAGGCCATCACCTGGTGCGCCTGCTCGTCGTCCATCCAGTCCGGCTTCACCATCTCGTCGGTGTTGATGAAGCGCGCCCCGAGGCTGTGGGCCAGCACCGCCGCCCGCGTCAGACGCGGCACCGCCGCCTCCGGCTTCATCAGCGGGCTGTGGGCGCTGAGCGAGCCGACGCGCACGCCGTGGCGCGCGCAGATCTCGCCCATCAGGAGCGGGTCCTCCTCCATCGAGAAGGAGTGGAAGTAGTTCACCTCGCTGAGCAGCTCCCAGCCGGTGTGCACCATCGGCTCGATCCAGGTGTAGCCGAGCGCGGCGGCCTGCTCGACACCGGCCTCGAAGCTCATGTCTGCGCTGCGGCAGTACTCCATGTTCAGCGCGATCCTGTAGCGGGTGGCCATGGGGTTCCTCTCCTGGTTGTCTGGCTCACCCAGGACGCTATCCGAGATGCGCCCAAATGTCGTTCACGGAGGCTCAGTGAAGAATTTTGCACACCCCTGCGGGGCGACGGCTGCTAGAATCCTCTCCGCAAGGCCATTCTCGCCGTGAACGTCGAGGATTCTCCCGTCCCCCGCTTCGTCGACCGTGACATCGTCCACGAGGCCGACAGCTGCCGTCCGCTCTGCGAGGCGGCTGAACGTGGTGAGGCGCGCTTCCACGCCTTGGCGCGCGGGCAGTACCCCGGTCGCCCACTCGCCGAGGGGGAGCTGAAAGGGGTCTCCTCGATCGGTCACTGGGACCTGGAGGGGACCCAGCGCTGGGGGCTGCCCTGGCACCGCAACGAGGGCCTCGAGATCGCGCTGCTCGAGACGGGACGCCACGCCTTCGGGACCGATGAAGCCTCCCTGCAGCTCGGACCCGGCGACCTGACGATCACCCGGCCCTGGCAGCCGCACCGCCTCGGCGACCCGCACCTGGAGGCGGGGCGACTGCACTGGATGATCCTGGACGTCGGCGTGCGGCGGCCGAACGAGCCGTGGCGCTGGCCGGACTGGGTGGTGATCGCGCCGGAGGACCTGGAGCGGCTGACCGAGATCCTGCGCCACAACGAGCAGCCGGTGTGGTCCGCCGGCGGCGAGCTGCAGCGCTGCTTCCAGAAGATCGCCGCCACGGTGTGCCGGGAGGAGCAGAGCGTCCCGGTGTCGTGGATGGTGGTCCTGCTCAACGAGCTCTTCCTGCTCCTCTTGGACGTGCTCGAGCGCGCGGAGCCGGTGCTCGACCGCTCCCTCTCCAGCACCGCCCGCGCGGTGGAGATCTTCCTCGACGACCTGGCGCGTTTCCCGCAGCTCGCCGCGCGCCCCTGGACCCTCTCGGCGATGGCGCTGGAGTGCGGGCTCGGGGCGACCCACTTCACGGAGCACTGCCGGCGGCTGAAGAACCGCACGCCGGTCCACCACCTGAACGCCTGCCGGCTGGAGCACGCCGCGCGGCTCCTCCGGCTCGACCCGACCCGCCAGGTGACCGACATCGCCCTCGAGGTGGGCTTCTCCTCGGGCCAGTACTTCGCGAACCTGTTCAGGAAGCGCTTCGGCGTCACGCCCAGTGGCTACCGGAGCGAGCGGGTCCAATCCGGATCCCCTGGACCCGGTCCCCCGCCGACGGACGCGAGAGGCAGGGGAACGAGCCTTCCAGGGGTGTCCCAGAGCGGCTAGGATCCGCGCCGCCATGCTCCTGGGTGAGGTCCTATCGCCTGTGCCGGAGGCCGAAGCCGTCCGGCTCGCCCGTGAAATCTACGGGTTGGAGGCCACCGCCGTCGCCTTGCCGGGGGAGCACGACGACAACTTCCGGATGATCCCGGCCGAGGGGCCGGGCTTCGTCCTGAAGGTGATGCACCCCGGGCGGGATCGGGGGCTGGTCGAGCTGCAGTGCGCGGCCCTGCACCACCTGGCCGTGAGGGCTCCGCACCTGGCCCTGCCCCTGGTCCTCCCCACCGCTGGGGGCGAGCCCTGCGTCAGCGTCGAGATCGCGGGCCGCGAGAGGCTCGTCTGGATGCTCACCTACGTGCCGGGGTCGGTCCTGGCGCGGGTGCGGCCCCGCTCCCTGGAGATGCACGAGAGCCTCGGGCACCTCTTGGGGCAGATGGACGCGGGGCTGGCCGACTTCTCGCACCCGGCCGCCGAGCGCGAGCTGAAGTGGGACCTCGTTCGCGCCGGCTGGGCCCGCGAGGCCCTGCCCGAGATCGAGGATCCGGAGCGGCGGGCCCTGGCCGAGAGCTTCCTCGACCGCTACGAGGCCGAGGTCGTGCCCGCTCTACCGCGCCTGAGACGCGGCGTCATCCACGGGGACGCCAACGACCACAATGTGATCGCCGGCAGCGCACGCGATTGGCCCCGGGAGGTCGTGAGCGTGGTGGACTTCGGCGACATGCACCGTGGCCTGGTGGTCGCCGAGCCCGCCGTAGCCGCCGCCTACGCGATCATGGGCGAGCGCGATCCACTGGCGGCCGCCGCCCGCGTGGTGGCGGGCTACCACCGCGCCTACCCGCTGGAGGAGGTCGAGATTTCGCTGCTCTTCGCGCTGATCGGGGTGCGATTGGCGGTCAGCGTGGCCAACTCGGCCCGCCGTCGGCGCTCGAAGCCCGAAGATCCCTACGTCACGATCAGCGAAGCGCCCGCCTGGGAGGCCCTCGAGCGCCTGGCCGGTGTCCACCCGCGGTTGGCCCACTACACCTTCCGGGAGGCCTGCGGCCTCGAGCCGGTCCCCGGGGCCGCGGCCGTGGTGCGCTGGCTCGAGGACCGGGCCGCGGGTGCCGCCCCGGTCCTGGGAGTCGATCTGCGCAGCGCGGCCAGCGTGGTCCTCGATCTCGGGGTCGGCAGTCGCTTCCTCGGCGCCGACCCGAGGGAGGCCGACACCCCCGTACTGACCCAGAAGATCCGGCGGCGGATGGAGGAGGCCGGGGCCCAGGTCGCCGTGGGGCGTTACGACGAGGCGCGGTGCCTCTACCACTCGGAGCTCTTCTCCGCAGGCGAGCGCCCCGTCGACGAGCGGCGCACGGTGCACCTGGGCATCGACCTCTTCGTGGAGGCGGGTGCGCCGATCCACGCGCCCCTCGAGGGGACCGTGCACAGCCTCTCGAACAACGACGGGCCCCAGGACTACGGTCCGCTCCTGATCCTGCGACACGAGACCGACGAGGGCGAGTGCTTCCACACCCTCTACGGCCACCTGAGCACGGACACCCTGGAGGGACTCGCGCTCGGCGAGCACGTCGAACGGGGTCAGGTCATCGGCCGCGTGGGGGCTCCCCCGACCAACGGCGGTTGGACGCCCCACCTGCACTTCCAGATCGTCCTCGACCTCTTGGATCGGGGCGCGGACTTCCCGGGGGTGGCCCTCGCCAGCCGGCGCGTCCTGTGGACCGCCCTCTGCCCCGACCCCAACCTCCTCTTGCGGATCCCCGCGGAGCGCTTCCCGCCTCCGGCACCCGCTCCCGAAGAGACCCTCGACCGCCGGCGCCAGCGCCTGGGACCGAGCCTGAGCCTCTCCTACCGGCGGCCTCTGAAGATCGTCCGCGGCTGGAAGCAGTACCTCTACGACGAGACGGGGCGAGCCTATCTCGACGCCTACAACAACGTCCCCCTCGTCGGTCACAGCCACCCGCGGGTCGTGCGGGCCGCGCGGGAGCAGCTCGCTCTGCTCAACACCAACACCCGCTACCTCCACGACAACGCGGTGCGCTACGCCGAGC
This sequence comes from uncultured Planctomycetaceae bacterium, assembly GCA_964507325.1. GTDB lineage: Bacteria > Planctomycetota > UBA1135 > UBA1135 > CAZDQL01. The sequence goes on along the minus strand of CAZDQL010000006.1, from coordinate 95,568 downwards.
GGCTGACCGCCCTGTTGCCGGAGCCTCTCGAGGTGTGCGTCTTCCTCAGCACGGGCAGCGAGGCGAACGAGCTCGCCCTGCGCCTGGCTCGCGCACACACCGGGTGCGAGGACGTGATCGTCCTCGAGCACGCCTACCACGGGCACACGACGACCCTGGTCGACGTGAGCCCCTACAAGTTCGATGGACCCGGAGGCGGCGGCCTGCGGCCCTGGGTGCACGTGGCGCCCCTGCCCGACCTCTACCGCGGTCCCTACCAGAGCGACGATCCGGAGGCCGGGGTCCGGTACGCGGGCCACGTGGGCGACATCGCGGCCCTGCTGCGCGAAGAGGGGCCTGGCCTGGCCGCCTTCCTGGCCGAAACCCTCCCCAGCGTGGCCGGCCAGATCGTCCTCCCCCCCGGCTACCTGGCCGAGGCCTACCGGCACGTGCGCGAGGCCGGGGGCGTGTGTATCGCCGACGAGGTGCAGACCGGCTTCGGCCGCCTGGGCACACACCGCTGGGGCTTCGAGGCCCAGGGCGTCGTGCCCGACGTGGTCGTCCTCGGCAAGCCGATCGGGAACGCCTTCCCCCTCTCGGCGGTGGTGACCACGCGCGAGATCGCGACCTCCTTCGACACCGGCATGGAGTTCTTCAGCACCTTCGGCGGCAACCCGGTCTCCTGCGCCGTGGGCTTGGCCGTGCTCGACGTCCTGGAGGAGGAGGGACTACAAGAGCGGGCCCTGCGGGTCGGTGAGCGCCTGATCCGCGGGCTCCGGGAGCTCCAAGCGAGGCACGCGCTCATCGGCGACGTGCGCGGCTCGGGGCTCTTCCTGGGAGTCGAGCTGGTGCGGGACCGCACGACGCTCGAGCCGGCCGCCGAGGAGGCGGCCTACGTGGTCGAGCGGCTGCGCGAGCTCGGCGTCCTGACGGGCACCGACGGCCCCCATCACAACGTGCTCAAGCTGCGCCCGCCGCTGGTCCTCTCCGAGGCCGACGCCGAGTTGTTCCTCGAGGTCCTCGCAGAGGTGCTGGAGGAGGACGGCGCTCAGGCCTGCGGGTCCGGATAGACCAGCTGGCTGTACTCGATCCCCTCCTCCGCCACCTCTCCCAGGCGGATCGTCTTCTCCTCCGTTCCTTCGACGGAGTCGATCAGCGCGTACCCGTCGTCCACCAGCTCGTTCACCAGGGCGTCGAAGCCCTTGATCCAGAGATAGTAGCCGGCCTGGTTGTCCTCGACGTCCCAGTCGATCTGCTCGCGTGTGCCGCCGGTCAGAGCCTCGAAGGTGGCGGCCTCCCAGAGCTCGGGGGTGGTCTTTCCCAGCCGCCGGAGCTGGCGGACCATCTCGGACTTGACCAAGGTGCTGGCGTCGTTGTTTACAATTCCTTCGTTGAGCACGGCGATTCCTCTATGGGCTCGTTGAATTCGAAAAACCGGCCGTCGTGCTCGTCAGCGGCGGCCGGGATGGTCCTGTAGGCCATGGATTCGGGGTGGGCCATCGGGTGGATGTGAAAACCTCGTGCGTCGTGGGCGGCGCCACCCCCCTCGGGACCTACCGAACTGCCCCCCTTCCGTGGGCCTCTCGGCCGCCGACTTCCCGATTCGCTTGTTCGACCCCACTTGCAGGCCGCGCCGCGAAGCACTTCTACGCGGCCCCGAGTCGTGAGCCCTCCGCAGGGCCTGCGTCCAGAGCCGGGCAGTCCAAGTCCCTGGTGGCAATCGGTTTACGGCGACTTCCCTGCCGGGAAGCACATCGAAGGGGGGCAGTTCAGTCTTCTGAGCCTGGGGGTGTGCGCCCTTCGAGCGCCACCCGAAACGCCCGGTCGAGCTCCCCGTACCGACGCTCCTCCGCGGAGTCGGCGTGGCGCTGCTCCCAGGCGACCCCGTCGCCTGCGACGAGGAACCACCCCGAGAGCATCAGCGGATCCCCCACCGGCTTGCCCAGGCCGTGCCTCAGGATCGCCTTCAGCCCCGGCAGCCATACCCGCGGGCCGGCGACCTGACCGATCGACCCGCGGGTGAGACCGAAGGCTGCGTAGAGCGCTTTTCTCTCGTCCGAGACGGCACGCGCCTCCGGCCAGCGCTCGTCGAAGAAGCGGTCACCCTCTGCGGGGGAACCCATGTGCACCAGCAGGATCGCAGGGAAGTCGTCCCTCAGCGAGCGCTGGCGCAGCTCCTCGACGTCGCGCCGGCAGAAGGTTCAGCCGAGGTGGCGTAGGAAGGCGATCAGGGTCGGCCCAGCGGCGAGGTTGTCGCCGAGCGCCGGACCGAGGAGGTTGCGGCCCTGGACCGCAAGGTCGAGGAGCGGGCTGTCCAAGCGGGTACGGGTGGTTGTCATCTTCGTTCGGCAGCAGGTGTTCTTGGGGCGTCACGGCGCGCGTGTCAAGGCGCCCATCATCTCCCCGTTCGCCCTGGATTGCCACGCGGATGCATCCGTGAGGCCGGCTCCCGCGTATGGGGAGGGGTGAGGATCGCCGCCACGTAGCTCCAGTGAAGGCCTTGAACGTCCGTCGCGACGTTCCACTAGTCACCCATCGAAGGAGACATCCCCCATGATCCGCATTCGCAAGGCCGAGGAGCGAGGATACGCCGAGCACGACTGGCTCGACACCTGGTTCAGCTTCTCCTTCGCAGACTATTTCGACCCCAACCACCTGGGGTTCTCGGACCTGCGCGTCATCAACCAGGACCGCGTGGCACCCGACAGCGGTTTCCAGGAGCACGGCCACGAGAACATGGAGATCGTCACCTACCTGCTCGAGGGCCGGCTGGCGCATTCCGACAGCGAGGGCAACCGCTTCGAGATGCTCCCGGGGGACGTGCAGGCCATGTCCGCCGGTCGCGGCATCCGGCACAGCGAGGTGAACCCCGACTGCAGCGCAACGTGCGAGCTGCTCCAGATCTGGATCCTGCCTACCGAGAACGGCACGGAACCGGGCTACAGCCAGCGACACTTCCCCGTCGAGGAGCGCCACAACCGGCTGTGTCTGGTCGCCTCCGGGGACGCCGCCGAGGGCAGCCTGCGCATCGGGCAGGATGCCAAGGTGTATGCGGCGCTCTTGGACTCACGTGCCGCGCTGGAGCACACCTTGGCGGACGGGCGACGCGCCTGGCTGCAGGTCGCCCGCGGGACGCTGCGCGTGAACGGCACCGCGCTGGGCCCAGGCGATGGTGCGGCCGTTCAGGACGAGAGTCGGTTGACCATCGTCGCCGACCGGGACGCCGAGTTCCTGTTGTTCGACCTGCGCTGAGGAGGACACGATGAACAAGTCGAAGCCCGCCAAGACCACCTATCCGATGTACCATCTGCTGGTGGAGCGCTGGAGCCCCGTCGGCTTCGACGAGCGGCCCGTCGAGCCGGAACAGGTGGGAAGCCTGCTCGAGGCGGCCCGCTGGGCCCCCTCGAGCTACAACGAGCAGCCCTGGCGCCTGATCCTCGCGCAGCGCAGCGACGGGGATGCGCGCGCCGCGCTCGAGGAGAGCATCGTGCCCGCCAACCTGGAGTGGTGCTCGAGGGCCGACCTCTTGCTCCTCGTCTGCGCCAAGCGCGTCTTCACGCGCAGTGGAGAGCCCAACCGGCACGCCACGTACGACTGCGGTCAGGCGATCACCTCGCTGACCCTGCAGGCCCAGTCGATGGGCCTGATCGTGCACCAGATGGGCGGCTTCGATCCCGAGCGGGCTCGCGAGCGACTCGGCATTCCGGAGCCCTACGAGCCACTCGTGATGGTCGCGATCGGCCACCCCGCTGACCCCGAGGACCTCCCGGAAGGCCTGCGTCAGCGTGACGCCCTGCCACGCCAGCGCCTCGACCTGAGCGCGATCGCCTTCCACGGCCGTTTCGGCGATCCCTTCGCCCTCTGACGGGAGAACCCCGGGGACCCCGCATCCGAGCCGGTGGAGGGGGCGAAACGAAGGGCGAGCTCGTGGCGAACCGCTTCGAGATGGCCGGCTGGCGCGCCCTCTTCCTGAGCGCCGACACCCCCGCCGAGGATCTGGTGCGCGGGATCGAGGACCTCCAGGCCGACCTCGTGGCCCTCTCGACGGGCCTCGGACTGCACCTGGGCGCCACCGCCCGGGTCGTGGACTCGATCCGAGCTTCCAGCCGTCCCGTCCCGACGCTGGTGGGTGGCGGCCCGTTCCATTCGCTCTCCGATCTGTGGCGCAAGGTCAGGGCCGACGGTTCGGCAGCCGACGCCGAGGGGGCAGTGGAGGCGGGCGCACGTCTCGTGGGGCCGTAGCGGGTATCAGCCACTGACCGTCGCGACTGGGATCTCAACGAGCTCCGTCGCGCACCGCGCGCGAGAAGCGTACGTCGGGGAATTCACTCCTCAGTCCCAACCAGAGCCACGACGGCGGGGAGCAGGAAATGGCGCATCGGCGCGCACGCCCGAAAGGACTGTGTGAACGAAGGTAAAGTCAGAGCCTCGCCACACCGAACGCAGGGATCCCCTCGACGCTCGGGAGTATAGTGCTCTCCACCCCTCCATCAGGCGACCTCGACTCCCCCACACACCAGCGGTCCCCGGTCATGAAGCTCTTTGCCCCCCGCGTCGCTGCCGTTCTCTTCGCGTTCCTCCTCCCCGTGCAGACCCGTGCGCAGGAGGCGTCCGTCCCCGAGGCGGCCGCTGCGTCGCCGATCGCCTCCGCGCTCCAGGCCTCGTCCCCAGAGGTGCGCGTCTTCAACGACCACATCGTGGTGCTGGCGAGCCCCTTCATGCAGGGGCGCCTGCCAGGCTCGCGGGGAATGGAGATCGCGAAGGAGTACATCGAGTTCCACCTCCGACAGGCCGGGCTCGAGCCCGCGTTTCCTCCGAGCGAAGAGGCCCCCGCCCGCGGCGAGAGCGCGTCCAGCTGGCGTCAGCCCTTTCCCCTCTCCGGCCGCCTCGAGCTGAGCTCCGAGACCCTCTCGGTCGACGGCGGCCCGACCCTCGTGTCCGGGACCGACTTCACCGCGATGAGCTACGGCGCCACGGGGGACGCGACCGGCGAGCTCGTCTTCGTCGGCTACTCGATCCGTCGCGGCAAGGACGGCTATGCCACCTACGCGGAGGGAGATGACCTCACCGGGAAGATCGCCCTGATGCTGCGATTCGAACCGATGGACGAGGAGGGCAAGAGCAAGTGGAGCACGCGCGGTCCCTGGTCGATGCGCAGCGGCTACACGTCGAAGCTGCGCGCCGTCGAACGCTACCATCCCGCCGCGGTCATCGTGGTGAACACCCCCGGCGCCGACGACGAGAGCGTGGACGAGCTGGTGGAGCTGCGCGGGGGCCGTTCGCGTCTCGACGTACCGGTGGTCAACATGGCAAGCCAGGCGGCGGCGGAGCTCGTCGCCAGCGTCGCGCGCGACGGTCCTTCGCTCCTCGAGCTGCGCAAGCAGGCTGACGAGCAGGGCGGCCTCGTGACCCTCGGCGGCAAAGTCCGCGTGCAGGTCGAGCTCGAGCGCAGACAGCTCTACGCGGAGAACGTCGGCGGCGTGCTGCGGGGTCGGGGCGCCCTGGCCGAGGAGTACATCGTGACCGGCGCGCACCTCGATCACATCGGCATGGGCGAGTTCGGCTCCCGAAGCTCCGGGGAGCTGCACCCGGGTGCCGACGACAACGCCAGCGGCAGCGTAGCGGTAATCATGCTCGCCGATCGACTGCGCAAGGCCTACGACGATCTGCCACCCGACACCGACGCACGCTCGATCCTCTTCGTGTGCTTCAGCGCCGAGGAGTCGGGACTGGTCGGCTCGCGCCACCTGGCGAACAACCCCATCGTGCCCTCCGAGCAAGTCACCACGATGGTCAACTTCGACATGATCGGACGCATCGTGGATGGCCGACTGGGCGTCCACGGGACCCAGACCGGCAGTGGCCTGAAGGAGTGGCTACAGCCCTACTTCGAGGCATCGCCGCTCACCATCGTCCAACCCGAGAACATGATGGGGGGCAGCGACCACGCGAGCTTCTACCAGCAGAAGATCCCGGTTCTGTGCGGCATCATCGCGAACTTCCACGGCGACTACCACACGCCGCGCGACGTGAGCTCCCTCATCAATCGCGTCGGCGCCGTGCGCACCATCGACCTCTTCGAGCAGATCCTCCTCGGGCTGGCGACGCACCCGGAGCGCTTCGAGTTCAAGGAGATGCCGCGTCGCTCGCGCCGCACGGCTGGGGATCGGCCGCGGGGGGACGAGGGCCCGCAGGGTCGCGGTGGCTTCCGGGTACGCTTCGGCGTCCGTCCCGAATTCGGTGACGAGTCCGAGCCCGGCGTGTTGGTAGGCAGCGTGACCGAGGGCACTCCCGCCCATGCGGCCGGGCTCCAGGAGGGCGATCGCATCGTCAAGTGGAAAGGCGAGCAGATCGAGGACGTCCGCGGCTGGATGGAGTTGCTCTCCGCCACAGAATCAGGAGACGAGGTCAAGCTGACCGTCTTGCGCGAGGGCAAGGAGGTGGTCCTCTCTGTGACCCTCACCGCCCCCGCGCGCGACGGCGAGTAGGCCAGCCCCCCACCTCAACGCCGGATCTTCAGCGAGACCTCCCGCTCCGCCTCGAGCGAGAGCTTGCGCCGCTCCGCGCGTCCGGTGTCGTGCAGCACCCCGCTACCCGCCGTCACTTCGATGCCGCGCATCGCGAACGGCGTCTCCAATGCGATGACCTGCGGTACGGCCGACGTCAGGGTGATCTCGATCTGCTCCTCGTCCCAGAAGAGCCGCTCGATCTCGATCTGACCGCGACACAGGACCCCTTCGATCGTCCCCGAGGGCCAGGCCGCGGGTAGCGCCGGCAGGAGCGTGACCCGGCCGGGCTCCGACGCCACCAGCATCTTGATGATCACCGCCGGCATGCCGCCGCTGATGTCCATGTTGAGCAGCGACTTGTGGTTGTGCATCGACGCCAGGTTGGAGAGCCAGTAGCGGTTGACCAGGTGCACCAGGCAGCGGTAGGCGAGCTCTCCCTCGCCCAGGCTGGCGGCGGCCTGCCCGAGCTGCACCAGGCCGAAGGACATGAAGCCCGAGCTCTCCTTCCAGTGGGTGTCGAGCTTGATCTCGATGATGCGACGGAAGGCGCGCATCAGCTCCGGGTCGCGCGCGATCTCCTCCGGCAGACCGTCGTACAGGGCGTACAGCTGGGAGGTGTGCCGGTGGCTGAGCCGATCGGTCAGGGCGGGAGTGAGCCACTCCTTGACCACCCCCTCTTCGGAGATCATGTAGTCGGGCAGCTTCTCGAGCATCTTCTCCCAACGCGGAATCCGCTCGCGGTTCCGGCCCAGCAGTTGCGAGGCGGCGATGGTGTTCTGCAAGAGCTCGCGGGCCGCCGCGACGTCCATCGTGGCGTTGAACGAGCCCTGGGAGCGCGTGTTGCCCGGCGTGTTCTCCGGGGACTGCGTCGGCGAGAAGACGTACTTCCCATCCGGCCCCTCGTAAAGGTAGTCCTCGAAGAAGACGCAGGCCTTCTCCATGAAGGGCAGGGCGTGCTCGGAGAGGAAATCGAGGTCACCGGTGTACTGGTAGTAGTCGTAGAAGAAGTGCGCCGCCCACGCCGCGCCACCCACCCAGAAGGCACCGGCGAACCTGGGGGCGAAGGAGTTGTTGAAGCCGTTGGTCGACGACCTGGAGGGAAGCACGACGCCGCGCGCCCCGAAGATGCGCTCGGCGTTGATCTCGAGGTAGGGAACGATCGACTCGATGTACGAGGTGTAGGCCAGCATCAGCTCCGGCATGTTGCCCATGAGCAGGCTGGCGATGGCCGAGGGTACGTTCCCGTTGTGCGTGTAGTCGCTGGCCCATCCGGGGCTGTAGGTCCCGCCCCAGACGCCCTGCAGGTTCGGCGGCAACTCGCCGCAGCAGGAGATGATGTTGTAGCGAGCGGCGTCGAACTCCTTCTCGATCAGCGTGGGCTCGAGACGCTCGGCGGTCGTGAGGGCCAGCAGCTCTTCCGTGGTCAGGTCATGGCTCGCCCCGTTCCCCAGGTCGAGGCGCATGCGGTCGAAGAGCGCGCCGTGAATCAGGGCGTGGCGCTGCCGCAGCGCCTGGTAGTCGCGCGGCAGAAAGGCCAGCTTCTCCTCCATCGTCTCCCGCAGCGTGTGGTCCGGGTCGTACAGCAGGCCGATGTCGATGAAGGCCAGCACGCGATCGGCGCCCTCGATCTCGAGCGTGCGCCCGTCCGAGCTCCTCCGTCCCCCTTGCGCCGTCACGTGGACGAGACCCTCCAGGGCCTGGATGCTGCCCGGATACGCACGCGCGAAGCCGTTGCGCCACGACAGGGTGGACGCATCGGCCGCGATCTGGATGTCGGTGACGTCTCTCTCGAACACCCGCTGCGAACGCTCGAGCAGCTTCGGATCCAGTTGCGGGCTCGGCTGGCGCGGCCGGAGCTCCAGCCGACAGTCGATCGCCTGCGCCCGCGGCCCGCTTATCGAGAGGACGGCCACCCCGTCCGCACGGGAGACGAAGAAGCGGCGTTCGAAGACGCCCCGGTCGTCGGCCCAGTGCACGGTCGCCTCGCCGGTCCGGAAGTCCATCGCACGCATGTAGTCCGTGACCTCCCCCTCGGCCTCCATTCGGATGGAGAGGTCGAAGGCGGGCACGAAGGGATCGGGGTACATGAAGCTCTCCTGATCGGAGAGCTCGAAGGCGAGGAAGGTCGCTTGGCGGTACAGACCACGGTCGATCAGGCGACGGATCTCGAACAGGCGCGGGGCAAGCAGCGGCGGCGGGATCGGCGATCCCGCGGGCAGGAAGAGACGCTCGTGGGTGAAGAGGATCGTCTCGTCCAGGGGGCGACTGAAGACATTGGCGCCGAGGGTGCCATTGCCGCAGATCAACCCCTCCTCCCAGGTCTCCGCGGGCTTGGAGCTGAGGAATCCCCGGGCGGGAGCCGGTAGCGAACGCGACTCCCCCTCCTGGGCAGCGGCGGTGGATCCCAGGGCGATCAGAGCCACGCAGGCGCGGCCGAGGAGCGGTCCGAGTGTGCAGTGAGCCGACTTCGTTTCCATCGCATCAGTTCCCGGGTGGGAGGTGTCAGTGACCAGGCGCTGGCGGGCTGGCGAAGCTCCGCAGGAGCTCGAGCGCCTCCCGCGCCAGTTGCTCGGGTGTCTCGAAGGTATCGCGCCAGATGCAGGTTGCTGCGGCGAGCTCGGGGACCGCGCGTCCGAAGGCCTCGACGACCAGGTCGCCGTCGTAGCCGATCGTGCGCAGCGCGCCGAAGACGGCCGGGAAGTCCACCTGGCCCGAGCCAGGGGTGCCCCGGTCACTCTCGCTGACGTGCACGTGGACGAGGTGGTCCCCGGCTGTGCGGATGGCCACTGCCGTGTCCTTCTCCTCGATGTTCGCGTGGAAGGTGTCGATCATCACGCCGAGGGCGGGATGATCGACGCGGCGCGCGAGCCCCGCCGCCGACGCCAGCGTGCTGCACAGGTGGCACTCGAAGCGGTTCACGGGCTCGATGACGAGCGTGATCCCGGCGCGTCCAGCCTCCGGCGCGGCGGCGGCGAGCACCTCGGCGACGCGCTCGAGTTCCTCCTCGGTCGGCGCGCCGCCGCTGAACTGACCCAGGACCTGGAACATCGGCCCGATGATCTTCGTCGCCCCCAGAGCCGCGGCGCAGTCGATCTGCCAGCGCAACCGCTCGAGCGCCGCTCGACGCCTCTCGGGGTCGGGACTGCTCGGATCGATGACGGGATCGGTGAAGGCCATCGAGCTGGTCCGTGCCAGGCCGAGCTCGTCCAGCCAGCCGCCGATGCGCGCGTACCCCTCCGGCGCGCCGGCCATGACCGGGATCTCGACCAGGTCGTAGCCCAGCCCGGCCAGCATCTCGAGCACGGGACGGCTCTCCTCGCCGACCTGTCCGGTCCACAGCAGGAGGTTGATGCCGGCGCGCACGTCTACTCCTGCTTCCAGGCGGCGATGCGCGCTGCGGCGTCCGCGCGCTTCCAGCCCTCCGGCGGCGGTCCGCAGAGCTCGCACAGCTGGGCGAGATCCGGACGCGCCGAGGGGATGCCCTGGGGCGGGATCTCGACCCCAGCGAGCCAGCAGGCCGCGTTGAGCAGGAAGGTGCGGAAGCCGTCGTGGGCCAGGTTCCAGTGCCAGTGCAGGCCCGTGAAGCCGAAGCCGCGCCGGTCCTCCTCGTCCTCCGAGCACCAGGCGAGGTGCTGCGGGATCTCGTCTTCGAGCACGGCCTTGCGCACGTGCGGGTTCCCGGAGTGCGGTCCGTCCGGGCGCTTCAGCGACGAGGCGGGCGGCAGGGTCGAGAGCAGTGGCGTCACGCGCTCCATGCCGGGGCGGAAGCGCATGTGGTAGTACCACTCGTCGTCGATCACGAAGGGCTTCACACCCCGCGTGATCGGATGTTCGGGAAGCTCCTCGATGCGCGCCGTCCAGATCGGGTTGACCGACCAGTGCAGCTCGTAGCTGGCGCCGATCCACTTCCTGAGCGAGCGTTGCGGCTGCTCCCCGTCGACGGTGAGCGCGTAGTGGAGAATCCCGAGGCCCGTCCCGGCGGCGACGAGACGCTCCACCTCGTCGAAGTGGCCGTTCAACGGGTGGCCCCCGCCGCCATCCGAGTAGACGAGCAGCGCATCGAGGTCCTCGAGCGAGTCGTCCTCCTCGGGCCAACCGACGACCGTCTCCGCCTCCAGCCCAGCGACGCGACGCAGGCTCTGCGCCAGGAAGCGACAGCTCGCGGGGTGATCGTGCTGTCCGTACGCGTGACTCGCGGGTCCGGCGATCAGGAGCACCCGCTTCGAGCGGCGCTCGGCCCGCAGGGTGGAGCCCAGGGTGAGGCCGGCCAGCGCGACCGCCGAGGTGGAGCAGAAGGTCCTGCGCGAGAGGGTCATCGCTCACTCCTCCGCAATGCCCAGCTGCGCCAGCTTGGCGCGCGTCCAGGCGAGGGACTTCTCGATCAGCGGGCCGCCCTGCCCCTCGCATTCGAGGCTGAGCACGCCGTCGAAGCCGTGGTCACGCAGAAGCACGAGACACTGCTCGATGTTCCCGGCGTTCACTCCGTCCCCGATCGCGCAATGGCTGATCGCGATCCCCGTGTCCTTGCCGCGCAGCGCCTCGGCCATCGAAGCACTGACGTCCTTGACGTGCACGTGGGCGATCTTGTCGAGGAAGCGCCGACAGAACGCGGTCGGTTCCTGGCCGGCGATGAAGGTGTTGCCGCTGTCGAAGTTCATCCTGAGGTACGGCGAGTCGACGAAGTCCAGCATCTCCTCGACGCGGTCGGGATTCGTCGTGAAGTAGCCGTGCACCTCGATCGTGACGACCACCTCGTAGGCCGCCGCGCACTCGATGATCTCCTCGTAGCAGCGCTTCATCGAGTCCATGGCGGCCTGGTCGTCCCAGCCCTCGGGCTTCGTCAGGCCATCGGTGGTGGCCACGCGCTCGCAGCCGGCGTGCTTCGCCCAGGGGATCGCCTTCAGGACGTAGGGGACGCCGCGCGTCGGGCCGCACCGTCCGGAGAGCGGGTAGGCCGCGTCGACCTGGCTGAAGCGCACGCCGTAGCCCTCCATCTTGCGGCGCAGGAGCTCGGGGTCCTCGTACAGCGCCACGTGGGGGAAGTAGCCGAGCCCGTGGATCCAGGACACGCCGTCCAGGAGGCCCGGCTCGATCCAGTGCACGTCGTTCGCCTGAGCCCAGGCGAGGGCCTTCTCGAAGCTGAAGGCGGAGGAGTTGAAGGCGTCCGTGTGGAATCCGATCTTCATGGTGTTTCTCGCTCCTGGGTACTAGGGGTCAGTGCGTGCGCTCGCGACGGGATCCAGGCCCGCGGCCCAGGCCGTTCCGCGGCGGTAGAGCTCGGCCACCGGGGGGTTCTCGAGCGCTGCGGTGTCGTGTCCGAGCACGCAGTGGAAGACGCGACCGGCGCCGGGGTGATGGACGAAGGCCAACGGGTACTTCACGCCGTCGCGGACCGAGAGCCCCTCGAACAACACCTCGACGGGGACATCCCCCTCGAGGCAGGTGTAAAGCTCGTCGGTGGTCTCGAAGTCCGCCAGCCCGCACGTGATGGGGTGGGCCGAGTCGGCGACCTCTACGGTGAAGGCGCCGTGCGGATCGTGCTGGTGGCGGCCCGGCGGCGGCTGTGCGCCGAACCAGATCCGCCCGACCAGCTCTGCGTACTCGTCCCTGAACTCCTCGAAGGCCCCACAGGCGAAGTGCACCAGCACCAGCCCGGAGCCCGCCTCGGCGTGGCGCACCAGCGCGTCCAGACCGGGGCGCCCCGGCACCGCCGGGTCGTAGTTCTTGAAGTGCAGCACCAGCGCCGCATAGGGGGTCAGGTCGAGTGCGCCCAGCGTCGTGAGGTCGTCGTGCACGTCGACCTCCAGCCGTGGGTCGGCCGCGATCGCCGCCGCGAGCACCGGAGTCGTCGCCTTCCAGTCGTGCCCGGCGTAGTCCTCGCCGGTCACGATCAAGACCCGCGCCCTCTCCGGGTCCCGAGCGTCCTGGGTCGACGACGTGGAGCCACACGCCGACCCGAGGATCGCCGCGGCCAGGGCGAGGCACGCCAAGCTGCTCTGCATCAGAACTTCGTGATCCCGGGCATCGGCAACGGGTAGTTACCACTCTCGTCCGCGACGCTCGGTGGCTCGGTCGCGAAGCTCGCCTCCTCCGGCGGGGGGCCGAACTGCAGCTCGGAGGCCTGCATCTCTTCCCAGGTCGTCGGTTTGCCGGTGTAGCAGGCCACCTGGCCGAGGACCCCGATCAGGGTGCTGTTCGCCATGTAGTCGCCGCTGTTGATCGGCTCGCCGGTCCGCACCGATTCGATCAGCGCCGACTGCTCGTCCTGGTAGGGGTTGTTGTGCTGGCCCTCGAAGCGCCAGTTGGTCTCGCCCTCGATGCGACACTTGTCCAGGTAGCAGGTCCCCTTCGTGCCCATGATGATGTCCCCGGCGTTGCCGTAGCAGCCGACCTGCGTGCGGCAGAGCGCGTAGAGCCGCGTGCCGCTCTCGTACTCGTAGGCCGCCGTGTTGTGGTCGAACATGTCGCCGTAGACTTCGCCAAACGAGGAGGAGCGCCCGCCGAGGCCGAAGCACCACTTCGGCATCTCCTCCTTCATGATCCACGACATGCGGTCGACGTTGTGGACCAGCGACTGGGTGACGTCGTCGCCGGAGAGCCAGAGGAAGTGGTACCAGTTCCGGAACTGGTACTCCGTCTCGCTGAGATCGGGAAGGCGTGCCTCCAGGCGGTAGGGGCCGCGCAGGAACATCGACTGCATCGCCACGACGTCGCCGATCGCACCGTCGTGGATGCGCTGCACGGTCTCGCGGAAGCCGGTGTGGTAGCGGCTCTGCAGCCCCGAGACGAGGCTGATCCCCTTCTCGCGCGCCAGGTCGCAGGCCGCCTGCATGCGCCGCACGCCCACCGGGTCGATCCCGTGGGGCTTCTCGACGAAGACGTGCCGCCCCGCCTCGACCGCCGCGTGGGAGTACATGGGGTGGAACTTCGAGGCGCAGGCGATCAGCACCACGTCGGAGCTCTCGATGACGTGCCGGTAGCCGTCGAAGTCGGTGAAGCGGTGATCCGCGTCGACCTGGACCTGCTCCGGACGCGTCTCCTGGAGCGTCTTCAGGCTGTTCAGCAGACGATCCTCGAAGACGTCGTACATCGCGACCAGTTTCACGTCGGGGCCGGCGGCCAGGCTCTGCGCCGCCGCCCCCGTGCCGCGTCCGCCGCAGCCGATCAGGCCGATCTTGATCTCCTCCTTCCCGGCGGCGTGGGCGCTCTGGCCCAGTGACAGCCCGCTGAGGGCCGCGGTCCCGAGCGCGGAGCTCTTGAGGAAATCGCGGCGCGTCGTCTCGCGCCTGGGGTCGGATGCTGTCGGTTCGGTCATGGCTCTTCTGGGTTCCAGTGTTGTCAGGCTCGGCCTGCGTGCTGCCTTCCGGTCAGGATCGTGAGCAGCCCGTCCACGATCGAGCGCTGCTCCTCGCGGTCGCAGATGTGCGGCTCCAGCGCCGCGCGCATCTTCACTCCCTCGATGGCGGCCAGCATCAGGTCGACCGCCCGCCGCGGGTCCCCCACGTCACTGCCCCCGACCTCCTGGACCGCGAGCAGCAACCCCACGTACATCTCGCGCACCGTGTCGTAGAACTGGGCCCAGCCCTGGCGCACCTCCTCGTCGTGCAGGGCCAGGGCGAAGATCTCGGTGGTGAAGACGCGATTCCCCGCGTCGAGGACGCAGGTGCGAACGCTGAGCTCGAGGACCCGCTCGAGCCGCTGCAGGGGATCGGTGAGCGGGGCCAGCTCAGCGTGCACGCGCCGCTGGTAGGCGCGGTAGTAGTGGCCGCAGGCGGCGAGGACGATCTCGTACTTGGAGCCGTAGTGGCTGTAGAAGCTGCCCTTGGTCACGCCGCAGTGGGCGGCGATCTCGTCGATGGTGACCGCGTCGAAGCCGCGCTGGCTGAAGAGCTCGAAGGCGCTCTGGGCCAGTCGCGCGGGCATCTGGGGGGAGGTGCGGGGCATCGGGGGGGGCTTCTGCCGGAGCGTAGGATACTCGTGAGTACCCCTCGTGCAAGCACCGATCCGGGAGGCCCGTGCTCATGTCGCTTTAGGAGGCCTCTCGGCGCCCGTTCCAAGGCCGCCGTACATCCTGGGGAGTATGTTTTGAGTGAGCACCGGCGAAGCGCGCCCGAGCCGCCCCACCGCGGTCAGCACCAGAACGCTCGCAAGAGCGGCAGCGGGTCCTCGTGGACCAGCTCCTCGGGGCTCTCGGCGAACCAGAAGCGGGGCAGGCACTCCAGATAGGGAGCGGTGGCGAAGCGCCGCCCCAGGAGCACGATCGTCCCCTTGTCGGTCGGCCGCCGGTGGACGCGTCCCGCCGCCTGGATCACGCGCTGCATCCCCGGCAGGAGCATCGCCCGCAGGAAGCCGTCGCCCGAGGTCGCCTCGAAGTGGTGGCGCATGCAGGTGCGCTCGAAGCCCACGGGCGGCAGGCTCGGGCCGACGACGATGACCCCGACCAGGGCCGCCCCGGGCAGGTCGATCCCCTCCGCGAAGGTCCCGCCGCTGACGGCCATCAGCAGGGTCGGGGAGCGGTCGGAGGCGAGCCCCTCGAGGATGCGCCGGCTCTCCGCCGGCGACTGGCGCGCCGCTTGGCACACGACGCGCGCGTCGCGCAGCTCGAGGCGCGAGCGGACCGCCTCCAGGAAGGCGAAGCTCGGGAAGAACGCCGCGTGGTGGCCGCGCTTCACGGCGACGTAGCGCGCGATGCGGCGGGCGATGGCGCCGTAGTGCCGGTCGCGTACCCGGTACGACGTGTCGACGGAGGGATCGATGGCGATCAAGCGGTTCTCTGCTGGAAAGGGCGAGGGCAGGGAGAGCTCGAGCGGCTGGTGGGGACGCAGCCCCAGGACGTCGGAGTAGTGCGCGAGCGGCGAGAGCGTGGCGCTGACGGCCACGGTGCCCGAGAGGGAGCGGTGGCGCTCCTGCAGCCGCCGGGAAGGGTCGACGCAGAGCACCCCCACGCCCCGCGCGCGGGTGTAGGCGATCAGCTCTGGCTCCTGCGCAGCGAGCAGCTCGCTCAACCACAGGATGTCCCGCAACAGCGCGAGCAGCGGGTCGTCCGGCCGCAGCGTCTCCCGGGACGCCGCGCACACCGCGGCCTGGCGCTCCGCCTCCCAGGCCAGCTCCTCCCAGGCCACGGGGCGATCGGGGAGCGGCCGGTAGCCCGCGTAGCCGCTGGCGTGCTCCTGCTCCGCTTCGGCGGCCAGGTCGTCGAAGAGCGCACCCACACGCCTGGCGAACCTCCCGGCGCCGGGGACCGCCACGGCCTGCACCTCGACGATGCGCGCCCGGGAGATCTCCACCGAGTGGTGCCCACGCACCCGGTCGAAGAGGTTGTGGGCCTCGTCGACGATCGCCACCACCTCGCGCCCGCGCCGCTCGAGCGCCGAGGCGGGACCGTAGAGGTAGTTGTAGTCGCCGATCACCAGGTCGACCGAGTCCGCCAGGGACAGGCTTAGGACGTACGGACAGAGCTTGCGCTCCGTTCCCAGCGCGAGCACGTCCTCGGGCGCCACGTGGCGCCGTGCGCCGAGCAGCTCGTCGACGGCCCCCTCGACCTCCCCACGCTTCCCGGAGCGGGCCAGGAGCGCGCAGTTCTCGGGGTGACACACCAGCGTCCCCGTCGGACAGAGCCGCGCCTTGGCGCGCAGGGTGCAGGCGCGCAGGCCGGGGGCGTCGAGGTCGAGGAAGGTGCGGGCGACGAGCTTCTGCTGCGACGTCTTGGACGTCGCGAAGAAGAGCGTCGCATCTCTCCGCAGCGCGTGACGCAGCGCGGGGAGCAGCGCGCTGATCGTCTTCCCCGTCCCCGTCGGCGCCATGGCCAGCACGGGGCGGCTCGTGCCCAGCCCTTCCTCCACCGCCGTCTCCAGCTCCTGCTGACCTGCGCGCCGAGCGGGATAGGGAAAGGAGAGCCTCTCGGCGGCAGTGGCCCGTTCGCGTCTGAGCTCCTGCTCGCGGCGCGCGGCGCGGATCACGCGCCCCACCAGCCGACTCAGCTGGCGGCGCACGCGCGCTGGATCGAAGGGGACGTCCACGTGCCGGGCACCACCCTCCTCGGGGGAGATCCGCACCAACCGCGCCACGACCTGGGCGTCGGGCTCGGCCGCCGCGATGCACAGGGCGTAGAAGCAGAGCTGCCGGCGGTCCGCGGGCCCCTCCTTCGACGTCGTCTTGATCTCCTCGACGACGATCGTCCCGTCGCTCAGGCGTCGCACGCCGTCGGCGCGACCGTGCAGGCGCAGGGAGAAGCCAGCGATCTCCTGGGAGTAGGAGACGGACAGCTCGGCGCGGAAGGCGGGATCCAGCCGCTGCGCCTCTTCCTGGTACTCGCGGTGCAGCCGAGCGCCGTGGGCGGCCCGCGCCCCGGCGAACCACCCTCCGGGGCGCGGGGGGCCTGGGGGCCAGGCGGCGAGCTCCCTCACGGAAGCCCGCACCTCACGCGCTGCGAGATCGACGCGGAGCATCGAGGGGTCTCAGGGTGACGTTCATGCTGGCGGGCGCGATCTCGCGCACGGCTGCGGCTCCGAGCGCGCGCGGCAGGCGCTCGCCGGGAACGTCGATCCTCACCACGGCTTCGGGGTCGAGGCCCCCCAGGAGCCGGCGCAGCCGCTCGCGTAGCTGCGCCCCGGTCCGGCCGCGCGGATCGAGGAGCAGCACCTCCATCGGCCGGGTGGGCAACTCCACGAAGCGCTGCTCCACGAGCCGCTCCTCCGCCAGCGAGAGGAGCAGGTACCCCTTGCGCTCCTCCCGTTCGGCGAAGGAGGTGCGCTCGGTCGCTCCCGGGTAGAGGACCGGCGGCGCCCACCCACCGTCCAGCACCTGGGCGCGGTGGATGTGCCCGGCGAGCACCGCGGTGAAGGCGGGCGGCACGTGGTCGCGGTGGATCACGTCCTCGCCGACGCGGAAGGTGTAGTCCTGCACCCCGACGGTCGCGCCATCGAACGCCTGGTGGACGCAGAGCAACCTCACCTCTCCGTCGGCCTCCCGCCAGCGCGTCTCCTCGAGGAGCCCGCGAAACGCCGCGCTCCCGACGCGCCGCGCGAAGGGGAACCCCGCCAGCGAGACGCGCAACCCGGCGACCTGACAGAGATAGGTGCGCGGGCGATCGAAGACGCGGATCAGCGGGTGGCTCACGAGCAGCGGAAAGGGCAGGCGCGCGCGCTCGTGGTTGCCCGGCACGACGAAGACGGGCACGCCCCGGTCGGCGATCTCGATCAGCGCTGCGTAGGCCCGTTGGGCGACGGAAGCGTGCACGCGGCTCTGGTTGAAGAGGTCACCGCCGTGGACCACGAGGTCGACCCGGCCCGAGCGGGCGGGCTCCAGCGCGCGCTCGAGGGCGGCGAAGAAGTCGGGACCCCGGCGCCGCCGCTCCACGCGCGGGCGCTGGGGATCGTCGGTGCCGAGGTGCGTGTCGGCCAGGAGGAGCACACGGACCCGGGGCACGACTCACACCCCTCCCAGACGCCGCGCCAGGGTGGCGCGATCCAGCGGGGGATCGACCCCCAGATGCAGCTCGACGGGGACGCCGGCGGCGACGAGCCTGCGCAACTCCGTGGTCAGGACGCGCAGGCGGTCGTAGGTCGCGGCGTCGAAGGAGC
The DNA here is from genome assembly GCA_964507325.1 of uncultured Planctomycetaceae bacterium. Classification (GTDB taxonomy): domain Bacteria; phylum Planctomycetota; class UBA1135; order UBA1135; genus CAZDQL01. The sequence goes on along the minus strand of CAZDQL010000006.1, from coordinate 77,498 downwards.
GGCGCCGCTGCAGCGCCGTTCGCGCCGCGCCGCGGGGGGGGAGCGCTCGCGCTCCGGGGGCCCCCTCCTCCGCCGCGCTGCAGCTCGCGAGGGCTCCGCCGCTGATCAGGAGCCGCTGGGGGGCGCGGTCGCGCGGCCGCCACCAGAGGCTCGACTCGCACAGGCGCTGGAGCCACAGCGCGCGTCGCACGAGCTGGGCACAGCGGCCGAGGGCCAGCGCGAACCAGCGCGCCACTTCGGCGGGATCCCGGGAGGGCTCCTCGGTGGTGAAGAAGCCGTCCCCGCCCGCCTGCTCGTCGCTCGACCGCTGTCGCCCTTGCGCCAGGTGCTCCCGCCAGAGCCGTCCTCCGACCCGCAGCATCGCGAGCCACGACGCCGGCGTTCGATCGGTCCAACCCGTGCGCTCGCGGTAGAGGGCAAACCCCTCCCGGAGCTCCTCCGCGGCGACGCGCTCGCGGTCGAGGCGGCCCTCCTCTCCCGGTACGGGCGCGCCCATCCCGAGCGCCTCCATCCAGAGCTGCGCCCCGCCCGGGGGCTCGGTAGCGGCTTGGAGCAGGCGGCGCTGGGCCGCGAGCGCGGCGAGTGAGTCGCGCCGCGGAAGCGGCCCGACGGGGTGCCTGTCGTCGCTGCCCGCTCGCACGCTCTGGAGCTCAGGGGACGCGAAGAACACCGCCTCCTCGCGGCCGCGCAGGGCGACGTTGTAGGGCGGAGCGTGCTCCTTGATCTGGTCCGCCTCCCGCAGCGCCGCCTCGAGCGCGGAGCCGCAGGGCGTCACCTCCACCCCCCACACCTGGGTCAGCATCTCCAGGGTGCGATCGCCCCCCGGTCGGCGGTGGCGGTTCTGGAAGTAGGAGTTGACGCGATCGCGGAGGGAGGTCGCCTTGCCCACGTAGAGCACCTCTCCTCCCCGTCCCTCCAGGCGGTAGACCCCCGGGGCGTCGGGAAGCTCGAGGCGCTTCTCACGGGGCAACGTGAAGTCGTGCCCACCGCGCCGCGACGGCTGCTCCTCGCGCAGCCAGTGGCGGAGGTCCTCGAGCCGCACGACCCCGATCTCGCCCAGCTTCTCGACCAGCGCGCACCACACCGCCACCGTGGCTCGTACGTGACCGGCCGCACGCTTCTCTTCGGCCATGACGTGGCCGAGGTGTCCCGCCACCGCCCGCAGCCCACGGCGGGGCAGCCCCGGCAGGAGGCGGCAGGTGATCTCGTGGGTGCAGAGCAGCTCGAGCCACTCGCTCCCCCACTCGGCCTGCGTCCGCCACGCGTCGAGGAACGCGCCCTCGAAGCGGGCGAAGTGAGCCACCCCCAGCGCCACCCCATCCGGCGACGAGGAGAGCACGTCGCTCACCTCCGCGCGCAGTCGACGGCTCACCACCTCCTGCGTCGGGGCGCGGGCGAGGTCGCGGCGATCGATGCCGGTCATCCTGGCGACGCGCGGCGGGAGGCGCTCCCCCCGCGGCAGGCGCACAAGGTGGGCGACGATCGCGGGGTCGGCGCACCACCCGCCGTCGGCCGCCCTCCCCCGGCTCCAGGCGATCTCCAACACGCGCCCCCGCGCGGGGCTGCTGCCGGTGGTCTGGCAGTCGAGGACCAGGACCTCCAGATCGGCCAAAACGGGCGAGGAGGGGGTGATCTCGGGGGGTGGGAAGGGGGAGGGCGGCGCCATCGCGACTGGGAGGTCGACAAGGGGTTAGTGTTTTGTTCGGTATGGTAGCGGCGATCCCAGCCCGTTCAAGGCCGTACCCTGCTGGAACCGCGCCGCGCTTCCACCCTCCGGAAACGGACCCAGACGATGCCCAGCACCCCTCTCCTCGTTGCGCTCGGAGCGATCCTCACGAGCGATTCCCTGGCCCAGGACTCCCCCCCGGAGCCCTACGCGCCGCTCGAGTGGCCCTCCGAGCCCCCTCCGGACTGCCCCTTCGAGCCCTCGACCGACGTCGTTTTTTTTAATGTTACGGGGAGCAACGTGTTCTACACCGCAGCGGACTGCTGGAATCCCTCCTGGGCCTCGGACGGGAAGATGTACTCCTGCTACTCCGACGGTGCCGTCGAGAACGTCCTCCCCGACGGCACGCGGGAGATCGTCCACGCCATCGGGAACAAGGCCGCGAACGTGGAGCACCTGGGTCGTGCCGACGCGGACAACGGCGTGGGCGTGATCGTCGGAGACGATCCCCTGAACCTGACCGTGACGGCGCGGCCCCCGCTGCCGACGCCGGTCGGGCCCTACCACAGCCGCTACCCGTCGGGCTCCTTGGTCCACGACGGGATCTGGTACTACGGCACGCACCCGGAGGGGCCCGGAGGCGCGGGGCCCTTCACGGGCTTCGCGATCTCGAAGGACTTCGGCCGGACCTGGTCCGGCGGGCGCAACGACGCCCGCGATCCGCTCTTTCCCCCCACCACCCCCTTCCTGGACGAGGAGGGCGAGCCGCTCTACGTCCCCGTGCGCGTCGTGGAGCCCTTCTTCGTCGACTTCGGCAAGAACATGCAGCACTCCCCCGACGGCAAGGCGTACCTCGTGGCCCACGGGGCGACGGAGCCCGCCGACGGGAAGGTCCGGCACGGCTCCCACTGGCACATCGGCGATCAGGCGTTCCTCCTGCGCGTCACGCCCAGTCCCGAGACGATCAACGACGAGCAGGAGTACGAGTTCTTCGCCGGGCACGACCCAGAGGGGCGACCGATCTGGACGGCGCAGCGTTCCGAGATGCAGCCGCTCATCGAGTGGGACGGCCACGTGGGGCCCACGACGATGGTGTGGAATCCGGGTCTGGAGCGCTTCCTCTTCTGTGTCACCGTCGGCGAGGCGGGCGAGGGGGTGCACGGCCGCTACGACACGTACATCCTGGAGTCGAAGGAGATGACCGGCCCCTGGAAGCTCGTCGTCTACATGCACCACTTCGGCGAGCAGGGCTACTTCGTCAACATCCCCTCCAAGTTCATCGGCGACGGGGGCCGCACCGCCTGGCTCTGCTACGCGGCGAACTTCAGCGGCAACCCCACCGCCCCCCGGAAGCAGAATCCGCCGGGGAGCCGGTACGCGCTGAACCTGCACGAGTTCCGGCTGGGAGGCGATTGAGGCTCTGGAGGCTGTGACCGCGGCTCGCGGGCAGGCTAGCTGGGGCGTCCTGTCCCCTGGGATCCCTGCACGATGAAGAAGCTGCTGCTCCTGATGCTCCTGGCCGGGTGCGAGTCCCCGCCGCGCGAGACTCTTCACGACCTCGACGTGGACGCCGGGGCCCACTGCAAGCGGTGCGGCACCCGCTGGAGTGAGGCCGACCTCCAGCAACACGAATGGCACCGCCGGGAGCTGACCCTGATGATGTACGCGAGCGGCTGCGAGTTCTGCCGCTACCACGGCGCCTACAAGGACATGTAGCTCCCGAGCGGGCGCCGCACCGAGGAGCAGGGCCCTGGCCCAGGGTGGAAGCGGCGGAGGACTGCTCGTCGCGGCTACAATCCCAGCGTGAAACCGGGCTCACTCCTCCTCGCAGCGCTCCTCTCCCTCGCGGCATGCGCGGCTACGCCCCGCAACCGGGCGCCGCGCGCAGAGAGACCGAACTTCATCCTCATCCTCGCCGACGACATGGGTGACGCGGGGCTCAGCTGCACCGGGAACCCACACTTCGAAACGCCCCACTTGGACCGCCTGGCCCGCGAGGGGATGCGCTTCACCGACTTCCACTCCTCCGGTGCGGTCTGCAGTCCGACGCGCGCGGGGTTGCTGACGGGTCGCTACCAGCAGCGCACCGGCGTCGACCGGGTCGTCAACGCCGACCCACAGCACGCCGACCATCAGGACGCCTTGCAGCTCAGGGAGCTGACCTTCGCCGAGGTCTTGAAGGAGCGGGGGTACGCGACGGCGATCTTCGGCAAGTGGCACGTCGGCTACGCACCCGAGTTCAACCCCGTCCACCAGGGCTTCGACGAGTTCCGTGGCTTCGTCAGCGGCAACGTCGACTACCTCTCCCACTACGACCGGATGGGGACCTTCGACTGGTGGCGCGATCTGGAGCGGATCGACGAGGAGGGCTACACGACCCACCTGATCCACCGGCATGCGCTGCGCTTCATCGAGGAGAACCGGGACGAGCCCTTCTGCCTCTACCTCCCCCACGCCGCGATCCACGACCCCAACCAGGGGCCGGACGATCCGCCGATCCGCGGGCCGCATGCGCGGCCGAAGTCGGAGCTCTCGCCGGTCGACGAGGCGGTGCGGGAGATGACCCTCGCGCTGGACCAGGGGGTCGGAGAGATCCTCGAGCTGCTCGAAGAGCTGGGACTGAGCGAGCGCACCCTGGTCGTCTTCGTCTCCGACAACGGCGGGACGAAGCGCAACCGCTCGACGGGGGAGGGCGTGCGGGGCTTCAAGGGCTCGCTCTGGGAGGGGGGGCACCTGGTCCCGGCGATCTTCCGCTGGCCCTCGAGGATCGAGGCGGGGACGACCTCGGCGAGGACGGCGATCACGATCGACCTCATGCCGACGATCCTCTCCCTGGCCGGCGCCGGGGTGCCCGCCGGGCACGCCCTGGACGGGGTCGATCTGAGCGCGGTGCTCCTGGAGGGAGCCGCCCTCCCCGCACGTCCCCTCTTCTGGGAGCACCACTCGGTGGCCGCGATGCGAGACGGCCCCTGGAAGCTGGTGCGCAAGGGCGGCAAGTCCTCCCTCTTCCATCTCGGTCGCGATCCCGGCGAGCAGGAGGACCTGAAGGAGCGGCACCCCGAGCGCCTGGCCAGGATGGAGGCGGCCCTCGACGCCTGGCGAGCCGACGTCCACGGCGACGCCCCGCGCTGACACTCGAGTCCGCGCCTACCGGCGGCGGCTGCGCACGGCGTCGGGATCGAAGTCGGGGTTGGGGGCGGGAAGCTGGGCGCCCGCGGCCTCCAGCAGGGCGTCCAGCAGCTCGTTCATCCGCGCGGCGCGCTGCGCCTGGGTGTCGGACAGGTCCCGCGCTTCGGAGGTGTCGCTGGCCAGGTGGTACAGCTCGGACGTGCCCGTCTCGAGGTCGCGCAGGAGCTTGTAGTCGTCCAGGAGGAGCGCGGATTGCGGCTTCTGTTGGAGTCCCTCCCCGTAGTGCGGGTAGTGGAAGAGCAGGGCCCCATCGGGCCGCTCGAAGGACCGCCCATCCTCCTCGAGCAGGGGCACGAGGCTCACCCCGTCGATCGCCGGGGGGCTCTCCACCCCGGCCCAGGCGCAGAAGGTCGGGAGCAGGTCGTACCCGGCGACCGGCTCGGGGCAGGAGGCCCCGGGTTCGATGCCGGGGCCGCGCACGATCAGCGGCACGCGGATCCCGCCCTCGTACAAGCTCCCCTTCCCGCCCCGCAGGGGCGCGTTCTGCGGGCGGCGTCGCCCACCGGCGGCGCCGTTGTCCGACATCAGCACGACGTACGTGCGCTCGGCCAGCTCGAGCCGATCGATCGCCGCCAGCAGCAGACCGACCCCCTGGTCGAGGTCGTAGGTCATGGCGGCGTACTCCACGTCGCCGTGCCGCTCGCCCGCGGGAAGCTCCTCGAACCTGGCCCGCGACTCCTCGAGGGCTTCGATCGGCCGGTGGACGGCGTAGTGGGAGAGCTGGAGGTAGAAGGGACTCCCCAGCTCCGACTGCTCCTGCATGAACTCGATCGCACGCTCCGTCAGGCCGAAGATGTCCTTGGGGTTGGAATCCGCCGTGGAGCCCGGTCCATCGTTGCCGGTGGCACCGTCGTGGGCATGGAACCCGTGGTCGCCGGGACCGCTGCGTCCGATGTGCCACTTCCCGAAGTGCGCACACACGTAGCCGGCTCTCCCGAGCGCTTCGGCGATCGTGGTCTCCTCTGCCGGAAGCTCCCTGAGGTGGCGCGGCGGAACCACGCGCATGTAGGGCTCGACCTGGCGACGTCCACCCGGCGTGGTGATGTGCAGCCGCGCCGGGGTCTTGCCGGTCAGGATCGAGGCTCGGGTAGGGGTGCAGAGAGCCCCCGGAGAATAGGCCCGGGTGAAGCGCAGCCCCTCTGCGGCCAGCTCCGCGATGTGCGGCGTCTCGTAGAGGTCGCTGCGGGAGTCCTCGATCCTCTCGTCGATCTGAACCGCGAGCCCCGTCCAGCCCATGTCGTCGACGAGGATCAGGACGATATTGGGTGCGGAGGGGGCGCCCCGCGGGCGTTCGGCGACCGGGGTCTCAGCGGCTGCCCGCGGCGGCGGGTCTCCTCGCGCTGGACCGGCGGCCGCCTGCGCTTCCTCCCCCGTGATCACTCCATCCCCATCCCGATCGAGGCGTTCGAAGCGCCGTCGCGGTCCGTCGAACTCCTCCCTCGTCACCCGCCCGTCGCCGTTCGCGTCGAAGCGCTGCAGGAAGCGCTCGCTCCCGCCGCCCGGACGTCTTCCGGTCCGCCCCTCCCTCCGTGGCCGATCCCGCCCGTCGAGCTCAGGCCCCTCAGCCACCCTCTCGACCCCACCGCCACGGACGCAGCGCACCAGGTTCTCGATCCTGATGACGTCGCCCTGGGGGCCGCGACCGCGCGGGAAGGCGGAGGCGTCGCCCCGCTTGGGATCGCTGCGCTGCGCCCCCGCGCCGTGCACGTCGAGCAACCGGTGCCCGCGGGAACCGCGCCCCTGCATGAACCCCAGCGCGCGCCCGAAGGCCACGTAGACCGCCGCACTCGACCCACTCCCCCGGCGATGCGAGGTGGAGGACCAGTAGCAGCCGAAGTCCCGCTCGCCGCCCTCGTTCTCGATCGGCGTCGCCTGGAAGGCCGGATCGATGGCGGCGGAGTCGGTGGTGTCCGGCGAGCGGGAGTAGTCCACGATGCTCTGCAGCTCCTTGGCGGAGGGCAGCCTCCAGTCGTCGTGGCCGGCGAGCTCAAGCTGCTCGGCGTACGCGAGCGCGTCTCGCCAGTCGAGGCCCTTGCCGCTGTCGCGCTGCATCCAGGTCAGACCGGTGGCCCGATCGGTGATCGTGCCGTCCCCGTTGTCCACGAACTGGTTCTGCCCGTAGTCAGGGTTCCCCCGCACGTAGAGGACGTAGAAGGCCTTCTCGCCACGGCGGCTCCGGATCGGATACCCCTTGATGCGACCGTCGGCGAAGTTGACTCCGAACATCGTCTCGTTGCCCTGCATCGTCGTCGAGACGTACCGGGTGCAGGTCGCGTACTGCGCGTCGATGATCCGCTCCCCCTGGGCGGGATCCCCGTACTCGAAACCTGCGAAGGCGGAGGTGTCGATGAAGGGGGTCAGCCCCGAGGCGTCGGGCGCCGAGGGGTCGGGGTCGATCCCGCTGAAGAGGATCAGGGAGTAGAGCGCCTTGATGGTGGGGAGCCGCCAGTCGTCGTGCCCACCGACCCGGCAGCGCCCCGCCCCCGCCAGGGCCTGGGGGAGGGTCCGCTTCTCCCCCGGATCCCGCGTCCACGTCAATCCCGTGACAAGGTCGCTGACGGTGCCGTCGCCGTTGTCGCGGTAGCTCGGCGGGTTGGCGGCGTACTGCGCATCCTGTCCGTGGAACGGCTCCCCGGCCTCGGGGAACTCGATTGCGACGCCTTCGTCGTAGCAGTGCTGCTGCGCTGTATCGACGATCGGATAGGACGGCTTCTCCTGCGGGGCGACACTGGCCAGGGAGGCGAAGAGCGCCAGCGGGATCAGCGAAGTCATGCGATGGGCCTCGATACCAAGGGTCGGCAGAGCGAAAGACGCGTGGCCTTGAACACCGCGCCTGTAGATGGGTAGCGCTGGATTGGAGCATACCTGCAGCCCTATGGTGTCCGTCCCCAGACGCACGAGGTGAGATGATGATTGACAGCGCCACGACCCGCCCAGCACGCAGCGCCGGCATCAGGGGGTGGATTGCGCGGCTCGCTCCCATGCTGGTGGCCTCCCTCGCGACCGCCTGTGCGGGTCTCGTCCCACACCGCGACCAGCCGCCGGGTGTCACGGAGGGCGCGCCCGACGGCCTGTACGCGCTCACCGTTCACGTGCGCGGGATCGGTCCCTTCTGCGGCACCACGACCGCCCTGATCGCCGCCGAGCCCACTCAAGACGGCTTCCGCGCCAACAGCCGACCCGGTGCGGCGGGCGAGCTGCTGGGCGGGCTGGGCGGGCTCTACCTGGATTGGATCGGGGACAGCCGAGTCCCCGGCGGGGCCTTCCTGCACTGGCGCGGACCGGCACCGGGAGGAGACGAAGCCGTGCGAGGGGTGTTCGAAACGCCCCGGGCCGACCTGCACGCCGACTTCCATTCCCACGCGCGACCGATCGAGCTCCGCCCGCTGGACGACGAGCGGCTCTTCGGCCTGATTACCCTCGCGCCGGCCCGGGCGACCGACTACCCGACTGGGGACTACCCGGCTCTGATCGAGAGGATCGACGCCCTGTTGAGGGAGCACCTCTTCGACGCGCAGGCGTACGAGGCTCGCGGCACCCGGAGCTTCCTCAAGGACCTGCACAGGTCGAGCCACGAGGCGCGCGACGAGGCGGAGCTCGTGATGGCCTGGATGCTCGCGTCGCGTCACCTCGACTTCTCGCACTGTTACCTGGGCCGTGAGCTCGATCCGGAGTTCGCGGACGAACTGGCGGAGACCTCTTCCATCTCCCCCCACGCGGAGGGTCTCGACTCGGCGATCGAGGTCACCTACGAAGAGGGCCTGGCGACCCTGCGCATCGAGAGCTTCGAGGGCTTCTCGTACGACGGCATCGACGGGGCCTTCGACGACATCGTCGGCAACCAGCCTCGCGGTCTGATCATCGACCTGCGCGGCAATCCCGGCGGCACCTACATCTCGGGTCGAGTCGCGGCTCACCTCGTCCGCAGCGACGTGAAGATGGGTGTCTTCTTCGACCGCCGCGCCCGGGCCCGGGTGCTCGCGGGGGAGCTCGGGGAGTTCCCTTGCGTGACCTCGATCAACTCCGAGGAGGAGTTCACTTCCCTGATCGGCCGGCACGGCGCCTTCGTCGGCACCATCGAGCCGATCGAACCCGTGTACGACGGTCCCGTGGTCGTCCTGGTCGATGGGGCGACCGCCTCCGCCTGCGAGCCACTGGTCGCCGGGCTGCAGGAACTCGGGCGGGCCACCATCGTCGGCGAGCGGACTGCCGGTGCCCTGCTGTGGACCGATCCCCTCGAAGTCGGAGACGGGTGGCTGCTGTGGATTCCGACGGTGGACTACCTCACCGGTCGGGGAGCGCGCCTCGAGGAACTGGGTGTCGTCCCCGACGTGAAGACGAGCAGCGAGGAAGCCGCTCGCACCGCCGGAGACCTCTTGAGCCAGCATTCCTGACCCGGGAGCGAACTCAGCGCCGCACGAGGACCACCTGGGGGGCGGTCTTCGAGAGCTGGACCCCTTGCAGAGTGATCAGCCCCTCGCGGTCCGCCAGCGGTGCGCGTACCGCTGCTTCAGTCCTCCGGCCAGGCGTAGCGCAGGAACGCGCGCCGCTCCCGATCGAAGACCCAGAGCTCCGATCCGTCGGGCGGCGTCGTCAGGTCGAAACCGCCCTCCAGGTGGATCCCGGTGAGGTCGAAGCGGAAGGCGGCGCCGTCCGCTGCGTGCACCAGGTGGACCTCGTGCTCCCGGCTCGCCAGCGCTATCCAGCCGCCGCCGCCCGCCATCTCGTTGACGTAGCGCGGGCGAGCCGGGTCCGCGTCCAGTGTGCGCAGTCCGCCCACCCGGGCGCGGATCGTGATGCGTCCGTCGTAGACGAGGAGCGAACCATCGCTGCCCGCAGCAAGCGCATCGATGTGACGCAGCCAGGTCCGGTCGGCGTGGCGCTCCAACTCGAACGCCACAGAGGCATCGGAGTCCAGCAGGGCGACGCTGTCGTACTCCTCAGCCCAGGGCTTGGTCGAGCCCGGCAGGAACGTGAGGAGCTTCCCGGGCAGGTCCGCGATCGCCACTCGCCGGCCATTGCGGTCGTAGTGAACGTACCCAGACCTGTCCACATCGCGACTGGCGAAGACCCGGCCATTGGAGTCGATAGCGAGGTGCGCGTTTACGAACAGCTCCCCGTGGTCGTTCGCCTCGGGGACGCAGCCGTGCAGTGGCTCACCCTCCCCGTCGAAGACGTGCACGACACCGGTCAGGCGATCGAAGACGTAGAGCCGTCCATCCAGGCCGCAGCGGGCCTCATCCGGCTCGTTGATGCGTTCCAGGGGACCGATCCCACCGACGACGGATTCGACGGCGCCCCGCGAGCCGAGGCGCACGAACACCCCTTCCGCCCGCGACCAGAGCCGCCCATCGGGGGAGAACCTCGCCCAGCGCGCGAGGTCCTTGGGAGCATGTCCGCCCCGGAAGCACGGTCGCAGCGTAGCGACGACTGCTACCCCGCCATCCAGGAGCCAGAGCGGTGGATCGCCACGGAAGTCGTGCACGAGGAGCTCGCCCTCGGGGCCGACTTCGAGGCGGGAGGGACAGGTCAGCTCCTGCCCGCAGATCGCGTCGAGGTCCACCGTGCGCAGCTTGGGGCCCCCATGCGAGTAGAACGCGACCTCGTGGCGCGCGACGTCGAGGACGGCGACCTCCCCGGAGCCCGTGACGGCGACGTCCTCGGGGTCGCCAACCCGTCTCCACCACCGCCGGCGGCCCTCGACATCGTGCGCCGTCAGGAAGCAGCGCGTGCCCACCTCCAGGATCTGGGTCCAGATCACCACGAAGCCCCCCTCCAGGTCCCCCGCCAGCGCCTCGACGTCGGGGCAATCGAAAGCGGGGAGCGCGAGCAGCTCTCCGGTCTCGGGCTGGAACGTCCAGGCCCAACAGCGTCGCACCCAGAACGGATTGAGGGTGACGAGCCAACGACCGTCCGCGAGCCGGCAGCACTCGTAGCCGCCCTCCTCCAGGTCGGCGGGCAGGACGATGGGCAGCCGCTTCACCGTCTCCCCTCGTAGGTCGAGACGTGTCCACTCGAGATCCCCGGTCGGTTGACGGTGGATCCCCTCGATCCCGTCCTGGTCAGGACTCCAGGCGAGCCAGTGCTCCTCGGGAGCTGGCGGGGCGCTGCGCAAGTCGATCACGCCCAGGGGCGCCAGCTCGATCGGGGGAGGGTCCGGAAGCTGGGGCTCGGCCGGCTCCTCCAATTCGCGAGGCTGGCGTTCGAGCTCCTGGATACTCCATCCTGTGCCCTTCCGTACGGTCGCGTACGTCACGAGCTCCCGATCCGCGAAGCGCCAGACCGCGAAGGTCCCCGACGCCGACGGGGGAATGCCCGCGCCGTCGTACATCATCCGCCAAACCCGACGGACCTCGCGATTCTCCATGGCGGCGCGGTAGTCAGAGGGGAGCGACAGGCTCCACACCGGCGCGAAGTCCTCGTCCAGGAGCGTGAACCCAGCCCCGCCCACGCATCGCCACTGGACGAGCAAAAGCGGGGTGCCGGCTACCGATCGCAGTGCGTACGTGCCGTAGAAGTTCTTCCCTCCTGCGACGGTCGACTTCATGGGCACGGTGCAGTCCCGCACTCGCCGGTCGAGGTCGAACACCCACCAGGTCTCGGAGGAAGTCCCGCCGCCCAGGTCCACCCTGGCGATCACCTGCCGTGCCTGTGGAAGGAGATGTACGCCGGCGCAGGTCGGCGCGTCCGGCGAGTGCCAGCCGGCCGGCTCGCGCGCGTGACCCTCCCGCATCACGACCTCGCCGCTGGAGTCGACCATGGCGAGCACGAGCTCGCCCCCTCCACCGTCGAACGGGCCGCGGCCCTCCGTGTAGGCGTAGCCGCAGGAGAGCCCCCCGTCGGAGACGACCGCCTCTCGGAAGGTGAAGGGCAGACGCTTCTCCCAGACCGTCTCACCCGCACGGTCCAGTCGACAATCAGCAGGCCCTGCTCCGTCCCGCTCGGTGGGATCCACGTGCAGGACGAAGTGGCCTGAGGGCGAGACGTAGCGCGCCGGATCCAGGTCGGGCGGCATCCGGCCCGCCGCGGGCTGAACGGCCGCCAGGAGCAGGGAGGCCGCGAACAGGGCGCCAGCACAGAGGACGCACCTCATGAGTGCATCCTAACGCCACCGACCAGGTGCGGGACGTCGAGCTTCATTCCTCCGGCCAGGCGTAGCGCAGGAACGCGAGCCGCTCCCGGTCGAAGATCCAGAGCTCCGAGCCGTCGGGCGGCGTCGTCAGGTCGAATCGGGCCTCTGGGCGGATCCCCGGGAGTTCGCAGCGGTACGCGGCGCCGTCCGACTCGCGTACCAGGAAGACCTCCTGCTCCCGGTTCACCGACGCCGTCCAACCGCCGCCGCACACCACCTCGTCGACAAACCACAGGCGGAGGGGGAGCCTGTCCAGCGAGCGCAGCTCACCCTCCGGGTCGCGGATCGTGATGCGGCGAGCGTACAGGAGGAGCCCACCATCACTTCGGGCAGCGATCTTGGGAGGACGGCGAATCCACGTCCGATCGGCATGGCGCTCGAGTGTGAATGCGACCGAGCCATCCGGCGCGAGCCGTGCAACGCCGTCGTGCCGCTGCACCCAGGGCTTGCGCGAGTCCCGTGGGAATGTGAGATGAGTGCCGGGGATCTCCTGCAGCGCCACGCGTTGGCCCCAGCTGTCGTAGTGAACGTACTCGACATGGCTCGAGGTGCGGCTGGCGAAGACGCGGCCGCTGGAGTCGATGGCCAGGTGCGGGCGCAAGCACGGGGTTCGGTAGTCGTTCGCCGCGGGAACGCAGCGATGCCGCGGCTCTCCGAAGCGGTCGAAGACGTGGACCACCCCGGTCCGGACGTCGAAGACGTAGAGCCGTCCATCCAGTCCACAGCGGGCTCCGGAGGGTGCGTGGATGCGCTCCTCGGGGGCGCGCTCACCGACGACGAGGTCGACGACACCATCGGCTCTCAGCCGCGCGAATGCACCTTCCGCCCGGGACCACAGGCTCCCGTCGGAGGCGCACCTCGCCAGACGTATGAGCTCCAGTGGGGCGTGGCCGTCGGGGAAGCGTGGGCACACCGCCGTGGCGCATTCCCCAGCCTCATCCACAACCCACAGGGCCGGATCGTCCCCGAGATCGCGCAGGAGGAACCCACCCCCTGGCAACGCTTCGAGACCCCGCTGCCAGGTCACCGCCTGCCCGCAAGCCTCTTCGAGATCCATCCTGCGCAAGCGGCGACCGCTCCCCGAGAAGAACCTCAGCTCATAGGCGTTGTCCTCGAGGACCACGACCTCACCGCCGCTCGTGACGGCGATTCCCCACGGGTCTTTGACCGTCTTCCGCCAGCGCCGACGACCCTCGGAGTCGTAGGCCGCGACGCGGGAGCGATACCCCACTACGAAGCCCCCCTCGAGGTCTGCGGCGACCACTGCGACGCGGGGACAATCGAATGCCGGAAGCTCGTGCAGCCCTCCCGTACCCGGATCGAACGCCCAGGCTCGACAGACTTGCGTCGGGCCATGAGAGAGGATGACGATCCAACGCCCATCGGCGAGCCGGCAGCCGTGCACCTGGGCCATCTCGAGGTCGCGGGGGAGGCTGATGGGGATCCGGGACGACGACTCACCTCGCCGGTCGACCTGCGTCCACTCGAGCTCCGCCGCGATCGAGCCGCGGAGACCCTCAATGCCCTCGCCGACTGGATGCCAGGCCACCCAACGCTCCTGCGGGGCTCCCGATTCCACGCCCAAGAGGATCGCGCCCAGCGGGGCGAGCTCGATCGGGGTTGGGTCCCCTGGATCCCGAGGTGGCCGCTCGATGCGATCAGGCCACTCGCGAGGCCGGCGTTCGAGTTCTTCGATGCGCCACTGTGCGTCTTCCAGTGCGGCCGAGTAGGTCACGAGCTCACGGTCCGCGAAGTGCCAGATCGTGAAGGTCCCTGGCGCCGAGGGCGGGATGCCCTTGCCGCCGCGCATCGCCGCGTACGGCAGAGGGACCTCGCGAGTGCCTGCGGCGCTGTAGTCCGAGGGGAGCGAGAGGCACCACACTGGCACGAAGTTCTCATCGAAGAGCGTGAATCCCGTCCCGTAGTGACGTCTCCACTGGACCAGCAAGAGCGGGGTGCCGGTCACGGGGCGCAGAGCGAGCGTCCCGTAGTAGTCGTCCCCCCCCGCGACGGTCGACTTCATCGGCACGGTGCAGGCCCGCGCGCGCCGATCGAGGTCGTAGACCCACCAGAGCTCGGATGATGTCGAGCCATCGGTGCGCACCCTGGCGGTCACCTGACGTCCCCGGGGCAGGAGGTGCAAGCCCACGCAAACGGGCCCGTCAGGCTGGTGCTCGCGGACCCGCTCGCGCGCGTGTCCCTCCCGCATCACGACCTCGCCGCTGGAGTCGACCATGGCGACCACGAGCTCACCCCCCTCTAACTGGCCACGTCCCTCCGTGTAGGCGTAGCCGCAGGAGAGCCCGGCATCGGAGACGACCGCCTCTCGGAAGGTGAAGGGCAGACGCTTCTCCCAGATCGTCTCACCCGCACTCTCGAGCCGGCAGTCCGCCGGCCCTGCGCCGTTCCGCTCGGTGGGGTCCACGTGCAGGACGTAGCGGCCGGAAGGCGAGGAGTAGCGCGCCGGGTCCAGGTCCGGCGGCGGCATCACGCGACCCACCGCGGGCGGGACGGCCACCAGGAGCACGGCAGCGGCGAACAGGGCGCCATCTCGGAGGACGCACCTCATACACGCATCCTAGCGCCCCCAGCGCCATCCAGCCTCCGCCCCTTCCCCAGCGCAGGCCTACTCCCCCACGAGCTCGACCACCAACTCCCCCTCGCTCCAGTGCAGCGCGGCGCGAGAGGCCTCGAAGCGCACACCGGGGAGCTCGCAGGAGAGATCCGTCAGGGGCGCGTCGCCCAGGCGTTCACGCCCCAGGGCCGCCAGGAGGTCCTCGAGGGAGAATCCCTCCTCCAGGCGGAAGGAGACCCTGCGTCCCGCCTCGTCGTGCAAGAGCGGCGCCGCCACCGTCTGCTGCACGCTCCCCGCCGCGCCGAAGCGGGCGCCGATGGGAACCTGGCGGTAGATGGTGCGGCCCTCGTCCACGCGCGTGATCCCGAAGGGGGTGAAGGCGAAGTGCACCGCCACGCCCGGAAGACCGGAGTAGTCGACCACGACCAGGGTGCCCTCCCCGTCGAGGATCGCCGCGCACAGCTCCTGCGCGACGCGCAGACCGTCCTCGCGGAGCTGCTCCTTCTCAGCCACGAGCGCGTCGTGGCCCGCGGTCGCGAAGACCTCCTCCCGCGCCATCTCCAGGTCCTCGGCGGTGGGCATCAGCGCCTCTTCGACCAGGCTCGTCAGGGTGGTCCCCGGTTCGACGATGCGTTGCTTCCACTCGGGGTAGATGCGGTCCAGGAGTCCGCCGATCGCCATCCCCGACCAGTAGAGGCGGAAGCGCACGGCCGCCGCGCCGTAGGGGTCGTTGTTGACGATGCGCTCGCCGGTGAGGAAGCCCCGCATCGTGGCCAGGAGCCGCGCGCGCTCCGCGGACATGTCCGCGTAGCCCCCGAAGCCGCGCACCCAGGCCATGGCGGGGGCCGGCTCCCGTCCCTCCACCGCGTAGGTCAAGCGCCACTCGACGTACGTCGCCAGACCCTCGATGAACTCGATGCCGTCTTCGTAGGCGCGGGCCGCCGGCGGGATCCCGGCGCGGCGGTGCGTGCGGATCGCGAGCCAGCGCAGGGCGGCGGTCCAGAGCGCCTCCTCGTCCTCCGTGGTCAGGGCTTCCTCGAGGAGGTCGGCCTCCAGGGCAACGCCCACGTTGTTCGCCACCGACAGGCACGGGTACTGGAGGATCGCCAGCTCGTCGGCCCCCTTGTCCAGCCCCCAGCGGTTCTGCTCCACGTGGAAGGCCTCGTGCAGGATCAGCCCCATCTGCTGGTAGGGGTTGGCGGCCAGCATCTCCAGGTTCAGGGCCGCCTCGCGCTCCGCCCGCGACCCGGGGGTCTGCGACCACGCCAAGAGGTTGTTGCGCAGGTTGGAGAGGGTGTCGGCGACCACCAGGGTCTCGACCCCGTTGACGTCGGTGCTCGTGTTCTGGCCGTCGATCGCGAAGACGGTCTCCCCGTCGCGCACCGCGATCTCTCCCCCCGGCCAGGCGAGCGGCCCCCGGTAGGGCACGAATCCCGCGGGGGGCGAGGGGTGGTTGAGCAGCACCTCCTGCTCCCCCGGGTAGTAGAAGAGCAGCGGCGTCTCGCGCACCTCCCACCCCGGCCAGATCGGATCCTGGCCCTCGCCCGCCACCGCCCAGGCTTCGGCAGCCTGGGCCAGGAGCCGGGGATCGATGCGCAGCAGGGTGTCCTCCCCGTCCGCCGGGGCGGCGCTCACCAGGGAGAGGCAGGCCAGAGGGGCGAGTAGCAGGTGTGTCATGGTCGCTGTCCGTGGCTTCCGGAGTGGATTGGGGTTGCCGCCGGGGGCACTCCCCAGTATAGTGCGAATCGCACCAATTGCAGCCCCCCGTACCCTCGCCAAGGTCACCGTGAAGCGACGAACCGACCTCGAGCACGTCATCCTGGGCATCACCAGCAAGTTCGGCCCGTGCACCACCTACGTCATCCGCGGGCACTTCACGGACTCCCCCTCCGCCTTCTTCAGCAGCAGCACCGGCTCGGTCTACCCGGCCGTGCGCCGGCTGACCCAGGCTGGGCTCCTGGCCAAGCGGGGCGACCTGCGTGGGCGTCAGAGACGCACTCTCTACTCGATCACGCCGGAGGGTCGCGCCGCCCTCTCCACCTGGCTCGCCCCGCCCCTGGACGAGGCCGCCCTCACCCTGCCCTTCGACTCCCTGCGCACGCGCTTCTACTTCATCGGTGCCCTCTCGCCCGCCAAGCGGCGCGCGTTCCTCGAGCACGCCCTGGCCCAGCTCGAGGCCCGACTGCCCCAGATCCAGGAGTACGTCGAGCTCTTCCCCGCCCAGGGGAAGACCCACCTGAGCCACCTGGCCGCCCGCGGCGCCCTGTTCGAGGCCCGCGCGCGCATCCGCTGGCTGCGGGAGTGCTGGAAGGAGTTGGAAGAGTGAAGGGTGTGCCTAGCGCACCACCCGATCGGGCAGGCTGATCAGGCCGCCGCTCTCGACCACCACCTCCCCCACTTCCCCGTCGATCTTCTCCACGTGGATCTGGGCGCCCGTCTTGGCCTTCAGCTTGGAGACGTCGGAGAGGAAGCGCCCCACGAAGAGGCTGCCGCTCGAGGCCCACATGGCGTACTCGAACTCCCCCTTCAAGAGGACGTCGTTGCAGGTGAAGGTGCTCGCCTTCTGCAGGGCGATGGCGGAGTCGTTGGGGCCGACGATCTCGATGCGCGCGTCCTCCGCCAGGATGTGGCCGTCGTGCTCCAGCCCGATCGGCGTGTTGTTCTTGCGCACCGCCCTGAGCAGCGTCGGGGTCCCGCCCAGGTCGATGCGACCGCCGCTCGAGATCGTCAGGTTGTTGGACTTGGTCCACGAGGTGATGCGCGCCGACTCGCAACCCAAGCGGATGCGGCCGTAGTAGCGGACCGAGAGGCTGCCGTTGCCCAGGTCGAGGTGGGATCCGGAGTGCTCGTCGAACTCGATCACGCCGTGGTCGACGGCCAAAAGCCCGGAGAAGGTCTCCTCCTGCGCCTCCTCGTGCAGGTGCTCGTTGAGCTGGATCCTGCCCCGCAGGCAGACCCAGCCGCCGCGCTCCGCCCGGATGCCGACGTCGGAGTGGCTGCGCAGGCGGAAGGTCACGCCCTCCAGGACCGCACGGGCGGGTCCGCGCACCACCACCCCTCGCCGTTGCCGCGTGGAGAAGGTGCCGATGCGCAGCCGCTGGAAGCGCCACTCCCCCTCACGGACGTCGACCATGGGGCTGCCCTCCCAGGCGAGGACCGCCGCAGCGTCTCCCTCCGGACCGAGGAAGCGCACGTGGACCCCGGGGCGCATGCGGTGCACCAGGGCCAGGGAGCGCTCGGAAGACCCCTCTCCACCCGTGCTCTGGTGCTCGCCAGCGGCCAGGTGGATCGTGACCGACTCCTCCAGCGGCTCGGGGAGCTTCGCCAGGGCGGCGGCCAGGGTGCGCAGGGGGCGGCGCGCGGTCCCCTTGGTGTTGTCCTTGCCGCGCTCGGCATCGACGTGGAGCTCGATCTCACCCACGGCGACCGCGGGGGAGAGGAGGGTGATCAGGACGAGAAGTGTGCGGCGCATCGGTGGCCCTCCGGGGTGACTGCGGCGTCTCGACGGACGCCAGTCTAGCCGCACGCCCTCCCGCGTCCCCTTCGGGGTAGGCTGGTAACCCTGCGGGTACCCGCCGACGCGGGCTCTCGCCACCCACTCGACAGGATCCTCCCGACCACGCCATGCTGCTCACCCTCCTCGGACCGGCCCTCCTGGGCATCCTCCCCGCGAGCGCTCCCTCCACCACATCCCTACGTGAAGAGCTGCGCGTGCACTCCTTCGAGATCGTGGAGCTGACGCTGCCCCGCGAGCGCACCCAGCGCGCCCTGCCCCGGTGGCGCCTCCCCCTGCACTACCGGGGAGAGCACTTCGAGCTCGAGCTGCGCGCCCATTCGAACCGCGCCCCCGACTTCCAGGTCAGGGTGCAGGATGCCTCCGGTGAGCTGCGCACGGTCCCGGCGCCGGAGCCGCGCACCTACCGCGGAACGGTCCTCGGTCTCCCCGACTCGTCGGTCGCCGCCAGCCTGCTCGACAGCGGGCTGCTGGCGATGGTCCGCCTCGGGGACGGCCGCCTCTTCTTCATCCAACCGCCCCCCGCCGACCACGCACCCCTGCCGCGGGGCGCGCACCTCCTGTACCACGCCTCGGATCTCGACCTGGGCCCCGACTTCTGTGGCCAGCACCTGAGCCCGCCACCCACGACCCACGGCGAGAGCGATCCCGCCTTCGAGCCCGGCTGCTTCCGCCGGGCCGAGCTCGCCTTCGACGCCGACCACGAGTACTACGTCGCCAGCGGCTCCTCCGTCGCCAACGTGGTCGCCAACATCGACGCCGTCGTGAACGCCGTCAACGACATCTACGCCCACGACGTCCTGATCGAGCACGAGCTGACCCAGGTGGTCGTGCGCAGTGCCGAGCCGGATCCCTACACCTCCTTCGATCCCGGGACGATCCTGGGTGAGTTCCGCAACGAGTGGAACACCAATCAACAGGGGGTGCCGCGGGACATCGCCCACCTGGCCACCGGCAAGGAGATGGACGGCAACATCATCGGCCTGGCCTGGCTGAGCGTCGTCTGCCATCCCACCTACGGCTACGCCCTGACCCAGTTCAACCTGGGCTTCGGCGGCCACGTGATGGTGGTGGCCCACGAGATCGGCCACAACTGGAGCGCCCCCCACTGCTGGGACGCCGACTTCTGCGGGCTCATGTGCGGCGGTTGCCGCCTGGAGTTCGGCCCCATCACCACCGCCGGCATCATCGCCTATCGCAACAGTCGCGGCTGCCTGGAGACCACCGACGGCTACGGCACTCCCCTGGCCCCCAACGTGGAGGACGAGGAGCTCTGGATCGCCGCGGAAACCACGATCGACGTCCTGGCCAACGACCACGACGGGAACTGCGACACGGTCAGCATCTCGACCTTCGATGCCACCACTGCGCAGGGAGGGAGCGTGACCCTCTCCGCCGGCACCGGTCCCGGGGGTCGCGACGAGCTGCACTACGCCCCGCCCCCCGGCTTCCAGGGCACGGACAGCTTCGGCTACGAAGTGGGGGACGGCACGGGCCTGTTCACCCCCGGCACGGTGGCGCTCTTCGTCTACGACGACCGGCCGGACCTGGTGGCGCACTTCAAGCTCGACGAGGCACCCGGTGCGGCGCTCTTCGTCGACAGCTCGGGCCACGGACTCGACGCGACGGTCCTCGGAGGGCCTCTCCTCGGACAGGCCGGCGCCGATCCCGGCACGGGAGCGAGCGTGCGCTTCCGCGGCTACCTGGGAGACCGCGGCAGCCTGGCCTCGGTCACCCCCCTGGAGGGGCTGCGGCGCTCCGCGGCGGTGAGCGTCTGGATCCGCCCCACCGACACCTCCGGCGCGGGCCGCCTCTTCGGCAATGGAGGTTCCTGGCGCTTCGCTCTGCGTGACGGACAGTTGGTCTTCAACCTGGCGGGCGTCGAGGAGTACATCTACGACGCCCAGATTCCCACCGGAGTCTGGACGCACGTGGTGGCCAGCTTCGACAGCGACTACGACGTCAGCTTCTACGTCGACGGCGATTACGAGACCACGGTCTACGGCTCCGCGCCGGCGGGCGTCCCCCAGGACACCTGGGCTTTCGGGGGCGCCTCCTACTCCTCGCAGCTGTACTCCGGCTACCTGGATGACCTGCAGGTCTACGACTACTCCCTGACCGATGAGCAGGTGCGCTACCTCTACGACCACCCGGGAGTCCACGTGGCGCACTGTGACTCGCCCGTCAGCTACTGCACGGGTGCGCCCAACTCCGTTGGGACGGGGGCGTTGATGGCCTACGGGGGAACCAGCCGGCTCGCCGCCAACGACCTGCTGCTGGCGGCCATCGGCTGCCCCCCGGGGCAGTTCGGCCTCTTCTACACCGGGCCCGATCGGGCCGCGGTTCCCGCGGGGGATGGGATCCTCTGCGTCGGGGGCTCCCTGGGGCGCTTCTCGGCCCTGCAGATCGACTCCATGGGGATCGCCGAGATGCCGGTCGACTACGCCGATCTCCCCGGCGGAGTGACGATCCAGGCGGGAGACGTCTGGTGCTACTCCTTCTGGTACCGCGACCCGGCCTTCGGCGGCGCGGGCTTCAACTTCGCCGACGGGCTCGAGGTCACGTTTTGTCCGTGAAGACGAGCAGGAGCTCGCTGTCGCCCTCTTCGGGCAGCGTGAATTCGACCGGATCGGGGTCATCCTGACCCCTGATCCAGACGTGGGCCTTGTAGTCGCCCGGCACGAGCCCCTCGAGCTCGAAGCGGGTGCGACCATCGTCGCGCAGGTCCTCCCGATCGAGACGTTCCCAGTCCCCGTCCACGGGCCCGCTGACGTGTAGGTAGACGTCCGCCTGGTCCCCGGAGAGGTTCAGAGCGCTCAGGTCACACACGCCGGCGCAGGCCACGGCGCTCTCCAGCACGATCACGAGCTCCTCGCCGCGGGCCAGCTGGTCGGGTTCGACCTCCTCGGTCCTGTCCATGCGGTCGTCGGCCGAGACGGTCACGTGGTGCGGTCCCTCGCCGATGGCCACGATCTCCGCCTGGCCCAGGTCATCCGTGGACACGTCGGAGCGCCAAGCGCTGGTGAGCCGCACCTTCGCCCCGGCGATCGGCGCCCCGTCGGCGTCGGTCACGCGCACTCGCACGGTCTGTGAGTGAGCGTCGACGTCCAGGCGGTGGACGCTGCGGGGGGTCGGCTGGACCCGGCCACTGAACAGGGTGATGTTCGTGAGCGTTCCATTGGGCGTCTGGACGTCACCCTCGATCTGCACGTTCACGTCGTCCTGCACCAGGAAGTCCGACGTCTCGTAGTTGCCCCGCTCGTCGGTCTCCGCCTGCACCCAGGGGCCGCTGGCCCAGACACTGATCTCGGCCCCCTCCACGGGACGTCCGTCCAGGAAGACCGACCCGGCGAGCCGGGCGGTCTCACCGCGCCCCGAAGGGGAGAGGTCGATCAGGATCTCGACCACCCCTCCGGACTCCACTTGGATCCCGTCCTCGCTGGCGACCTGGGTCGGCTGCTCCTGGCGGAAGATCAACATCAACGGGTCTCCGTCGAGGAAGCGATCGAAAACCTCCAGGTCGTACGTCCCCGCTGCCAGATTGCTGAAGCGGAAGGAGCCGTCCAATGAGCTGCGACCGAGGCGCGGGGGCAGGAAGGCCTCGATCAGGTCACCCTGCTGGTCCGTGCACTGCGCGATCAGCATGTAGATCGACTGCGGTGGATTCGGACCCCAGACGATGCGGCCCCGGATCTCGCCGCCGCGCAGGAGACCGACGTGGAGGGAGGACTGGCCATCCCCCAGAGGCACGCTCGTATCGGAGTAGTGCGGATGCTGCACGAGGACGTGCTGCCCGTCCATCCCCATCCCCATCCCGAAGGGCGACTCCTGCGCTTCCGCCGAGAAGGGCCCCAATTGCACCCGCCCCTCCCGGTCGGTGCGTCCCACCGCCAAGGCCCCGATGAAGGGGAATCCCCGTCCGATGGCGGAGACGCGAGCGTCGCCGACGCCCTCGCCGGTCGCCGCGTCGGTCACCGTCACGTCGACGGTACGCCCCACCGGGCAGACGATGATCACCTCCGACTCCCCTCCCCACAGCTCCACCTGCTTGCGCGCCAGGGCCAGACCCGGAGGGCGCGCGATCACCTCGTAGCTGCCGGGGGTGACCTCGTCGCAGACGTAGATGCCCGGATCGGTCTCGGCCAAGCGCGCGGGGCGCGGCGGCGCGCCGATGCCCATGAGGAAACCCATCATGGCCATGGGCATCCCGCGGCCTTCCTTCTCGATGCCGGGTCGCAGCACCACGCGCGCTCCGGTCACGCCGCTCCCCGCCGCGTCGACCACTTGCACCGTGATCCGGATCGCGCTCTCCAGCTCGATCTCGAGCTCGGTCCCCCCCGCCTCCAGGGCTCCCTTCCAAGCTTCGTCGGGGTGCCGGCGTGCGCAGGCCATCACACCGCCCGTCTCGGGGCAGCCCTCCAAGGAGAAGCGCCCGTCGGAACCCGTGACCCCGGCGGGGTGCAGGATCGCCGCCTCGCCGAATTCGAACTCGGACCCGGCGAGCACTTCCACCCCCTGCAGAGGCTCCCCCTGATCGTCGATCACGATCCCCTGGATCGTGCGTCCGGCGGTCAACACGGCGTCCTCCAGCTCCACCTCCCCGGCGGTGGTGGACACCGAGCGCGACATCCCCACCAGCCCGGGGCGGTCGACCCCTTGGATCAGCCTGCCGATCGGCACCCCCTCCATCCTGTACTCGCCGGCGTCGTCGCTGTAGGTGGTCGCGATCGGCAGCAGATCGATGTGTGAGCGGACGATCGGCGGCAGCTCGATCACCTGCCCCACCCCTTCCTCGACCACCATCTTGGAGATCCCCACCGAGCAGTCCGCCCGGAAGTCCTGCACCCCCAGGCTCAGGAACATCTCCAGATCCACCTCCTCTGGAGCCGGAACCACCCGCACCCGCGCCCCCGCGACCGGACCGCCCCCCTCGTCGACGACGCGCCCGAAGATGGTGCACCCCGACCGCAGGACGATGTCCCCCACGTCGGTCACTTCGCCGTGGTGCAGTTGGGTGTCGATCACGCGCACCGTGGCACGCGGGCCACCCAGGTCGACCCCCAGTCCCTGGAAGGAGGCGTCGTAGGCGCCGTCGAGGCGGAAACGACCCTCCTCGTCGCTCATCGTCTCGTCGAGGATCAGTTCCGGGATCTCCTCCCCCGTGGCCGCCAGCTCGCTCGCGAGCATGAGGCTGGCGTCCACCTGCGCCAGGGCCACCGAGATCCCGGCCACCGGGGTACCGTCCTCCTCGACCACGCGTCCGATCAACCCGCCCAGCTCGCCGGCCCAAGCCACCTCGACGGGTGCGCTGCCAGCGCTGCGTCGCTCCGAAGCGGCCGCCTCGGCCTCGGCGCGAGGCTCCGGGTCAGCCGTCTCCACCAACTCGGTGCTCGCGGCTCGTGCGCCCTCTCCCGGCCCGACGCCTCCCGTCAGCGGAGTGGGCTCTTCCTTGCCGAGCCATGCGAACCCGGCCCACAGGGCACAGGCGAGCGCCACTAGGGCGAGTCCGGCCAGCGTTCGATTCGTCTTCACGGGTTCGACTCCATGGAGTGCGCTTCGATTTCGAGCTGCCGTGGGGGGTATTCCCGCAGCGTGGGGGGAGCGTATCAGGAAGGCGCTCCACCGGCCCCCTCGAACCCGAGGAGCCGCTTCAGGTCTTCGAGGATCATGTACGCCGCAGGTACGAAGACCAGGGTGATGGCGGTGGCGAAGATCACGCCGTAGGCCAGGGCCACCGCCATCGGCACCAGGAACTGCGCCTGCACGCTGCGCTCGAACATCAGGGGCGTCAGTCCGGCGAAGGTGGTCAGCGAGGTGAGCAGGATCGGTCGGAAGCGTTCCACACCGGCGCGGCGCACCGCCGCGAGCAGCTCCCCCCCCTCCGCCCGACGCCGGTTGACGAAGTCGACCAGGACCAGTGAGTCGTTCACCACCACCCCCGTCAGCGCCACGATGCCGAGCATCGAGAGGATCGAGAGGTCCTGGCCCGTCAGCACGTGGCCGACCACCGCGCCCACCAGTCCGAAGGGGATGGCGGTCATCACGATCGCGGGCTGCACGTACGACTTGAAGGGGATCGCCATCATGGCGTAGATCGCGAGCAAGGCCACCGCCGCCGTGCGCGCCAGCTCGACCATCGCCTCGCGCAGGTCACGGCTCTGCCCCTCCACCGACCAGGACACATCGGGGTGGCGCGCGAGGATCTCGGGCAGGGGGCCCTCCTCGAGCACCCCCAGCACCTCGCCGGTGGTGGTCAGCGCGTCGTCGATGTCCCCTTGCACGGTGACGAAGCGCTGGCGCTCGGAGCGATTGATCGTGGCGTAGCCGCGGCCCATCCGCGCCCGGGCCACCTGGGAGAAGGGCACCTCGTCCCCGGCCGCGCTGCGGATGCGCATCTCCTCCAGGGTGTGCAGGGAGCGGCGGTCCTGCGCGGGGTAGCGCACCATGACCTTGACCTCGTCCCGCCCGCGCTGGATGCGCTGGACCTCCTCCCCGTAGAAAGCCTGGCGTACCTGGCGCGCCAGGTCCCCGAGGGTCAGCCCCAGGGTCTCGGCGGAGGGGAGCAGATCCAGCACGAGCTCCTGCTTGCCGCCGCGGAAGGAGTCGGAGACGTCGAAGACCCCGGGCAGGGCCGCCAGCTCCAGCTCGAGCTCGTCCGCCGCCGCGCGCAGCTCCTCCACGTCGGGTCCCAGGAAGCGCACCGCGATCGCGTCCCCACCCGCCATGATCTCGGCGCTGAACTTCAGCTCCACCGCCCCGGGAATCGGGCCGCACAGCTCGCGCCAGCGCCGCACCAGGTCTTCGGTGCGCACGTCCTCGCGCTGTTCGGTGGGGATCAGCTCGATCACCACCTCCCCCAGGTGGCTGCCGACGAATCCGCCGCCGTTCTCGGCCTGGCTGCCGTGCTGCATCGAGCGCATCGGCTGCTCCCCCACGGCGCTCACCGAGTGGCGCACGACGCTCTCCCCACCGCGCTCCTCGTCCAGCTCGCGCTTCAGCTCCCCGGCCGCCGCCTCGATCCGGCGCACCGCCTGCGCGGTGACCTCGGCGGAGGTCCCCAGCGGCATGGCGAGCTGGGCGGAGACCATGTCCCCCGAGATCTTGGGGAAGTCGATGAAGCGCACGAAGCCTCCGCCCACCAGACCGAGCACGACGAGCAGGGTAGCCACCGCCACCGCCACGGTCAGGTAGCGCCAACGCAGGGCGGTCTCCAATGCGGGGTGGTAGACGCGCTGCGAGCACCACTCCATGCCGCGCTCGAAGCGCCCCTGGAAGGCGACCCACCAGCGGAAGGGAGTCACCACCGCCAGACGTCGGCTCAGGGCACCGCCGTGGCCCAGATGGGCGGGCAGGATCACCTTCGACTCCACCCAGGAGAAGACCAGGATCGGGATCACCGCCATGGGGAAGACGCTGAAGAACTTCCCGAAGAGACCCGGCAGGTCCAGCATCGGCGCGAAGGCCGCTACCGTGGTGAGCACGGCGAAGGTGACGGGCACCGCCACCCGATTCGTACCGCGCACGGCCGCCGCCGTCTTGTTCGGGTCCCGTTTCTGCTCGGTGAAGATGCTCTCCCCCACCACGATCGCGTCGTCCACCACGATGCCGAGCACCAGGATGAAGGCGAAGAGCGAAAGCATGTTGAGCGACTGATCGAGCTCCGGCAGGACCCACAGGGCACCCATGAAGGAGATCGGGATGCCCATCGTCACCCAGAAGGCCAGCCGGAAGCGCATGAAGAGCGCCAGCACCAAGAACACGAGCAAGAGGCCCTGAACCCCGTTCTTGGCGAGCAGCAGGAGACGCCCCTCGAGTATCACCGACTGGTCGACGAAGACGGTCAGCGAGACCCCCTCCGGCATCTCCGCCTGCGTCTCGTCGACGTAGCGCCGCACCGCCTTGGCGATGGCGATGGCGTTCTCGTCCCCGCTGCGGAAGACCTGCACCTGCACCATCGGCTCGCCGTTGAAGAGCGCCCGCCGCGTGGTGTCCTCGAAACCGTCCACCACCTGCGCCACGTCCCCGAGCAGCAGCCGGCTGCCGTCGGGACGGGTGAGCAGCACGAGCTCGGCGAATTCATCGCCTTCGTAGGCCTGCCCCTTGGCGCGCAGCAGCACCTCTCCCCCCTCCGTCTGCAGGGTGCCCCCGGAGAGGTCCAGGGAGCTCGCGCGCACCGCGTGCGCCACCTCAGCGAAGGTCAGGCCGTAGCGCTGCAAGTCCCGCTCGGAGACCTCGATCGACACCTCGTAGGGGCGCGCGCTGGCGAGCTGCACCTGACTGATCCCCGGCAGGTCGTTGATCTCGTCGCGCACCTTCTCCGCCAGGTGCTTGAGGACCACCTCCGACGCGCGGCCCGAGACGGCGACGTTGATCACCTGGCTGCGCATCACGATCTCCTCGATGACCGGCTTCTCCGCCAGCTCCGGGAAGGTGTGGATGGCGCCGACGCGCGTACGCACGTCGTCCAGGACGCGACGGGGATCGGAGCCGCGGCGCACCTCCACGGTGACGACGCCGGCCCCCTCGCTGGCGGCGGAGCTCACGCGCTTGACGCCGTCGAGGGAGTGCAGCTCCTCCTCGATGCGCACGCAGATCGCCTCCTCGATCTCCTCTGGAGCCGCTCCGGGGTAGGGCACACTGACGGTGATGCGGTCCAGGGCGAACTCGGGGAAGAGCTCGATCTTGACCGAGAGCGCCGTCAAGGCGCCCCCCACCAGCAGCACCACCATCACCAGGTTGGCGGCCACGGGGTTGCGAGCGAACCAGGCGATCGTCTGCTTCATCGCGGCGCCTCCGGCTCAGTCCCGGTCCGTCTCCTCGTCCGCCTCGCGTACGAGCATCCCCTCGGTGGCCACCTCCAGGGGGGAGATCACCACCCGCGTCCCCTCCTCCAGGGGCACGCGCACCACCACCAGGTCGCGCTCGGAGCGCACCAGCTCGAAATCGACGAAGCGCAGGCGGTCCTCGGCGTCGAGGACGTAGAGCTCCCCCCCGTCGCGCACGGCACCGCGCGGCAGGACGCAGACCTCCTCCAACAGGACGCCTTCGATCTCGGCCTCCACGAAGAGCCCCACGGCCAGGGGCGCGCCCGCCTCCTCCGCCGCCCGTCCGTAGGGGTCCTCGACCCGCGCCACCGCCACCACCATGCGCGTCGCCGGATCGATCTCTCCCTCGCTGCGCACGATGCTGCCCTGCCAGCGGCGCTCGGCGCCCGCGAAGGCGGCGCCGAGCAGCACGGGCGGCCCCCCTTGGAGCTCCCCAGCGGAGGAGGGGAGGTCGAGGAAGGCCAGCTCCTCGTCGCGCAGGGGCAGGCGCACCTCCGCGAAGTCGATGGCGTAGACGGTGGCGATCGCCGTACCCGCGGTCAGGTACTGGCCGAGGTCGGTGAGCTTGGCACGCACGAGGCCGGGGTAGGGAGCGACCACCTGGGTGCGCTCCAGATCGCGCCAGGCGCGCTCCTGGGCGGCCAGGGCGGCGGCCAGAGAGGCTTCCGCCTCGGCCACCTGGGGTTCCCGCAGGGTGAGGGGGCTGGCCTCCCCCTGGCCGAACTCACTCCACTCGCGGCGCGCCACCGCGGCGTCCGCCTCCTCCTCCGCCAGCCGGCGCTCCGAGCGGGCCACCTCGAGCTCCGCCTGACTGAGGGCGAGCTGGTAGTCGCGCGGGTCGATCGAGAGCAGCACCTCGCCGGGCTCGAAGAAGCCACCGCTGACGAGCCGGGGGGAGATCTCCGTCACGCGGCCCGTCACCTCCGCCACCAGGGTGCTCTCCGTGCGCGGCACCACCGTCCCGCGGGCGGTGATGCTCACCTCGTGGGGGCCACGCTCGAGCTCCAGGCAGCGCACCACGGGCACCAGCGCCTCGGGGGGCCGCGGCTCCGGGGGCTCGCGGCTGTCGATCAGGTACTTGGCGGACACCGCACCCGCGGCGACGACCACGACCGGCAGCAGGACCTTCACCAGCGCCCGCGTCGAGCTCATGGGGATTCCTCCCGGGTGGATGCCCAGGCGCCCTGGGCGTCGGCGTACTCGTCGAAGCCACCCCCCAGGGCGAGGCAGAGGTCGATGTACCCCTCGAGGCGCTCGCGCCGCGCGCTCAAGAGGAGAGCCGCGCTGTCGGAGGATTGGCGGCGCGCGGTCAGGAGCGCCAGGATGTCGTGCCGACCCGCCCCGTAGCGTTCCTCCGCCAACGCCTCCGCCGCGACGGCGTGGCGGGCGGCCTCGGCGAGTCTGCGCACGCGCTCCGCCAGGCTCTCTTCGGTGGCGAGGGCGACCTCCACCTCCGAGAAGGCGGCCAGCAGGGCCTGGGCGTACAGGGCCGCCGCCTCCGCCCGCCGTGCGTCGGCGGCGTCGACCCCGGCCCGCAAGCGCCCTCCCTGGAAGAGCGGCTGCACCAAGCCCGCCGCCAGGCTCCAGACGTCGAAGTCCGCGTCGAAGAGGTCGTCCAGCTCCTCCCCGGAGCGCCCCACCCCCGCGGCCAGGTTGAGCGACGGCCAGAGCGCCCGGCGCGCCTCCCACAGGCGGTAGTCGGCGGCCCGCAAACCCTCTAGCGCCGCGACCAGGTCGGGGCGGCGCTCGATCAGCTCGACCGGCAGACCCGCCGGCGGATCGCCAGGGGGGCGGGGCAGGTCCCCTGGAGGAGCCAGGCTCCCAGCGGGGTAGTCCCCGGCCAGGATCTCGATCTGCCGCGTGACGCGTTCGATCACCTCCGTCTGCCGCGCGCAGGCCGCGCGCGCCTGTTCCAGTTGGCTCTCCGCCAGCCGCAGATCCAGGGCAGCGCCGCGCCCCGCCCGGTAGCGGTCCTGGAGCACGGAGACGGTGCGCTCGAAGGAGGCGGCCTGCTCGCGGGCGAGCTCCCGCTGGCCGTGGGCCTCCGCCAGGGCGAACCAGGCCTTGACCGTCTGACCCGCCAAGGAGAGGCGCAGCGCCTCGCGCTGGAGAGCCACCACGTGGGCATCCGCCTCGGCCGCCGCGGCCCCCGCAGCGAGCCGACCCCACAGGTCGACCTCCCAGGAGACGTCCAGGGAGACGCCGAAGCTCGACGAGGTCGAGCTGGCCACTCCGTTCCCTCCGATCGGCAGCCCCACGAAGTTCTGCCGGCGCCGTCCACCGTCCAGCGCAACGCTGGCGGCGGGCCTCGAGGAGGCGCCCGCGATGCGCGCTTGAGCCAGAGCGAGATCGAGGCGCGAGGCCGCGGCGCACAGGTCGTGATTGCGCGCGAGCACGCGCTCCACGAGGGCATCCAGCGTCACATCGCCGAAGTGCGTCCACCAGCGCTCGAGGGGCGCGGCCTCGACGGTGGAAGCACTGGCGGTCCACTGATCGGGGACCTTCACGGGGATCTCCTCCGCCCCCGATGGCTCCGGAGCCCGGCAGGCCCCGGCCACCATCAACACGGCGACCACTGCGTCGAGAGCTCGCTTCACGGCGCGTCCCCCTCCCCGCGCGAGGGAGCCTCCGCGCGCATCCCTGCGGCCAGGAAGCAGACCATCTGCTGCAGGGTGCGCTCGAGGTCCCGCGGATCGCAGACGCCGCCGGAGAGATGCTCCACGTGGCCTGGGTTGTGGAGGGTCATCGCCATCACGGCGACGGTGAAGTGGACCCTCCAGAAGAAGGTCTCCTCGTCGATCCCGGGGAGCTCGCGGCGGAAGGCGGGGATGAAGCGCTCGGCGGTGCGGCGGAAGACCTCGCGGAACTCGCGCGCGTGGGCCTGGTCCGTGAGGCTCAGGCGCCCGATCAGCCGCATGAGGTGCTCCGCCCCCTCCCGGTCCTGGGCTCCGTAGCGCAAGAGCGGACCGACGTGCGCCTCCAGGACCTCCTCCAGGGTCGGATCCCCCCGGGCTTCGAGCCGATCGAGGAGCAGGAGGCGCTCGTCGTTGACGGGCCCGATGCGCCGCTCAACCAGCGCCCGCAGGAGCCCCTCCTTCGACCCGAAGTGGTAGTGCACCGCGGCCAGATTGACCCCCGCCTCCTGGGTGAGCTGCCGCAGGGTGGTCTCCGCGAAGCCCTGGGTGGCGTAGAGGCGCTCGGCGACGTCGAGGATGCGGGTGGCGGTGGGTTTGTCGGACATAGGAGGACCCAACGTGCGTTTGAATCGTACGTTCGATTTCCCCCTGTGCAACTCCCGAACTGCCCCCTTTCAGTGGGCATCCGGGTCCCGGGACCCGCGTCTCATCGGCTGCCTCGCCTCCAGGGGCCGCTGCAGCCTGCCCTGGGCGGCCTGGTGGGCCCGCTCCGAGGGGGAAGTGCTCGAAGTCCTTGGTGGCAGAGGGGTTATGTCGGGAGACCCCCTGCGATGCACACTGAAGGGGGGCAGTCCCCACCGTCAGTCCCGGGGGGGGATGCGGTGCTCGGCGTCCTCCCAGAGGCTGGGGTTGTCGATCGCCTCGTTCACGGTGCTTCCGAGCCGGACACGAGCGAACTGCGAGAAGAGGGGATCCGCCTCGATCTCGGCGGCGTTCCGGTAGCGCTTCGAGCGGTTCGAGGTGTGGGAGAGCACGAACTCCATCTCGTCGATCCCCATGCGACTCGCCCGACGCTGGGCGTCGAGGATCTCCTCGGGGGAGTCGTTGTGGTCGAAGAGGATGTACTTCCAGCGCACCAGCGGGAGCAGGGGGATCCACGGCCGGCGCTTGATGATGTAGCGCAGGGCGCGCCGCGGCAGGCCGGAGTAGTGCCAGAGGGTGCGCTCCTCGACCTGAAAGTAGGGGCGGAAGCGGCGCCAGGCGAAACGCCGACGGAGCGCGCGGCGCGCGGCCAGGAGATCCGAGAGGAAACGCAGGCAGCGCTCCAGGTTCCCACCCACGCGGTACTTGGCGTAGGAGTCCTGGCCGGCGCCGTCGAGGCTGACCGTCACGTGATCCAGCTCGAGCACGCCCGGAAAGAAGTCCAGGTTCCCCGAGGTGTGGGCGCTGAAGTAGGCCCCTGGCAACTGCTGGCGTCCGTAGCGCACCAGCTCGCCGAAGCGCTTGTGCAGCAGGGGCTCGCCCCGTCCGCAGAAGAAGACCTCCTTCACCTCGAGCTGCGAGCGCGCCAGGTCGTCGATCAGCTTGCGGTAGAGCTCGTCGGGGAGGGAGTAGGGTCCGCGGCCCAGAGGAGAGCGGGCGGCGTCGGTGCGCACGCGCTTCGGCACGCAGGCTTCGCACTCGATCGGGCACAGGAAGGAGCTCTCCACCTGCACGTTCTCGACCGCACCCAAGGAGCCGTCCTCGCCGGGGTGCTCGAACTCCGCCTCCGGCTCGAAGTAGTAGCAGTCCTTGCAGGCGCCGACGAAGGGCTTGCCGGCGGCGAAGGAAGCCCGCAGACGGCGGAAGGCCTCGCCGTTGTAGCAGTCCCGCACGTAGTCGAAGCTCCCCAGCTCCCCGGCGTCGGGGCGGAAGAGGGTCACGTTCTCCCCCACGTCGCAGTTGCAGGGCACGCTACCGTCCGCGCGGACGTAGAGCTGGTTGGCGGCTCGACAGTTCATGGGCGTACTCGCCTGGAGAGCCGATCCTCGACCCCCCAGCGATGGCCGTCAAGGCTGGCCTGCAGGGGAGAGAGCGTCGGAACCGGACTACCTCAGGAAGCGCCCGCAGTCGATCGCGAGCTGCACCTGGTCCCCGGCCAGCGCCGCGAGGACCTGCTCCTGCTCCTCGAGGGGCCGCCAGTCGTAGCCGACGACGAACGAGAACCCCCGGTGTGCCTCAAAGGGAACCACCACGATCCCCTCTCGGGTCCAGAGCCCCACGGTGTCCCACCCCGCCACCACGCGTTGCGCAACCGGATCCGGATCGAGGAGGCTGGCCCCGTTGCTGTAGCTCGCCCGCAAGGAGGGATCGACGCCGACCGCCTCGAGCAGGGTGGCCACCACGTCCACGTGGCTGGTGGGACGCGTCTCGGTCCCCGGCTCGATTCCGGGCCCGAAGAGCAAGAGCGGCACCAGCGCCTGCTCGCGAGTGAAGTTCGATGTGTGCCCCCAGAAGCCGTTCTCACCGAACTCCTCCCCGTGGTCGCTGGTCACCAGCACCAGGGTCTCCTCCAGCACTCCCAGTTCCTCCAGCCCGGCCACGATCCTGCCCAGCACCTCGTCCGCGTGGTGCACCGCGTTGCGGTAGCTGTTCCACAGCCCAGCGATCCTCTCCGGGTCCAGGCTGCGCGAGAGGGCCAGGTAGTCGACCTTTCCCACGTACGGTTGGAAGGGGGGATCCTCGGTCGGGAAGGAGTAGGTCTGGTGCGGCGAATCCAGGAGGCCGAAGGCGAAGAAGGGACGCGCATCCTCAGCGACGATTCGCTCTGCGATCCACCTCAGGAGGAGCTCCGCCACCCGGGCGTCCTTGATCGCATCCGAGTCACCCTTGATGCGGTCGAAGACCTCCTCCTCCATGCGCACCCCCAGGTGGCGGCCAGGAACTGCACGACCGCGAGCCCCGCCAGCCCCAGCGACAACTGAGACCAGTCGGAGAAGGAGAACTGGACCGAGTCGCCGGTGTCGGGGCGCACGAGCACGTTCCACACCATCCCGTTGAAGTGGTAGCGGAAGAGGTTGAAGATGCGCGTGTCGACGAAGATCGCGAATTGGAAGGCGGTCCAGAGCAGGGCGTGGATCCCCCGCGCCCAAGCCCCGCGCATCCAGAAGGTCCCCAAGAGCAGCACTGCGTAGGGCACCAGCGAGAGCAGCACCACCGTAGAGAGCAGCGCCAGGCGCGAGAAGAGTCAAGCGTTCGGCGGCAGGTCGGGGGGGGCGTGGGCGATCCAGGCGCCGCCGATCCAGGTCCCGAGCAAGAGGTTCACGAGCCACAGCCGGAAGCGCCACGTCCGCCGCCGGCCGGCGGCGGGGGTGTCCGCCGGGCCCGCTGTCCTGGAGTCGAGCGGGTCGGCGCCTCCCGAGAGCTTCCCTTGGCAGGCGCGCGCTCCCGGCATGGCGCTGGCGCGGGTCAACCGTCTCCGGTGCGCCGGATGGTGCGATCCGGGTCGTGGGAGGTCGCCGGCGAGATGCCGC
Source organism: uncultured Planctomycetaceae bacterium (assembly GCA_964507325.1). Classification (GTDB taxonomy): domain Bacteria; phylum Planctomycetota; class UBA1135; order UBA1135; genus CAZDQL01. The sequence continues at coordinate 44,449 of CAZDQL010000006.1, read as the reverse complement.
TGGAGGAGGATCCGAACTGCCCACCGCGCTCCTCCCCCTCGATCTCGATCTCGCCCGCCTCCACCAGCGCCATGAGGGGGGCGTGCTGCAGGGCCTTGGCGGTGACGTCGCCGCTCTTGAGGGGGGCCAGCCGCAGCACCTTGCCCTGGGGCAGCGGAACCTTCAGGGGACGGCGGGTCTTGTTGTGGATGCGGGGCACGTCGGTGGCCTCTCGGGAGTACAGAGGCGAGTCTACCCGCCTCGTGTGCCGCAGGATAGCATCGCCGGGTCTTGCGATCCCTCCTCCCCACCCTGGTCGGGCCCCACTCCTGGCGGCCTGCCGGCCGGATCTGCCCGCCCAGCCTCCCGTCGCGGAGGTCCTAGCCATGTCCGACCCCCAAGTCCCCGGGGAGCCGCCGCTGCGCTCCTCGTCCGGATACGACCTGACCCCCCTCGAGCCCGAGCGGATCGCTGAGCTGTGCGCCCGACTCACCCCCGAGGAACGTCGCGTCACCCAGTCCCGAGGCACCGAGCAGCCCGGATGCGGACTGCTGCTCCACAACCAGGAGGAGGGGACCTACGCCTGCGTGGTCTGCGACCTGCCCCTCTTCTCCAGCCAGCACAAGTTCACCTCGGGCAGCGGCTGGCCCAGCTTCTTCACCCCCTTCGACCCCGATCACATCCGCGAGCGCCGCGACGAGAGCCTCGGGGTGCTGCGCACCGAGATCGCTTGCCGCCGCTGCGACGCTCACCTGGGGCACGTCTTCCCCGACGGCCCCCAGCCCACCGGTCTGCGCTTCTGCCTGAACTCCGCCGCCCTGCGCTTCCACGCCGCCGAGACCGAGGTAGCCTACTTCGCGGGGGGGTGCTTCTGGGGGGTCGAGGACGCCTTCGGCAAGACCCGCGGGGTGCTCGACGCGGTGAGCGGCTACCAGGGCGGGGAGCAGGTCGACCCCACCTACGAAGAGGTCTGTTCCGGCCAGACCGGCCATGCCGAGACCGTCAAGGTCGTCTTCGATCCCACTCGAGTCACCTACCGTCAGCTGCTGCAACGCTTCTTCGCCATCCACGACCCGACCACACCGAACCGCCAGGGCCCCGACGTGGGCAGCCAGTACCGCTCCGCGATCTTCACCACCAGTGATGAGCAGCGCGAGCTGGCGCAGGAGTGGATCGCGAAGCTCGAGTCCCAGGGAGCCTTCCCGGGGCGGCCGATCGTCACCGTCGTCGAACCCGCCGGTCCCTTCTACGAGGCGGAGGCCTACCACCAGGACTACCACGCTCGGCACGGCGGCTCCTGTGGCCTCTAGCCCGATCTCCTCAAGACCACCGGCCAGGAGCAGATGAACCCCGACCCCATCCCCTCCACCCCGTGGCTGGATCATCTCCGCCGCCACCTGCCGATCGCCGAGGCGGGTCAGGACCCGGAGGGGGTCCACCAGTTGCGGGTGGCGGCGGCGCGTCTGCGCGTCTGGCTGCGTCTCGACCGGCGCTCGCCGTTGGATGATGAGCTGCGCTGGCTGCGCGACGCCGCCGGACCCGTGCGGGATCTCGACGTCCTTATCGCCCTCGGCGGCCCCCCGGAGTTCCTGCGCCACCTGGCCGATCGCTGGCGCGACGCGCGGCGGGGCCTGCTCGCTGCCCTGCACGATCCTCGACTGGCGGTCCTGCTCACCGCCCTCGCTGCGCACCCCCCCCTGCCCCGCGCCCGCGCCGAGGGCCGCACGGCGCGCTGGCGGCGGCGCGTCCTCTCCGACGGCAGCGGCCTCGACTGGCTCGAGGGGCCGGAGGGGGAGGTGCACGCCTTCCGCCGTCGCGTGCGCCGGCTGCGCTACGCCTGCGATTGGCTGGGAATCCCGGACGAGCGCATCAAGGACCTCAGCGAGCGACTCGGCAAGCTGAACGACCTCTTCGTACTGCGCGACTGGATCGCCCGCGGGGACCTCCCTCCGGCCCAGGCGCCGGACCCGACGGACTTGACCGCCCGCATCGCCCAACGCCGCGAGTGGTTCGGAGAGGAGTGGCCCCGGCTGCGCTCCCTCCTGGGGCCGGAGTGAGGCAGCGCGCAGGTTCTCAGCGGACCGTGCGGGTGTTGTACTCCTCCAGGAAACGCCGGTGGAGCTCGTCGGTCGGATAGCACTCCCCGGCGGGGTAGGGGTAGTTGCTCATGCCGCGGAAGGGGAGCGGCGCGACCGCCCGCGGGCCGACGCTGTGCAGGTCCAGATCCTTGCAGTAGGCGTGGGAGACCAGGACGTACGTGCGTGCGAATCCCTCGACCAGCTCCGGGAGGACCTCGGCGTCGTACTCGACCGCGATCTCGTCCCCCGTCGCCATGACCGCGTAGAGGTCGTCGAACTCGACCAGCAGCTCCTCCACGGGCCCGTAGCGCGTGTAGCGCCCGGGCAGCCTCTGCAGATCGCAGGTGGGCTGCACGCTGTCGTAGTCGTAGAGGATGGGGTGCCCCCCGTCGGGGGAGTACTCCTTCGGGAAGCCCAAACGCCGCAGCTCGGCACTCACCAGGGGAACCGTCCGCACCTCGAGCTGGCTCCGACCGCGGTCCTGGGCGATGAAGGCGCGGTCGTAGTAGACCTCGAGGTTGGTCGTCAGGCGCAGGGCGCAGGGACCCGCGGGGAGCTCGTCGCCGAGGTCGATCGCGATGGTGCGGTGCAGCCCCCCCGGCGCTCCGGCGTCCGCCACCACAGTCCGCCACTCCCCCCCCTGGGGGCAGAGCTCCACCCGGGGCGGGTCCCAGGTGACCCCCGCCTGGAGCGCGGCGAAGTTGGTCTGGGAGTAGGGGAATTCGAGGCTGCCGTCGATCAGGAGGTAGGTCGGACGCTCCGGATCGAGCTGCGCCAGCTCGGCGCCGAAGTCCAGGACGAGCTGGTGGGGCTCGCAGTAGCCCACGAAGCGCCGGTCGCGCAGCGGCTCGTAGGCGTAGCGCCGGTCCGCGTGGCGCAGGTTCGCGATCGGGATCGGGCCGTCGATCCCCGTGGCGCGTGCGGGGAAGAGGGGCTCCCCGAGCGCCAGGAGCTCCTGGCTGGGCGGCGCCCCCCCCACCACCATGCGCTCGTCCGGCTGCACCTCGATCCCCTCGGGGTGGTCGACGGCGAGTAGCTCGAGGCGGTCCACGTAGGCCACCTCCTGCATCGGCTCGCCGACGCGCAGCTCGAAGCGCCCGTCCCGCGCCACCAGGGCGGCGCCGTCGATGCGCACCAGCTCCTTGGCCACCGGGGGTGGCGGAGCGCCGGGGCCCGCGTAGTAGCCCATGCCCCCGATGCCGGCGAAGTCCCCCACGAAGGCGAAGCGCTCGCCGTTCCAGGCGAAGAGCATGGGACAGCTGTCCGGCTTGCGCTGCACCTCCGGCAGGACGTGCCGCTGGTCGCAGGCCAGGTCCGTCTCGCTCTGGGTGATCCCATCGGGCCAGCGCAACATGACGTAGTCGCTGCGATCGGCGCCGTCGAGGCCGAAGCGCAGCGCCCGGCACGACTGCCCCAACCCGCCGGCCAGCCCGGTGTGGGTGAGGACCTGGCCGTGCACCCCGCATTGGACGCGCACCTTGGTGCCGAAGCCGCTTTTGGGGCTGCGCATGCTCTGGGGCGTGTGGAGCTTGCCCGTGACCTCCAGCGCCAGCCAATGGGCGGGCGGAGTCAGCTCGCCGGGGCGCAATACCAGGGCCGCCGGCCCCGCGCCCGCTGCTTCCAGGGCCAGGAGATCGACCACCCCGTCCCCGGTCAGGTCGACGAGCTCGTCCCCCGCGGGACCGACGGTCCCCAGGGGCGCGAACCCCCCGCTCCCGTCGTTGCGCCAGAGCCGCAACCCGTCGCCGAGGGTGGCCAGATCCAGGTCGCCGTCCAGGTCGAAGTCGCCCACGCGCGCCGCGCCGCGAGGAGCGCCCTCGAGGGCGCTCCCGGAGGAGAGCCGCCCCCGTCCCTGGCTCAGGTGGAGTCGTCCCGGCTCGTCGCCGTGGGCGAAGAGCGCCAGATCCGGCAGGCCGTCCCCGTCGAAGTCCTGCGCGACGCCACCGCCTGCGCCTGCCAGAGGGGCCGCGGCCACCTCCCACTCCCGATACCCGTCGTGCAGTGCGTTCTCCAGGAAGGTGACCGCGGCCCCCTCGTTGAAGACCACCAGGTCGGTGTCGCGGTCGTCGTCCAGATCGATCGGCGCCAGGGAGAGGCTCGCGACCGAGGCGCACTCGGCGCCGACCTCGGCGGCCACGTCGACGAAGGTGCCGTCGGAGTTGTTGCGCAGGAGCTGGTTGGCGATCGGGCTCCCCTCGGCGTCGGCCCGGTTGCAGACGTAGAGGTCGAGGTCGGAGTCGTGGTCCGCGTCGAGGAAGACCGCGCTGGACGAGACCGCCTCCGACGGCCCGGCCACCCCAGCCGTGGCGCTCACGTCGGTGAAGCTCCCGTCCCCCGCCCCGAGGTACAGGTGGTTGGGTCCCTCACAGGCGACGAAGAGGTCCAGGTCGCCGTCGTTGTCGACGTCCCCCAGGGCCACCGCCCGGGCGTTCTCCACGCCCTCCACCGGTTGGGCGACGAAGCCCGACGCCCCCTCGTTGCGCGCCACCAGCAGACCCGTCCCACCCTCCGGCCGCGTCCCCAGGGTGGCCAGGTCCAGATCCCCGTCTCCGTCCAGATCCCCCGCGGCGAGCACCAGGCCCGCCCGACCCTGCTGCTCCCGCTGCGCGAGCCCTTCCAGGATCGTGCGCGGCGCGCCGAAGGAGAGGCTCGCCGGCGCCAGCGCCGCTCGCTGCGCGACGGGCAGGGGGTGGACCACCCCCAGGGGGCCCATGCGGCGGTACTTGGGAAGGGAGACCTCGACCTTGAAGCGGCTCTCCTGCAGCTCCTGGAAGTGCTCCAGGAGCTGCAACGCCTGCTCCTCCTCGCCGCGGCCACTCACGACCCGGAAGAGGTCGTACCAGGCCCCCGCCAGGGTGGGGCACTCCTCGATGGCGCGCCTGAGCTCCACCTCCCCATCGGCACCGCCGAGCCGCTTGGCCCGCGCCAGGACGTACCAGGCGAAGGCGTCGTGGGGCTCGAGCTCCACCACCTGCTCGAGGAGCGGCAGCGCTGCCAGCGACTCGCCCGCGTTCACGTACAGGATCCCCCGCAGGTAGAGCGCCTGGACGTTGGAGGGATCCCGCTCCAGCACCTCGTCGAGCAACCTCTCGGCGCGCCCGGCGTCGCCGTCGGCGGGGGGGTTGTTCGACTCGGCGAAGGCCAGGCGCAGGCGCGCCTCGATCGAGTCGGGGGAGAGCTCCAGCGCACGGCCGAAGGCCTCCGCCGCCGACGCGTACTCGTAGCGCTCCATCAGGTAGATCCCCTGGTTCACCGCGCGCACGAACTCGTCCTGCACGCGCCAGGGATCCTGGGCGCTGTCTCCCGTCGAAGAGCCACAGCGGACGCCCAAGAACAGCACTCCGGCGATCACGAGCAGCACGCCGGCCAACCTCGCGCGGGAGGTGATCCCCATGACGGACCTCACTTGCGTTCCACGACCTTGACCTTGCGTTCCACGACCCGCAGCGCCCCCGTCGGCACGTCGCTCACGGTCTGTCGCCACCCGTCGCTCCAGGTGACCTCCACCTCGACCGACTCCGTGCCCGCGGGCAGACCGAAGTGGGCGATCGGCTGACTGGCGGCGAGGAAGCCCAGGCCGCTGGCGATCCAGCGGTGCTGCACTCGCGATCCGGCCTGCACCGACACGCGAGCCCCCAATCCGCGGTGGTCGTGGCCGGGGCGCAGGTCGTCGAGGGCCACGATCAGCCAGTCCCCCCCGTCGCGGTCGTTGCGCAGGATGCGCAGGGGTCCGTTGCGCTCGCAGACCGCCATGTCGATGTCCCCGTCGCCGTCCAGGTCCCCGAAGGCGGCGCTGCGGTCGCAGTGCGGTTCCGCCAGCCAGGCTCCCCCCTCCTCCGGCTGGCAGCGCCGGAAGCGGCGCCCGTCGCGCACGTGCAGCACGGGAGTCTGGTCGTACCCCCAACCGTGCTCGCGGCACACCTCCCGCGGGTAGATGTGGCCGTTGAAGAAGATCAGGTCCTCGTCGGCGTCGTGGTCGAAGTCGAAGAAGGCGGTCGTCCAGGAGAGGAAGGGGCGACCGTCCAGGTACAGGCCGTAGGCCTTGGTGCGGTCCTCGAAGATCAGCCCTCCCAGGTTCACGTGCAGGGTGTTCGTGTCGTACATGAAGTTGGTGGTGAACACGTCCGGCGTCCCGCTGCCGTCCACGTCCCCCACCGCGATGCCCATCGTCGCCTGCCCCGCGCCGTCCTCGTTGAGCGCGATTCCCCTGGCGGTGCCCACCTCCTGGAAACGACCCTCACCCAAGCCGCGAAAGAGGAAGGAGGGCTGGGAGTCGTTGCCCACGTAGATGTCGGGCTGGTGGTCCCCGTCGAAGTCCAGGATGACCGCCCCCAGCCCCCAGGAGGCCGGCCGCGAGCGGATCCCCGCTGCCACGCTGATGTCGATGAAGGTGCCGTCCCCCCGGTTCTCGTAGAGCACGTCCTCCACCCCCGGCATGCCCATCGGGCCCGCAAAGACCTGCGCCCCCAGGAAGTTGGAGGTGGGCCGCGGTCCGGCCGCGTCCAGCTCGACGTAGTTCACGACGTACAGGTCGAGATCCCCATCCCGGTCGATGTCTCCGAAGGAGGACCCCGAGCTCCAGACGTCTCCCCGCACGCCCGCCTTGGCTCCGACCTCCTCGAAGCGCTCGCCGCCCCGGTTGGCCAGGAGCTCGTTGGGGCCGTAGCAGGTGATGTAGATGTCGTCGAAGCCGTTGCCGTCGTAGTCGCCGACGGAGGTGCCGTAGGCCCAGCGGGCGAAGGTGATCCCCACCTCCTCGGTCACGTCCTCGAAGCGCAGGTTTCCCAGGTTGCGGTAGAGGCGGGCCCCCGGCCCCTGGTTCGGGTCCTCCAGAGTGGCGCCGTTGGGCACGAAGACGTCGAGATCCCCGTCGTCGTCGTAGTCGATGAGCGCCAGGCCACTGCCCTTGACCTCCAGCAGCATCGTGGGTGGATTCACCCCGCTGGTGACCACCATGTCGATGCCGGTCTCCGCGGTCACGTCGGTGAAGTGCAGCGGCCCCGTGGAGACGGTCTCCGCGTCCCCGGCGGAACAGGCCGAGAGGAGGGCGCAAGCTCCCAATGCAGTCGTCAGGCCCTTCACCTCGGTCCCCCTGTGGGCGGATTCGCTTTGGTGGTCATGCGCCGGTAGGTCTGCATGGCGCGGCGGGCTCCCTCTCCGTCTCCCTGACGGGTGAGCACGCGGGAGAGTACGTAGTGGGGTTTCGAGTTGTTGGCGTTCAAGTTGATACTGATCTGCAGGCTGTGTCGCGCCCGCTTCAACTGGTCCAATTGCAGGTAGGCTTCCCCCAGGTTGGTGCGCACCTCGGCGCGCAGCACCGCCATGTCGACCCCAGTCGTGCGCTCCAGCTCCTTGAAGGCGGCCAGCGCTTTCTCCAGCCACACCAGGGCGCCCTTGGGTCTGCCCCGTTCCAGCTCCAGGATGCCCAGGAACTTCAGGGTCTCCGCGTGTCCCGGCTGCAGCTCGAGCATCGCCCGGTAGGCGCGCTCGGCGCGCTCACCCTCGCCGAGACGCATCAGGCAGGTGCCGTAGAAGTGGAAGACGATGTCGCTGCCGCCGAAGGTGGGGCCGTCCTCGAGGACGCGCTCGAAGCCGGGGCGCGCGTCTGCGTAGCGGGCGGTGAACAGGAGGACCACGCTGCGCAGCAGCGTCACCTGAGCGCTCGAAGGGTGCTCCAGCGCTTCCTGCCCGAGCAGCTTCTCGGCGTGTGCGAACTGCCGCGCGAAGATCGACTGGTAGATCCCGGCTATGCGCGGGGACGGGGAGGGCCAGTGCTTGCCGCGGGCAGCCTTGAAGACCTCCAGGGCAGCGTCGATCGGATCGGGGGTCGCCTGGGGAGCCCGGGTGGTGTCGCCGCCCTGCGTCGCTCCCTCCTCACCGCCGCCCCCGCAGGAGAGCGCCCACGGGCCGACCAGGAGCAACGCGACGATCGAGTGCGCGCCGCGGCGGGTCATGCGCCGCCCAGGTACTCGTCGTGGAAATCGACCCATCTCGGCAAGACCCGCTCCAGGAGGTCGACGTCGGGCAGGAACGCGATCCGCAGGTGCTGGGTGCCCGCCGCCTGTCCGAACCCCGCGCCGTTGACGGTGCACAGGCCGGTGCGCTCCAGGAGGCTCATGCAATAGTCGAAGTCGGTGGTGCCCGCCGGCAGGCTTCCCAGCCGCGGGAAGAGGTACATCGCCCCCACCTTACCGAAACACTCGACCCCCCGCATGTCGGCGAAGGCGGCCTTGATCATCGTGGCCTTGTCGTGGAGCGCCTTCAGGATCCCCTCCCGCTCGGCGTCGAAGCGCGCCCGCGGCTCGCTCCCCTCCTCGGGAGGGCTCGCCAGCAGGTACATCAGGGCCTGACCGGTGGTCGTGGAGCAGAGGCTGACCGAAGCCTGCTTCTCCAAGAGCTCGAGGAACCCGACTGCACTGCCCTGGATCGCGGGAGGGTTGCGCACTTCCACGTAGCCTCCGCGCCGCCCGCACTCGCCGTAGTAGCCCTTCGAGGCACTGTGCATGCTGAGGAGCGCCACCTCTCGATCCCCCAGCGCCCGCGCGAAGGAGACGAACTCCCCGCCGTAGAGGTTCTCCTGGTAGACCTCGTCCGCCAGGACGACCAATCCGTGCTCCGCGGCGAAGTCGATCACCTCGCGCACGCTGGCCACCGGCAGGATCGCGCCGGTGGGGTTCCCGGGGTTGATCACGACGATCGCCTTGACCGTCACCCCCTTGGCGCGCGCTCCGGCGAGGGATTCCTCCAGCGCACCGCGCTCCAGGGTCCAGCCGCTCTCCTCGTCGGGGTAGTAGTCGACCTGCACTCCTCCGCAGCGCTTGATGACGGCGGAGTAGAGCGGGTACTGGGGGATCGGGATCATCACCCCGTCAGCGGGGCCCGCGATCAGGATCTCGAGGGCGTTCTTGACCGCCTCGCTGGCCCCGTTGGTGAGGAAGATGCCCTCCGGATCGGAGGGCCTGATCCGCGCCCCACCGGCACCGTCGCGCCGGTCGATGAAGCGCGCCACCGCCTGGCGAATGAAGGCTGGACCCTTGCTCTCCGAGTAGGCCCCGAGTCCCGTTCCCAACTCGTTCAGCATGCGCTCGCCGTAGTCGAGCACGTACTCCGACAGGGCCTCCGCTTCCTCGGCGCTGGAAGCCAGACGAGCGAGACTGCGTTCCCGCTCGATGCGCGAGGGGTCCTCCAAGAGACCGAGCACCTGGCGGTAGAAGCTGATCGGCCGCTGCCCCAGGGCCTGGGGGTTGCCGATGTTGCAGGGGATGATCGAGCGCCCCTCGCGCGCCATCTCCGCGGCCCGCTTCGGAATCGGACCGCGTACCGCGTATTCCATCTCCACCACGTTGGAGTTGGCCACCAGTTCCCGAGTCATGTCGAACCTCCGCCTCGCGGGCTTCCAGCCTTCAGAGGTCGCCGCTGCGCAACGCTTCGGCGACGAGCGTCATATCCTGCCAGGTGCCAGCCAGCCGTGCGGCGTCAAGTTCGGCGCCGATTCCGTCGCAGAGCTCCGCCGCGGCCCCCCAGCCCGCCTCGTCCCCCGCCTCGAGGAAGCCGGTCGTGAGCAGCCGCGCCCCACTACGCACCTCGGCCAGGGTGGCGCGGGCGAAGACACGACAGGCGGCGGCGCGGGCGGCCGTGCCGCCTTCGGCGGCAGCCACGGCGCGTCCGAAGGCGACCGCCACCTCAGCCCGGGTGGCGAGGTCCGCCAGGGTGAACATCGCCGCCTGTTGGCGGGTGGTCTTGGCCCGGTGGCAGTGGAGGATCACCTGCGACAAGCCCCGCAGCGCCGCGGCCACCCGGTCGGCCCCCAGCTCCGGGTGCCCGGCCGCGAGCTGGTCCATCTCGGCCGCCAGCTCCCCGTAGAAGGCCCCCTTCGAGCGCACGGTGCCCTTCCAGCGGTAGGTCGAGACGATGCTCTGCTGGATCTCGCTGGTGCCCTCGTAGATGTTCGTGATGCGCACGTCGCGCCGGATCTTCTCGACCATGTACTCGCGCGTGTAGCCGTACCCCCCCAGCGCCTGGAGGGCGGCGTCCGCCGCCCGATTGCCCGCCTCGGTGGCCCACAACTTGGCGACCGAGCCCTCCACGTGCAGGTCCTCCTCGCCGGCGTCGATGCGGCCGGCGATCTCGTGCACGTAGGCGCGCCCGGCAGCCAGGTCGATCCAGTGGGGCACCAGGAGCTTGAAGACGTAGCCCTGCTTCTCGATCAGCGGCGTGCCCGCCTGGACGCGGGTGCGCGCGTACTCCACCGCCCGGTCGAGGGCCGCTTGCCCCGCACCGAGACCGAAGGCCCCCACCATGAGGCGCGTGTAGCCGAAGACCGCGCTGGCCTGGACGAGCCCGCGTCCGGCCATGCCGCCGAGCAGGTGGGAGGCGGGCACCTCCACGTCCTCCAGGAACAGGCTGCAGGTGTCGGAGGCGCGGATGCCGTGCTTGTCCTCCGGCTTGCCCGCGCTGAAGCCCGGGACTCCCCCCTCGATCACGAAGAAGCTCGCTCCCTCGGGGGTCTTGGCCATGACGGTGTAGAGGTCCGCCACGCCGCCGTTGGTGATGAACTGCTTGACTCCGTTCAAGCGGTAGGAGGTGACTTCGCCTGCGGCGTCGGTGATCGGCTCCGCAGTCGTCAGCAGGGCTCCGATGTTGCTGCCCGCCCCGGGTTCGGTCACGCCGTAGGCCACGATCAATCCCTCTTCGGCGATGCGGGTCAACCAGCGCTCGCGCTGCTCTTCCGTCCCCGCCACCAGGATCGGGTCGGTGCCGAGGAAGATCGCCAGGAAGGCGGTGGCCACGCCCAGGTCGACCTCCGCCATCGTTTCCGAGAGGCGGCACACGTCCCGCGCACCTCCTCCGAGCCCCCCCACCTCCTCGGGGAGGAAGACGAGCTGCAAGCCCACGTCGGGGGAGAGCAGCTTGCGCACCAGCGCCTCGGGGAACTCGTGCTTCGCGTCCAGCTCGAGGCTGCGCGCCTCGGGGAGGTCCTGCTCGAAGACCTGACGCAGGGTCTCGAGCACCATGTCGCTCATTTCGACGGACAGACCGGCCAACTCAGTCATCGCGGACTCCTCGACGCGAGGGGTGGGGAAGGGGGAAGGCGCCAGTTCGGCGGCAGCACGTTAGTGTCCCGGGCGATGAGTTCATAGGGAGCGGGGCGCGCTATCCTGGGCCCCCCCCGTCCCCCTCCAGGAGCCCGCCGTGCACGCCTTCGACGACCCCGCCCAGATCCTCGCCGAGACGCGCCTCATCGAACGATTCCTCAACTACGTGCGCGTCGACACCACCTCCGACGAGGCCTGCACCACCTGCCCGAGCACCCGCGGCCAGCTCGAGCTCGCGCAGCGGCTGCGCGAGGAGCTCGCCGAGTTGGGCCTGCCCCGGGTGGAGGTGGACGAAAACGGCTACCTCCTGGCGGAGTTCCCGGGCAACGCTCCCGGGGTCGTCGGCCTCTGCGCGCACCTCGACACCTCCCCCGCCTTCCCCGGGGCCGGGATCGAGCCGCGACTGCACCAGGACTACGACGGCGGTCCGATCGAGCTGGCCGGCGGGGTGGTGCTCGATCCGGCCGACTGTCCGGAGCTCGCCGACTGCCGCGGGGACACCCTGGTCACCTCCGACGGCACCACCCTGCTCGGGGCGGATGACAAGGCGGGGATCGCGTCGATCGTGGCCCTGGTGGAGCTCTTGCTGGCTCACCCCGAGATCCAGCGCCCCGACATCCGGATCGCCTTCACCCCCGACGAGGAGGTCGGCCGCGGCGCGCACCGCTTCCCCCTGGAGGCCTTCGACGCCCCGGTCGCCTTCACCGTCGACGGGGGCTTCGCCGGCGAGCTCTCGACGGAGACCTTCTCCGCCGACAAGGCGGTGGTGTGCTTCGAGGGGGTCTCGGTGCACCCCGGCTGGGCCAAGGGGAAGCTCGTCAACGCGCTCACCGCCCTGGGGAAGTTCCTCGCGCGCCTGCCGCTGGCGGAGTCTCCCGAGTGCACCGAGGGACGCGAGGGGTTCTTCCACGCCACCGACGTCTCCGGCAACGCCGCCAGCGCCCGCGTGCAGGTGATCCTGCGCGACTTCGACGACGAGATCCTCGCCCGCCGGGGGACGCGCCTGTGCGCCATCGCCGAGGCGCTGGAGGCGGAGCACCCGGGGCTGGGCGTCTCGGTGGAGATCACCCCCCAGTACCGCAACATGGCGGGGGCCCTCGTCGAGCGCCCCGAGATCACCGTCCACCTCCGCCGAGCGGTCGAGCTGGCTGGCATCGAGCCGCAGCTCGTGCCGGTGCGCGGGGGCACCGACGGATCCCAGCTCACCGCCATGGGCCTGCCCACCCCCAACATCTTCACGGGGGGCGGCAACTTCCACGGCCCGCGGGAGTGGGTCTCCACTCGCGGGATGGCGCTGGCGACCTGCACCCTGGCGAACCTGGTGCAGCTCTACGCCCGCTAGGTCAGCGCCCCTGCCTTCCCGGGCGACCTCTCCGCCCGCCCTGTCCACGCCGGTCCGGGGGAGGGCCCTGGGCCTCGAAGGCGGGCAGGCGCAGGAGTTCGGGGTCGAGCTCCTCGATGGCGGCTTGCAGCTCCGCCAGGAGCTCCGCTTGGCCCGCTTCCTTGAGGCGCTCCTCGAGGGTGCGCGCCGTGGCGACCGCGGAGATGCCCAGGCCGTCGAGGGCCGCGGCCGCCTCCTCCTTGCGCTCGAAGGAGGCCAGGAGCTCGGCCAGCGCCCCGGGGTAGTCCCCCGCCTCGAGGGCGATGCGCGCCCTCCCCGCCAGGGCCACCGCCACGTAGTGGTCCGCCGACTCCCGGGTCTCCGGACGGGCGGTCGCGGCGAGCTCGAAGTGGGTGATCCCCCGCCCGTAGGCGCCCAGGGCCTGCTCCGGCTGCCGGGCCCGGCGGTGGAACTCGGCCACGACCAGCGAGGCGTAGCCCGCGAACCACTCCAGGTTAGGCGAGGCGTCCTCCCGCGCCAGCATCGTCTCGTAGACCGCCTCCAACCCGCCCAGGGCGCGGAAGCCGCGCTGGGCGAGGACCTGGTCCCTGAGTCGCTGGTGCACCTCCCAGGACTCGGGGAAGCGCATCAGGGCCGCGTCCAACACGCGGGCCGCAGGTCCACGGGCCCCGAGGCGCCGTAGGAAGTCGTAGTGGGCCACCGCCTGGCCGTCCTGTCCCCAGGGGTGGGCGGCGAGCACCTCGTAGGCGTCGTCCAGATCGGAGAGCCACTCGGCGGGCCAGATCTTGCGCCTGTTGGCGCTGCGCCGGATCGCCTCGCGGCGCGCCTCGGCGAAGAGGGCCAGGGTGGCCATGGCGTTCCAGCTCCGCTCCCCCGCCGGCAGGGCGCGGGCGGCCTGCTCCACTCGAGTGCTCGCTTCCTCTCCTTCGCCCAGGTAGTGGGCGGCCAGCGCCAGCACCGCATCCACGCGCCAACCGGCGACCCCCAGCCGTTCCGCCTCCAGGCCTGCCCGCCGCGCGTCCTTGAGCAGGAACTCCGCGAAACGCGCGCGCCGCCGCTCTCCGCCGATCCCCACCTCGGTCGTTCCGGGGTCGATCGCCAGCGCGAGCGCCGCCTCGGCCAGCTCGAGGGAGGCCTGGCCGTCAGCGGGGTCGGCCTGGGTGGCCTGGATCGCCGCGTCGAGGCGCGCCTCCAGGGCCCCCCTCTCCGGCACCGTGGCGGACTCTCCCGCCTCCGCGAGGGCCTCCGTCCAGCGCGCCACGTCCACCACCTCCGAGTCGGTGGTCAGGCCCCGGTAGACCGCCCCCAGGGCGGCCGCGCGGGGCGAGCGCTCGCCCAGGGCCAAGAGGGCGGAGACCAGCGCCTCCCGCTCTCCCCCTTCCAGGGGCTGCCCCAGGGTCTCGAAGAGCAGGTCCACCGTGCCCTGGGTGTCGGAGTTCGCCAGGGCCCGCCGCGCCATGCGCGCCAGCTCGGGATCGGAGCCGAAGAGCGCCAGCCGCAGGAGCTCGAGGGAGACCTGCTTGCCCTGGGCGACCGTCGTCTCCAGCAGCACGCGGCGCACGCCGGCGTCCCCCTCCTGGTAGGACTCTTCCACCGCGACGCGGTCCAGGATGTCGGCGCTGGCCACGCGCTCGAGCAGCGAGCGATCGCCGCGGCCCGGGGTCGGGGGGGGCGCATCGCGCTCGGCGATCCCCTCGCGCAGCGCGTTGAAGATCGTGTCGGTGTCGTAGGCGTAGAAGACGTCGTACATCTCCTGGTTGTCCAGCTCGACGCCGATGTGGCGCGGCGCGACGCGTTGGTCCTCGAAGAACTGCTCGAAGAGCCCCGGCTCGATGGAGATGTGCTCTCCACAGGTCACGCTCCCGAAGCGCGGGCAGAGTATGCGGCGCCCCTGGTCGTCGTGGTCGCGCGGAGTGTGACGGTACACCGAGGCGATCACGCACACGTAGGGCTCGTAGAGCGCCGCGATCTCCGGCTGGCGGTAGCGCACCCCCGCGTAGTGCTCGCTGGCGATCTCGCCGTCCATGTTGACGCACACCAGGATCGGCTTGCCCGTCTCCTGTGCCACGGCCAGGGCATCCTCCCAGGAGCGCTGCCAGGTGATCAGGCAGGGGCGCGCCCACTCCTCGTCCGTGGGTGCGCGCCACATCTGCTCACGAGTGAGGCCCTGACCGGCGCGGTCCTGGGCGGCGGCGAGGGGGACCAGGATCCCCATCAGGAGGAGGGGGACGATTCGGTAGAGGCTGCGCTGGGTGGTGGGCATGGCTGGGGACGATCTTGGGGGGCCACGGACCAGGAGCGTACCACGGTAGTAGCACGCCCATGGCCTGCGTAGAATGCGGCCGATGGGCACGCTAGTCGGCGTCGCGAGCGGGACCTACAAAGCGCCCGAAATGGGACGCTAGCTTTCGTGGCTTCCGGTTCGAAGAAGGTTATCTACGCCGCCCTGATCGGCAACGGGGCGATCGCCGTGACCAAGTTCGCGGCGGCCCTGATCACCCGCAGCTCGGCGATGCTCTCCGAGGGGGTCCACTCCCTCGTCGACACCGGCAACCAGGTGCTCCTGCTCCACGGGCTGGCGCGCTCCAACCGTCCCCCGGACGCCGAGTTCCCGTTCGGCCACGGTAAGGAGGTCTACTTCTGGAGCTTCGTGGTCGCGATCCTGATCTTCGCCGTGGGGGCCGGCGTCTCGATCTACGAGGGGGTGCACGGGGTCCTGCACCCCGTCGAGCTCAAGAACCCCACCGTGAACTACCTCGTGCTCGGCCTGGCGATGCTCTTCGAGGGCGCCGCCTGGTTCTTCGCCTGGCGAGAGTTCTCGGCGCATCGGGGGCGCTACGGCATCTTCGAGGCGGTCCAGCGCGGCAAGGATCCCTCCATGTTCGTCGTCCTCTTCGAGGATTCGGCGGCGATGCTCGGGCTGCTGGTCGCCTTCGCCGGTGTGGCCCTGAGCCAATTCACCGGCCTGCTCTGGCTCGACGGCGCGGCGGCGATCGTGATCGGCTTGATCTTGGCGGTGACGGCGATCTGGCTGGCCTACGAGACCAAGGGACTGCTGATTGGCGAGAGCGCCTCCCCCGAGGCGGTGCAGCGCATCCGGGCCGCGGCGCTCTCACGCCCCCGCGTGCGGCGCGTGAACGAGGTGCTGACGATGCACATGGGGCCCGAGTTTGTCCTGGTCAACCTGAGCATCGAGTTCCGGGACGAGGAGTCCACCGAGTCGATCGAGCGCGCCATCGCCAGCATCGACGCCGAGATCAAGCAGGCCCTGCCGGAGGTGAAGCGCGTCTTCATCGAGGCGGAGACGCCCCTCCCGCCGCCCGCGGAGAGCCCCTGATCCCCGGCGCGCATCACTCCAGGCACTGGCGCAGTCGCGCCGCCAGACGCGCCAGGGCACGCCCCCGCACCGTGAGCCGGTAGCGCGTCCCCGGGGGCCGCCCCGCGACCACTGCGCGCCGCACCAGGCCGGCGGCCGCCAGATCGCGCAGGGCGAGAGCCAGGGCGCGGTCGGTGACCCCTTCCGAGAGCGCCTTCAGATCGCTGAAGCGTTGCGCGCCGTCGCCGAGCCCCGCCAGGATGGAGAAGGACCACTTGCGCAGTCCGAGCGCGCGGAGATCCCCCCCCCCGAGGCGATCGCAGAGGCGGGCGCAGTCGGGTCCCAGGCGCTCCCCCTTCGCGGTCAGCAGGTACTCGGGGCGCAGCGGGTGACCGTACCCGGGGTTGCGCCGCACCCAGCCGCGCTCGATGGCGTGCTCCAGCGCCGCGCCGACCGCCCCCCGGCTGGCCCCCAGCCGGCGTACGAGGGTCACCCCCTTGGCGCCGCCGTCCCGGTGGAGCTGGGCCAGCACCGGGACCACCCAGCGGTGGTGGAAGAGCGGCGTCAGGGGCACGGGGGGTCTCTCGAGAATGCGGGTCATCATCGCTCGCTGTCTAAAAGTATAGCACCTATACTATTTGGATGACCTCCCCCCTCAACTACGACGGCGGACTGACGATCGCCTTCCAGGTCTCCGACCTGGAGCGCGCCCAGGCCTGGTACGCGAACGTGCTCGGCTTCCGCCCGCTCTACTCCCTGGCCGAGATGGGCTGGTGCGAGCTGGCCACCGAGATCCCGGGCGTCCACGTCGGCCTCTCCCAGGTCGAGTCCCCCCAGGTCGCCGCGGGGCCCGTCCCCACCTTCGGTGTCAAGGACATCGAGGCCGCACGCTCCCTCCTGGAAGCGCGCGAGGTGCGCTTCGACGGCCCCACCCAGGAGATCCCGAAGATGGTGCGCCTGGCGACCTTCTTCGATCCCGACGGCAACGCCCTGATGCTGTTCCAGGACCTGCAGCAGGACTCCGCAAGCTAGAACTGGAAGTAGATGAACGGCTGCGCGCTCGGCCGGTAGAAGAGCAGCACCGCGTGGACCGCCAGGGCGTAGCCGACGGAGAAGGCCCAGGGTGGCAAGCGCTCGGCGAGCGCGGTCCAGCCGCGGCGGTACTCGCTCCAGTGCACCGCCACCAGGGCGGGGAAGAGCAGGAAGAGGCGCGGATCGAGGCTCTCGGTCCCGGGACTCTGGAAGAGGACGTAGGCGCGGGTCGCCACCCAGGCGTCGCCGAAGTCCTGAGCGCGGAAGAAGATCCACGCCAGGCAGACCCACCAGAAGGTCGCCAGGCTGGAGAGCACCGACCACCCTCGCCAGCGCTCCTGCTTGGACGGCCGCCAGCGCCCCCACTCCCGCTCCCAGGCCAGCGCCAACCCGTGCAGCGCACCCCAGACGATGAAGCGCCAGGCGGCCCCGTGCCACAGCCCCCCGAGCAGCATCGTCCACATCAGGTTGCGCCGCGCCTTGCGCCGACCGTGGCGGTTGCCCCCGAGGGGGATGTAGAGGTAGTCGCGCAGCCAGCTCGACAGGCTGATGTGCCAGCGTCGCCAGAAGGTGGTGATGCTGGTGGCGAAGTAGGGGAAGTTGAAGTTGAGGCACAGGCGGTAGCCGAGCAGCGCAGCGCAGGCGATCGCCATGTCCGAGTAGCCGGAGAAGTCGCAGTAGATCTGGACCGCGTAGAAGAGGACCGCCAGCCAGGCGCTGGCCGCGTCGTAGAGCTCCGGTGCGGCGAAGTAGGCGTCCACCACCGGTGCCAGGTTGTCGGAGACGCAGGCCTTCTTGACGCACCCCACCAGGAAGAGCACCAGGGCAGCTCGCACCGGGACCTCCGCGAAGCGCCGCCGGCGGTCGAGCTGGGGCAGGAAGGTCGCGGCGCGCACGATCGGGCCTGCCACCAACTGGGGGAAGAAGGCCACGAAGAGCGCCATGTCGAGCAGCGAGCGACGGGCGCGCATGCGACCCGCGTAGACGTCGAGCGTGTAGCTCATCGTCTGGAAGGTGTAGAAGCTGATCCCCACCGGCAGCACGAGCGACAGGCTGCCCTCCGAGCGCTCGACCCCGAACCAGGTCAGCAGCTCCGCCGCCGAGCTCAGGAAGAAGTCGCAGTACTTGAAGACCCCCAGCAGCCCCAGGTTCACCACCAGGCTGGCGAGCAGCCAGCGGCGACGCGCCCTCCCCGTCGGGGCCGGGCCCCGCGCCGGATCGAGCGCCCGACCCACCGTGTAGTCGACCAGGGTCGAGATCAGGATCAGCGACAGGAAGCGCCAGTCCCAGGCGGCGTAGAAGAAGTAGCTCGCCGCCAGGAGCCACAGCTTGCGACCGCGCTCGGCGCGCAGGGCCCAGTGGATCCCGAAGACCACCAGGAAGAAGAGCGGGAAGCGCAGCTCGGTGAAGATCATCGCGCCGCGCTCAGCGGGGTGCGCGCTCCCCGGCGCGATCGATGTGGTCGAGGAGGTCCGCGGCCAGGAGCCGCGTGAAGTGCTGCGCCCCGGACGCGTTCAGGTGTCCCCCGTCGTAGCGCATCTCCTCGGAGTACAGCTCCGGTTGGCGCTCCGGATCGGAGTAGTCGAAGAGCACCGGAATCACGCCCTCCTCCGCCGCCCGCTGCAGGTAGAGGGCCCTCCCATCGTGCCGGGGTGAGACGATGAAGATCGGCGTGGCGCCGGCGGCCTCGATCCCGGCGCACAGCCGGCGCAGGTAGCCGCGCTCGAAGTCCGAGAGGGGCTCGATCTCCTCGCGGTGGCGCGCGGCCTGCTTGCGCACCGCCTCCCAGTACTCCTCGAGCTCCGCTTCGAAGTCCCGGCGCCGTTCGACCAGCCCGGGCCAGGCGGGGTCGTCGGGGGGGAAGTCCTCCAGGCTGCGGAAGCCGTCCGCGGCGGGGCCGAGCAGCGGCGAGGCGACGGGCGCGTGGGCCTCGCGGGCTCCGAGCCGGCTCTCCAGCTCCTCGACCCCCTCACCGAGCCTCGCGTAGCGCCTTCCGGCGGCGAAGAGGTGACGCCACCCGTAACGCACCTTCTTGGAGGGGGAGCGATCACTCCCCCAGAGCAGCTCCAGGACCAGGGCGGTGTGTCGGGCGTCGTGCCAGTTGACCACCCGCGCGCTCTCGAGGTTCTCGATCTCCACGCGCACCTGCAGGCCACCGGGATCCACCACCACCCAGCGGGGCCGGTCGGTGGGCGGTCCCAGGAGGTCCTCCAGGAGGTAGGCGAGCTCCAGCCCTCCGAGGTTGGGAACGCCCAGGTTGAAGGAGCGCAGTTCGTGCCCCCGCTCGGCGGCCAGCCGATCGAAGAGCACCGGGTCCACCCCGCGGTAGACGCGACTCGAGCCGATGAAGAGCAGGTCGAGTCCCTCCCGCACCCGCGCCAGGTGCTCCAGCTTGCTGGCCAGGATCGAGCTCTCGGGGTAGCTGGGACCGGAGCGCGGGCAGAGGGCGGCGAAGGCCAGGGAGGTCAGCAGGAAGAGGGCCGCGGCGCCGATCCCCCGAGTGACGCGCCGGGCGCGGAGGGTGGGCGCTTCCAGGCTGGCGAGAATCCGGCCGCTCTGGCCTCCCGCTGCGCCACCGCTCCCCCTCCTGCCCTGCTCCGACGTCACGGCGCGCAGGGTAGCAGGAGCCGCGTCGGGTACGTACGGTGCCCCCATGAACCTCGATGACCTGGCGCACATCCCGCGCATGATCAACGAGCCCACCGGCCGCTACTGCTACCAGATGGGGCGCCGTTGGAGCGGACCGGGATTGGCCGTGGAGCTCGGCTGCTGGCTGGGCTACTCCTGCGCCTGCATGGCGAAGGGGCTCGTCGCAGCGGGCTACGACCGGGAGATCCACTGCTACGACCACTGGAGGGCGAGCCGCGAAGAGGTGCGCCACGCCAAGCAGCGCGCCGGACTCAAGCTCAAGCGCAAGCAGGACCTGACCCCGGTCTTCCTCGAGTTCGTCACCCCCGTCTACGAGAGGCTCGTCCCCCACCGCTGCCGAGTGGCGGACGCCCGCTGGGACGGCGAGCCGATCGAGCTCTTCGTGCTGGACGCCGCCAAGCGCAACCCCGACTTCGCCACGGTCCTGCGCGCCTTCGGCCCCTCCTGGATCCCCGGGGTGACCAGCGTCCTGCTCCTCGACCTCTACCACTACCGCCAGAGCGAGCACACCCCCGAGCGGCGCGAGCTGTTCCGGGTCCAGAAGCGCTTCCTGGAGCGCTACGCCGACTGCTTCGAGCCGATCCCCAGCGAGCCGGAGGTGGATCACGGCGACTGGTGGGAGGACCTGGGCTTTCTCTACACCCAGCCGATCGACTTCGCGACGGCGGTGATCGAGTGAGCGCGCCGCGCGCCCGGATCTCTCCCCCCGCGAGGGGCGGTAAGAGACCGGTTCGGGATCTGCGCCCGGGGGTCTCGCGCGCCCACCTGCGCCAGGCGCGCCCGTAGACTCTGCCGCTCCTCTCCCTCCCCGGAAGCGCTCCATGAGTCCCACGACCCGTTCCCTGCTCGCCGCGGCAGCCCTCTTGCCACTCCTCGCCGCGTCCCCCGCCACGCTGGAGGACACGGCCGTCAGCTACACCTTCCGCTCCCCCGTGGTGAACGGGATGGGTCTCGAGAAGCTCGAGGATCTGCGGGGCAAGCCGGTCTTCATCGAGTTCTGGGGCACCCGCTGACCGGGGTGCATCGGGGGGTCCGTGCCGGCCTCCCTCAAGCTGCAGGAAGAGTTCGGCGACGACCTGCAGGTCCTCTTCGTCGAGTCCCAGCGCGCCAGTGCGGAGCAGATGGAGGGCTTCGTCCTGCACCACAAGTGGCTCGGCACCCGGGCGATGTGGACGGTGGAGCCTCCGCTGCGGTCCGGGAGCAAGGGGCTGCCGAGCTACGTCCTCTTGGATGCCTCCGGGTCGGTCGTGGGCCGCGGAAGCCACGCCACCTCCCGCACCGCCGATCAGATCGCGGATCTGATCAAGGCCGCCAAGGCCCCCCCCGAGGGCACGCCCCGCGCCTTGAAGTCCGCCTGGAAGTCCTACGCCAAGGGGGACCTCGGCAAGGCCCTCGCCGCCGCTTCCCGGGAGCGCGGGAAGGAGCAGCACGCGGCGCAGGCCGAGGAGGCGATCACCGCCATCGAAGGCGCGATCGAGCGCCGGCTCGGGGCGCTCGAATGGTGCCTCGACAGCGGTCACCTGGTCGAAGCCGGTGAACGCCTGGAGGAGTTGAAGAAGGTCCTCAAGGGCGCAGGGGAACACGAGACCCGCCTGGCCGAGTTGCGCACGCGGCTCGAGAGCCCCGAGATGAAGCCGGAACGGGACGCCTGCAAGGCACTGGAGCGCATCCTGGTCAAGGTCTACTCCGACGGTCCGGGGAAGAGCGGCAAGCACCTGAAGGCGCTCCGGAAGCTCGCCGAGCGCCACCCGGGCACCCGGGCAGCGGAGCGAGCGCGACACCTGGCCGGTCTCTGACGAGCGTGGCGGACGCCCCCTGGAGCCCTCCCCCCTACGACCCCGCTCCGGCGGTCCGGAAGCTGGCGGCGCAGGACACCTGGCGTGGCGCCATGCTCGAGATCGCCGCGCTCCACGGGCTGGACGCCGAGGGCCTGGCGCCCTTCTCCACCGGCTCCGATGCGGTCTGGGGTGGGCGCGGGTGGGTCGTCAAGCTCACCGCCCCCGTATGGCGAGAGCAGATCGAGCGCGAGAGCGCCTGCCTGGAGCTCCTCGAGGGTGCTCTCTCCGTGGCCACCCCCGCCTGCTTGGGAAGTGGTGAGCTCGCCGGTTGGCCCTACCTGATCATGGGTCGTCTCGAGGGCACGCCACTGAGTGACGTGTGGCCACGCCTCGCTCACGACGAGCGCCTGCGCCTGGCCGGGGACCTGGGGCGCCTGACCCGCGAGTTGCACGCCCAACGCCTCGGGGAACCGGAAGCACACTGGTCCGACTTCTGGCGCGACTGCCGCCAGAGGGCCCCCGAGCGGCACCGCCGCCCGGGCCTCCCCGCAGCGCTGCTGGCCGCGATCGGGCCCTTCCTGGAGTCGCAAGGGGACTTCGATCCCGGCGCACGCGCCTTCCTGCACACCGAGATCCTCGACCAGCACCTCCTGGTCCGCACCCGAGCGGGTCGCCCCGAGCTCTGTGGCCTCTTCGACTTCGCGGAGTCCCGCGACGGAGCCCCCGAGTACGACTTCACCGCCCCGGTGGAGTTCCTCTTCAGGGGAGAGCGGGGTCTCTTGCCGCGCTACCTCACCGCCTACGGCGTGGAGCCCTCCGAACTCGGGCCCGCCCGCTCCGAGCGCATGCTGGCCTGGTCGCTGGCCCACCTCTACGGGAGCCTGGAGCGCATGCTCGAGCTGGTCGCCCCCGCCTCACCGTCGACCCTGCCCGACCTCGCCCGGCTCCTCTACGGCCTCGAGGCGTAGGAGGTAGCGCTTGCGCCACAGCCCGCCTCCGTAGCCCGTCAACCGCCCGTCGCTCCCCACCACGCGGTGGCACGGCACCAGGATCGCGATCGGGTTGTCGCCGTTCGCCCGGGCCACCGCGCGCGAGGCGGTCGGGCGGCCGAGGGAGCGGGCCAGCTGGCCGTAGGAGCGGGTCTCGCCGCAGGGGATAGCCTGGAGCGCCTCCCAGACCTGCTCCTGGAAGGGGGTCCCCAGCGCCCGCAGGGGCACGTCGAACTCGCGCCGCTGGCCCGCGAAGTAGGCCGTGAGCTGCGAGGTGGTCTCTGCGAGGAGGTCGTTCTCCCCGGGGACGAAGGCGCCCGGGAGGCGCTTCTGCAGCCGGCGGAGCTGGGTCTCGAGCTGGCGCCGATCGACGAACTCCAGCAGCCGCAGCGCGTCCTCCGTCGCGGCGGCGAGCAGCGGTCCGAGCGGGGTGGCGATGCGCGTGAGCTTCACCACCGGCGCTCCGCGAGCGTCCCGCGGCGAGCTCCCCACCAAGCGCTTGAAGGCCACGCGGAAGGCGCTCTCCGAGTCGTAGCCGCAGTCCAGGGAGGCGCCGGTCACCGACTCGCCACCCTGGATCTGCCCCAGGGCGGCCCCCAGTCGGCGGGCGCGCTGCCAGGCGTGGAAGGTCATGCCGTGTCGCGCCTTGAACCAGCGGCGGACGCGCACCGGATCGAACCCCGCGGCGCGCAGGCCGGCGTCGGTCCAGCGCTGCGGGGGATCGGCGGCCACGCGCTCGAGCAGGGGCTCCAACCAGGGAGGAGCCGCCCCCGCCGGAGCCAGGGGTGAGCAGCGACGGCAGGGGCGGTAGCCCGCCAAGAGCGCCTCCCGCGGCGAGGGGTAGAACTCGACGTTCTCGGCGCGCGGCTTGCGCGCCGGGCAGCTCGGCCGGCAGAAGATGCCGGTGGTGCGCACGGCGCTGACGAAGATCCCCTCGAAGGCGCTGTCCCGGGCGAGGAAGGCCTCCAACATCCGCTCCCGGGGGGGCAGTGCGTTCGTCTGCATGGCGCCACTGTGAAGCGGTGGGCGCCGTGGGGCCAGCGGAGAATGGACGGGGAATTCGGAGAGGCTGCGCCTAAGCTCTGTGCATGTCCACGACTCCCTTGCGCAGCGTCCGAGTGCTCCTCCTGGCCCTGGCCTGCGCCCCCTTCTTCTCCGCCTGCAAGTGCTGCGGGTGCTCGGGGGGCGCTGGCGAGCCCACCCCCGCCGAGCCGCAGTGGATCCAGCTCTTCAACGGCCGGGATCTGACGGGGTGGACCCCCAAGATCGCGGGACTGGAGCTGGGTCAGGACCCGCTCGGGACCTTCCGCGTCGAGGACGGCCTCCTGCGGGTCGACTACGACCGCTACGACGCCTTCGATGGTCGCTTCGGGCACCTCTTCCACGAGGCGCACTGGTCCCACTACCGCATGCGGGTCGAGTACCGCTTCGTCGGCGAGCAGTGCCCCGGCGGTCCGGGGTGGGCCTTCCGCAACAGCGGTGTCATGGTCCACGGTCAAGCCCCCGGGACGCTGCGCCGCGATCAGGGATTCCCCGTCTCGATCGAGGTCCAGCTCCTCGGCGGCGGCGGTTCCGGGGAGCGCCCCACCGCCAACCTGTGCACGCCGGGGACCCACGTCGTGATGGCTGGCGAGCTGCACACGCGCCACTGCACAGAGTCCAGCTCCGCCACCTACCACGGCGACCAGTGGGTGACGGTCGAGATCGAGGTGCGCGGGGCGGAGCTGATCCGTCACCTGATCGACGGGGAGGTGGTCCTGGAGTACAGCAACCCCCAACTCGATCCCGGGGACAAGGACGCCGTGGCGCTGCTGGAGGGCACGGACCCGACCCTGCGCGGCGGTTCGATCAGCCTCCAGGCGGAGAGCCACGGCGTCGAGTTCCGCCGCGTCGAGATCCTGCCCCTCGAGTAGCCGCGCTCAGTCCGGGTCCTCTCGGTCGAGGTGGGCCAGGACCTTGTCGGGGGTGATCGGCAGGTCGCGGCACCAGTAGCCGGTCGCCTCCGCCACCGCGTGGGCGATGGCGGGCGCGGTGGGGCAGGCCAGCCCCTCCCCCGCTTCCTTGGCCCCGAAGGGTCCGGCGGGCTCGAAGGTCTCCACGGTCTTGGAGATCGAGGGGGGCATGTCCTGGGCCACCGGCACCTTGTAGTCGAGCAGGGTGGTGTTCAGGGTGCGCCCCTCGTGCATGATCAGCCGTTCGGAGAGGGCGTAGCCGAGGCTCATCTGGATCGACCCCTCGAGCTGCCCTTCCACCGCCATCGGGTTCAGCTCGGTGCCGCAGTCGTGGACGGTGTACATCCCGCGCACCTCGCTGAGGCCCGTCTCCCGGTCCACCTCCACGTCCGCCACCTGGGCCCCGAAGGAGAAGGCGGGGGACACCAGGCCGCAGTCGCGCGGCGTGTAGTAGCCGGTGGCCTCCAGGGGCCGGCCGCGCTGGGCGCGCTGGACCTTGGCCACCACCTCGGCCAGGGGAATGCGGCGCTTGGGCTTGCTCTTGGCGTAGACGTGCCCGTCGCCGCACTCCAGCTCGTGGATCACGTTCAGGTCGAACTCGAGCGACACGATCTCGAAGAGCCGCTCCTTGATCTGGCGCGCCGCGTCGCGCACGGCGTTGCCCGCCATGAGGGTCACACGGCTGCCCCAGGTACCGAGGTCCGACTGGGGGCAGGCCGCCGTGTCGCCGGTGACCAGCCGCACGTCCTCCAGACCCAGGCCCAGCTCCTCGGCCAGGATCTGGACCAGGATCAGGTCCGAGCCCTGCCCGATGTCGGCCGCCAGGGTGGTGAGCTGCGCCGTGCCGTCGTCGAAGACCTTCACCTGGGCGCTGGAGAAGGGGTACTTGGTGTCGAACCAGTTGAAGACCCCGCCGGAGATGAAGCTGTAGCAAGCGAGCCCGAGCGCGCGCCCCTCCTGCGTCTCCGCGCGCCGCTTGTCCCAGTCGCTCAGCGCCCGCACCTCCTCCAGGCACTCGCGGAAGCCGCAGGAGGAGATCGTCGCCACCCCGGGGATCTGGTCCCCCGTCTGCATGACGTTGCGCAGCCTGAGCTCGATCGGGTCCAGCCCCAGCTCCGCCGCGGCCATGTTCATCTGCATCTCCCCGGCGAAGAGCGCCTGGGGCGCGCCGAAGCCGCGCATGGCGCCCGCGGGGGGGGTGTTGGTGTAGACGTAGAGCCCGTCGTAGCGGTAGGACGGGAAGCGGTAGAGCATCGCCCCGAAGTTCCCGATCAGGAAGGTCGCCGTGGGGCCCATGCCGTTGTACGCCCCGCCGTCGAGGTGCGCCGTGAGGTGCTTGCCGGTGATCGTGCCGTCGCGCTTGAAACCGATCTTGGAGGTGAGCGTCACCGGGTGCCGGCGCCGGCCGGCGGCCAGCTCCTCGTCGCGGCCGATGGTGATCTTGACCGGGCGACCCGTCTCGCGCGCCATCCAGGCGGCGGCGAACTCCCAGGGTCGCAGCTCCATCTTGCCCCCGAAGCCACCGCCCACGCAGGGCTTGATGACGCGCACGTCGTTCTCCCTGAGCCCCATGGTGCGCGCCAGCAGGCACTGTATGTAGTAGGGGGTCTGGGTCGAGGTCCAGAGCGTGATGCGCCCGTCGGAATCCGCCCGCGCCACCGACGAGCAGGGCTCCATGTAGGCGTGGTTGACGGGGTGGGTGGTGAAGGTGTCCTCGCGCACGTAGTCCGCCTCGGCGAAGGCGGCCTCGAGATCGCCGTAGTCGATCTTGCGCTCCAGGCTCCTGTTGTCCGGGTGCTCGGGGTGCACCGCCTGCGCACCCTGCGCCAGGGCGGACTCCACGTCGAAGACCGCCGGCAGCTCCTCGTAGACGACCTCGATCAGATCCAGGGCCTCCAAGGCCGTGTCCAGGTCGACCGCGGCGACGGCCGCCACTTCGTCACCGACGAAGCGCACCACGTCGGTGGCGAGGACGGTCTCGTCCTGCAGCTGCGGCACCAGCCGCCAGTTCCCGTAGCGCACGGCGGGTACGTCGCCGCCGGTGATGACGCACTTGACCCCGGAGAGGGCCTTGGCGCGCGAGACGTCGATCGACTTGATGCGCGCGTGGGGCAGCGGGCTGCGCAGGATCGCTCCGTGGAGCATCCCGGGCAGGTGGATGTCGTCGGTGTACTGGGCGGCGCCGGTGACCTTGGCGCGCGCGTCGGGGCGCGGCAAGCGCTCGCCGATCAGGGTGTCGGGACGGTTGCTCATGCTACGAGGAGAGGGTCTCGAGCGCTCTCTTGGTCAATACGTACACCAGCCGCCGCTTGTACTCCTCGCTGGCGCGGAAGTCGGTGATCGGCTGGCACTCCCGACTGGCGGCCTGGGCAGCCTCTTCGATGCGCTGCGCGTCGAGCGCCTGGCCGGTCAGGATCCCCTCGGCGCGCTCGGCGCGCATGGGGGTCGGAGCCACGGTGCCGAGGCAGAGCTTCGCCTCGTCGACCCGCTCCCCGTCGAAGGTCAGTGCCAGGGTCAGGTTGACGGCGGCGATGTCGACCTTCGAGCGCGGCGAGAACTTGAAGAAGATCGAGCGCAGCCCCTCGGGCGGCGGGGGCACGAGGACGCGCTCCACCACCTCCCCCGGCTCGAGGACCGTCGCGCCGGGGCCCACGATGAAGTCAGCGAGGCCCACTTCGCGCCGACCCGCCGCGCTCGCGATCACCACCCGCGCCCCGTAGGCCAGGAGCGGCGTGGCGGTGTCCGCGCAGGGGGAGGCGTTGCAGAGGTTGCCCGCCACACCCGCCTTGTTGCGCACCTGCGGCGTGGCCAGCCGGTCGATCGCCGCCGCCAGGGCGGGGTAGTGCCTGCCGACGGCGGGGAGCTCGGCGACCTGGGCGAGCAGCGCAGTGGCGCCGATCGCCAGCCCCGTCCCCTCGTCGAAGCTCACCTCGCCCAGCCCCTCGACCTGCCTCAGGCCGATCAAGTGCTGGCACTCGGCATTGCGCCGCTTGAGGCGCGGCAGGAGGTCGGTCCCGCCCCCCATGAGGCGGGCGCTCTCCCCGTGGGTCGCGAGCAGGGCGAAGACCTCCTCCAGGGTGCCCGGGGAGTGGAACTCGAGGGACGGCAGCTTGATCATCGCCCGCTCCCCTCCTTGACCGTCACCGCCTCGATCGCATCGACGATCTTGGTGTAGCCGGTGCAGCGGCAGAGGTTCCCGTCCAGCCCGCGGCGGATCTCCTCCTCGCTGGGCTGGGGGTTGTTCTCCAGGAGCTCCACCGACGAGACCACCATCCCCGGGGTGCAGAAGCCGCACTGGATCGCGCCGTGGAGCACGAAGGCCTCCTGCACGGGGTGCAGCTCATCACCGGAGGGGGCGATGCCCTCGATGGTGGTGATCTGCGCCCCTTCCGCCTCCAGGGCCAGGGTCAGACAGGAGTTGATGGCCCTGCCGTTCATCAGGACGGTGCAGGCCCCGCAATCCCCCGTGGCGCAACCGGCCTTGGTGCCGGTCAGGCGCAGCTCGTCGCGTAGGAGCTCCACCAAGGTGGCGTTGTGGGTCACGGCGGCGCAGTAGGCGTCCCCGTTGACGGTCAGATTGACGATCGTTCGTTGCATGCCTGGGAGGAGGTGGGGTCGGAGTGCGCGCGGTCACTCTAGCCGGGCACCCGCGCCGGCGTCGAGCGGGAATCCCCCACCGTGGGCGCCGGCGACAGGAGTCCCCCCCCCGGACTTGGGAGGCTTGCGCCGCACCATTAGGATACGGCTCCATGCAGGAGGCCTCGATGCAGCATGATGCTCCGGGGCGGAGGCCCCTCACCCGCGGCGAGTACATCGCCGCCGTCGTCCACCTCTACCGCGGTGAGCTCTACCGAGCCAACTCCTGGCGCATCCGGCTGGACAACACCACCAACTGGGCGGTGATCACGACCGCCGGCATCCTCTCCTTCACCTTCAGCGTCAAGGAACACTCCCACTGGGGGCTCTTGTTGGGGCTGGTCCTGATTTCGATCTTCCTGACCTTCGAGGCACGCCGCTACCGCTTCGCCGATATCTGGTACGTGCGCGTGCGCAAGATCGAGCAGAACTTCTACGGACCGATCCTGCGCGGCGAGCCGGTCGGTCCGGCGGAGCAGTGGGGTGAGCTGTTCGCCAGGGACCTGGTCACTCCAAGCTTCAAGATCACCCGCCTGCGTGCCCTGCGTTCGCGGCTCTTGCACAACTACTGGCCCATCTACGGCGTCCTGATCGCGTCGTGGGCCGTGAAGGTCCTGGTGCATCCTGACACCGCCACCTCCTGGGAGATCGTCCGAGACCGCCTGACGATCGGGGCCTTGCCCTGGTGGAGCGCCTTCGCCTTCCTTGGGTTGTTCCTGGCGACAGCAATCCTGGTGGTGTTCTTGGCGCCGCCCGCACTCGAAGGCGAGATCGATCCCTGGAGCTTCCAGCCCTGACGGGGGGCTCCGAGCCATGCCGACCTGCGATCACGTGGCGTTCCGCGTCCACGACCTCGACAAGACGATCGCTTTCTACGAGGAGATCCTCCCCGCCCGGCTGCTCTCGCGCACGTCGCACCGCGACCTCTTGCGCAGCGAGATCGCCTTCCTGCGCCCCGAGGGCCAGGAGAACTTCACCCTGGTGGCGATCATGCCCCGCCGCGTGCGCTGGCTCCTGTGGCTCTTCCACCGCTTCTTCCCCCGTCAGGCGCGCAGCTTCGAGCACCTGGGTTTCGCCTGCGACTCGAAGGAGATGGTCGACAGCCGTGCGGTCGTGGCGCAGAGGATGGGGGTCAAGATCCTCAACCCGCCCACCCGGATCAGCGACGAGGTGGGCTACGTCTTCGAGGTCGCCGACCCCGACAACAACCCCGTCGAGTGGACCTACGGCCAGACCTTCGATTGAGCGCGCGTGGGGCCGCTAGCCTCCGATCGGCACCGTGACCGGCATCCCCATCATGGGCC
Source organism: uncultured Planctomycetaceae bacterium (assembly GCA_964507325.1). Classification (GTDB taxonomy): domain Bacteria; phylum Planctomycetota; class UBA1135; order UBA1135; genus CAZDQL01. Next base: position 15,299 of record CAZDQL010000006.1, on the reverse strand, counting down.
AGATGAGCCACACGAAGACGGCTAGGACGGCCAGGAGCAGGATGCTGGGCGCGATGCCCGCCACGAAGAACTCCTTGACCGAGAACTGTCCGCTGCCGTGGGCGATGGCGTTGGGCGCTGCGCCGACCAGGAGCAGGAAGGGCATGCCGGCGGGCACCAGGCTGGCGTAGAGCACCACCTCGCTGGCCACACCCACGTAGGGCGCCAGCGAAAGTGCGACTGGTAGCGAGATGGCTATCGCCGCCACGTTCATGATCAGGTTGGTCATGATCAGGACGAAGAAGGCGATCCCCATCACGAAGAGCAGCCAGTGGGCGCTCTCGAACATCACCAGCCACTGCACCGCCAGCCACTTGGCCGCCCCCGTCTCCCACAGGCAGAAGCCCAGGCTCATCGCCCCGCCGAAGAGCAGGATGATGTTCCAGGGGGTCTCCTCCAGGTCGTCCGTCGAGAGCACCTTGAAGACGAAGAAGAGCACCGTCGTCAGCAGGATGATGGCGCTCTTGTCCAGGAAGGACAGGGCTGGGATCAGTGAGCGCAGCCCCAGGAGAACGATCGCCGCGAGGACGATCGACGCCGCCAGGACCTCGTTGCGGGTGATCGATCCCATGCTGTCCCGCAGCTTCACGGCGCGCTCGCGCAGCCCCGGAATGGTGCTCTTCTCCGGGCGGTAGACCATCAGGATGTAGACCCAGAGCAAGAGGGTCATCACCACCCCCACGGGCAGCATGTACCAGCTCAGCTCGAAGAAGCCCACCGTGCTACCGGTGACCTCGCGGTAGAAGCCGATCGCCACCGCACCGCGGGCCGCACCCAGCAGGGTGATGATGCTGCCCGCGCCAGCTACGAAGGCCATGCCGATGAAGAGCCCCTTGCCGAAGCGCGTGACCTTCTCCCCCTCGGCGTAGAGGGAGTGGATCGCCAGCAGCAGGGGGAAGACGGTGGCCGCCACCGCCGTGTGCGCCATGATCAGCGTCAAGGCCGAGGTCAGTATGAAGCACCCCAGGTAGATCATGCTGGTGCGCTCCCCCACGAACACCAGCATGGAGTAGGCCATGCGGCGCGTCAGGCCGGTCTTGGTGAAGACCATGCCGATCGCCAGGGACCCGAAGATGAAGAAGACCGACGGGTCGAAGAAGTCGGTGAAGGCTGAACGTGGGTCCCTGATCAGGAACAACGCCTGCATGATCCCCACCAGGAGGCTCGTGACTCCGATCGGAACCACCTCGAAGACCCACCAGGTGGCGATCAAGAGGAAGAGCGCCAGGGAGGCCTTGCCCTCGCGGGACAGGGGATAGGTCACCCCTTCGGGGTCGACGGCGTCTCCCCAGGCGGGTGAGAAGTACACCAGCCCGAAGAGGGCCAACCCCAGGAACAGGAAGATCAGCCTCGGCCATTCGACTCCGTCGGGAGTCTCGGGCGAGGACACGCCACCGGAACCGGCGGCCGCAGCTGCCTCAGCGGATGCCATAGCAGGGGTCCTTTATCTCACAGGAGACCGGGGGGGAAATACGCACTGAGGCGAGTGAACCTAAGGCTCGTCTGCGTGGATTCGAGTGGCCAAGCCGGCAACGACATTGAACACTTCGACGGAGCGTAGTACTCCGACGACCCTGTCTCCGTCTAGGATCGGCAACAGGGGCACGTCGTGGGTGACCATCTTGCTGATGGCGGTCATCAGGTGGTCGCTCGCCTCGATCCCCCCCCGGATCGGCAGCATGATGTCGCGCACCGGGCGGCGGGCGCGCTCGCGGAAGCTCGTGACGGCGGCGCTGGAGGTGAGCTCGGCCAGGTTCGGATCGGCTTCGACGTTGAACCACTTCTTGCGGTACTCGAGGGGGCGCGCGACCAGGTGCTCGGGCTCGAGCCCGCAGAGCACGTCGCGGCGGCGCAGGATGCCGGTCACGTGGCCGCTCTCATCCGTCACCAGGCACACGCGCGGCAGGGACTTGCGCCCCCCCTCCATGTCGATCTCGGCGTGCAGCATGACCTCGATCGCCTCGCGCAGCGAGGCATCCTGCTGCACCGCCGGGTAGGCCTCGAGCGGGATCATGATGTCCCGGGCACGCAACCGTTCGACCTCGTCGATCGGGTTCGGTTCGGGCATCACCTACCAGCCCTTCTCCTTGAGGATGTCCTTGATGTCCTTCTGGACGCGCTTCTCGGAGAGGGAGGCCTTCTTGGTGCTGGCTTCCACGATCTTGGCCAAGAGCACCTCGAAGTCGGTCGGCTTCTCGAGCAGGTCCACCGCGCCGAGTTTCATCGCCTCGACCCCCTTCTCCACGGTGGCGTGGCCGGTGAGCACGACGACCTGTTGGTCGGCGTTGATCGCCATGATGCGACGCAGGGTCTCCAGTCCGTCCATGCCCGGCATCGACAGGTCCAGGACCACCGCGTCGTAGTTCGCGCCGGCGATCAGCTCCAGCGCGTCCTCCCCACACTCGGCCAGGTCGACGGTGGCCCCGCGCGCCGTCAGCCGCGCGGCCAGGGCGTCCAGGAGGTCGCGTTCGTCGTCGATGAGCAGGATCCTCGTCTTGTCCATGGTTGCCTTCCCGCCGTCTACGGGCTCTCGGCTTGCTGTTGCCGCTCTTCGTGCTCGTACGAGCATTGAATGGTATCTGGGAGGTGCAGGGTCAAGATCGAACCGCCGTCCCCCGGTACGGCGGAAGCCTCGAGGGCCACCTCGGCCCCCAGGCGACTGGCCACCTCGCGGGCGATGGCCACCTTGCGGGCCACCTCCTGGCTGACCTCGGCGTCGCTGCCGCCGTAGATCCGCAAGCAGGCCCGGTCCCCGTCGGCCGCCAGCTCCGCCGCGACCTCGTCCCCCGCGCGCGCCCCCGCCAAGCCCACGTCGACGCAGCGGAAGAGCAGGTGCTGCAGGTCGAAGGCGCAGCCGGGCAGGTTGGGGACGGCGCTCACCGGGCGTGCGACCAGGCTGCTGCGGCGCAACCGGGCGAAGCGCTGGCAGAGCGCCAGCACCTGGTGCACGTTCTCCGTCAGGTCCAGGTCGTCCTCCTCCCGATCCATGCTGTGCGCGAAATGGTGCAGCATCTGGATCAGCTCCTTGCCGCGCACCACCTGGCCCGCGATGCGCTGGTTGATGCCGGCGAGCTCCTCCGAATCGAGGGGCCGTCCCTGTCCGATGGCCCCCAAGAGGTCCCCCTGCAGCCCCGAGAGCTCGCTAACGATCGCCAGAACGTTGTTCACCTCGTGGCAGATCCCGGCGGCGATGATCCCGAAGAAGGTCCGCTCGTGCACAGTCGGATTGCGCTGCTCGGTGCTCATCGGCAGTCCACCTCCCGGGCGGCGCCGTGCACGCACCCGTCTCCGGCCACGCCGGCCCACCCGGCTCTCAGTTCCGTGGATCGTCGCTGGCTCATGTCCTTTCCACGGGCAGGCTCACGGTGAAGCGCGTGCCCTGCCCCAAGGTACTACTGACGGAGATCTTGCCGCCCAGTCGGTTCACGATTCCGTAGGTCACCGACAGCCCGAGTCCCGTTCCCGAGCCCTCTTTGGTGGTGAAGAAGGGCTCGAAGACCCGACCCAGATCCTCCTCCGCGATGCCGACCCCGTCGTCCTCCACGTGGGTGGTCACGAAGCCCTCCTTCTCCACCAGCATCGTCACCTGGATGCGACCGCCGTCCTCCACGGCCGCGAAGGCGTTGCCCAAGAGGTTGAGGAAGACCTGCTGCAGCCTGCCCCGGTCGCTGTGGATCGCCGGCAGCCCCTCGGCCACGTCGAAGGACACGCCTATGTTCTGGTGGCCCCCCCCCTGATCCAGGAACCCGAGCACCTCGCCCGCGAGCTGCCGCAGGTCGATGCGCTCCATCGGCGAGTGCATGTGCTGCCCGAAGCCCAGCAGTCGGTGGGTGATCGCGCTGCAGCGCTCCACGGCCCGCAGGACGGCGTCGATGCGGCGCAGGAGCTCGGAGCGGGGCGGCAGATCCGCGGGCGAGGAGAGCAGGTCCTTCAGGAGACCGGCCTGCTGGTTGATGATCGCCATCGGGTTGTTGATCTCGTGGGCCACCCCCGCCCCGAGGCGACCGATCGCCTCCATCTTGTTGGTGTACTCGAGGTTGTGGAAGATCGCGGCGCGCTTGCGGTCCCCATGGCGGATGCGCCCGATCATGTACTTGGAGCCCATCACGACCACGGCCAGGACGATCAGGATGCTGGTCGCGCCGAAGAGCAGCATGCCCCAGCGCCAGGTACGGAGCGCACCCCCCGGGTCGGAGCGGTCGACCAAGACGAGCTCGAAGGGGGAGTCGGCGATGCCGGCGATCCCCACCATCTCCCCCTCCTCCCCGGCGGCCGTACCCAAGCTGATCTCCTCCGCGCTGCGCGGCGGAAGCTCCAGCCCGTTCGCATCCAGCGGATCTCCGTGTCGCGGGGAGGGGGTCTGCAGGATCCCGTCGCGGTCGACCAGGAGCAGCTCCCGGTCGTCGCCCCCCGCCGCGTACTCGATGGCCCTCTCCAGGGGGACGATGTCGAAGCTGGCGCGCAGCCCGCGCTCCGGTGCGGCACCGGAGGGGGTCCAGGCGGTGATCGAGAAGCGCGGCGGCCCCTGACCGGGGGTGGGTGCGCCGCCGACCGCGATGCGCACTCCGCCGGGGAACGGGACGGCCGGCGGCTCTCCTCCCTCCCCCCCTCTCGCCGGGATGTCCACCACCTCCAGGGATTCGAGCCCTCCGTGGAAGTTCACGAGAACGGCACGCAGCTCCGCGAGTCGCTCCGGCTGGGCGAGCTCCGAGGCGGGGTGCCCTTGCACCAAGAGCGCCAGGGAAGTCGAGCAGGCGGTGAGGTGGCGCTCCACCGCCCCCTTGCCGGCGGCCAGGGCCCGCTGGGCGATCATCTGTCGGGCGCCGAGGACCTCCCGGTCGTGCTGCCTGAAGCTCATCCCCAACACGATCAGCAGGGGGCCAGCCGAGACCGCCAGGATGCTGATCACGATGCTGGCGAAGAGCTGCCGGTAGCGCCGCACCGGCACCAGCCGCTCGAGCTCGGCCACCGTCCCGACCGCTGCTTCCGGATCGTCCTCGGCCATGACTCAGCGCGCGCCGGCGCCCCCCTCCGCGCGGGTCCCCGCGCGCGACTTGAACTTGGCGTAGGCCTCGCGCAGGAGTCCCGTGAGCATCACGATGTCGGCGGGCTTGCGCAGGTAGGCGAAGGCGCCCAGGGCCGTGGCACGCTCGCGCTCGGCGTCGGAGCCGTGGCCGGTCAGGATGATCACCTCGGTGCGTGGGTGCGTCTGCTTGATGCGCTCCAGCACCTCCAGGCCGTGAATGCCGGGCATCTTCAGGTCGAGCACCACCACGTGCGGCTCGTCGGTCTCGATCAGCCGCAGCGCCTCCTCTCCGTCGTAGGCCAGCGCGGCCCCCATACCACGCGTCTCGAGCCGCTCCGAAAGGGTGCGTATGAACTCCTTCTCGTCGTCGACGAGCAGGATCTTGCGCGGCACCTCCAGTTCCGGGTAGACGGCGGGCTTGGCGAAGTTGGGTCCGGATTGGGCGCGAACGCTCTTCACCCCCGGGACCCCGGCGGCGATGCGCTTCAATTCCAGCTCCAGCTCATGCAGCTCGGGGACGTAGTGGTCGATGGTCATCAACACGTCCCCGGCGTCGGCGGTGACGACGATGTCGTGCCCGCGATCGGTCAGGGCCACGTTGACCTTGCTCGCCAGCTTGAAGTCCTTGGCGGCGCGCCGCGACTCCGGGCTGCCCCGGAACTGGGGCGCCTCGCTGCGGACGCAGATCGCGGTCACGGCCGCCGCCACCCGCACCTCGTCCACCCGCAGCACCAGGTCGTAGAGCCCCTCGTCCCAGGGATCCGCGTCCACCAACTCCCGCGTCCAGCGCGCGGCCTCCTCGTCCTCCTTGGCGAGCAGTGCCCGCGCCTCCTCGCGGCGCAGTCCGGAGACGCTCGCCGCGTGGTTCGCGCGATACTCCTCGTCGGCGACCAGCAGCACGCGGATCACGTGGGAAACGCTGCGTGGGATCAGGTGCCCCGCCAGGCCGTGGTGCAGGAAGCGACTGCGCTGCACCATGCGAGCCATCGTCGCCTGCAGGTAGGCGATGTTGCGCTCGCGCTCGCGCGTCCAGCGCCGGACGTAGGTCTGCGCGTCGTGGATAGTCCGGTCGAGATCCTCGAGCGGGACGCCGTATCTCTCGGACGCCACCGCCAGCAACTCGTCGTGGGTCAGGACGCGGTAGTTGAGCAGCTCGGCGACGCGTCGGGCCACTTCACTGCCATTGCAGTAGGACGCACTGAACAGGCTGATAACGGGCACTGCTTGGTGTTCTTCCGACGTCGCGACCGGGCCGACGGCCCGCACCCGACCACCTGACGTGGGAGCGTACTGACGGTCGCAGGCGCGGTCAATGCCGCCCTGACCACGGTCCTACGCACTTCGACTCAGGGCAGTTCTGGACGCCGGCCTCCACGGAATCACATCGGTACGTCTCCACTGCCGCGGATGTACCATGGAGCTGTAGGGGACGGAGGCCCATGCTCCCCAAGAACCGCATCGTCTGGAAACTGAACGCGGCGATCACCGCGCTCTTCAGCGTGATCATCATCCTCGCCGCGTGGGCCGAGCACTCGTTCGGCTACCGGCCGGCCTGCCGTTCGGTGCGGGAGGTCGTCGGTACGGCGACCGCCTCGCTGGCACGGGAGCTGGGTGCCATGCCGCAGCACTCCGATGCGGGCCGAGTGATCTCCCATCTGGAGAGCATCCGCGACCTGGAGCAGCTCTACGAGGAGCTGCACCTGCTCTCCCATCCGTCCGGCCTGACCACCGCCTCCACCCGGGAGGCGGCCGTGGGCGCCGCGGACCCCGAGTCCCCCTCCTGCGTCCTGTGTCACGTTGCCGACGTGGAGGAGCTGGACGCCGTCGCGGCGGGATCGGTCGAGCTCGAGGACCGCTACCTGGAGCTCCCTGGGGCGGGGGGGCAGATCGCGCTCTTGACGCCCCTGCGCAACGAGCCCTCCTGCGCGGCCGCCGGCTGCCACGCGGACCGCCAGCAGGGAGAGACCCTGGGCCTGCTCCGCAGCGACCACGCCGCCTCCACCCTGGACCCCACGAGCGCCTTCCGCGGCATCTACACGGTGCTCCTGGTCCTCCTGGTGATCCTGGTCACTTCTACGGCCCTGCGCCTGCTCTTCCTGCGCATGTTGCAGCGGCCGATCAGCGGATTGATCGCCGGCACCCGCCGCATCGCGGAGCGCGACCTCGACTTCCGCTTTCCCGCCGACCGCCGCGACGAGCTGGGAGTCCTGGAGCGGTCCTTCAACAACATGACCGCGCGCATCCGCGCTCACCAGGAGGCGCTGCGCAACTCCACGGAGTACCTGAACGGCATCATCGAGAACTCCGCCGACATCATCATCACGGTCACGCCCTGGCACCTGATCCAGACCTTCAACCGGGGCGCGGAGCAGCTCCTGGGCTACGCCCGCTCCGAGGTGCAGGGCCAGCGCATCGAGATCCTCTTCGCCAACCCCGAGGACCGCAAGCTGGCCCTGGACCGGCTGGACCACGACGACAACGTGCGCAACCTGCGCACCGACTTCGTCACCAAGGGGGGGGAGATCAAGAACGTGCTGCTCACCCTGACGCGCCTGCGCGACGCGGAGGGCAATCCGATCGGAACGCTCGGGATCAGCAAGGACATCACCGAGGAGCTGCGGCTGACCAAGCAGCTGATCCGCAACAAGCGCTTCGCGGCCATCGGTGAGGCGGTCACCGGCATCCAGCACGCCATCAAGAACATGCTCAACGCCCTCAAGGGCGGCTCGTACCTGGTCCAGCGCGGCATCAAGAACTCCGACCGCCAGAAGCTGGACGACGGCTGCGGCCTGATGGAGGAGGGCATCTCGCGCATGACCGCCCTCTCCAAGAGCATGCTCAACTACGCCCGCAACTGGACCTTCGAGTTCAAGTCGGTCGATCTGCGCAGCATGCTGGGGGGGATTCAGGAGATGTTGAGCCCCTCCGCGGCCGAGAAGGGGATCGCCGTGCGCGCCGAGCTGGACGAGGACCTGCCCGACGTGTCCTGCGACTCCGAGATGATCCACATGGCGATCATGGACCTGGCCAGCAACGCCGTGGACGCGTGCGCCGAGAAGGGCGCCGAGAAGGGTTACTGCGAGGGCGAGCAGGCGGAAATCCTGCTGCGCGCGTTTCTCTCGCCGGACGGCAAGCTCTATCATGTCGAGGTCAGCGACAATGGCCCGGGCATGACCGAAGACGTGCGCGAGAACATCTTCAAGCCCTTCTACAGCACCAAGCGCAAGTCCGGAACCGGCCTGGGGCTGGCTCTGACCCAGCGCGCTATCGAAGCCCACGGGGGAGTGATCGAAGTCGAGTCCGAGTTGGGCCGCGGAGCGACCTTCCGCATCGGGCTCCCCTCACAGGACGCACGAGACCATCAGGAGACCACAGATGGCCAAGAAGGTACTGGTAGTTGACGACGACCCCACGGTCATCATGTACATCTCCGCGGTCCTGGAGGAGCACGGCTACGAGGTGGCCTCCGCCGGAGACGGCAAGGAGGGTCTCGAGAGGCTCAAGGAGTTCGTCCCCGATCTGCTCATCCTGGACGTGATGATGCCCCGCAAGACCGGCTTCACGCTCTTCAAGCAGATCCAGAAGGAGGAGCATCTCAAGGACATGCCGGTCCTGATGCTGACCGGCGTGGCGGGGGTGCTCGAGGAGCTCGACGCCGAGTCCGAGGTGGACGACGACAAGCGTCCGCTGGACAGCCTGCGGGAGGCGCTGCGCAAGAACATCCGGCAGATGCGCGACGATGGACTGGTGCGCCCCGAGATGTTCATGGACAAGCCGGTCGACCCGGACCAGTTCATCGAGCGCGTGGAGGAGCTGATCGGCAAGTAGCCGCCGCCCAGGCGCTCACCAGCGCTGCGAGCCGGAATCGCCGCAGGCGCGTATCCCAGGCGTCCCGCGACGGCCCTCCCTGCAGCGCTCGGCGCCCCTGACCGCGCAGGTGCGCCAGCCCCAGGGCGGAGAGCTTCTCCGCCAGTCGGCGCGCCGCCGGCTCCAGGGCCGCGGCCGCGTGGGGCCCGAGCTCCTTCTGGCTGCGGTCCAGCTCGCGCGCCAGGGCCTCTTGCACGGCGGACAGGAACGCGCGCTCGTCCGCGCTGAGCTCCGCCCGCCGCAGCTTGCCGCAGAAGGCCTCCGCCCTGTCGGCGACGATCCCCTCTGCCTCCTCAAGCGCTCCGTGACGATCCGCGGTCTCCCCTCGCAGGTGCGCCTCCACGGCCTCCTGATCCAAGAGGACCAGCCCCGGGAGCTCCCCTCGAGGGACCTCCACGTCGCGCGGCACGGCCAGGTCGCACACGACCAGCGGCGCGGCCGACCCGCGGGCGCGCAGCACGCGCTCCAGGTCCTCCGCCCCGAGCAGCGGCTCGGCGGATCCGGTGCTCGTCACGACCAGATCGACCTCCGCCAGGGTCCGCTCCAGGTGCTCGAGCCGCCTCCACTCCCCGCCGAAGCGCTCGGCCAGCGCCTTCGCGCGGCAGTGGGTGCGGTTGACGAACACCTGCCGCAAGCGACCGCGCGTGCGAGCAGCGATCGTCTCGGTCATGGCGTTGACGCCGATCAGGAGCAGGGTCTTTCCCTCGAGTCCGCCGCCGGCCCGCGCCAAGAGGCTCTGGGCGGCACCCGCCATCGAGCGCACGCCGCTGCCCACCGCGGTCTCGTTGCGCACCTGCTTGCCGACGCGGAAGGCGCAGTGGAAGAGGCGGTGCAGGGCGTTGCCCAGCTCGCCGCAGCGGCAGGCGAAGGAGTAGGCCTCCTTGACCTGCCCCAGGATCTCGCTCTCGCCGACGCACATCGAGTCCAGGCCCGAGGACACCCGCAGGAGGTGCCGCACGACCTCCTCGCCCTTGAGCAGGTAGCAGGCGTCCCCCACCCGCTCGCGGTCCTGCCCAGCGACCCCCAACGCGTCCAGCATCGCATCCAGGACGGCACCGCTGCCGGTGCACCCCCGAGCGACCTCCACGTAGAACTCGATCCGGTTACAGGTCGCGACCAGCACCGCGCTGCGCGCGTGATCGCTGGCGAGGAGGCCGCGCAGGACCCCACCCCAGCGTTCCCGCGGGGGTTGGATGCGCTCCCGGTCGGCGAGAGACAGGCCGTGGTGGCTCACTCCGCAGCAGATCAGGGTCTCGGTGGCGTCCATCCGGTTCACTCCTCGTCCTCGCCGGGCTGCACCCGTCGCGAAACGCGCATGCTGACCCCTCCGCCGAGGTAGCGCACTCCCTGCCTGCCGTCCTGCATGAGGATGCGCGACGCCTCCGCCGAGCGCGGTCCCTTGGCGCAGCAGACCAGCGTCTCCCGGTCGCGCGGAACCTCCTCCAGGCGGGCGCGCAACTGCTCGAGGGGGATCGCACGCGCGTCTCCTTCCAGCGGAGCGGCCTCGACCTCGGCCTCGGTGCGCACGTCGAGGAGCTCCCGTCCGACGAGCTCCGCGCTCGGCGCGACCGAGCGCACCCCGTCGCGCACTTGGTTCAAGGCCGCGCACCCCAGGGCGTAGAGGGGATCCAGGGGCGGGGCGTAGGGCGGCGCGTAGCAGAATTCCAGGTCCAAGAGGTCCTCGACGCATCCGCCTCGGCGCAGGAGGTTCCCGAAGACGTCGACGCGCTTGACCGCATCCCCCCGCCCGATCGCCTGCAGCCCCAGGAGCCGACCCCCACCCGCGTCGCTCGCGTCGGCGGCGAAGACCAGCTTCAGGTGCAGGTTCTCGTCCTCGGGGTGGTAGTGGGCCCTGTCGGAGAAGGTGCCGTGGACGCAATCGCAGGCGATCCCCAACCTGCGACAGGCCTCTTCCGAGAGCCCGGCGGTGGCGACGTTCAGCTCGAAGACCTTGACCGCGGAGCTCCCCACCACCGCTCCGAAACAGCTCTCGAGCCCGGAGAGGTTGTCCCCCACGACGCGGCCCTGGCGGTTGGCCAGGGAGCCGAGGGGCAGGTGCACCCCGCGGCCCGCCACCGCGTGCCGCACTTCGACGCAGTCGCCGGCGGCGAAGATCGCGGGATCGGAGGTGCGCAGGGTCTCGTCGACGACGATCCCCCCGGCCTCGCCGATCGCAAGGCCCGCCTGGCGAGCCAAGTCGACCTCGGGTTCGAAGCCGATGGCGCAGATGGCGTGCTGCGCCGCCACGGAGTCACCGTCCGTGCCGCCGTCGATCCCGATCTCGAGACCCTCCTCCCGCTCCTCGAAGGAGAGGCAGCGGCGAGAGGTGAGCACGCGCACCTCCTGCTCTTGCAGGTGCGCCTCCACGAGGGCGGCCATCTCCGGATCGAGCTGGCGCCCGAGCACGCGGTCCAGGGCCTCGATCAGCGTGACCTCGCACCCCCAGAGGGCGCTGAAGGCCTCCGCCAGCTCCACGCCGATCAGACCGGCGCCCACGATCGCCAAGCTCTCGAGCTGCCCCCGCTGCAGCGCCTCGCGCCAGCGGCGCGCCTCCTCGGCGGTGGTGAAGGTGGAGAGCCGCGGGTGATCCGCCGGCAGTCCCGTCAACCGTCGCGGGCGGGCCCCGGTGGCGATCACGAGCTGGTCCCACTCCAGCACGTCCTCCTCTCCCGAGTCGAGGTGGCGGCAGTGAACGCGGCGCGCCTCGCGGTCGATCGCGGTGGCCTCCCAGCGCACGCGCACGTCCAGCGCCTTGGCCGACTGGAAGAACTCCGGGTCCCTCAGCGCTCCCCAGGGAGTGGAGCGCAGCGACTGCAGGTTCTCGATGTCGCCCCCCACGTAGAAGGGCAGACCGCAGGCCCCCAGCGAGATCACTTCCCGCCGGTCCAGCACGGTGATCTCCAGGCGCGGGTCGCGCCGCTTGGCTCGCGCTGCGGCGCGCAGACCCGCGGCCGAGGCGCCCAGGACGAGGATCCGTGAGCTCATGACGTTCCCCCCTCTGCTGCGACCTGCGGGCGTGGGCGGCCCTCGAGGGCCCGCACCAGGGCGGCCGCGGACCCAGCCTCCAGCACCTGCACCTCCGGCCAGCCCAGCTCGCGCGCCCGCGCCGCGGCGGAGGCGTCCAGGCACCAGGTGGTCATCCCCTCACTCCAGCCCTCGCCGTCGCGCTCGTCGTCGAAGGCGTCCACCTCGCCCGAGCCGGCCAGCACGCAGCCGCTGAGGGGCAGGGCCCCCATCACCACCCGCGCGGCGGGTGTCAGGGGCAGGGGGACCTCGACGATCTCGGCTCCCGCCAACTCCAGCTCCTCGACGAGGGAGCGCGCACCCGTCGACAGGACCAGGCGCTCGCCGCAAAGGGGGCGGGTTCCGAACCAATCGAGGTGTTCGGCGTGGGGCACCGTGGGGCCGATCACGAAGAGGCCGGGGGGCCGGATGCCGTGCTCCTGCACCGCGTCGGGGAACTTCGCCAGGGTGCTCCTCACCACCCGTTGTCCGGCGGTGGTCCCGCGCTCGATCATCGCCGCCGGTGTCTCCGGGTCCATGCCCCCGCCGAGGAGTTGATGCACGGCGCGGTCGAGCTGACGCACGCCCATGTAGCCCACGATCGTGGCGTGGGGGTCGGCGGCGAGCAGGTCCCAACGCACCTGGGGCCCGTCGCTCTTCTGCGCCTCGTGGGCGGTCACCAGCGTCATGCGCACCGCCTGGTTGCGATGGGTGACCGGGATGCCGGCGTAGGCGGGAGCCGCCAGACCCGCGGTGACGCTGGGCACCACCTCGAAGGCGATCCCCTCCTCGACCAAGGCCTCCGCCTCCTCCCCACCGCGGCCGAAGACGAAGGGGTCTCCACCCTTCAGGCGCACGACCCGCCGGTGGCGCCGTGCCAGGCGCACCAGGAGCGCGTTGATCTCCCCCTGGGGGACGGGGTGGTGGCCCGCCTGCTTGCCCACGCAGTGCAACTCCACCCGCGAGGGCAGGTCGCAGGGCAGGGCCGGGGCGGCCAAGCGGTCGTAGACCACGGCGTCGGCGGCCAGGAGCCGCGCTCGCCCGCGCAGGGTGAGCAAGCCCGCGTCACCGGGGCCGGCGCCCACCAAGGACACCAGACCGACTCGCAGGGGCCTCTCGTGGACGCCGGCGGAGGAGGGCCCCGGCTCTGGTGCGGAGGGGATCACCCCCGCTCCGAACTCGGTTGTCTCCTGTGCTGCGGGCGTCGTGCCCAGCCACTGCTCCAGCTCCTCCTGGCTGGGCACCCGGGCCGCCCACGTCTGACGGTCGACGGTGCCGCGGAAGAAGGCGTCGAAGCGCTCTTCCGCCTCGGTGGCCGGCAGGCCCGAGGAGCGCACCGCGCCGCGGAAGCGTCCGGCGGCCTCGATCCACTCCCCCCACTCGGGACCGAAGCGCCCCTCCAGCAGCCGGCGCAGCCGGCGCACGACGAAGGGGGCCTCGCCGCCGGAGGCGATCGCCAACTGCAGGGTGCCGCGCTCGAGACGGGCGGGGAGGTGGAAGGTGCAGAGCTCCGGGTCGTCGGCGACGTTAGCCCAGATCCCGGCCCCCTCCGCATCTCCCGAGACCTCGCGGTTGACCGAGCGGTCGTCGGTGGCGCCGAAGACCAGGAAGTACTCACGCGCCTCGCCGGAGCCGTAGGCGCGTTCCTCGAGTTGGATCGCCCCCGCCTCGGCCAAGTCCTTCAGGGCGGCGATCGGTTGACGGGCGACGACGGTCACGCGCGCGCCCTCCCGCAGGAGCCCGTCCACCTTGCGCAGGGCGACGCCGCCGCCCCCCACCACCAGGCAGGAGCGACCGCGAACGTCCAGCATCACCGGGTACATCTGGTCAATTCACTCGCGCAGGCCGGTCAGGTTCCTCGCAACTGGCGCTGGGTGATGGCGACCTTGACCAGCACCGTCAGGATCAGAGCGCCCACGGCGTAGATTCCGAGCCCGATCAGGATCTCGATCAGGGTGGGGGTGTACTCGGTGACATGCCCCAGGGGCGAGGGCACGAAACCGGCGGTCACCATCCCCAGTCCCTTGTCGATCCAGATCGAGACGATCACGCCCAGGCAGCCGAGGACCAAGAGTCCCGTCTGTCGGCGCGCCGCGGGGAAGAGCAGCAGGAGCGCTGCGCCCACCCCCGCGATCTGCGAGAACCACATCAGCGGTACCAACTGCCCGTGGCCGTGCAACCCCGCGAAGAGGTATTCGAAGTGGTGCACGTGCTCGGGCATGTCGCTGTAGAACACCGTGAAGAACTCCATCGCCACGAAGAAGAGGTTGATCAACATCGCGTAGATGACGATCACCCCCAGCTTCCCGATGGCCTTGTCACCGGCGTCGAAACCCGTGGTGCGGCGCAGCAAGAGGCACAGGAGGATCAAGAGCGCCGGGCCCGAGGCGAAAGCGGACGCCAGGAAGCGCGGAGCCAGGATGGCGGTCATCCAGAAGGGACGCGCGCTGAGCCCCGAGTAGAGGAAGGCCGTCACCGTGTGGATGCTCACCGCCCACGGGATCGAGAGCAGGATGATCGGGCGCAGCCAGCGCGGCGGCGCGACCCCCTGGAGCTCGGAGCGGAAGCTCACCCGCGAGATGACAACGTTCAGGAGCAGGTAGCCCGCCAGCACCGTCATGTCCCAGAACATCAGGGAGTTCAGGGTGGGGTACAGCGCCACGTTCGTGACCCGCGTCGGCTGTCCCATGTCCACGAAGATGAACAGCATGCACATGATCACGGCCGAGATGGCCAGGTACTCCCCGACCACGACGATCTTGCCGAAGGCCTTGAAGTCGTGCAGGTAGTAGGGCAGCACCAGGATGACCGCGGACGCAGCCACTCCGACCAGGAAGGTGAACTGGGAGATGTACAGCCCCCAGGGGACGTCGCGGCTCAAGCCCGTGACGGTCAGTCCCTCCCGGTACTGGATCAGGTAGCCGACCAGGCCTCCCGTCACGCACAGGAGCAGGAGGACCACGAAGGTCCAGTACTTGCCACTTCCGCTCAGTGCCTTCTCCAACATGGCGACCTCACAGCTTGTAGAAGACCCGGGGGATGGTGCCGAGCCCGGCCTTGCGGCGCACCACCAGGCTCGACTCGACGGCACGGCGGACGGCGGACTCCGGTTCCTCGAGATCCCCGAAGACCAGCGCCCCCGCACCGGAGTTGGCGCAGGCTTCGACGCAGGCGGGCTCTTGGCCCCGCGCCAGCCGCTCGGTGCAGAAGGTGCACTTCTCCACCACGCCCCGAGTGCGGGTCGGATAGCTGGGGTTGGGCACCCCGTCCTCGAAGTGTTCCCGCGGTTCGGACCAGTTGAAGCTGCGCGCGCCGTAGGGGCAGCCGACCACGCAGTAGCGGCAGCCGATGCAGCGGTGCTGGT
>CAZDQL010000005.1:895-119012 GCA_964507325.1 uncultured Planctomycetaceae bacterium | reverse complement strand
CCCTGGCCCTGGGGCTCGCGACCCGCGCTGCGGGGGGGCCCACCCGCGAGGTGCTCGCCCTGGCGGCGCGCCGGGTCGCCGGCTACCGCGGCGCCGCGCGCCGCTTCGAGCCGTGGGGCCTGGTGGGGGGGGTGGAGCTGGTCCACGACTACGCCCACCACCCGACCGAGGTGGCGGCCACCCTGGAGGCTGCGCGACGCGCCTTCCCCGCCTGCGAGCTGCACGTGCTCTTCCAGCCGCACCAGCACAGCCGCACCGCGCGCTTCCTCCTGGAGTTCGTCGAGAGCCTGCGCGGCGCCGACCGGGTCGTGGTGGCTCAGGTGTACGGCGCGCGGACCCACGTCGACCATCGCTCCGCCGGCGCGCCGGAGCTGGTGGCGTGCCTCAGGCGCGCGGGGGTCGAGGCGGTCGAGGGGGGCGATCCCTTCGACAGCAGCGAGCTCTTCGCCGCGGGACTGCCGCAGGACGCCGCCGGGCTGGTGCTCGGCGCGGGCGACATCGACAGGATCCGAGATGACCTCCGCGAGCGACTGGCCCTGCGTGGCCCTGCCCCGGGCTGAGCTCGCCGACCGCACGACGCTGCGCGTCGGCGGGGAGGTGGAGTGGCTCCTCGAACCCGCCAACCCCGGCGAGCTCCAAGAGGCTTGGAAGATCGCCGTCGAGCGCGGCTGGCGACCGCGGCTCCTGGGGGGCGGGGCGAACCTGATCGTCGAGGACGGCCTCCTGCCCGGGGTGGTGATCGCCACCGAGCGCATGCGGCTCCTCTTCCGTCCGCTGGACGTGGCGGCGGCGGGCGAGGAGGGGCAGAGCCCCCTCGACAGCGCGGCGCCACCCGCCCGCGTGGCGCCCGCCGATCCCGCCGCCGACCCACGCCTGGTGGTCTGGGCCGGCTGCACCCTGCCCACCGTGCTGCGCGCCGCCCGGGACCTGGGTTACTCGGGATTGGAGGGGCTGGTGGGGGTTCCGGGGCACCTGGGGGGGGGACTGGCGATGAACGCCGGCGGGCGCTGGGGGGAGATCTGGGACGTGGTGGTGAGCGTGCGGGTGCTCGAGGCGGACGGCTCCTTCGCCGACCTGGAGCGGGGGACCTGCTCCCCGGGCTACCGGGACGGGGGCCTCGGCGGACGCGCCGTGGTGGGGGCGGTGCTGGCCTTCGAGCCACGTCCCAAGCAGGAGGTGGTCGAGAGCATGCGCGAGCACCTGCTGGCCAAGAACCGGGTGCAGCCGGTGAGCCTGTGCACCGCCGGCTGCATCTTCAAGAACCCCGACCCGGAGCTCTCCGGCGGCCGCTCCGCCGGGCGTCTGATCGAGGAGTGCGGCGGCAAGGGGCTCAGCCGCGGTCGAGCGGTGGTCAGCGAACTGCACGCCAATTTCATCGTCAACCGCGGCGGAGCGAGTGCCGCAGACGTTTTGGCCCTGATCGAGGAAGTGGCGGACCTGGTGGCCCATAAGACCGGGATTCGGTTGGAGATGGAGGTCGAGGTCTGGCGATCGAGGTGATCCACGGGTAACGTCCCACCCTTCGTGCCGCAGCCGGAGCGGCGCGACCGCGGCGTCCCAGGTAGGGGCGCGCGGCAGAACTCTCCCGGAGAAGACACCATGTCCGAAGTAGCCGAGGCTCCGCAGGTCGCGGAGCAGCCCTACCCGCTCGAGACCCTGCGCCACTCGGTGGCGCACCTGATGGCCTCCGCCGTCGGCGAGCTCTACCCCGGAGTCAAGTTCGGTTTCGGTCCCAGCATCGAGGACGGCTTCTACTACGACTTCGACCTGCCCGAGCCCTTGCAGCCCAAGGACTTGAAGCGCATCGAGAAGCAGATGCGCAAGCTCGCCAAGCGCGCGGGCCCGATCGTGCGCGAGGAGCTCACCCGCGAGGCCGCTCGCGAGCGACTCGGTGCCGAGGGGCAGGACTACAAGCTGGAGGCGCTGGAGCTGATCCCGGAAGGGGTGGCGATCACCTTCTACTCCCACGGGCCCGATGACGCCCGCTGGGGGGACCTCTGCGAGGGTCCGCACCTCCCCGATTTCGGCCATGAGTTCCACTTCAAGCTGCTCTCGGTGGCGGGCGCGTATTGGAGGGGGGACGAGCAGAACCCGATGATGCAGCGCGTCTACGGGACCGCCTTCTGGACCCAGGAGGAGCTCGACGAGCACCTGGCCTGGCGCGAGGAGGTCAAGCTGCGCGACCACCGCAGGCTGGGGATCGACCTGGACCTCTTCAGCACCCACGCCGAGGCGGGGGCGGGCTTCGTCTTCTGGCACGCCAACCTGGGGATCGTGCGCCGCGCCCTGGAGGACTTCTGGTGGGAGCTGCACACCCGCGACGGGTACCTGCCGCTCTACACCCCGCACATCTCCCGCGAGGAGCTCTTCGCGGTCTCGGGGCACCTGGCGAACTACGACGAGATGATGTACGCGCCGATGGACCTGGACGGCATGCCCTACCGGGCCAAGCCGATGAACTGCCCGGCGCACGTCCTGATCTACCAGAACCGCTCGCGCTCCTACCGCGAGTTCCCGATCCGCTGGGCGGAGCTGGGCACCGTCTACCGCTACGAGCGCTCGGGGGTGCTGCACGGGATGATGCGCGTGCGCGGCTTCACCCAGGACGACGCGCACATCTTCTGCACCGCCGAGCAGCTCTCGGAGGAGATCGCGGGCGTCTGTCGCCTGACCCACGAGATCATGGACACCTTCGGCTTCGAGGTCACCGCCTACCTCGCCACCAAGCCGGCGGAGAAGACGATCGGCGATGACGCCGGCTGGGAGCGTGCCACCCAGGCGCTGCGCGACGCGGCCGCCTCGATCGATCTGGAGCTCGAGCTCGACGAGGGGGGCGGCGCCTTCTACGGCCCGAAGATCGACTACAAGATGCGCGACGCCCTCGGCCGCGAGTGGCAGAACTCCACCATCCAGTGCGACTTCAACCTCCCCGACCGCTTCGACCTCCAGTACGCGGCCCCCGACGGGAGCCTGGAGCGACCGATCATGGTGCACCGCGCCATCCTCGGCTCCCTGGAGCGCTTCGTGGGAATCCTGATCGAGCACTTCGGCGGGCGCTTCCCCTTCTGGCTGGCCCCGACCCAGGTGGCCCTGATACCGATCCGCGAGGAGCACGCCGAGTACTGCCGCGGTCTGGCGCAGCGTCTGACCGCCGCAGGGCTGCGGGTGGACGCCATGCTGCAGCGCGCCCACATGAACAAGAAGATCAAGGAGGCCGAGAAGGCCAAGGTGCCCTTCACCCTCATCGCCGGTGAGCGCGAGCGGGACGAGGGCACCGTGACGATCCGCCGGCGGGGGGTCGAGCAGCAGGAGGTGGTGCCCTTCGAGGCCTTCCTCGAGCTGGCTCGGCGCCTGCAGGCGGAGCGCTCGCTGGAGCTCACCTGAGCCTCAGCGCCGGCTCGCCTCGTAGGCCGCCTCGATCCCCCGTGCCTGAACCGCCCCGATGCGGTGCCGCCAGACCAGGGCGCCCGCCCAGGGGCGGCCCAGGTCCCTGAGGTCGATCAGCTCGACCTCCACAGCGCCGTCGGGGAGTCGCGTCAGCCGTCCGATGGGGTGACGCGCCGAGCTCCTCCAGGGGTGGCTCTCCTCCAGGCGCAGGGCGTGCTGGATCAGGGGCTTCTCCAGGTGCCGCGCGCGTCGCTCGACGGTCGGCCCGGCGCCGGTCGCCAGCTCTACGATCCAGGCTTCTTCTCGCCCCAGGGCGATCGCCGTCCAGCGGGTGGGATCCCCGAAGCCCGGGTGCAGGGCGGTGATCGGCTGCTCCACCCCCGCCTGCGCCAAGGCGCGCTCGGCGGCGTCCCACGCCTGCCCGCGCAGGACTCCCGCCCCAACCAGGTAGACCGCGAGCAGGAGCGCGCCCGACTTCAGGACCCGCCCCCTCGAGCGGGGGTCCACCCTCCAGCGTCCCCAGGCCAGGGCCAGACCCAGGCCCAGGAAGGTCCAGGGGAGCCAGCCGGGCGAGCTGGGGTGCTCCGCGATCACCATCAAGCCGCCGAGTGCCGCCAGGAGCAGGAGGACGCCGCCCAGCGGGGTGCGCTTCCCCGCCAGGGCGGCGGTCCCGCCGAAGAGGAGCCAGAGCCACGGGTCGGTCGGCTGCAGCAGGTCGCAGCGCACCCAGGCGTCGGAGAGGGGGAACCAGGGGCGCGCCCCGTGGTCGGAGAGCAGATCGAGGGGGACGTGGCTCGCCAGTCCCACGACCACGGCGGGGGCACAGGTCCGCCGGCTCCCGGAGGGGCTGAAGAAGGTGTGCCGGCCGTGGAGCTCGCGCTCCAGCCAGCGCAGGAAGGGCACCAGGGCCAGCGCCAGGAGCACGAGCCCCACCGGGGAGTGGGTGAACCCGGAGTGGACCCGGAGCCACGTGTCCCGTCCGCCGACCAGTCCCACCAGGATCTCCAGCTCGGGGGCCAGGGCACCCACGACGAGGGCGAAGGGCGCCAACGGCGAGCGCCGCCCCAGGCGGGTCTTGCCCAGGGCGGCGCCGAGGAGGGCGTGGGCGATGGGGTCCACACCCAATGGCTACCTCATTTCGGCTCCTACTGGAAGTCCAGTACGCCGGGGTTGCGGGCGTCGGTCAGGGTGGGGGTGCGTGCCAGGTAGTTCACACCCCCCGCCAGACGCTGTCGCCAGGTGGTGGCCGCCGAGTCGGAGACGAAGCCGAGGGCCGCCATGGCCGCCTCCCGGACCGCCTCGGTGGCCTCCCCGTCGGTGATCAGACCGCAGAGGGTCTCCACCGCACGGCGGTCGCCGAGGTAGCCGAGGGTGCGCGCTGCCGCGATGCGCTGGGCCTCGCTCTCCGACTCCTCCAGAATCGTGATCAGGCTGCCCACGATCGACGAGTCGCCGAGCAGGCCCAGGGCGATCCCGGCACGGGTGGCCATCAGGGGATCCTCCTCCGCCTGGGAGAGGACCGCCTGCAGGGGCTCGATCGCGCCGCGCACCCCGCTCATCCCCACCGCCAGGGCGGCGTAGGAGCGGGCGGCCTCGTCCTTGATGCCGTCCATCCTGTCCAGGAGGTACTCGCCGGCGTCTCGGTTGCCGCGCAGACCGACCGCCACCGCGTAGGCGCCCAGGTCCTGCACCCCCCGTGCCTTGCGCATGGCGCGCTGCAGGGCGCGGTCCACGTTGGGGTCGACCGGACCCCCCTCGTCGTAGAGGTGCCAACCGAGCACCCCGAGGGCCAGGCCGGCCCAGGGCTTCAGGTCCTTGCGGGCCCGCGCCAGGTGGTGCAGGAGGTCCTTGCGCACGGAGGAGGTGGCGGCGAAGCCATCGGTGAGTTGCCCCTTGCGGGCGCCCACGCGCGCCAGGGCGATCATCGCGAAGCGCCGCTCCAGCGGGTCGCCGCTGCGCGCCGAGCGGTTGAGGGCCCAGCGGATCCAGCGATCGACCTCGTCCTCGTCGGCGTCACCGATCAGACCCAGGGCCAGCACAGCGCTGCACTTCACCTCGGAGGGCTGACGCGCGTACTTCGCCAGGGATTCGATCAGGAACTCGGCCACGACCTCCTTCAGGCGCATGGTCATGCCCTTGGGACGCGCTTCGATCAGCCGTCCCAGGGTGGTGGCGGTGTGGGCCCGCAGCACCGGATCGAACTCGCGGTCGGCGGTGAAGTAGCGCAGCAGGTAGGTGACCTGTGCCTGCAGCGAGGTGTGGGGGTCGTCGACCTTGCACTTGCCGCAGTAGCAGACCACCACGTCCTCGATCACCTCGAGGGGGACCAGGCCCAGGGAGACCATGGCGGCCACCCTGAGCTCGTTCGTGTCGCTGTTCGGCTCCTCGAGCAAGCTCACCAGATCCTTGACGATCTCAGTGCGCAACTCGAGGTCACCGCTCTGGGCACCGATCAGGGCCATGCCGTAGGCGGCGAAGGCGCGCGTGTTGACGTCGATCGGACCGCCGTGGATCTCCCGTCCGTGCTCGTCGTCGCGGAGCAGGGAGGAGAGGGTCTTGTAGTTGGCGCGACTCTGCAGCACCCCCAGGGCCACCGGGGCCACGCGCAGCATCTCGGGGTTGGTGTTGTCCTTGACGAGATACCAGTTGAGGATGAACTCGAAGCGATTGCGGTGCTTCTCCCCGCCGATCTTGGCGATCGCGAGCAGCGCGTTGCGCATGAACTCGTTGGTGCCACCCTCCTGGATCGAGCTCAGGATGAAGGGCGCGATCTTCTGGTCGACCAGCTCGCGGTCGACGCGACCGCCGAGGACCTGGTACGTCTGGCCTCGGCCGAGGAAGAAGTCGTCGCTACCGGTTCCTCCCGCAGCCCTCTGCAGGTGGCCGTAACGCAGGTAGAGGTCCTTGTTGAACTGCCACCAGAGCTGCCAGGCTCCCGCGTCGTCGATCGCCTCGTGGTCGTCGACGGTGTAGGGGTTCTCGAGCCCACCGGGTCCGGGGCCCAGGAGGCCGCCGGGGCTCGAGGGGGTGCCCCAAGACGGGGGTTGGGCGGGACCGGGACCTGCGGGCCCACCTCCCGTACCGGGGCCTCCCGCGCCACCGCCGGTGCTGCCGCCGCCTCCGCCGCCGCCGCCGCCACCCGAAGGACCACCGTACCCGCCACCGGCGGGTGCTCCTCCGCCTCAGCACCCCTGGGCTGCCGCCCAGTCGGCCAAGGCCGCGCTCGCACCGATGATCAGGGCTACTTGCAGGATGGATCGCTTTTTCACAGCTGCACCTCGTGTGGGAGGGTCGGGTGGAGGTGGATCGGGAACGAGAAGTCCAGACTACCCAATGGCTATAGGCATTGGACCTCTTCGAAGTGACAGGAGTTCTTCCTACTGGCCTTTTCGGTCCTATCTAGCGTGTGGATTGAGTAAGGCCAAAACCCCTCCCCAAGTGAGGGTTTTCGTGAGGGTATTCCGCAGTGTCGACGCCGCGCCGATCGAGTCGCGCTACTGCTTGATACCCGAACCCACGATGCGCGGCGGCATGAGTAGGGTGCGCACCTCGATCTCGCGGCAGCCCGCGAGGAGGATCTCCTCCACCGCCGCGACGGAGAAGCGGTAGTAGTCGTTCGGAACGGCGTGCACCTCGAAGGTGAGGGTCCCGGAGAAGAGACCGCCGAGCCACGGACGCTTGGCCAGCCGGCCGATCAGGGGGGCACGCCGCAGGCGGCGCTGGAAGCGCGACCAGCGGCGGTGGCGCAGGAAGCCCGGGACCCCGATGGCGATCAGGCCTCCGGAGCGGGTCACGCGCCGGATCTCCTCGATCGTGCTCCAGAAGCGGGAGTCGTGCTCCAGGGTGGCATTGCACAGCACCACGTCGAAGGACGCGTCCTCGAAGCAGTCCATGTCGTTGGCGTTGCCCCGCAGGATGCGGAAGTCCCCGCAGTCGTGGGGACCGTCGAGGTTGATGCCCACCTTCTCGTCGGCGCCGGCCAGCGCGCGCAGGCGCAACAGGCTGTCGTCCGTCGGCAGGCTGCCGATCTCGAGCACGCGTCCGGATGCGCCGCGCTCGGCGCAGATGCGCTCGAATTCCGCGTAGATCAGGGGGTGCATGGGTAGCGCAGTGCCTTCAACCCATCCAGGCCGGTTTGTAGCGCAGGCCCAGGTTGAGGATCCTCTGTACCAGCGCGCAGTAGCCGTATCCGTTCACCTCCGCCGACTCGGCGAAGTACTCCCCCAGACACAGGTCGGGGTTGGGATTGGCCTCCAGGACCCAGACCTGGCCCTGCTCGTCCATGCGGAAGTCCACGCGCGCGAAGCCGGAGAGCTCGAGGGCCCGGAAGATGCGCCGCACCAGGCGCTGGATGCGAGCGGATACCTCGGGGGCCAAGTCCTCGGCGGGGCCGGCGCGCAGGCCGATCTTGCGCTGGTAGTCCAGGTCCCACTTGACGCGCGAGGTGGCGATCGCCGGCGCCCCATCCGGCAGGCTGTCGAAGAAGAGCTCCCACACCGGGAAGACCTCCAGGCGCTTGTTGCCGAGCACGCTGACGTAGAGCTCGCGACCCTCGATGTACTCCTCGGCGATGGCGGCGGTGCCCACGCGACGGTGCACGAAGTCCACCCGTTCCCGCAGGGCCTCCAGGTCGCGCACGATCGAGGCCTGGCTGATGCCCGTCGAGGCGTCCTCGCTGGTGGACTTGACGAAGAGGGGGAACTGCAGCTTGGCCGGCAGCCTGGACACCTCGCGCCCGCGCGGGAAGGTCGCGAAGCGGGGGACGCGGATGCGGTGGTAGCTCAGGATCTTCTTGGCCAGGGCCTTGTCGCCGGCCAGGAGCAGGCCGCGTGGGTTGCAGCCGGTGTAGGGCATGCGCATCAACTCCAACCACGACACCACCGCCGAGTCGTAGGCCCCCGCATCGTGAAAGTGCATCAAGAGGTTGAAGCAGATGTGCGGGCGGAAGCCCGCGATCGCCTGGCGGATCGGCAAGAGCTCGTCGGCGACTCCCAACGGCCGCACCTCGTGCCCGAGCTGTCGCAGGGCGCCGAGCACGTCGTACTCCATCCTCCACCTCTCGATCTCCTCCTCGCTGTGCCCCTCCAGGGAGTCGGGAGGGACCAGGTCCTGGTGCATCAGCACCAGGATGCGCAGGCGTCTCATCGGTGATAGCGGGGATGGCCGCCGTAGAGGAACTGCATCGTGAGGGAGGTCAAGAGTGCGCCCGCCTCCAGCAGGGCATGGCGCTCGGCGCCCGTCAGGCGCAAGCGGAGGATCCGACAGCGCAGGATCATCTCGCGCAGTACGTGGTCGATCAAGTAACGGTGCTGGGCCGTGGCGCGCGCGACGCTGGCCACCAGGCGCCGGCGGTGCTTGCGCAGGAAGGCCGCTGCGCCGCCGTAGCCCCCATCGGGGGAGAAGAGGCTCCTCAGGCGGTTGTCCAGGTCGGGGGTGGTGGTGTCGAGGCCGTAGACCGCGCGCTTGCGGCGGTAGTACTCGCGCAAGCTCACGCGCAGCTCCTTGACCGGCTCCACGCGGCCGCGGCCGCCCGCCACGCGCGGTCGATCGGCGACAGCGCTCATCAGCTCGTCGATGAACTCCAGCTTGGCGAGTGCGGGCCACTCCGCGTAGCGACGGCGCCAGTGCGAGGCGGGGTCGAGCCAGACCGCGAAGCTCTCGGCGTAGTCCTCCGCTGGATGGCTCTGGGAGTACCAGTAGTCCAGGTTCAGGACGTACTCGCGGCTGTGCGGATCCGGGGTGTAGGAGTCCTGGTAGGGCTCGGAGAAGCGCCCGAAGATCTCGCGCCAGCGCTTCTTGCGGTGCAGTCGGTAGGCGTTGTCGATGGCGTGCCCCGTCTCGTGGCGCATGATCTTCAGGCACCACTCGTTGGTCCCGCCCTCCACCTCGAGCATCTGGTTGCGTTCCAGCCGCGCCAGGCGCGGGTGGGCCAGGAAGAAGGGCACCGCGAAGCCGGTGGCCTGGTCGGGGGTGAACCAGTCGGTGGAGAGCCAGGCGTAGGGGCGGAAGCGCAGACCCTTGAGCTCCAGCTCCTCGTGCAAGCGCTCCACGCGCGCTTCGATGGCGGTCCCCTCGATCGCCAGACCCAGATCGCACAGGCGCCAGTCGAGCAACTCCTCGTCGGGGAGCTCCGCCCAGTGGCGCGCCGCCCGTCGAGCCGCGCGCGCGCGCGCCATGGCCTGCTTGCGTCGTCGGGGTCTGGCCGAGCTCATCGGTGATCTCGGGTGCCGAGCCTACCGCGGATCACGGTGCGTCGCGAATGGGCTCACAGGTCGAGGTGGACGCCGGCGCGTTCGGCGATGTGGCGGCCGATCGCCAGGGAAGCCGTGGCCGCGGGGGAGGGTGCGCAGAGCACGTGGTAGGCGCCCGGCGCCTCCACGACCCGGAAGTCGTCCGCCAGCCGTCCATCGGGATCCAGGGCCTGGGCGCGCACCCCCGCCCCCCCCGGGGCCAGATCCTCGGCGCGGATCTCGGGCAGGAGCTGGGCCAGGGCGCGGGTGAAAGCGCGCTTGGAGAGGGAGCGCCACGCCTCCCCGAATCCGGTGCGCCAGTAGCGCCGCGCCATGCGCCAGAACCCCGGTGTGCGGACGAAGTCCAGGCAGTCCCGCGGGCTGACGTCCCGCCAGCGATAGCCGTGGCGGTGCAGGGCCAGGACCGCGTTCGGCCCCGCCTCGATGCCCCCCTCGATGCGGCGGGTGAAGTGCACCCCCAGGAAGGGGAAGCGCGGGTCCGGCACCGGGTAGACGAGGTTCCTCACCAGGTGGGCCCGCTCCGGGCGGATCAGCATGTACTCGCCGCGGAAGGGCACGATGGTGCAGGTGCTCTCGTGGCCCGCGCGCCGCGCGACCCGGTCCGCTTGGGCGCCGGCGCAGTTCACCAGATGGCGCGCCTCCACGGCTCCTGCGGGGGTTTGGATGCGGAAGTGGCTGCCGCTGTCCTCGATCTCCCCCGCGGCGGAGCCGAGCCGCACCTCGCCTCCGGCGTCGACCACGTCCTGGGCGTAGGCTTCGGCGACAGCCTTGAAGTCCACGATCCCGGTGTCCCCCACGAAGAGCCCCGCGATACCCGCCACCGCCGGCTCCCGCTCCTCGATCCCGGCGCCGTCGAGGCGCTCCAGGTTCACCAGGCCGTTGGCGCGGCCGCGCCGTTCCAGCTCCTCCAGCCGCGGGAGCTCTTCGGGGCGCGTGGCGACCACCAGCTTGCCGCAGCGCTCGTGGGGGATCTCCCGCTCCGCGCAGTAGCGGTAGAGGGCTTCGCGCCCCTCGCCGCACAGGGTGGCCTTGAGGCTTCCCGGCCGGTAGTAGAGGCCGGAGTGGATCACCCCGCTGTTGTTGCCGGTCTGGTGGGCGGCGACGCGGTCCTCGGCCTCGAGCACCAGCAGGGAGAGGCCGGGGCGCGCCTCCAGCAGGGCCTTGGCGGTCGCCAGTCCGACGATGCCGGCGCCGATGACGGCCAGGTCGACGGTATCTTGGGAGGTCACGCACTCAGTGTGCTGAATCGGACATCCATGAGCACTCCTTTCGACCGGATCCAATGCGTCCAAGGCGACCTGACGCTGGAAGCGGTGGACGCCATCGTCAACGCCGCCAACGAGTCCCTGCGCGGAGGCGGAGGGGTCGACGGCGCGATCCACCGCGCGGCGGGGCCGGAGCTCCTCGAGGAGCTGCGGCGCCGCTACCCGCGGGGCATCTCCACCGGCGAGGCCGCCATCAGCGAGGGCCACGACCTGCCGGCCAGGGCGGTGATCCACAGCGCGGGCCCCGTCTGGCGGGGAGGTGGTGCGGGGGAGGCGCGGCTCCTGGCCGCCTGCCACAGCGCGAGCCTCGAGCTCGCGGCGCGCCACGGGCTGGTCACCCTCTCCTTCCCCGCCATCTCCTGCGGGATCTACGGCTACCCCCCCGAGGAGGCCGCCCAGGTGGCGCTCGCTGCCCTGGGGGAGGGGCTGGCGCGCTTTCCCGATCTCGGTCCCGTGCGGATGGTGCTCTTCACCGCCGAGCTGCGGTCGATCTTCCAAGCGGCTCTCGACCGGCAGCGCGCCGCGTCGGGGTAGCCCGCACGACGCACGAGCGTCCACCCCAGCACACCCCGAGTCCGCCGTGGCGTACGAATCGGCGCCGCTCGGTGCTCGACGGGACACAGCGGCCCCCGCCTGCGCGCCGATCGGCACCGATTCGTGCGCCACGGCGAACTTGGCGCGCACTGGTGCGAACGCTCGTTAGCAGTTCGGGCTAGGATAGTCGCTCCGCTGGGGGCGGCTCCGACCGGAGACCTGAGAGGCACCCCTGGAACCTGATCCGGACAATACCGGCGTAGGAAAGCGCGATGACCCGTCAAGCACCTCCCCAGGAGGGTCAGCCCCCTCCGTTCGAGACCTTCCCGCGTTCGTCGAAGGTCCACGTAGAGATCGAGCACAACGGGCACCTCTTGCGCGTGCCCAAGCGGCGCGTCGAGCTGGGGGACGGGCAGCCGTCGATCGACCTGTACGACTGCACCGGGCCCGGTTTCGAGCTCCCCCAGGGCGGGCTCTCCGCGCTGCGCGAGCCGTGGATAGCGGGGCGCGATCCGGGAGAGGGGGGGAGGGTGACCCAGATGCACTACGCCCGGCGCGGAGTGATCACCGAGGAGATGCGCTTCGTCGCCGAGCGCGAAGGCTGCGAGGCGGATTTCGTGCGCTCCGAGATCGCCGCCGGTCGGGCGGTCCTGCCCGCCAACCGCTGCCACCCCGAGCTGGAGCCGATGATCATCGGTCCCAACTTCCTGGTGAAGATCAACGCCAACATCGGCAACAGCGCCGTCTCCAGCTCGATCGCCGAGGAGGTGGAGAAGCTGCGCTGGGCGATCCGCTGGGGCTCCGACACGGTGATGGACCTCTCGACCGGGGACGACATCCACGCCACCCGCGAGCACATCCTGCGCAACTCCCCCGTGCCGATCGGTACCGTGCCGATCTATCAGTGCCTGGAGAAGGTGGGGGGGCGCATCGAGGAGCTCTCGATCGAGACCTTCCTCGAGACGTTGGAGGAGCAGTGCGAGCAGGGCGTGGACTACTTCACGATCCACGCCGGCCTGCTCTTGAGCCACGTGCCCCTGACCGAGCGACGCGTGACCGGCATCGTCTCACGCGGCGGCTCGATCCTGGCGCAGTGGTGTCTGACGCACCACCGGGAGAACTTCCTCTACACCCACTTCGAGGAGATCTGCGAGCTGGTCAGCCGCTACGACGTGGCCCTCAGCCTGGGGGACGGCCTGCGGCCGGGGTGCATCGCCGACGCCAACGACGAAGCGCAGTTCGCCGAGCTGGAGGTCCTGGGGGAGCTGACCCAGAGCGCCTGGCGGCACGACGTGCAGGTCATCATCGAGGGCCCCGGGCACGTGCCGCTGCACAAGATCAAGGAGAACGTCGAGCGCCAGGTGGAGCTCTGCCACGGGGCCCCCTTCTACACCCTGGGCCCGGTGGTCACCGACGTCGCTCCGGGCTACGACCACATCACCTCGGCGATCGGCGCGGCCCTGATCGGGTGGTACGGGACCGCCATGCTCTGCTACGTGACCCCCAAGGAGCACCTGGGGCTGCCGGACGCCCGGGACGTCAAGGAGGGGGTGATCGCCTACAAGATCGCAGCCCACGCCGCCGACCTGGCCAAGGAGCACCCCACGGCACAGGAGTGGGACGACGCCCTCTCCCGGGCGCGCTTCGAGTTCCGCTGGGAGGACCAGTTCGACCTGTCCCTCGACCCCGAGACCGCGCGCGCCTACCACGACGAGACGATGCCCACCGAAGGCGCCAAGCGCGCCCACTTCTGCTCGATGTGCGGGCCCCACTTCTGCTCGATGAAGATCACCGAGCAGGTGCGCGCCTTCGCCGCGGAGCGGGGACTGGACGCCGAGTCCGCCCTGGAGGCGGGGATGGCCGAGAAGAGCGAGGAGTTCCGCGAGACGGGCTCCCGCGTTCAGTAGGAGCTCTTGCGGGGCGCAGCCTCCCCCGGGACCGGCGGCAGCCCCAGGGAGAGCGCCAGGGGGACCAGGATCACCACCGCCCCCACGTAGTAGGGCCCCCAGCTGCCGAAACGCCAGTAGAGGATCCCCCCCAGGAGGGGCCCCACCGCGCGGGCGGCGGATCCGAGGGAGCGGAAGATCCCCAGGGCCAGCCCCTGGCGCTCCTCCGGGCAGTAGCGTGAGACGAGGGACGAATAGCAGGGCATCACCAGGGCGCTGCCCAGCGCCAGGAGGGTCAACCCCAGGTAGAGCGTGAGCGAGCTCCCCGCCGCGCCCACCAGCAGCAATCCCGGTGGGGTCAGGGCCATCCCCGCCAGCCCCAGGCGCCGCTCACCGAGCCGCGGCACCAGGTGTCGGATCGCGCCGCCCTGAACGGCGACCATCAAGAGCCCCACGAAGACGAACATCCAGGCGTTCTGGCGCTCGCTGTACCCCAGGCGCTCCACCGCCAGGAAGACCAGGGTGAACTCCATCGCCGCGAAGGCGATCTGGTAGAGGAAGTAGGAGCCGCTCGCACGCCGCACCCCCGGGCGATCGATCGCTCGCAGGGAGCGCAACGGGTGGCGTTTGATGTGCGGGGCCGGAGGGAGGGCTTCGCGATTCGTGTTCGTCTCGGGGAAACGCCGCGCCGCCCACGCCAGGTTCACCAGGGAGAGCAGCAGCGCCAGGGCCGCGCAGCCGCTGAAGGGGTTGAGGCCCGGGCCCAGAGCGCTCCAGTCCAACGAGCGCGACCACCCGGCCGCAAGCCCTCCGAGGGCGGGCCCCACCACGAACCCCAAGCCGATCCCCGCGCCCAGGACACCCATCCCCTTGGCCCGCTGGGCTCCCGGGTGGGTGTCCGCCACCGCCGCCGAGGCGATCGAGATGTTGCCCGCCATCGCCCCCCCCAGCATGCGCGCCAGGAGCAACACCCAGAAGCGGCCGGCGAAGACCCACAGGAGGTAGGAGCCGGCCGTGCCCGCGAGGGTGAGCAGCAGGAGTGGCCGCCTGCCCACCCGATCGGAGAGGGCTCCCCAGACCGGCGCCAGGAAGAACTGCAGCACCGAGTACAGGGAACCGAGGACCCCGCCCATCAGCGCCGCCAGCGCCCACTCGTCCTGCGTCACCCGCCCGAAGAGGTCCCGCAGCCGGCCGATGATGCACCCCGGCCCGTCGAGCGCCAGGTAGTGGTCGAGCATGGCGGGCAGCAGCGGGAAGATGATGCTGAAGCCCACCATGTCCAGGAACACGGTCAGGAAGAGGACCCCCAGGATCGAACGTCGTGAGTGGGGCATGCAGGCGCCGAGTCGTTACCTGGAGGGCCGGAGGAGGGGGATCGGGGGCTGGCGCTCCCTGTCCGCACGCACGTTCCCCAGCTGCGCCGGGGCGATGTGGGCTTCGTCGAACGTCAACATCCGCGGGGAAGATGGCTGCGGGGTTCTTCACGCGCAAGGCCTGGGCTATAAACGGGCTTCGCGTCCGGCGTGGGCGCGGCACGAGACTCATCTAGAACCCCAGTGGTCTACTCGCCGATCGACTCCCGCTCCCTAGCTCCCCGGGTGGCGGCCTGGCTGCACTCCGACGGACCGGACGTCGACGTGGTGGTGTCCTGTCGCGTGCGCCTGGCCCGCAACCTCGACGGCTACCCCTTCATGGCGCGTCTCGGCCAGGAGCAGGCGATCGAGATCTTCGATCAGGCGCGCACCGTCCTGATCGACGCCAAGATCGACGGCGAGACCTGGTGGGTGCCCCTGTCCGAGGCCACACCCGTGCTGCGCCTCCTGCTCCGGGAGCGCAACCTCGTCAGCCGGGACCTGTGCCCGGAGGAGGGGGGGGTGCCGGTGGGTCGCGCCCTGGCCTTCGGGGAGACGGAGACGGTCTCGGTGATGGTCAACGAGGAGGACCATCTGCGCCTGCAAGCCCTGGCCGCCGGCTTCGACCTGTCGCTGGCCTGGCGGCGCGCTCAGGTCCTGGATCGGTACGTGGAGGGCCGGCTCTCCTACACCCACAACGGGCGTCTCGGGTACCTCACCGGCTGCCCGACCAACGTGGGCACCGGTCTGCGCGCCTCGGTGATGCTGCACCTGCCCGCCCTGGGGTTGGTGCGCGCGGAGTTGGAGAAGGTCTTCAACGCCGCCCAGCGCACCGGCCTGGCGGTGCGCGGCATGCACGGGGAGGGGAGTCGGGCGGCGGGCGACCTGTACCAGATCTCCAACCAGATCACCCTCGGCCGCAGCGAGACCCAGTTGATCGACGATCTCCAGGCCCTGGTGCCGGAGATCGTGGCCTTCGAGCGGCAGGTGCGCGAGGTGCTCCTCGACGAGCAGCGCACGCCCCTGGTGGACCGCGTCCATCGCTCCTTGGGACTCTTGCAGGCCGCCCGCGCGATGCCCACCGAGGGGGCATTGGCGCACCTCTCCAATCTGCGGTTGGGGGTGCACCTGGGTCTCTTCGACGGCCCTTCGCTGACGACCTTGAACGAGCTGGGGATCCAGGTGCAGAAGGGGCACCTGCAGGCCCTGAGCAACTCCGGTGACGAGGTCTCCCTGCTCGACGTCTCCGAGCGCGACAAGCTGCGCGCGAGCTGGTTGCGCAAGCGCTTGGCCAAGGGCTGAGCGCCGGCTACAGCCAGTTCTGGGCGATCTCTTCGGCGACCAGTGCGTTGGCCGCGGGGCTGTAGTGCCCACCGGGCATCCAGAGGGAGGGCTCGTCCGCTCCGCCGGCGGCTTGCAGCCGCGCTGAGGGGTCGAGCACCTCGATGCCGGCTGCGTTCAGCTCCTCGAGCAGTGCCCCCCAGTAGCCCCGGCCGTCGCGGGCGTGCTGGGCGAGGTCGGGTGCGGAGGGGAGGACCACGACGCGGAAGCGCGCTCCGCTGCCGGCCACCTCGTCGCGCAGGCCGAGGATCAGGGCGCGCTGCAGGCGGTACACCTCGTCCCCGGTGTCGCGCAGCCGGGGCACGACCTGGCGGCCCCCGTGCTCGTACCAGGTCGTGAGCAGGCGCGCGAACGCGGAGTAGTGGACCCAGTGGGAGCCGCGCGGGGCGTACGCCGCGGGCGCCCGGCGCACCCACGCATCGCCGCAGCGCAGCGCTCCGAAGAGCGCCGCCGGGTCGCGCAACAGGCGGGGGACGTCCGTCGGTTCGCGCGCCGGCGAGGGGACGAGCTCGAGGGATCCGTCCTCCCCGAGCAGGAAGCGCGGCTTGAAGAGCACCCCGCGTGCGCGCCACTTGCTCTGGATCGGGGGAAACTGGGTCGTCACGCGCAGGGCGCCGCCGGGGAAGAAGCCCAGCCAGACCTCCGCGGGCTCGAGGCGCAGGGCGTCCCGTCGGGCGCGCAAGAGCGCCTGATCGACGCCGTATCCACCGACGCCCAAGTTGGCGATCCGCAGGCCGTGAGGATCCGCTTCCAGCAGCGCGGCCCAGCTCTGGTGGTCCGCGACCTCGTGCCCCTCGGTGAAGGAGCAGCCCACCAGGGCGACCAGTCGTTCATCCGAAGCGCGCTCCCGCGGCAGGGGAGCCAAGCCGATGCGCGCTCCCGCCCAGTCGTACGTGCGTCCGCCCCGGCGCATCCCCGCTCGCGGGCACCAGCCGAGGTCGGAGTCGAAGACCGAGTGGCGTTCGAACCCCGTGGGATCGGCGAGCTGCTCCTCGAACTTCTCGAGCAAGTGCTCCTGGGTCCGAGAGAAGAGCGGTCGACCGAAGGGCGCGATCCTGACCCCGAGGAACTCCCCGTCGCGCAGCACGCTCCACTGCAGAGCCTGGTCGAGGACGACCAGGGAGATCGCCGCCAGGGCGAGCTTGCGCACGAGACGCCGGGGACGAGGGGGCTCTTCCCGGGGCATGCTCCCAGGTTAGCGGGCCAACGCCGTGAAGGGGGGCCGGCCCGTGATCGGCTCGCTCTCGTCGATGCGTCCGAAGCGCAGTTTCAGCCGTCCGTCCAGCTCGAAGACCGCCACCGCACCCGGCTGGAGGAAGTAGTCCCGATCCGGCCCGAAGCACCAGGCTCCCTCCTTCGCGAGGGCGTCCACGAAGACCTTGTAGCGGCCGCTGGGGAAGACCCGCACCTCGACTCCGCGCCCCTTCTGCACCGCCACCGCTCCGCTGTCGCTGAGCTCGCTGCGCAGGAGCCCCCGCCACTGTGCGGCGTCGTAGGGCTCCCCGCGCGGCGCCGGCTCGGGGTCGGGCTCTTGGACGGGGGGCGGGTTGGGGAGCCTCGGCTCAGTCTCCTCGCGCGGCTTCGGGGGAGCGACCTTGCCCGTGATGGGGGAGAGGGGGGTGGGCGTCGGGGCTTCCACCGGCGAGGGCACCGGGGGAGCTCCCACCTCGTCCACTGCGGTCTGTTCCGGTTCCCCACCCACGACTTCGACCTGTGCTGCCACTTCGGAGGGGTCGGCGAACCCCTTGACGCTGGTCACCGGTCCCGCCGCGCCGCGGTCGAGGGTCGGGTAGCCCTCGTAGACGTTCGTCTCCCGCGTCAGCTCCGCGCGCTCGGCCCGGTCGGCGGGCGAGTCCACCTCGTCCCTCCAGGGCCATTCGACCTGCGACCAGCTGCGGGCCGAGCCTCCGTGATCGGTGCGCGCCGGCGGGGGCTGGTCGATCCGCAGGCGCGACCCCGCGCGCACGAAGATCGGCGGGCGTGCCCGGCCGAGCTCTCCCAGCCAGGTGAGGGTCAGCGTCTGTCCAGCCTGGTGGTAGAGCTCCAGGGGACCGTGAGGGAGCCCTCTCAACTGGAACGCTCCGCGCGGGACCTCCGCCCTCCAGTCCCCCGGCATCCGCAGGACGTGCACGCCGCGGCGCACCTCGAAGTCGATCCACCCCAGGTCGAGGATCGTCCATTCCAACTCGCCGGGGGCCACCAGCGGCAGGGGCGACTGACCCTGCGCCGGAGCCTGGGCGCGCGCGTTCCACTCGATCGCCGCCGGACCCCAGAGCTGCAGGCTGGCGCGGTCGAGCCAGGAGACCCGCACTTGGGCACCGGCGGGGAGCTCGACGTGAACGCGACCGCTGACGGTGGCGGGCTTGGAGCGCGAGAGGAAGCGCTCCCCCTCCTCCGGAGTCAGCAGGCGTGCTCGACCCTTCAGCACCTCGACCCTGGCCGTATCGGGCCGGCCGAGGGAAGCCGGCTGCTCCTGGGCAGCGGCGGACATCCCGAGCGGGAGGAGCAGGGCGAGGGCGTGGAGGGTGCGCTGGGTACGAGGCATCGGAGGGATGGTGGGGTCGAGGGGGACGAGAGGTCTCCCTTCGGTATCGTCGGATGCCCCCGGGGGAGCTTGACCTGGAGATCGGAAGTCCTCCGAACTGCCCCCCTTCGTTGTGCTCTCCTCCAGGCACCTCGCCGTAACCCCAGTGCTGCCAAGGGATTCGAGCGCCACCCCGTGGCTGAGGCCCCACGCAGAGGGGCGCCGACGGGCGCCCGGCGGCCAGCCGTCCTGGGACAGTCCACAGGGGGGGTCGAGCCCCGGGAGCCGCCACTCGCCGCCGTGGATGCCCACGGAAAGGGGGCAGTCCGCAAAGGAAAGGCCCCCCGACCCTGTGGGGTAGGGCCGGGGGGCAGACGCGGGAGGGCGCGAGGGGGACCGCGCCCGCCCGGCTAGCGGCGGGGTGCGTGTTCGTCGGAGGTGATCTCACCCAGAACTCGGGCGAGGTCGTCGGCAGTGATCTCCGGGTCCACCGGAAACTGGGCGTCGGAGACTCCCAGTCCGGTGCGAACCCCCGCCAGTCGGCAACTGGCACGCCATCCGGCGACCAGTTCGGTCGTGCTGTCGCCGATCACCCAGCTCTGGTCGAGGATGATGCCGTCGACCTGAGCGGCGTGGTAGAGACAGCCGGTGTTGGGGAGCAGGAAGACCGAGTCCTTGTCGTGGGGGGCGACCCCCTCGGGATGGTCGGTGCAGGCGTAGTTGCGCTGGATCGGGATCCCGTGGGATCGCAGGTGTTCCAGGAGGTCGCGCTCGATGCCCTGCCAGCGTTCGAGATCGAGACGGCCAAAGGCGACCGCCTCCTCGTTCCCGATCAGGTACAGGTTCCACCCCAACTGGCCGGCACGGAAGAGAGCGTCGAGAGCACCGGGAGTGAAGGCGGTGGGATCGAAGCCGCGGGCGAAACCACTCTCGGGGAGCTCCAAGAGGGTCCCCCAGCGATCGATGAAGATCCCACGCATCGGCGGGCCCGACCCGGGTAGGGGGCTATACGGAGAACGCATTCGATTGGGGAATGGGAGAGGCTTCGTCGGGAGAGGACGACGGCAGTTTCCGTTCTCGGCATCCAGGGTCTCTGCATGAGGATGAATGCCGCGCTTTCGTCTCGAATCGGGGGGAAAGATCTTCTCCCCCCCCGATCCGTCGCGGGCGAACTGGGCGGCGTAGGCTTGATTCGTCGGAGTCGGAGGGCGGTTCGATCGCCAGCCGTCTCCGGCTATTCCACTGTGGAAGTGTCTCACCATGGTCCGAGCCCTGCGCATCGCCCTGGTCGTCGATCCCTTCCGCCTGACGCGCGGGGGTGAGGGGCACCCTGCGTCGATCGCCCGCGAGCTTCTCGACCGGGGACACACGGTGTGCGGCTTCGGAGCTCCCCCGGAGGGAAGGCCCGGCGCTGCGGGCGGAGGCGCAGAAGAGCAGTGGGGGACCCGGCGCGGGCTGATCGACTTCCGGCCCGACGTGGTCGTCGCCTACGACACCCGCTCCCCGGCGGCCTGGAGGGGCGCCCAAGCGGCGCGGCGCCTGGAGGTGCCCCTGGTCCTGGTGGAGCAGGGAGTCCCGCCGCGCATCCCCCGCTTCGCGCGCTTCCTGCGCTGGCTGGGGCAGAGCCTCTGGGGGCGCGCGGTGGCGCGGCAGGCCGCGCGGGTGGTGGCCCTCGACGCCGTCGCCCGGGATCAACTGGTCGAGCGCGGCTATCGGGGTGACGAGATCGAGGTGGTGCCCCCGGGCGTCGACCTCACCCGCTATCGCCCCGGGCTGACCACCCATCTGCTCGGGCGCCACGGGGTGCGCGGGCGGGTGCTGCTCTACGTCGGTCGGCTCGACGCCGGAACGCGGGTGGGCCTGGTGATCCGCGCCTTCGCGGCCGGCGCGGGGCGCACCGGCCACTGGGCCCTGGTGATCGCCGGCGACGGTCCGGAACGCCGCCGCTTGCGCACCCTGGCGGACCGACTGGGGGTGGGGGCCCAGGTGCACTGGTGCGCGACCCCACCTCGCGCGGAGCTGCCCGGTCTCTTCGGGGCCGCGACCCTGCTGCTGGTGCCCGAGACCGGCGACGACGTCGCCGGCTGGCGCGTGCGGCGCGCCCTGGCCTCCGGCCTGCCGGTGATGGCCTGCGACACCCCGCGCTACGAGGCGCTGGTCGGTTCCGACGAGGCGGGCCTCCTGGCGCCCGAGGGGGACTTGGAGGCCTGGATCGATGCCCTCGGGATCGCCGTGGGCTCGCCGGAGCGCCGCCGGCGCTGGGGCGTGCGAGCGCGGGAGCTGGCCCGGACGCGCTACGCCTGGGGGGACGTCACCAGCCGCTTCGAAGCGGTCCTCCTGGATGCCTGCGCGCGGTCCGAGGTGGACCTGGCCAAGGCGATGGGGGTGGAGTCCTCCTCGCCGTAGCCCTGCTAGCGCCGAGCGAACTTGCGGTGGGGGCCCTTGGGTGCGTCCGGATCGTCCCCGCGCGCCAGGCGCCATTCGCGGTAGGACTCGTAGTCCCCGTGGTGGAAGTTGACCACGGTGTCCCCCTCGAAGGCCAGGATGTGGGTCGCCACGCGGTTCAGGAAGTAGCGGTCGTGGGTCACGATGATCATCGACCCGGGGTAGTGCTGGATCGCCTCCTCGAGCACCCGCAGGGTGTCCAGGTCGAGGTCGTTCGTGGGCTCGTCCATGATCACCAGGTTGGCGGGCTCGCGCAGCATCTTGGCCAGCACCACGCGGTTGCGCATCCCCCCCGAACACTCGCCCACCAGTCGCTGCTGATCCTCGCCGCGAAAGTTGAAGCGCGCCACGTAGGCCCGGGAATCGAGGGTGCGAGTGCCGAAGGGCAGGACTTCGTTGCCGCCGGTGATGTTCTCGAAGACCGACTTGGAGTCGTCCAGGACCGTGCGACTCTGATCGATGAAGGTGATCTCGACCGTGGAGCCGACCTCCACGCGTCCGTCGTCCGCGCTCTCGGTGCCCATGACGATCTTCATCAGGGTCGACTTGCCCAGCCCGTTGGCGCCGATCACCCCCAGCTTGGCCTGGGGAGGGACGTCGAAGGTGAGATCCTCGAAGAGGGTGCGTCCGTCGTAGCCCTTTGAGAGCCCGTGCACCTCGAGCACCTTGTCTCCCAGCCGCGGTCCCGGGGGGATGCGCAGCTCCACCGACTCGAGCTGGTCTTCGGCCTTCTGGGTGGCGAGGTCCTGATAGCGCTTGAGCCGCGCCTTGGAGCGCTTGGTGCGCGCCGACGGCGTGCGCCGGATCCACTCCAATTCGCGCGCCAGGACCTTCTCCCGCGCCGCGTCCGATTTGCGCTTGAGATCGAGCTCCTTCTGCTTCTGCTCCAGGTAGGTGGAGTAGTTGCCCTTGTAGGGGCGCGCGCTGCCGCGCTCGAGCTCGAGCATCCAGCCGACCACGTTGTCGAGGAAGTAGCGGTCGTGGGTGATGAGGATCACCAGGCCCTCGTAGTCCGCCAGGTGCGTCTCGAGCCAGGCGATCGAGTCGGCATCCAGGTGGTTGGTGGGCTCGTCGAGCAGCAGGATGTCGGGGTGGTCGAGCAGGAGCTTGCAGAGCGCGACCCGCCGCCGCTCTCCACCCGAGAGGCTCTTCACGTCGCGCTCCATCGGCGGGACCTGCAGGGCGTGGGCGGCCTGCTCCAAGCGGCTGTCGATGTCCCAGATCCCCTTGCTGTCCATCTCGTGTTGGAGGCGGTCGTACTCGTCGGAGAGCTTGATGAGCTCCTCACCC
The DNA here is from genome assembly GCA_964507325.1 of uncultured Planctomycetaceae bacterium. Lineage (GTDB taxonomy): Bacteria > Planctomycetota > UBA1135 > UBA1135 > CAZDQL01. The sequence continues at coordinate 96,737 of CAZDQL010000005.1, read as the reverse complement.
TCCGCCTCGCCCATGAGGCCCATCACCTCGGTGTAGCGCGCCTCGATCTGCCGCAGGTGGTCGACCGCTTCGTCGATGTTGCCACCCACCGTCTTCTCCTCGCTGAGGGGCGGTTCCTGGGCCAAGAGCCCGATCGAGTACTCGCCGCCGACGACCTTGGCGGTGCCCTCGAAGTCCCTGTCCTCCCCGGCGATGATGCGCAGCAAGGTCGACTTGCCGACGCCGTTCAGACCGATCAGTCCGATCTTGGCCCCCTCGAGGAAGGCCAGGGTGATTCCCTTCAGGATCTGACGCTGGTCGTAGAACTTGGAGAGGTCCTGGAGCTGGTAGATGATCTTGTCGTCGCTCATGGCGGGCGACGAGGATAGCGGCTCAGATCCCGGGGGTCACCGGTTGCGGGAGCCTGTCCGAGCCCCGCGGCACCGGCGCCCGGCGCTCGTCGCCCCCCCGATCGCGGAAGACCAGGGCCACCCGGGCTCGGCCCACCTCCTCGTAGTCCGGCTCGGGGTAGGTCGGCGAGCGGAAGGGGGAGTCGAGCCCCGCCTCGTGCAGGATCACTCTCACGCCTCCCAGCCCCTGGAAGTGACGGTCCTCTGCGGGCTGGCTCCCGCCGAAGAGGTCGTGCAGCTCGAAGAGGGTGCGCAGGAAGGCCGCCACCTTGCGCCACCCCAAGCCGTCCTCCACGAAGACGAGATCGATCTCGAGGTCGCTCATCAGCCGGTGGAAGTGGACGCGCGCCGCCCAGGGCAGGACGTGCTCGAACGCCGGGCCGACGCGGTCGTCGAAGACCGGCTCGCCGGGGTGGTGATCCCCCTCCGGGACGTCGCGGGTCAGGCCGCTGACGAACCAGTAGTGGGGCGCGAGCCAGAACCCCTGCCCGCGCTGGAACTCGCGGGTGGCGGCGCGCTTCCAGGCGCGCCGCAGGCCCCGCAGGAGCTTGCGCCGCAGGGTGCGCGTGCGCCGCCGAGCCAGGGCCGAGAGGCCTTCCGGGCTCGCGAGCCAATCGGGGCACACCCGCCGGGGCCAGCTCGGGCCGAAGAGGGGGTCGGCCGGCAGCGCGTCGGAGTCGAGGTGGGCGATCACCTCCCCCGGGGCGGCGGGGTCCTCGCCGGAGCTCACCCGCCAACCCGCCCGGTACAGCGCAGCGCGCAGCGCGGTGGTGAGGGCCTCCCCCTCGATCCGCACCCGCGGCACCGCGCAGGCGGCCATCACGAAGCTCCTGCGTCGCCGCTGCAGTCGGACCAGGCCCGACAGCACTGCGCAGAGCACCAGGCTCGCGCACCAGGCGTAGGCGCTACCCAGGACCTCGGTCACCGGCATCGTGGCGCCGCTCCCGGAGCTGGAGGTGAAGAGGTCCTCTCCTCGCGTCAGGATCGTGGGCGCGACGCCCAGGCAAGCGCCCACCACCATCCAGGAGAGGGCGGTTCGGCCCCAGGCGGTGGCGCGGATCCCGCCCCGCTTGTCCCGCCAGACCAGTTCGAGCTCCGCGGGCGAGAAGAGGAGCAGGATCATGGCTACCAGCGAGGTGACCGAGATCGCGACCACCGGGACGGTCACGGGCAAGAGGAGCGCCGCCCCCGCGCCGAGCAGGAAGACCGCCAGGGGGACCGCCCAGGGGCGCGCGTCGACCGGGGTGCTCCCGCGCCCCGTGGCGAGGGCCCGGTCGTGGACCCAGCCCAGGCCGCAGGCCAGGCCCAAGAGGGACCCCGCGACCAGCGCCCCCCAGAGGGCGACCAGACCAGCCAGGCGCAAGAGGTAGAGGGGGGCCGGCGCGGTGTGTAGCCCGTGGGGGAAGCTCTCCCGGTGCCACCAGAGCCAACCCGTCAGGAGCAGCGCCACGGGACCCGCGAGTCGGTGCAGCCAGGGCACGGCCCGGGGCAGGGGCGGGCTCCCGCGCAGATCGAGTCCGAAGGTCGGCTCCAGTGCACGCGTCCGGTGCGCCAGACCCCGCGCCACCCGGGCCAGGGCCTGCGTCCAGAAGAGGTCGTAGCGGCGGTGCCCGGCGTAGGTCGCGGCGGCCAAGACGCCGAGCCCCGCGACGATCAAGGCGTCGCCGGCGTCGGTCTGGATCCCGCGACCGAGCCCCTCGACGATCGCCAGGGCCAAGAGCCACCCCGCCAGGGAGACGACTTCGGCGGGATGGACCCGGACCGACCCGGGGCGCAGCGCTTGCAGGAGGGTTCTCACGGGAGCGCGGATGGGGACATTGTCCCGGGAGGGGGATGCCGCGCAAGGGGTCGAGCTGCCGTCAGCGCTGCACGACAGAAGGCGGGGATCCCCACCCCGAGGATCCCCACCCCGTCAACGCCTCCCAGGCAACCCGGGAGTGATCCCTAGGTCACTCCACGGGATGTTCTTGCAGCAGGGCGATCAACGCTGCAGTGGTCTGCAGGTTGTAGGTCCCCTGTGCCTCCAATAGCGAGAGCAGGTCTCCCCCGCCCAGCATCTCGGCAGCGCGGTAGAGGAACATCTCGTCGCCGGTCTCCTCGTAGGCGTACGCCAAGGAGGAGTAGAACCAGATGTTGCAGGTGTAGTCCCCGAAGGCCTCCCCCGGAACGTCCGTGCAGAACTCGCCCTGCCCGCCGTCCACTTCCCCGACGCCCATGTAGAACCAGGGCCGCGAGAACTCCTCGTTCCAGAAGGGGGGTGACATCTGCCCGTAGGCGTGGCGCACGAGCAGCTGCCCCAGCTGCTCCGCTCGCTGGTTGTCGGCCCCCGCGAACACCGAGCGCTGGATCCCGCGCAGGGCGTTGTCCGCGTAGGACGCGTGAGCCGTGAAGCGCACCCGGTACTGACCCTCGAAGAGCTTGCCGATGGGGGTCGCCATCAGGTTCCCGGTGCAGGTCGACTGCCCCGCCACCACCGTGTCCGTGATCTGGGCGAACCAGGGACGATAGCGCTGGCGCAGCTCGTCATTGCCGAGCAGGTAGGCGGCCACCGCCGCGTCGGTGCCCCACCCCTCGCCGCGCTGGAAGTCGACCCCGATGCCCGGGTACTCCGCGACGTAGTCCATCTTGGCGCGCAGGCCCGTGTTCTGGGTGTAGCCGTAGGCGGAGTTGCGGTAGGCGTGGAATCCCAGCCGGAAGACCTCCCCCGCCGCCTCGAGCTGATCCCGCGCCAGCGAGTCGTTCCCCAGCCAGGCCAGGATCTTCAGGTTGCGCGTGTGGCGGATGTAGTGCTGGATGTCGATCGGCATCCAGCTGTCGAGCTCGTCGCGGTAGTTCGGGGCGCGGCCCTGGGCCAGGGCGGCATCGACCTGGAAGGTGGGCGCGGTGGTGAACCCGAAGGGGTCCGGCTGGGGGAGTGGCGTGACGTAGACGTTGCAGTCGACGTAGGGGGCGCCGAAGCCCTCCGTGACCAGGAGATCCTCGTAGCGCGTCGGCCGCCCGGTGCGCGAGTAGAGGGCCGTCGGTTGGCGGTCGATGTAGCAGCGCGCCGTGAGCAGGGCCAGGAGGTACCCCTCGCGCGAGCCGACGCTGGCTTCGATCATGCCGTCCACGACGTTGATCTCGTCCATGCCGGTCATGCCGCCGTAGTCGACGCCCCAGGGCTGGGCCCAACCCAGGGCCGGGCTCTGCAGCGGGTAGGTCCCCGTGCTGCCGCTGGCGAGCTGGTCGCGGCGCGCGATCCACTCCCCCTCGAGCTCAGCGCGCAGCGCATCGCCGTTGAGGAAGTCGAGTGAGGGCAGGCGCTGCGCCTGGGGGAACCAGACCGGGGTGTCGGGGTTCCACCAGGACCAGAGCAGATCACCGTCGCGCGCTGTACCGGGGCGGCAGAACGCCAGGTAGTGCTTGTGCAGGACCGCCTCGGCCTCGCTCCTGTGGCCTTCGCGGTACACCACCAGCCGACGTGCGAAGCGCCCTTGGCGCGGCATCCAGTGCAACTTCCCGTTCGCCTGGGGCTTGACCAGCGGGTAGACGTTCCAGGCGCCGGAGGTGTAGCCCGCTCCAGCGGAGGGGTGCTCCAGCAGCGCGCTCGCCTTCCACCCCTTCGGCAGGCGCAGGCGCAGGTCCTCGAAGAAGAGCTCCCTCTGGGCGTCGTCTTCGGTGTGCTCCGGATCGAGGCCGTCCATGCCGTTGTGGACGTGCAGGTCGAGCAGGAACCACTCCGCCCGGTCGTAGGTGGTGACGTAGGCGTGGACGCCCATCAGGTGTGAGAGGGTGCCCTGCGCTCCGCCCTTGGGCTCGACCGGGGCGAGCACCTCGTGCAGGGCGTACTCGTGCACCAAGGAGCCCTGGCGCAGCTTGCGCGCGGTGGGATCCTGGGTGATCACCTTGCGGAAGAGGTCGGCGCGGTAGTCGTGGCCGAAGACGTCGCGCGTGTGCAGGGTCATCGCGCCGCCGGTGCCGAGCATCGAGCGCACCGTCTTCGCGAGGCGCATGTCGGCCGCGTGATGGGGCTTCTTCACCACCCAGAGCACCAACGGATCCCCCGGCTTGAGGTCCGGATCGCGCCGCACCCTCGAGATGACCTCCACCACCGACGCGCCGTCCTCCCGCCGCGGGTAGCGCGTGACGGTCTCGACTTGGGTCGGGGCGGTCAACCCGCCGAGGTTGACGACCGCCAGAGGGACCTTGGGGTTGTCGTCACAGAGCGTGCCGGGGGGTACCGGCAGGGTGGCCTGGACGAAGAAGCTCGTGGCCGCGGGTGTGGCCAGCTCGAGCCGCGCCACGATCTCGCCGCGGCGCACCTCCTCGCCTCCCTCCGATCCGCTACCGGAGTCCATTCCGCTACTGGATCCGCCCCCCCCGGAGCAGGCGGCCAGCACGAGCACCGCACCCCAGGCACGGACCCCCATCCCCGCACGGATCTTCCTCGAACAAGCCATGATTCCACCTCTCTGTGCCGCTATCCCCCAAGGCAACAGCCTCGATTTCGGCCACCCGGTGGTAGGAAGTTGAATTTATCCCGGAAAGGGCGTTCGACGCCTCGGAGCTGGAATCAGAACTGGAGTGAACTGCCCCCCTTCAGTGTGCACATGGCGCCCCGGTGCCAGCGTTCCACTGGCGGCCCCCCCTCTCAGGCCCGCCGCCGACTGCCCTCGGCGGGCGTGGGGGCCTGCTCCCAGGGGAGGAAGCTCGAAGTCCTTGGTGGTAGGGGGGTTGTGGCGAGAGGCCCCCGGGAAAGCACACTGAAGGGAGGCAGTTCAGAACTGGAAGTAGATGAAGGCGGGGCTGTCGATCGACAGCCCGCAGAAGAGCAGGATCGAAGCGGCGTAGACGGCCCCCTGGAGCGGGGACGGCAGGCCCCGGAAGCGTTCGCCGAGGGCTTCGATGCGCCCCTGCGGGCAGACGTGGGCGAGGACCGCCAAGCCCAGGACCACGCCCAGGTAGGGGTGCAGGCGAGTTCCGGATGAGAGCTCCACCATCCCTCCCAGGTACTGGACGAAGTTCTCCCACCCGGTGACGCGGAAGAGCAGCCAGCCGAAGAGCACCAGGTGGAAGGTCCCCAGGCGGGCCAGGACCGCCCGGGCGGCAGAGGTCTCCTGCGAGTCGCCGTGGCGTGGAGCTCCGCGCGCGAAGACCAGCAGCAGGCCGTGGTAGGCACCCCACAGGATGAAGTTCAAGGCCGCCCCGTGCCAGAGACCACCCAAGAGCATGGTGATCATCAGGTTGCGCGTCGTCTTGCTGCGGCTGCCCCCCAGGGGGATGTACAGGTAGTCGCGCAGCCAGGTCGAGAGAGAGATGTGCCAGCGGGTCCAGAACTCGCGCACGTTGCGCGCCAGGTAGGGCCGGTTGAAGTTCTCGGGGATGCGGAACCCCAGCATCGCCGCCGAACCGATGGCGATGTCGCTGTAGCCCGAGAAGTCGTTGTAGATCTGGAAGGCGTAGGCGTAGAGCGCCAGGACCAGGTCCAGGGAGGAGTACGCGCTGGGCTCGGCGAAGACCGGGTCGACGGCGAAGTTCGCCAGGAGGTCCGCCAGCACGATCTTCTTGAAGAGCCCGCGGAAGACGCGCCACAGGCCGTAGCGCACCCGTTCCTCCGCCAGGATCCGCGGCGCGTGTAGCTGGGGCAGGAACGACGCCGCGCGAACGATCGGTCCCGCCACGAGCTGCGGGAAGAAGCTGACAAAGACGCCGAACTTGACCAGGTCACGCTCCACGGGGAGCTTCCGGCGGTAGACGTCGATCGTGTAGGAGAGGGTCTGGAAGGTGTAGAAGGAGATCCCCACCGGCAGGAGCAGTCGGTGGTGGGGGAGCGAGAGGTCGAACCCCAGGAGCGAGCAGGTGTCCTCGGCGGTGGTGAAGAAGAAGTTCCAGTACTTGAAGATCGCCAGCAGCCCCAGGTTGACCGCCAGACTGGTCACCAGGAGCGCACGCCGCAACGCGGGTCGCGTCGCTTCCCCGAGCGCGATCCCGACCCGGTAGTCGACCAGGGTCGAGAAGGCGATCAGCCCGGCGTACTTCCAGTTCCACGACATGTAGAACGCGTAGCTGGCCACCAGGAGCAAGCCGTCGCGCGTGTGTCGGGTGCGCAGCAGGGCGGCGTACAGGAGCACCACCAGCGGCAGGAAGAGCAGGAACTCGGGGGAGTTGAACGCCACGGTCTACTGCGCCAGCGCGCGCGCGATCGTCTCGGCCACCAGGGCGTGACCCTCGGGGGTGAAGTGCCAGAGGTCTCGGAAGAGCTCGTCGCGCCCCCCGAACTCGGCCGCCAGATCGATCAGCGTCACCTCCTCCTCCCGCGCCAACTGGCGCAGCACGGCGTTCAGATCGGCGACGCTCTGCAGCCATCCCTCGAGCGAGAGCTCGACGTTCATCGCCAGGAGCTGCTGGACGATCTCCGTCGGAACGCCGTCGATCTGATCGAGGCGGTGGGCGGCGGCGAAGGTCGCCAGCACCGGCTCGGCACCCACCTCCCGCGCCGCCGTCAGGAAGTCGCGCACCCAGCCGCGGTAGGCCTCGAGCTCGGCCGCGCCCAGCCTCTCCAGCAGAGGACGGCCGAGGGCCAGCCTGGAGGTGACCTGCGTCTTCAGGTGCTTGTAGACGGTGAGCTGCTCCGCCAGGCGCGCGATGCGAGAGGGACCCTCGGCCGCCTCACCCTGCCCCGGTGCCGCTCCCTCGCCGAGGGAGGCCAGCGCGGCGCGCTGCTCGGAGAGCAGGTCGATGTCGTTGGACATCTGGTAGAGCAACACCAGGTCGGGACGCCAGTCCGGGCCCCGCTCGCGCAGCTCCGCGCTGTTGCTGACCACGTTGAGCCCCGCTCGACTGGCGTTGAGGACCTCGGCCTTGCGCCCCTCCGCGCTGAGCACCTCGGCCAGGCGGCAGGGGAAGATCTCCGCGGGGGGCAGGGGAGAATCCTCCCCGTAGGAGGAGGAGGCGACCCAGACCCTGAGCACCCCCGTGCGCCGCTCGCGGGGCACGGCGAGACTGCGGAAGGGGAAGGCTGGGGTGGGTCCGAAACGGTCGTCTCCCTCGTGCTGCCAGCCGATCTCACGACCGAGGAACAACGCTTCCCAGCCCCGCCGGGCGGCGCGCACCTCGAGGATCAGCTCGACTGCCAGGAGGAAGAGGCCCGTCCACAGCAGGACGCGGAAGGGGCGGGGATCCATCGACGGGGCGAAGTCTACCTCATGCCCCTCCCCGCGCGGGGAGGGGGTCGCATCCCGGGACCGGGCGGGTTGCCTGCGCCTACTGGTCCCCGAGCACCTGGATCAGGGCCAGCATCGCCGCCCGGTCCTCGAGCTCCTTCAGACCCTGCTCGTGCAGGGTCGTCCAGAGGTTCCCCCCCGCGAGCTGGGCGGCGCGCTCGAGGAAGTACCGGTCGCCGGTGCGCTCCCAGGCGTAGGCCAGGGAGGACCAGGAGTGCTCGGTGGTGAGGTACTCCTCGAAGGCGCTGGGCGGCGTGCGCGTGCAGTACTCGTCGAAGGTCGGGTCGGCGGGGGAGACGCCCACCGTCACCCACACCGCCGTGTGCCCCTCGCTCCAGAAGGGGCGCCGGGTGCCCGCCCTCACCGAGCCCACGATCACACGGTCCAGCTCCCGGGCGCGCCGCTCGTCCCTCCCGCGGAAGACGCTCTCGATCGTGCCCACCAGGGCGTGATCGAGGAAGCCGGACTCGTTCGCGCGCCGCACCCGGAAGCGCCCGCCCAGGACCTTGTGGATGTGGGTCGCCTGGATGTTGCCGGTGCAGGTCGACTGCCCCCGGACGAAGACCTCCGCGATCGCCTCGAACCAGGGCAGGGCGCGCTCGCGCCAACGGTCATCCGCCAGGGAGTAGGCCGCCGCCGCCGCGTCCAGACCCCAGGCCTCTCCCCGGCCCAGGTCGACCCCCTGGCCCGGGTCGGCGGCGACCAGCTTCTGCCGCGCCAGGAGCCCCGTCCCCGGCACCCAGCCCCAGGCCCCCACGGGGTAGCGGTGGAAGGAGAGGTGGAAGACCTCGGCGGAGGCGATCAGGAGGTGTCGCGAGAGGGAGTCGTTGCCCAGCCATGCGAGCACCTTCAGGTTGCGCGTCCAGCGCACGTAGTGCTGCAGATCGATCGGCATGAAGCCCAAGAGCAAGTTCGCCCAGCGCGGGTGGCGCCCCAGGCGCACGGCGGCCTTGCTCTGGGAGTCCGGAGCGTCGGCGAAGCCCCAGGTGGGGCCGGGCCGGATGAAGAACTCGGCGAAGGCGTAGGGGCCGTTCGGCCCGTTCACCAAGATGTCCTCCACCTGCGTGTGTCGTCCCCCCGCTGCGTAGAGGGCGGTCGGCTGGCGGTCCGCGTAGGCGCGCGCCACGAGTTGGGCCAACCGGTAGCCCTCCCGGGAAGCGGCCGCCGCGGTGCACACCCCGTCCCAGGGATTGATCTCGTCCCCGCCCGTCATGCCCTGGTAGCCCACCCCCCAGGGGTGGGCCCAGCCCAGGCCGGGGGAGAGCAGGGGGTAGGTTCCCGCAGCGCCGGCCGCGATCTGGTTCTCGCGCTTGGCCAGCTCCGCGGCGAGGTCGTCGCGCAGGGACTCGAGGCCCAGGTGGTCGAGGGTCGGCAGCCGGTGGCGCTGGGGGAAGTAGCGCGCCGTGGATCGATTCCACCAGGACCACAGGGGCCCGCCGCTGGGGGCGAAGCCCGCTTCGCAGAAGCCGAGCCAGTGCCCGTCGAGGCAGGAGCGCGCGCGCTCCTCCCACCTCGGCAGGGCGATCGCCAGGCGGCGGATGAAGCGCGACTGGCGTGGCATGAGGTAGAGGCTCTTCCCGCGCGGCTTCAAGAGGCTGTGCTCCTCGAAGCCTCCCGCGGCGACGGTCGCCCCGATCGCGGGATGCTCGAAGGTGTGCAGGACGCGCCACCCCGGGGGCAGCGCCAGGGAGAGACGATCGAAGTACAGCCGATCGAGCAGGTCGTCCCGCGGGTCGTCGGGATCCAGGCCGTGCAGGCCGTTGTGCACGTGCAGGTCCAGGGTCACGAAGCCCTCGCGGTCGTAGGTCGTGAGCCAGGCGTGCACGCCCATCATGTGCGGCAGGGTGCCGCGCTCTCCCCCGACGGGATGCTCGGGCAGGACCAAGCGGTGCACCGCGAGCTCGCGCACCAGGGATCCCTCCCGCCGCACCCCGTACTCGGACGGGTCGCGCAGGGCAGCGCCCAGGTCGGCGGCGTAGCGGTGGCCCCAGACGTCGGCGCTGTGCAGGACGAGCCCCCCCTCGGCTGCCAGGAGCTCCGCCACCGCCCGGTGCAGCTGGGGCGACCCCTCCGTCTGCGCGCGCGGAGCGACGGCGTAGCTGACCCGCTCCCCCGGGGTCCTCCCCGCCGGGCGCTCGACCCGGGCGATCACCTCGACCACGTCGGCTCCGTCGGTGCGCGCCGGATAGCGGCTGACCACCTCGACCTGGGTGGGGAGTGCCGTCCCGTCCGGTGCCAGGATCGAGAGGGGAGTCAGCCCCTTCCCCTCCACGACCGTGCCGCGGGGGACGGGGAGCGTGCCGCGCAACAGGAAGGAGCCCTCCTCGGGGAGGCGCAGGGTGAGCTGTGCCGTCTGGTCCTGGTCCGGCGGACGACTGCCGGGCGGATCGGCCTGCAGGCTGGGCGCGCAGAAGAGCGCCACACAGATCCCCAATACCCCACGCCGTTCGATCACCTTCATCGCGAATCCCCTCAGGTGTTTCTGCCCCGATCGAGAGCGACTCGCTGGGTGCCGCTCTCCAGACGGGCGGTGACCTTAGATGGGATTTCGTTTCCGACCCAGGGCCCCCGCTGTCTGGATTGCCGGCGGGACACACCGGAGACAGGAAAGCGCGATCCTCCGCCCCTGTCGGCGAAGGCCCCCCCCGCGGAAGATGCGGGAGGACTACTCCTGCTTCATCGGGGGGACCAGCCAGACGTAGTCCCCCAAGCCGCGCTCCTCCTCGGTGAGCTCGCGCGTCTGCGAGCCCTCCGAGACCATCGACACCACCGCCAACGAGAGGTTGCCGCGGCGCCGCGCCAGTCGTTCGACGGTGCCCAGGTACTCGTCGGAGTGGAACCTGCCGCACCAGTGCACCACCAGGGGCGGATCGGGGTCGCCGGGGGGGAAGAGGCGCGCGATGCTCTCCGCCATGGTGTCGTCCTTCAGGCACTGGGCCGCGAAGAAGCGGCCCATCCTGGCCCCCATGGACTCGGCGTGCCCGCCCATGAGCGCGGTGAACTTGTCCCGGTAGGCACCCGGGCCCGCGTCGACCCAGGCCGCGGCCCAGGGATCGCCGGCGACCGAGGCCAGTCCCTGCTTGGAGACGCGGCTCGCCAAGGGGCGGTACGCGTTGGCCGCCACCACCTTCAGGCCGCGCTCGCGGGCCAGCTCGACCACCGGCCGGTAGTGCTCGGCGTAGTTGCCCCAGGGGCGGGCGTTCGCCAGGAAGCGCTGCTCGTCGATGGCACCGCGCAGGTACAGATCGAGCTGGTCCTGGGCGTCCCGCTCGAACTGCTCGAGGGAGACGACCAGCTCCCCGCGGCGCTCGAGCAGGAGCTCGGTCAGCTCGAGCTGCAGGCGGTGTCCCACGTCGTTGTCGTGCTCCTCCCCCAGGAAGACCACGTCGTAGCCCGCCAGATGGTCCGCCATCTGCTCCAGATCCACCCGCCTCCCGTCGCGGGTGTCGATGGCGTTCCAGCGGTCGCTGCCGAGGGTGGAGCAGGCGCCCAGGCAGAGGAGGGCGAGGGGGGCGAGGAGGGGGAGGGCCTTGTGCATGGTGTCGCCTTCGTGGGGGGGAGGCGTATCCTAGCTCCTAAGTCGCCCGATCATGATCGCGCTCCTCACATCGCTGCTCGTCCTCCTGCCGTCGCCCCGCCAGGAGGAGGAGCGGATCGCGGCTCCGGTCGCCGCCGCCGAGCTCGCCCTGGAGCAGGGGCGCCTCAGCGACGCCAACCGCCACTTCCGCCGCGCCCTCGAGCTGGCACCCTTCGACGCGGGCTTGATGCTGCGGGTGTTCGGCACCCTCGAGGAGGACGAGGACGCGCGCATCCTCTGGACCCACGACTGGTGCGACGCCGCCGCGGATCCCCAGGGGCGCGTGAAGCTCGCCCCCGACGCGCGCCGCCGCTTGGCGGACCTGGAGCACCCCCTGGCGATCGCGGGCGCGCGCGCGGCCGCGGCGCAGGAGCTGGCGGGGCTCTGCTCGGTGCGCGCCAAGGCCGGCTTGCGCCGCAGCGAGGAGTTCCTGATCGCCGATTGGGCCGGGCGCTTGGCGCGCGAGCTGGCCCGGAAATCGCCGGCCCTCGAGGAGGCCCTCGATCCCCGACTCCCGGTGGGTCTCGAGCTGCCCGACCGCTTCCACCGGTCGGTGCTCGAGGCCTTGGAGCGCCTGATGAAGGACTCCCTCGCCGGAGGGAGGACCGAGCTGGGCCTGCGCGCCGCACGCACCCTCCACGGGCTGGTGGTGCAGGCGGGCTTCAAGGACCTGGAGGGTCCGCGCCCTTCCGGGATGAAGGCCCTCGGCCGCTCCGCCGCCGCCGGCCTGGAGCGCGCCCGCAAGCGGGTGGCGCGGGAGGTGGGCACCCCCTGGAGCCTCGAAGACCTCGAGTGGCTCAGCTCCGAGGAGGGGGAGGCCTTCACCCGCGAGCACTCCAGCTTCGCGCGTCCGGGGGTCGCCCTCTCACCCAACGGCTGGTACCGCATCGAAACCGACTGCGGCTTCGAGACCCTGCTCGGCGTGGCGGAGACGGTCGAGCTGCACCACCAGCGCCTCGCCGATTGGTTCGGACGCGATCCCTTCGTCGGCCGCCCCGGACTGGTGCGCGTGGTGCCCAAGTCCGCGGGCCTCGAGTCGGAGGGTGCCCCCTTCTGGTGGGCCGGTGGCTTCCAGGGGGGGGACACGACGGTGATGCGCTTCGCCCAGGGGACGATCGAGGGCTTGGGGCACGGCATCACCCACGAGCTGACGCACCGCTTCGACGGGGCGATCTACCCCGGCATCCCCTCCTGGTTGGCCGAGGGGAAGGCGGTCTGGACCGGTGCGGCCTACGGCGCCGCCACCGACCGCGAGTTCGTGGTGCGTCACGTCCTCTTCGGCACCATCGAGGGGGTGTACGTCAAGGGCTGGGGGAGCGAGGCGAAGCTCGCCGAGCTGGTGGGGGGGGTCGAGGACTACCGCGAGAACTACTCCGCCGGCTACGCCCTCTACGTCTACCTGCACACCTGGGAGGTGGACGGGGCGTTCCTCTACCGGGAGCGCCTGCAGCACTTCATGGAGAACGCCCGCGACGGCGCTCGAGACCCCCGGGCCTTCTTCGAGCGCTGCTTCTGCGACGGACGTGAGGGGCGTCCAGAGAGCCTGTCGGAGTTCGCGCAGGGGTGGGCCGGGTTCCTGAAGGGCTTCCACTGGAAGTCGCGCGCGTCCTGGCTCTCCCGCTACACCGGACAGGTCCCCTCCGCCGGCAGCCAGCCCTACGTCTACGACGAGCCGACCTGGACCTGGCAACCGCGACGCTGCGAGCCCTTCTTCGGCCAAGGTCAGGCGCTGGTGGCGGCCCGCACCCTGCTCGACGCGGACTGGGTCGAGGAGGGGGTGCACGGCCTGGTGTGGGCCCTGGCCTGCGACCTGCGCGAGCCCCGCTGCCTCGAGCTCCTGGCCCAGGCGCTCGCCGCGCGTCCGGGGAACTCCTGCGCCGAGGCGGCCTGGGTCGCGAACCACGCCCTCTACTTCCCCGAGCGTCCCGTCACCGAGCCCGCGCCCTTCCTGCGCCGCTTGGTGAGGACGCGAGCCCTGCTGGCCGCCTTGCAGGAGGCGGCCCGCGACTACCGCGAGGCGGGAGCCCTGCGCGCCGCCGCCGCCCTGGCCGCCGACCACGATCGCCTGGCCCGCTGGCTGGGGGCGAGGGAGATCGGCTCCGCCTCCGGCGACGAAGCCCTCCAGCGCCACCCCTTCGACCGCGGTGCGCGCCCCCTCTCGACGCGAGGTTGGGGGGAGAGCCGCCTGGTGGACTACGACGAGGGCCGGATCGCCGGCCTGTGGTACGAGGATGGCGACGGCGACCTGCACGTCGGGCGGCGCAAGCCCCGCACCGGCAGCGGATCCTACGACCGCTCCGGCGGCGGGATGGCCTTCGTCCACGGCGAGGAGTACCTGGGGCCCGGGAGCTACCGCATCCGCGCCCGCATCCAGCTCACCACCTCCTACGTCTCCGGCGCGGTGATCTTCGGCTTCCTGCGCCGCGACGCCTCCCTGCGGCTCAACTTCAGCGCCGGCGACGTGATGTACGCCATCGGCGAGAGTGAGGAGGAGCCCGAGTTCGAGGCCCTCAACTGGTCCTTGCAGGGGCTCTGGGAGCGGGACGGAGGGCTGGCGGGCTCGACCCGCTCGGGGAGCTTCGACTTCGGCCAGCGGCGCACCGCCTTCGACCTGGAGCTCGTGGTCGACGGAGCGTCGGTGAGGGCGGCGATCGAAGGCGTTCCGGTCGCGAGCTACCACACCGTCGACGGCCGGCCGATCGAGGGGCGCGTCGGCTTCGCCACCCGCTCCGGGGCGATCCGCGTCGAGCGGCCGCGCATCGAGCGCCTCGAACGCACGCGACTGGCCCGGCGCGCGGCGCTCCCGCCCACGGCCCTGGACCTGCAGGCGGGGAGCGCTCCCGACTTCGACGGCCTGGAGAACCGCCCGGTGTGGGGACTGGAGCCCGCGCCGAACGGGAACCTCCTGCTCTGGATCCCGATGCCGGCGCCCTCCGGGAAGGGCCCGGCGCCCTCCAGCGCGGTCGCGCGCCGCGCGCGCTCCGCCGCCGGCGATCTCGCGCGGGCGATCGAGCGGGACGCTCCCACCCAGCCCCTGGTGATCGCCCTCCCCGCGGCCCTGGAGGAGTCGCTGCGCGAGTCGCTGGCCGCCGAGCTGGCCGCCCTCTTCCCCCAGCCGCCCCTGATCCTCTGGCACCCCTTCGACGGATCCCCCCCCGCCGGCCGACGCGACTCCCCCGATCTGAACAAGCGCTGGCTGCTCTTTGTCGACGCCGCCGGAATCGTGCGCGTGGCGCACCCCTTCCGCCTGGCGGGTGGGGGCTTCGGAGCCAGATTGGGGCACTGGCTGACCGTCTTCCGGGACCACGGCCAGCCGGAGCGCGATCTCCCGCCGGTGCGGCGTGCTTCAGAGGAGGACCCGGAGGAGGACCTCGAAGAGCAGGACGCTCGCGACGCCGGCGGAGAGTGAAACTCCCCCTCCACCCAGGGCCGTCCTCGCGCCGATGAAGGTAGCCGAGGAGAGCCGGCCGAGGCCGGTGGAGGGGATCCATGGCGAGTGGGAAGGAGCAGTGGCTCGCGGGGCTGGTTCATCGGCCCGGAGCGCGAGTCACCGTCGAGTTGTCTTGGGACGCGTTGTCGCCGGGGGTGGAGGTGCGCATCCTGCCGCTCCCCGGGCGTCTACGGCCCACGCCGATGGCGTTGGCGGCGTGGGAGCAAGGGGTGGTGGCCGGAGTGCGCTACGCCCTCGGAGTGGCCCGCGCCCTGCCCTGTGCGGTGCGCGTCACCGAGCTGGCGGGGGACGTGGGGATCACCACGCCGACGGTGATGGGGGCGGCCGCCGCCACGGCGGTGTGGGAGGCGCTCGAGTTCGAGCCTGCGCGGGAGGTGCGCGACCAGGTGGGGCGCTGGGTGGAGGAGAGCCGGGAGCGAGGGCCGCTCTGGCTGGCGGACTTCGCCGTCGATCGATCGGAGTCTGCGCCGTGAGCTGAGCGCGGTGACAGGAGCGCAGCGACGCGCTCAGCTCGCGGACTGCGCCTCGTGCCTGCGCCGAGCCTTCCTGTAGCGCAGCCACTCGCGCACCACGGCCGCCACCGTCGTCGGTCGTGCGCCCGCGGCGATGTTGGCGTCGGCGATCTCGAAGGCGGCGGACCACTGGCGGAAGAGGATCCCGTAGGCGGCCAGGAGCGAGTGTCGGGGATCGTAGAGGCTGGTGGCCTCGGAGGTCAGGCCGTTCAGCTCCAGCACCTTGAAGCCCTCGCCGCGGGCCAGGGCGGCCTCGTCGGTGCAGCGTAGGTCGTAGCGGCCGAAGGAGAAGCCGGCGAACCCCCGGGACAGGTCCTCGATCGCGTCGAGCAGGGCCTCGGTCGCCACCCGCCGGCCGTCGAGGAAGATCGCCCCGCGTACGTGGGTCCCGAGCTGGACCAGGGTGATGCGCTCCCCTTGGGCCGGCACGCTGTAGAGCAGGGGTGCGTTCGCCTTCAGGTAGGCGTCGGCGATGCACACCGCGCGCGGATCGGCCAGGATCAACTCCTCGAGGGTGCGCCGTCCATCCCCCTCCACCGCGGGCAGGATCTTCTCGGTGACCGAGAAGATCTCCCCCCGCGCGCGCCCCGGACGCCGCAGGTAGAAGACCCCGAACTCGGGTCCGGGCACGAACTCCTGCAGCAGGCAGTCGACGCCCATCTCGTCGAGCGCCGCCGTCAACTGGGACTCGTCCCGGAGGATGCGCACGCCGGAGCCACGTTGCCCGACGTCCGGCTTGAGGACCACGGGGTAGTCGAGCTGGTGCTCTAGGAGGAAGCTCTGGGCGCTCTCTCGGCGCTGCGCCTGCGACTGGTCCGCGCGCAAGAGGATCCAGCGCGCCACCCTCGGATCGTCGCTGCCGAGTCCCGCGAGGATCTGCGCCTTCGACTCGCCGATGAAGCCGCCGGTGGGGATGGCGGGATTGACCGCGGTCACCCGCCCCAGTCCGCGGTGACGCACTCCGAGCCAGGCGATCCAGAGCGTCACCGGGGGGTAGAAGAGCAGTGGGGGCCAGAACTCCCAGCGCCAGATGCGTTGCAGACGACCCCACATCCGGCGGCGCCCACGCCAGGTCAGCAGCGGGACCAGGAGGCGCTGCAGGAGGACGAGCGCCAGGATCAAGAGCAGCGCGCCGGGCAGGGCGTAGCGTCCGAAGAGGTCCAGGCTGTCCTGGGCCTCGCGCCCCGCCCAGGCGGCGAGCCCGACCAGGGCGGGGGTCCAGATCAGTCCCGCCAGGCTGAACCACAGGGCGAAGACCCCGAGCGGCGTGCCGACGACCCCGGCCGCCACGTAGGTCGGCAGGCGCAGGCCGGGGGTGAAACGGGAGAGGAAGATGACCGCCACGCCGCGGCGCTGGAACCAGGCGCGGGCGCGCTCCACCCCCGCCTCCGAGACCACCCAGCGCAGGGGTGCGCGCTCCAGCGCCGGCCGCCCCATCCAGCGCCCGGCGAGGTAGAGGGCCACGTCCCCCACGAAGATCCCCAGGAAGCACGCCGCCGCCGCCGCTGCGAAGTCGATGCGCCCCTGGGTGACGAGCAGGCCGGCGCTGAAGCAGGTCAGGTCCTCGGAGACGAGGGTGGCCAGGGCCAAGAGCACCATCGCCAAGAGCAGGGTCGTGCCCCCGAAGGGCGGCACCTGCGCCGGGTCGAAGGGGGTCTCCGCCTGCGCGACCCTCGCGGGGGCGGCGTCGGCGCGCGTCGGCGCTCGCCCCGCCTCCACCGCCGCCACGAACTCCGACAGGGCGCTCGCCAGCGGCTCGGTCCAGAGCCACAGCAGGAAGTGCCCCTGGTCTTCGACCATCAGCAGCTCGCTGTGGGGCACCAGGCGGTGGTGCTCCCGCGCCGCGTCGGGGGAGACCAGGAAGTCGTGGGCACCGTGGACGACGAGCAGCGGAAGGTCGAGGCGTTCCAGCATCGCGCGCAAGGGGCGCTGGTCGCTCTCGAAGAAGCTGCGCACGTAGCCGCGCGCGGAGTCGAGCGCGCCGAAGTGGGGAAGCAGCCAGCGCGCCACGTGCCAGGCCCCGAGCTGCAAGCCGTGCAGGGCGTGATTCAGCTCGTAGTTGCCGAAGAGCTCCAGCTCCTGGACGCCGATCGAGGCCACCAGCGCCAGGGAGGCGACCCGCTCCGGATCGCGCTCGATCAGGTGCAGGGCCGCGCCGCCTCCCAGGCTGAAGCCCACCAGGTGAGCCCGCTCGACCTCCAGCTCCTCGAGCCAGGCACCTACCTGCAGGCCGTGGGAGCGGATTGAGATCTCGGGCAGGTCCGCGTCGGAGGCCCCGAAGCCGGGCAGGTCGGGGACCAGGACGCGGTGAGCGCGCGCCAGCTCCCGGGCGAGGTCGTCGAAGTTCTCCTTGTCCCCCGGGCTGCCGTGCAAGAGGACGATCACCGGCGCGGAGCGCGGGCCCAGGTCCCGGTAGACGAGCCGCGTGACCGCCTCGGTCGGCTCCCCACCCGCGACCACCGGCACGTGGGTCGCGAGCTCCCCTTCAGCCGGGGGCATCGGCCCGCGACGCAGCCACCACGTGACGTGGGAGGCCGCCAAGAGCAGGAGGTAGACGAGCACCAGGCTCCAGGTCCTGCGCGCGCTCATCGGTCGGCGCCTCTCACTGGGCGCGGCGTTCCCCGCGCCACTCCTCCTGCGCCGCCCCGCTGGGAATCGCTACGGGGTGGAAGCAACTGCTCACGGTGGCCTCGGCTCGCTGGGCGAGCTCCTTGCGGTCGTCGCCGGAGATCGGCTCGGGGTGGAAGACCACCCGGCTGTGGATGCGCGGCACCCGTAGCAGCTTCAGGAGGTGGCTGAAGAAGGGCATGTCACCCCACCAGCAGGCGGTCAGGTAGGCCGGTGGGTCCTCCCCGGGGATCGAGTAGGAGAGCGCGACGCAGTGCACCGGCATCTGCGAGCGTGCCGCCACCTCGAAGGTCGACGGCTTGAAGGGCAGGACCTCCTCCCCCTTGGAGCTGGTGCCCTCCGGGAAGACGATGATCCCGTGGCCCGAGTCGAGCACGGTCCGGATCTCGGGCAGCACGCGCGAGAGGTCCCGCTGCCGATCGCGATCGATGAAGAGGGTCCCCGCGGTGCGCGCCACCCGACCGGCGAAGGGCCAGGAGGAGATCTCCGACTTGGCCAGGAAGAACCCGTCCACCAGCTGGTGCAGGACGAGGATGTCGAGGTACGAGAGGTGATTGCTGACCAGGAAGAAGGGGGGCTGTGGGACCGGGCCGGAGGACTCGACCTCGAGGCCGCAGAGCGCCGAGCAGAGGCGCGCCCAGGTCTGGACCACGTTGCGGTGCAGGCGGGCGCTGGGTCCCCCGCAGAGCCATCCCACGAGGCCGTTCAGGACCAGGGTCGAGTGGGCCGCAGTGGTCAGCGCCGCCAGGGCGATCGACCGCAGGGTCGCGCGCAGGATCCCCATTCACCGCCTCCCGAACACCTCAAGGTGGTCGGGGCGAACCTCCAGGTAGGTCAGGTAGTCGATCGTCCCGAACTGACGATCGAGGGCGGGGGGGCCGAGGATCCACGCCCCGTGGCGCAGGTAGATGCCGAAGAGGGTGGGGATCTCGACCACGGGGCCCTCGATCCCCTCCGGCGGCGGCTCGCAGCGCAGCGCCGGCAGGGGCTCGACGTGCAGCTCGGGGTGCACGCGGCGATCCTCCACGAGCTGGCGGTGGAGTCGCAGCCCTTCGGCGGGGTCCTGACTGGTGATCGAGCTGCAGCCGAAGAAGGCGCGGCGCTCGTTGTGCACCACGTACTCGGCCAGGCCGCGCCACAGGAGGTAGAGCACGCGCTTGGTGCGATGGTCCTTCTCCACACAGGCTCGGCCGAGCTCGATCGAGCTCACCAGGACCTCGTCGGGCAGGGTGCTCAGGTCGAACTCCCCCGCCGAGTAGAAGCCGGATCCCGCCAGGGCGCTCTCCGCCACCTGCAGGCGGTAGGTCCCCACCGCAATCCCGCTGGGCACGTGCTCGACGATCACGTGCTGGCACTGGCGATCGAAGGCGTCCTCGTCCCGGCCCGTGAGGTGGGACTCCTCCAGCCCCTCTCCCAGCTCCAGGTTGAAGACCCGGAAGCGCAGGCGGCAGACCGCGTCCAGGTCGGCCTCGGTGTGGGCGAACCGCAGGCGGTACTGCCCCTGGACCTCCTGGTGGGTGGGAGTCAGGGACTGCCCGGAGAGCTCGCGGTCGGGGGGCGGGGAGGCGGTGTCCAAGGGAGGCTCTGGAGGGGGCAGGGCGGGGAGCGGGCCGAGGACGGCCTGGATGATCCCCACTCCCAGCGATGGGGCCATTAACCGGGCCCGGGGGTCCAGTGGCAAGCTGCAGGTGCGATGTCGTGAAATCGCGGCACGAATCGATGCCCGCCCCGCGGAGCAGGGGGGATGCGGCCCCTCGCGCTGCCCATTTCGGGAGGGGCCTCCCGATATGGGGAGAGATCCAGGGGCTCAGACGGGCTGTCTCAGCCCGAATTTCTCCAGCCGGTAGAGGAAGGCCTTGTAGGGCATTCCCAGGAGCTTGGCGGCGCGGGTCCGGTTGCCGCGGGCCAGCTCCAGGGCCTGGCGCAGGATCTCCTTCTCGTGCTGGTCCCAGGAGATCCCCTCGGGGCCCAATCGGAAGCCCCCGCCCCCCTCCGGGACGGGCTCGAATCCCGGGGGCAGGTCCTGGGGGGTGGCCTCGCCCTCCTCCGCCAGGAGGACCAGACGCTCCACCACGTTGGCCAGCTCACGTACGTTCCCCGGCCAGGGGTGGTCCAGCAGACGGCGGGTGAGGGCGCTGGCGAAGCGCGGGCGCGAGAGGCCGTGGCGGCGCACCGCGGCTCGAGTGAAGTGCTCCACCAGCATCGGCACGTCCTCGCGGCGATCGCGCAGGGCGGGCACCCACAGGGGGACCACCGCCAGGCGGTAGTAGAGGTCCTCCCGGAAGCGCCCCTCGTCCACCTCCCGCTTGAGATCGCGGTTGGTGGCGGCGATGAGACGTAGGTCGACCGCGAGCTCCTGGTGGCCGCCCACGGGGACCACCCTGTGCTCCTGCAGGGCGCGCAGGAGCTTGGGCTGCAGCCCCAGGGGCAGCTCGGCCACCTCGTCCAGGAAGAGGGTGCCCCCGTCCGCCGCCTGCATGCGACCCAGCCGCTTGCGATCGGCTCCGGTGTAGGAGCCCTTCTCGGCGCCGAAGAACTCGCTCTCCACCAATCCCTCGGGGATCGCCGCGCAGTTGACCGCCACGAAGGGGCCGGCGGAGCGGGGGGAGAGGGCGTGCAGGGCGCGCGCCGCCAGCTCCTTGCCGGTGCCGCTCTCGCCTCCGATCAGCACGGTGGCCTGGGTGCCCGCGACCTTCTCGACCTCGCGGTAGAGGCGTTGCATCGACGGCGCGCTGCCGATCAGGTCGACCAGCCGGTCGCGGGCGCCGAGGGCCTCCGAGAGGCGTCGGTTCTCGTCCGCCAACCGTCGCGAGCGCAGGCTGCGCTCGACCGAGAGCAGGAGCGCCGAGCGCTCGAAGGGTTTGGCCAGGTAGTCGTCGGCGCCCACCTGCACCGCCTCGACCGCCCGGGCGATGGTGCCGTAAGCGGTGACGATCACGAAGGCGGTGTCGGGCCAGCGCTCGTGGACGCGACCGAAGAGCTGCATGCCGTCGATGCCGGGCAGCATCCAGTCGGAGAGCACCAGGTCGGCGGGGCTCTCTTCCAAGCTGTCCAGGGCTTCTTCGGCGCTGCCCACCGCGCTCACACCGTAGCCCGCTCCGCGCAGGATCTCCCCCAGGAGGGCGCGCTGCTCCGCCTCGTCCTCGACGATCAGGATGCGTGCCTC
Source organism: uncultured Planctomycetaceae bacterium (assembly GCA_964507325.1). Taxonomy (GTDB): domain Bacteria; phylum Planctomycetota; class UBA1135; order UBA1135; genus CAZDQL01. Next base: position 75,812 of record CAZDQL010000005.1, on the reverse strand, counting down.
AGCCACCGCCGTCCCTTCGATCGGTGAGCGCGAGCACGGCCCGCGTTCCGCCGCGCGCGCGATCCTCGAGTGCCAGGCTTCCCCCGTAACGGCTGGCAGCGATGCGTTGGGCCAGGAAGAGCCCCATTCCCGCGCCCTGCACCTTGGTGGTCAGGTGCGGAGTGAAGAGCATCCCGCGCACCTCCTGCGCCAGACCGTCTCCGCGATCGAGCACCTCCATGGTGACCCCCGCTGCGTCGCAGGCGACGCGCACCTCGACCCGCTCGCCGTCGGGACTCGCCTCGACCGCGTTGACCACCAGCACGTGCAGCACCGCCCGCAGCTCCGCGGCCACTCCGCGCAGGGTGCAGGGTTCAGGGGCCAGGACCTCCACCCGCACGCCGCGCGCCTTCTCCTGCAGCAGCTCGAGGGCCACGTCGCGCGCCAGGTCGTCGACGGCGACCGTCTCGATGGCACCCGTGGAGCCGCTGGCCAGGGCCAGCAGCGAACGCAGGGACTGGTCGATGCGCTGGATCTGACCGCGAGCGGATTCCGCCAGGCCGTTGCCCTGTTCGCCGACGCGCTCCGCCAGCCCACCGACGGCCAAGCCCAGCATGTGCAAGGGGTTGCGCATGGCGTGGGCCAGGCCGCGCGCCATCTCGCCGATCTCGGAGAGGTGCTCGCGCTCGCGCAGGCTGCGCGCCTCGGCGTCGAGCTCCGCCAGCCGATCGGACATCTGGTTGAAGGCGGTCAGGGTCTCCGCCACCTCCCGGTCGGCCGCGGCCTCGGCGTGGGTGCCGAGGGCGCCGTCACCCACGGCGCGCGCGGCGCTGGCGAGGTCGCGCAGGGGGCGCGTCACCCGGTGCGAGAGCCAACCCGCGAGCAGGAGGCCCAGGGCGAAGATCCCCCCCGAGCCGAGCAGCAGGCGACGCAGGAAGCGGCTGCGCGCCTCCTCGATGCCGGAGCGCGGGATCGGGATCTGCACCGCCAGCGGCCCGGAGCTGGTGGGGAGCACGCCGGTCTGGCCCCCGAAGAGGATATCCCCCTCGTCCTCCACCACGGGGGGATCGTCGGAGCCGACCGGCATCCAAGCGACCTCGGCCCCGGAGGCCAGGTGGATGGGCAGCTCGTCGGAGGCGGAGGCGTACCCCGCCTGCGACAGCCGCAGCTGGAACTGGACGTTCGTGTGGACGTGGCCGGCCACCTCCTCCAGGTCTTCGAAGATCTCGAACTCGATGCACTCGACGCAGGCACCCTCGCGGCGCTTCTCGCACAGCCCCACCTCGCTCAACTCGAGCAGGAGGCCCGGCTCGGAACGGGGCCGGAGGCGACCGAGGGCCAGCGCCCCCAAGGCCCGGTGCACCTCTCCGATGCGTGCGTCGCTGGGCAGGGAGAAGCAGCGCAGGAGCCCGGGGCCGGGCCCCCGCCGACCCGCGACCACCAGCCCGGCGGGGGGCTCGTTCTCCTCGACCTCCTCGAAGATCGTGCCCAGGACGTCGGAGCCGACCTCGAAGGCCACCTCGCCCACCTCCCTCTCCAGCTCCCGGGTGAGCGCGGAGACCAGGGCCCATTCGGCCCCCGCGAGGAGGGCGATCAGGCCCCCGAAGGCGAGGAAGAGGCGGCTGCGGAGAGACATGACTGAGGAGTCTACAAGAACCGTACCAGGCACCCGGCCGCCGGAGGGGCCCCGATTCGGGCCCCCGGTTCACCCCGGGACGGGCAATCCGCCGATAGGGACGGCCATTCGGAGCTTCGGCGCTGGGGGCGGCCCCCGAGAGCGCCCGCTCTCCGCCCCTGAGCTCGCCCCCACCACGCCTGCCCGAAAACGAGACCGCGCACCGAGACGCACGATGGGCCCCAGGATCGCAGCACCGAGGACTCGCTCCTGCGAGCGTCGCGGACGTTGGGCCCCGCGTCTCGTCTGTCTGGGGGTCTCCACGCTGCTGACGCTCGCGGTGGCGGAGGGCCTCTGTCGCTGGCGGACCCACCTCCACAACGGCCGCACCCTCGAGGCCTGTCTCTCGCGGCCGTCGGCGCCCCCTCCCGCGGGAGGCGTGGCGAACCTGGCGGACATCATCCAGCTCTCGGAGAACGATCGCATCGCCTACGAGCTGCGTCCCCGCTTGGACTCGGTCGTCTTCAAGGGTCGCCCCGTGACGACCGACTCCCGCGGCTTCCGCTCCCCGGAGATCCCCGACGATGGGGGGGATGGGGCGCTCACGATCGTGGGGATCGGCGACTCGATCATGTTCGGCCACGGAGTGGGGGACGGGGAGTTCTACCTGGACCATCTGCGAGCTCTGCTGCGCGAGCGCCACCCCGAGGTGCAGTGGCGCGTCGTGAACACCGCCGCTCCCGGCTACAACACGGTGATGGAGGTGGAAACCCTGCGGGAGAAGGCCCTGCGGCTCGACCCCGATCTGGTGGTCCTCGGGGTGTGCGGCAACGACTACGCGCCTCCCATCTACGTGCGCGCCGAGGAGGATCCACTGGACCCGTCCCGCTCCTTCCTGATCGAGTTCGTACGCGACCGCTGGAGGGAAGCGACGGGCGGTCCCGTCGCGGTGACGCGCGGCCTGGCCCACCTCGGACGCTGGAGGAAGAGGCGCGGGGAGGACCCGCAGCGCCTGGCCCCCCCGCGCTACGCCGGGCTGTACGGGCGCCAGGCCTTCCTCGGCGCCCTCGATCGACTGCGCACCCTCTCCCACGAGCGCGACCTGCCCGTGATCGCCCTGGCCACGATCACCTACGCCGAGCCACCCGCCGAGGACAATCGCGCGACCCAGATGCTCGACGATTGCCGTGCGCGCGGCTTCCACTGCCTCGACATGCAGCCCCAGCTGGATGCCGCGGTGGAGGCGGAGACCGGGTTGCCCTTTTCGGTCGCGACCTACCGCGCCTCGGACCTGGTCGTCAGCCGGCGCAACGGACACCCCTCGGTCCGCCAGCACCGCATGGTGGCGGAGGAGCTCTACCGGGTGAGCGTCGAGAGCGGGATCCTGGAGCGGCTCCTGGGCGGTCCCGTGGTGCCGCTCGCTACGGATGCACGTGCACTGCGAGGTTCAGCTCTGCCCGAATGAGCTGGGCGAAGGCCTCCAGCCAGCTCGCCGGGAGCTTCGACACGCGCTCCGCCAGGGGGCCGAGGGGTTCTCGCTCCAGACCGTAGAGGAGCACGTCGCGGATCCGCGCTCCCCGCTCCCGGGCGCGGCGCACCAGCGCGATCCAGGCCTCTTGCTCGCGCTGCGTGGGGGCGACGCCCTCCCAAGCCAGGAGCAGGGTCTGCAGGCGGGTGGGACACAGCTCGCTGGCGCGGACCAGGTTCGACTCGACGCGCTCGGTGGGGAGCGCGACCCCGTTCAGCCGCCGGCGACCCTCGACGGTGCCGCTGTCGAGCTTGAACCACACCTCGCCCGTCATGCCGGACAAGCGCTCGAGGGCTGACTGCACCCGCTGCTTGTGGACCTGGGAGCCGTTGGTGATCAACACCACGGGCAGCGAGCCGGCGAGCTCGAAGCGCTCCAGCGCCCGCTGCGTCACCTCGAGGGCGGCTTCGAGCTGGCGGGAGGTGGTGGGCTCTCCGTTCCCGGAGAAGGCCACGTCCCCGAGCCGCCGTCGTTCGGGGGGCACCCGGAGCTCCAGCCAATCGCCGTGCACGAGGTCGTCCAGGAGTCCCACCAGCTCCGTCTCGAAGAGCGCCAGGTCGATCGTCGGGCCCGCACCGCGCTTCAGGTTCGGCACCTGGCAGTAGGCGCAGCTCCAGTTGCAGGTCGAGTCGGGATTCAGGTTGACGCCGATCGAGACCCCGCCGGCGCGCCGCGAGACCACGGGGTAGACGTAGGTCAGGCCGGCCGAGTCGCGGGAGTGGTCCTCGGAGGAGAGGCGCATGGCGCGCAGCCTAACTCATGGGGCCTACGACCCCAGCAGCGCGGCGACGTGCGCCTCCACCGAGGAGGCGAGCCCCTCGAGGCTGTAGCCCCCCTCCAGCAGGGAGACGACCCCCGCCCCCGAGCGCCGCGCGACGTCGAGCAGCCCGCGGGTCAGGGCGGCGTAGCTCTGGGCCTCGAGCCGCGTGTCGGAGAGGGGATCCAGCCGGTGGGCGTCGAAGCCGGCGGAGACCAGGATCAGGTGCGGCGCGAAGGTCTCGATGGCGGGCAGGATCCGCTCCTCGTAGGCGCCGAGCCACTCGACCTCCCCGGAGCCCGCCGCTTGGGGGCAGTTGACCACGCTCCCCTCCCCGGGACCGCGGCCGCGCTCGTCGGTTGCGCCGGTACCCGGGTAGTGGGGGAACTGGTGCAGGCTCGCGTAGAGGATCGAGGGATCCTCCTCGGTCAGGTGCTGGCTGCCGTTGCCGTGGTGGACGTCCCAGTCGAGGATCGCCACGCGCTGCAGGTCGTGCCGCTCCTGGGCGTGGCGCGCCGCGACGACCGCGTTGTTGAAGAGGCAGAAGCCCATGGCGAAGGAGCGCTCGGCGTGGTGCCCGGGGGGGCGCACGCTGCACAGGGCGCTCTGCCACTCCCCGGTGGCCACCCGGTCCACCGCCAGGAGTCCCGCCCCGGCCGCCACCAGGGCGGCCTGCATCGAATCGGGGCCGACGTTCACGTCGGTGGAGTCGACGCTGCGGGCGCCGGCGCGAATGCGGGCCTCGACGCGGTCGACGTAGTCGGGGAGGTGCACCCGACAGAGGGCCTCGCGGGGAGCCCTAGGGGCGTCCTCCGCCTCGAGCTCGGCGGCCAGGCCGGAGGCTTCCAGGCGCGTGGTGATCGCGGCCAAGCGCTCCGCCCGTTCGGGGTGACCGGGACCGGTGTCGTGCCGCGCACAGAGAGGGCTCGTCACCCACCCGCTTCCGGACCGTCCTCCGGGCTGGGCCCCCCCGGCCTCCTCCGGGGACAAGCTCACTCCTCCAGCATGAAGGCCGAGCGGTACTTTGACTCCAGCATCTCGGCGAAGGCGGGATCCTCCGCCAGCTTCTGGATGCTGGTGACCGAGAGCGGCGCGCTGTCGATGTACTTCTTGGCCTCCTTGAACTTCCCCGTGCGCGCGTAGCAGCGCGCCAGGCCGACGTACGGCTCCGCCTCCTTGGTGCGGGTGCGCTGCAGCTCGATCGCGTCCTTGAAGTCCCGGATGGCGTTGGTGTACTCCCCGATGCGGTAGTACACGTCGCCGCGCTCGCTGTACGCCTGGTGGTAGGCGCGCTGGGCCGCGACCGTGTCGTTGTAGCGCCGCATCAGGTCGCGCCGCGCCCCCTTGTCCCCCGCGCGGGCCAAGAGCACCAGCGCCGCTTCGCGTAGCGAGAGGTTGGGGTGCTCGACCAGGACCTTCATCGCCTTGCGGGTCGCCGAGCGGGGTTCGACCTCCAGCTCGGTCAGGGCTTCGATCAGGGCGACGCCGTCGGCACGGGGGGTCCGGGAGCGTCCTGCCAGCTCGACCAGGGCCTGCAGGTGCTCCTGATCCTCCAGTAGCTCGCGTTGATCCCCGTAGAAGCCGATCAGGGCGGCGATGTACTTCTGGGCGCGCAGCGAACGCACGAGCTCCAGGACCTCCCCTGCGACCCCCTCGGTGTGCACCTCCCCCAGGGCGCGGATCGCCATCTGGACCAGGTCGTCGTCCGGGTCCTGCAGCGCCTGGGCCAGGATCTGGCGCGACCGGGGGCCGCCCAAGCGCGCCACGGTGGAGAGGACCCCCAGGCGCAAGCGGCCGGTCGTCAGCGGGTACAGGTCGCAGATCGCCGGTTCGGCGCGCTCCGGTTCGGCGCAGGTCTCCAGCACCTTCAGGGCGTTCATGCGTCCCTCGATCGAGCCCTCGCCGGTCAACTCGATCAGACGGTCGGTGACCGCGGGGGTGGGCAGGGCGCGCAGCACCTCGACCACCTGTCGGGCGCGGAAGGCCGCGGCCGAGTTCCCCTTGGGGCCCGGGTCGAGGGCGCCCAGGAGCAGCGGCGCCGCTTCGCTGCCCAAGGCGATCAGGGCCTTGCGCCGCCGCTCAGCCTCCCTCTCCCGCGTGTTCTTGGTGCGCCGGCCGAGCGCCTCCAGCTCGTCGATGAGCGCCTGCACCTCCATCTCCAGGTCTTGTCGCAGCGCCTCCCGGGCGGCGCGGGCCCGGCGCAGGAACTTCTCCAGGCTCTCGCGGGGCGTATCGTCCACCGCACCCGCGGCCGGGGCCAAGAGGGCGAGGAGGGCGATCAGGGAGGTGGCGCGGGCGCTGGACATGGGGCTGCGGGTCTCAGGAGCCCTACCACCCTACGCTGCCCCGGTCTCCTGGAAAAGCGGCCGGGTCACCCCGTGCGCCGGGGCATCGGCTTGAGGAGCACGTAGCGCGCTCGGCGCTGGACCTCTCCCGCCCCCTGGGGTGCGGGGGCCTCCTGGGATTCGTCGGGGAGGGGAGCGTCTGCCTCCGGCGGCGTCGACGCGCTGGGAGCCGGCCCGTAGATCCACCTCAGCCGGGCTCGATTGCGGAACACCCAGGAGTACATCGCCACTTGCGTCGGCTCCCGCCGACCACGCGGTTGAGAGCCTCGTCGAAATCCGCAGCGCGCGCTGACGCGGGGGCAAGAACCCTGTGAAATGGTGCGCCGCCGAAAGCGCCGTGCCCCGCCCTCGACACCCCCATCCCGCCCCTCCCGCCGCCTGGCCCAGTCCCGATTTCGACCTGGTGGTCGTCGGTGGGGGGCACGCCGGCGTCGAGGCCGCCCTGTCTGCTGCGCGAATCGGGGCGCGGGCGGCTCTCGTCACCTTCGACCGGGAGAAGCTGGGGGAGATGAGCTGCAATCCCGCCATCGGCGGTCTCGGAAAGGGGCAGCTCGTGCGCGAGGTGGATGCCCTCGGGGGCCTGATGGGCTGGGCGGCGGACGCGACCGGCATCCAGTTCCGGACCCTGAACACCGGCAAGGGGGCGGCGGTGCGCGCACCCCGCTGCCAGTCGGACCGCCACCTCTACCGCCGCACCGTCAGCGAGCACCTGGCGCGGGCGTCCGGGGTGGAGTTGGTGGAGGGGGAGGTCGCCGCCCTCCTGCTCCGCGAGGGCGAGGGGAGCGTTCCCTGGGTGAGGGGCGTGCGTCTGGCGGACGGACGGGAGCTGTCCGCCGCGGCCGTGGTGCTCGCCACCGGCACCTTCCTGGGGGCCGTCCTGCACACGGGGGAGACGAGCCAGCCGGGGGGCAGGGCGGGAGAGCCCTCCGCGCAAGGTTTGGCCGCCGACCTCGCCCGCCTGGGTCTCGCCATGGGGCGCCTCAAGACGGGCACTCCCCCGCGCGTGTACGCGGACTCGATCGACTTCGAGTGCCTCGACGAGCTGGTCGGGGATCCCTCTCCGCGCCCCTTCTCCCACGCCACCGACCGCGAGACCTTCCCCTCCCTGCCGCAGATCGCCTGCCACGTCACCTGGACCCACCCGCGCACCCACGCCCTGGTGGCCGAGAGCCTGCACCGCTCGCCGATGTACGCCGGTCGCATCCGGGGTACCGGCCCGCGCTACTGCCCCTCCCTGGAGGACAAGGTGACGCGCTTCCCCGACCGGGATCGCCACCAGGTGATCCTCGAGCCGGAGGGGCTCGAGAGCGACGTGGTCTACCTGAACGGGATCTCCTCCTCGCTGCCGGGGGAGGTGCAGGAGGCCTTCGTGCGCACCCTCCCGGGGCTCGCACGCGCGCGCTTCGCGCGCCACGGCTACGCGGTGGAGTACGACTTCGTGCAGCCGAGCCAGCTCGCCGACACCCTGGCGCTACGCGGGGTGGGGGGGCTCTTCCTGGCGGGCCAGATCAACGGCACCTCCGGCTACGAGGAGGCCGCCGGCCAGGGGCTCCTGGCGGGAGCCAACGCGGCGCTCTGGGTGCAGGGGCGCGCCCCCTTCGTCCTGGGGCGTCACGAGGCGTACCTGGGGGTGATGGTCGACGACCTGATCGTCACCAATCCCAGCGAGCCCTACCGCATGTTCACCTCCCGCGCCGAGTACCGCCTGCTGCTGCGCAGCGACAACGCCGACCGGCGCCTGACCGCCCGCGGGGCGGAGATCGGCTTGGTCCCGCCGTGGGCCGTCGAGCGCCTGGAGCGCAAGCTGGAGGCGATCGGGGCGGCGCGCGAGCTCCTGGAGGAGAGCTACGCGGAGCCGGGTCGCACCCTGGCCCAGGTCCTGCGGCGTCCCGAGACGAGTCTGGGTGAGCTCGAGGAGCGCTTCCCCGCCCTCGCGGCCCTCGCCCTCGACGAGGAGGTGCGCGAGGCGGTGGAGATCGACGTGAAGTACGCCGGCTACATCGCGCGCCAGGAGGAGACGGTCGCCCGCATGGCGCGCCTGGAGGCGACCGAGATCCCCCCCGACTTCGAGTACGCGGGGCTGGCCGGCCTGGCGGAGGAGGCGCGCGAGGCCCTCGTCACCCTGCGCCCCCGCACCCTGGGGGCGGCGGGGCGCATCGCGGGGGTGCGCCCCCCCGACGTGGCCCTCCTGGCGGTGCACGTCGAGCGCTGGCGGCGAGGGGGGGGGTAGCCGCGGAGCCGGACTGCGGGTTTGCAGGGGCTTTTTTTTTTGCCCCGGAGTCCTCTCGAGAAGTTGCGGGATAGAGTGAGGATCCCGATTCAAATGCCGCCCTCTTCCTTCCGATCTGTAGGGCGTCGTTCCTCTTCCTCCCGCCCCTCCTTCCCCGCGTGAAAGTCCTTCACATCACCCGGACCCTGCCTCAAGAGATGCTCGGTCCGATGCACCTGAGTCGCATCGTCAAGGACGCCGGCCACGAGATGCGCGCCATCTGCCTGCCGGACACGAAGTGGCTCTCGAAGATCCGCGAGTACGAGCCCGACGTGGTGACCTGGTCGGTGATGACCGGCAACCACCGGCCGATCTTCGACCTGAACAAGCTGCTCAAGGCGAAGTTCGACTTCTTCTCGATCCTGGGCGGACCGCACGTGACCTTCCTGCCCGACTGCGTGAAGGACCCCAACATCGACGCCCTGTGCATCGGTGAGGGGGAGCACGCCTTCCTCGAGCTCCTGAACGCCCTCGAGGCGGGGGAGGACTGGCGCGGCATCGACAACCTGTGCTGGGCCGACGAGGAGGGCACGCTGCACAAGAACCCGCTGCGGCCGCTGGTCAAGGACCTGGACTCCCTGGGGTTCGCCGATCGGGATCTGATCTACGACGCCCAGTCGATCTACCGCGACAGCCCGCGCAAGGTGGTGCTGACCCAGCGCGGGTGCCCGATGCAGTGCTCCTTCTGCTTCCACCACGCCTGGAAGAAGAAGGTCTACAACGCGCGCAACAGCGAATACGTGCGCAAGCGCTCCGTCGACCACGTCATCGCCGAGGTGCAGTGGTTGCGGGAGCGCTACCCCCTGAACTTCGTCCACTTCCTGGACGACATCTTCAACATCAAGGGGGACTGGCTGGCGGAGTTCTGCGAGCGCTGGCCCGAGGAGGTGGGACTGCCCTTCGACACCATCTTGATGGCGAACATGACGAAGGAGGAGCACATCGCCCAGCTCAAGTACGCCGGCTGCATCTACGCCCGCATCGCCTTCGAGTCCGCCAACGACTACGTGCGCAACACGATCTACCGCAAGAACACCGAGCGCCAGCAGCTGGTGGACGCCGCGGGCTGGATCAAGAAGCACGGCATTCGACTGGGATCCCTGAACATGCTCGGCGGCCCCGGGGGCAGCGTCGAGGACGACATCGAGACGATCAAGCTCAACGTGGAGTGCAACGTCGACCATCCCCTGTGCTCGATCGTGCAGCCCTACCCCGAGTTCGAGCTGAACGACATCACCCGCGACCTGGGGATCGCGGTGTCGGAGTACGACGACTTTCCCACCCAGTTCAACCGCGAGGCGACGATCCAGCTCGACGACAAGGTGGCGGTCGAGAACCTGCACAAGTGGTTCCCGATCCTGGTGCGCCACCCCAAGCTGATGCCGCTGGCGCGCAAGACCCTGGGCTCGAAGCTCCTGCAGTTGCCCCTGCTCTGGATCTACATGCTCTACTCGGAGTGGCTGGTGACGGAGCAGAACGGCCTCTACAACCGCGCCCAGGGCGTGCGCGGAATCCGCACCTGGCCCCTGGTGGATTTCACCTCGCGGGTGGTCTCGAAGGGCGCGGTGCGGGTGTTGTCCTTGGTGGGGGCCAAGGTCGTGCACAAGCTGGCGACCCGCCTGCAGATGGGGGACGAGCGGGTCCAGGCCCACATGGACTGACGGTCAGTCGGTGATGGGGAGGGTCAAGCTCCGGTCGTCGCCGGGGGCGAGGTGGATCGTGCGCTCGACCTCGCCGTGGAGGGGATGGAAAGCCCTGATCCGGTACTCGCCGGGCACGAGTGGCCACCAGGTCCGTCCCATCGAAGAAGGGGGCCCTCGCATCCGCTCGAGCAATGGAACGTGCAGCCGTCCTCCCGACGGGGCGATGATCCTCAGATTGCAGGCCAGGGGCACCCCGTCGGGCCCGAGGACGACGACGTAGAGGCGTGCCGCGGGCTCGAGCTGGACTTGGGCCAGGGTCTCACGCCCCGGCAGGAGATCGACCTCGACGGAACCGGCGAAAGCGCCGTCGAAGACCTCGACGGTGAAGCGACCCGGCCAGAACCAGGGTTCCAGAATCCGACCACCGGCGCGGCAGATGTCCCACTCGTGGGGGTAGACCTGGCGGCCACTAGCGGCGAAGAAGCTCGCCCGGGGGAACCTCGCGCGTCGTCCATCCGGACGGGAGACTTCGACCCAGAGCGAGGCCGGCTCCCCCAACGTGATCTCAACTTCGCAGTCGGGGCCGTCCACGTCGACCAGCGCGCAGCCGATGCGACCCTCCTGAAACGCCATGAGGGTCTGTCGACCGGGGAATCGCCCGGGCAGCACGAAGCGCGTGGCCCGCGACTCCAGGAGACCTTCGGTGTCGATCGGCCCGGCGTGGATCGGTTCGTCACCGTGGGCGCCGACAACGTTCATCACCACCTCGAAGCGGGGCCAGGAGAGGTCCGCGTCGAATTCGATCTCCTCCACGCCCTCCGGAACTGCGAATCCCAACATGGTCCCCAGGAAGGTGTAGGTGCCCGGGCCCAGCCTTACCCGGTAGCGGTCCTCCCCCTCGATCTCGACTCGAGTCCGCACGCCGTACTCGTCGAGCACGAAGGGACTGCGCGGATGCCCGAAGACGGGCAGGGTACCCCCTGTGATACGGCCGTGAACCTCGGTCGGGGGTTGCGTCACTAGGTCGAACAGCACTTCCCGGTGCTCGCCGGCCTCTAGGACCACAGCCAGCTCCTGCTCGTGATCCGGATGCATGGATTTCAGTCGGTGCAAGCCCGCCGGCAGGTGGTACTCGAAGTGGTGCTCCTCGAGGGTCTTCGCGGGCCGCCCGAGTCCGAGGCGGTGCCCTTCCAACCAGACGAAGGGGGGGGCCTTCACGCGCACCTCGAGGACCGCCCGCGGCGATGGGTCCTCGAGGCGCAGTTCGACCCCTTCGATCACGCCCCCTGGGACCGGCTCGACCCGTACGCTCGCGCGCCCGCACTCCAGGAGCGCGGTCTCGGTGCTGGGCACCTGCAGCTCGAAGCGGCCCTCGTCGGTCGTCTCGGACCACCTGTAGTCGTAGTCGTAGCGGTGCACGCGGTCCTTCGACTCGACTCGCCGAACCCTCCGCCCGGCGAGCGGACGGCCGTCGGTGCTGAGCACCCGCCCGCGCACCGTCGTGTCCCGCGGCAGCACCAGGGTCAGCTCCTCCACCTCTCCGGGCAGCTCGAAGACCACCGGGTCGGAGCGCCGCGCTCCATCCTCCGCCCACACCGCCCAGGAGCCGGCGTCGAGCGCTTCGACCCTGAACGCGGCGCCCTCGACCTCACCATCACGGACCCCCATGGAGTAGTCCGCCTGGGGCCAGCCGATGAACTCTGACTGGTGCGGCGCGCAGAGGATGCAGCACCCGGGACGGGGAGCGCCGGTGTCGTCGACGATCCGACCGCGCACTTCGAGGTCCCCGCCTCCCGCGGTGCCTGTGGGGCCCACCGCACACCCCGCCATCGACAGCGTTGCCAGGACGAACAGGACTCGTATCACGGCGACGTCCTCCTCACGGTCGGAGCTTCCTCCCTCCCTCGGCAATGTACGCTTGGTGACCATGGCTGGCGAGGCTGGATCGGAACCCACGCCCAGGGCCCGGGTTGGATGGCTCATGACTACGACAGTCGCTTCCTCGTCGAAGACCGCGCGCCCCTGTACCGCGCTGCTGCTCCTCTCATTCGTCGCGCTCGGACCTTTCCAGGCGGCGTACGCCGCTCCCCAGACGGAACCACCCGAGCCCCCGGAAGTGGAGCGATCCCGGGCGCTCTGGTGCTCGCAGTGCATTCCACTGCCCGATGGGCGAATCGCGGCGGTGGCCTGCGACGACGGCACGGTCCGGCTCTTCGACCTGGAGTCGGGGCGGACTCTGCGGATCCTGAGAGGGCACCGCGAGAAGGCCCTCTCCGTGGTCCCCTCCCCGCAAGGCGACATCCTGGCGACCTCGTCGGCGGACAAGACCCTGTGCGTCTGGGATCTGGAGGATGGACGCCTCTCCTGGTCGGCTTCCCTGCCGAGGGGACTGCACACCTACTGGGGCCACACGCTGCGCTTCGCGCCCGATGGATCGAAGATCGTCGCCGCCCGTGGGGGGGACGCCCGCGTGTGGGACGTCCAGACGGGTCGTGAGATCTTGGCACTGCCGCAGGAGACGAGGACGCAAGCGGCGGACTGGTCCCCCGACTCGCGAACCCTCGCCAGCGTGGGGGAGGATGGGTACGCCCGCCTCTGGGATACCACCACCGGCGAGGAGACCCGGCCCGCTCTCGAGCACCTCGGACCCCTGCGGACCGTCGCCTTCCATCCGGACGGTTTCTATCTGGTCACGGGTGGCCTGGGAGCCACGGCATCGCTCTGGAACCTCCGCAGCGGTGAGCTGGTCGCGGCCGAGGGCTTCAGCGACGGGCTCCCCCTGTCCCAGTCGATCCAGCAGCTGATCTTCACGCCGGACGGAACGGAGCTGGTGATCACCACCGGTGGCCACTGGAGCGTCCACCTGTGCTACGCCTACATGCTCCAGGAGCGCTGGCAGATCGACCTCGAGGGAGGGACCCCCGCACCGATGAACGTCGCCTTCGACGCCGAGGGAGGTCGACTCGCTCTCTCGAGAGTGCCGCGGATCGTCTCCAGAAAGGGTCGACCCCTCGCCTCCCTGGACGAAGACCTGGAGGACCTCCGGTTCAGTCCCGGAGATCGGTACGTGATCGCCCGCCGCATCATCCCCTCCGCCGACAGCCTGGGTTCCCACTCGGCGACGGTCGTCCTCGACGGCGAGACCTTCGCTCCCCTGTACGAACGCACGGAGTACCCCGCAGGCTCCACCGTCTCCTACTCGGTGAAGGTTGTCGTCGACGGTGAGACGCTCGCTCCCATCGGTGAGTACCCGCAGTACCCCGAGGCCACGGAGGTCGCACCACCCGAGGCCCACTGCTGGGGGCCGTGCACTCCGCTGTCGGATGGGCGCACGGCGGCGGTGGTTTCGAGCGACGGCACGGTGCGGCTCTTCGACCTGGAGTCGGGACGGACCCGACGGGTACTCGAGGGGCCTGGCGTGGAGTTCCTGTCCGCGGTCCCCTCCCCGACGGAGAATCTCCTGGCGACCCTGTCGATGGACAAGACCCTGCGACTCTGGGACCTCGAGGAGGGGGACATCTCCTGGTCGGCCTCGCTCGAGTGGGGAGAGCGCACCCCCTGGCGACTCACGTTGCGCTTCGCGCCGGACGGGTCGAAGATCGTCGCCGTCTGTGGGGGAGACACCTGCGTGTGGGACGTCGAGACGGGGCGGGAGGTCCTGCGGTTTCCGCAGGAGAAGAAAGCGCTGGCGGTGGATTGGTCGCCCGACTCGAGGACCCTCGCCGGCGTGGGGTGGGACGGGTACGCCCGCCTGTGGGACGTCGCCTCCGGGAAGGAGACGGGACCCGCCCTCGTGCACTCCGAGCCGCTGTGGACCGTCTCCTTCCACCCCGATGGCGTCCACCTGGCAACCGGCGGCAGGGGACCACACGCATCGCTCTGGGATGTCGTGAGCGGGGAGCTGGTCGCCACCGGGAGGTTCGGAGCGGGGGGGCCTCCAGAGACGGAGCTGATTCACCAGGTGCTCTTCACGCCGGACGGTGCGGACTTGGTCATCACCACCGGCGGCATCTGGATCGTCTACCTGTGTGACGCGCGCACGCTTCAGCGGCGCTGGCACATCGATTTCGAGGGTGGGTCGCCCGCGCCGATGACCATCACCCTCGACTGCGAGGGGACACGACTCGCTCTCTCGACCATCCCGCAGATCGTCTCCAGAGATGGGCGCACCCGCACCACCCTGGAGGACCTCTGGGACTACCAATTCAGCCCTGAAGACCGGTACGTGATCGCCGGTCGCACCATGCGCCTCGACGACGGGTCCAAGGGCCACTCGGCGACGGCCGTCCTCGACGGCGAGAGCCTCACGCCCCTCTACGTACGTACGGAGCACCCCGAGGGCGCCACCATCTCCTACTCGGTGACGGTCGTCCTCGACGGCGAGACGCTCACCCCCCTCGACGAACACACCGAGTATCCGGCGGGCGACTCGGTGATCCGGGAGGACCGGTGAACCGAGCAGGGGCTGGGACGTTCTGCTGGGCGTGATCCCCATGCGACGAACCAAGCACGCCCTCCCGCTCCTGGCGCTTGTGGGCCTTCTGGCCCTGCTCGGCGCCTGCCGCCAGACGGCGCCCGCCCTCCCCTCCGATCCGCGTCAGCTCCACGCCCGCGAGGCCTCCGCCTGGCGGGAGTGGGACGCCCAGCTCGAGAGCCTCTATCGGGCGCGGCGCGGGATGCGCGAGCACTTCCTCCTGGGTGAAGCGCCCCCCCGGGAGAGTCACCTCGAGGAGGCCGCCTGGGCCGCGGTCCAGGCATCGGAGCGCTCCACGTTGGCCGGGATGATCGCCCAGGAGGCGAGCTGCGACGCGACCCACTGCCGCCAGGCCCTCGAGCTGGCCGAGGCGCAAGAGGCGCGAGCCGACCGCGAGGCGACGCAGGCCCTGGTGGAGCTCCAGCCCGCGGTGGCCGCCCTGCGCGACGCCCTCCAGGAGGGCGATCTGGACGAGAACCTGGACCTGCTCGAGCGCTGGGCCCGCGACCTGCCGCCCACCTACCGGGACGTCCTGCGCTCGGTGGGGGAGACCCTCGTGGGAGCGCGGTGAGCGACCCTCACGGGTAGCGCTCGACGGACCGCCCCAGCATCTGGAAGGTACTGGGCACCAGGTCACCCTCGGTCCAGTTCGCCCCCAATGAGAAGCGCCCCTCGACGCGCACCGGCCGGCGGTAGAGGAAATCTGCGAACTTGCCCGCCCCCATCGTCACGTCCACCCACTCGTCCGGCCGCGGCATGCCACCGAAGCAGCAATCAGCCAGGTCGCGCACCAGCATGAAGTGCTTCACGCGTTCTCCGTCCGCGCTCCAGTCGAGGGGGAGCATGTAGCCGGCGATACCGACCTCTCGGCCATCCAGGTCCTGGAGCGACTCCGGGAACTCCCAGCTTCTCGCCGCTTCCCCCCCTTCGAAGAGGGCGTCCAGAATCTCCTTCACGTCGACGCCGAGCAGGGAGAGGTGCTTGAAGGTGATCTCCACGGTCGGCCCCACGGGAGGGGGATCCGGCTCCTCCTCCACCTGGCTCGCCGCGGGGCCGCAACCCGCGAGGAGACCGCCACCCAGCGTCAGAAGAAGGGTGCACAGGAGCCCCCCGAAAGGAAGCCCTCCACACCGACCGACCGCCAAGGAAGTCTCCGGCCCCCTACGCCTCCCGCGCCTTGCGCTTGGGCTTGATCAAGCCCGCCTTCAGGAGGGTCGGGAAGGCGCCGTTCTTGTTGATCGTGCGCAGCGCGCGCGTGGATAGCTTGACGGTGACGTACTCCCCCAGCTCCGGGACCCAGATGCGCTTCTTCTGGACGTTGACCTTGAACTTGCGCTTGGTGTGACCGGTGATGCGCAGGCCGACGCCGCCCTTCTTCTTGGGCAGACCCCGGCGGGCGATGCTGCCGCCGACCTTGGTGCCGCGACCAGTGACTTGGCAGGTGCGGGACATGGGACGTACCTCGAGGATGGAGGCCTTGGGGGAGAGGACGAGAGCCAAAGCGGAGCGTTCTCCGGGCTCACGAAGCGGAAAAAGGTAGCCGATCAACCCCGAGTTGTCTCGTCCCCCGCCGCGATTTCGTCCCGGTCCAGGGCGCTTGCCTGCCTGCGCGCCCGGCGCGCAATCAGGTGCGCCACGATCAGCAACCCCAGGAGCCCCCCGCCGACGGCGTTCAGGGGACCCGGTGCCTCTCCCGCGGCCCCCGCCACCACCTGGGAGGCGCCCAGGTCGAACCAGCGGTCCAGGCCGGCCAGGAGCGCCCCCGCCCCCAGGGCCAGAGCGGCGATCGAGACCAGGTAGACCACCGCCACCCGATTGCCGAGCAGCCCCCGCACGACGGCGATCGTCGCCAGGTTGGTGGCGGGCCCGGCCAGGAGGAAGACCAGCGCCGCCCCCGGCTCGAGCCCCTTGGCGATCAGGGCCGCCGCCACCGGGGTGCTGGCGGTGGCGCAGACGTAGGTGGGGATCCCCACCAGGAGCATCAGCCCCATCGCCGGAGCCCCGTCGGGGACGACCGTGCCGAAGAAGTCGGAGGGGACGAAGACCGCGATCAGGGCGGAGAGCAAGAGCCCCACCGCCAGCCAGGGGGCCAAGTCCGCCATCAGGGTCCCGAAGGCGTAGCGTGCCGCGCGGCGGGCGACACCCCCCGTGGGGGCGGGCTCGCTCTCGCACGCATCCTCCGACGCCTGACACGCGCAGTCGGCGGAATCCGCTTCGGCGGGGCGCTCCTCCTCCCACCCCCGGCGCACCATCAGGTTGACCGCCAGCCCCGAGGCCAGGGCGGTGGCGATCGCCGCCAGGGGGCGCGCCACAGTCAGCACCGGATTGGTCAGGGCCCAGGTGATGCCGATCGAGTCGACCCCCGTCTCGGGCGTGGAGATCAGGAAGGCGCTGGTGGCGCCCTTGCTCGCCCCCGCGCGCCGCAGCGCCGCCGCGGTGGGCAGCACCGAGCAGGAGCAGAGCGGGATCGGGGCGCCGAGCAGGGCGGCCTTGCCCACCGCCGAGAAGTCGTTGCGCCCGAGGTGCGCCACGATCGCGGCCTGGGGCACGAGCACCCCGAGCAGCCCCGCCAGCGCCAGCCCCAGGAGCAGGAAGGGCCCCGATTGGGCGAGGATCGCCCAGAGCTCCAGCCCCCACTCGACGAGGTAGCTCACACCCCCCCGATCTGCTCGAAGAAGAAGGTCAAGGCGATCCCGAGCGCCAGCAGGAAGATCTTCTTGCCGCTGTCCTCCCGGTGGTGGAAGACCTCCACCAGGAGCTCGCAGAGGCACACGTACAGGAAGGTCCCCGCCGCCAGCGCCGTCAACACCGCCGTGCCCGCGTCACCCAGGGCGGCGGTCAACTGGTCGCCGAGCAGGATCCCCACCGGGGTCACCAGGGAGAAGCCCACCACCAGCGCGCAGAGCCGCGCTCGACTCATCGCCGCCAGGAGGAAGACCGTCGTCAGCGAGAAGGCCTCGAACCCCTTGTGGGCGACGATCGCCATCAGGAGCGCGTCGGACACCTCCTCGTACTGCCGCGCCGCGCCGTAGCTCACGCCGCTGGTCAGGGCGTGCACGGCGAGGCCGAGGAAGGCGCCCCAGCTCACCGCCCGGTGGCGGTGCAGCTCGTCGTGGTCGTGGGTGCGCAGCACCAGGGCCTCGAAGAGGTAGATCCCGAGCACCCCCACGAGGACGATCAACCACAACCAGGGGTCCCCGCCGTGGTGGTGTCCCGACTCCGCGCCGTGGCCCAGGGAGAGCTCGGAGAGAGCGGGCAGGAAGTGCAGGAAGACCGCCCCCAGGAAGATCCCCGTCGACAGGGCGAGGGCCGTGTGCTGCCCGCGCTCCCCCCAGCGGGCGAGCAGCGGCAAGAGGCCTCCGAGGAGGGCGATGGCGAGAATGGCGACCAGGTCCAACATTGGCGCAGAGCTTACCCGGGGTCTACTCCGCGCGCGCCTGCGCGAGATCAAGACGTGGGTGTAGATCTGGGTCGTCACCAGGTGGGCGTGGCCGAGCAGCTCCTGGACGGCGCGCAGGTCGGCGCCGCGGTTCAGGAGGTGGGTGGCGAAGCTGTGCCGCAGGGTGTGGGGGGTGGTGTGGCGGCGGATCCCCGCGCGTTGGGCGGCCTTGGCGATCAGGCGCTCGAGGGAGCGGGTGGAGAGGCGCCCGCCGCTGCGATTCAGGAAGACCGCCTTGGGAGCCGCCGAGGCGGGCTTCGGGCGGCGGGGATCGCTCAGGTACTCCCGCAGGGCCTCGACCGCCGGGCGCCCCAGGGCCGCCAGGCGCTCCTTGCGCCCCTTGCCCAGCACGCGGGCGATGCCGCGCGCCAGGTCGAGGTCGTCGCGGTCCAGCCCCACCGTCTCCGCCGCCCGCGTCCCCGCGGAGTACATCACCTCGAGGATGGCGCGGTCGCGCCGGCCCAGGGGGGTGGTGGCGTCCGGCGCGGCGAGCAGCGCCTCGATCTCCTCCTCCGAGAGCACCGCCGGCAGGTGCCGCCCTCCGCGCCGCTGGCGCAGACCCGACGCAGGGCTCGACTCGAGCAGCCCCTCCCGCACCAGGTGGTCGAGCAGGCCGCGCACCGCCGAGAGCTTGCGCTGGACGCTGCTCTTCGCCAGGCCCCGTTCGTCGAGCTCCGCCAACCAGGAGCGCAGGGCGCGGCGGGTGAGCGCGGCGGGTTCGTCGATCCCGCGCTCCTCGAGGAACCCCGCGAAGTCCGCCAGGTCGCCGCCGTAGGCCTTCAGGGTGTGGGGAGAAGCGCCCCGGGTGTTCGCCAGGCGGTGCAGGTAGCGGTCGACGTGTCGGTGCACGGGGCGAGGATACCGCCCGGGGCTCCGCGTACCGAGGACCCTAGCGGCCTCGGCGCTTCAGCCGCGGGTCGATCGGCTCGACCTGCTTGGCTTCCTTGACGCCGGGGACGTTGACGCCGGCCGCCTTGGCGCGCGCCTGCCAGGCCTTCACCAGGGTCTGGCGCGATTCGAAGTTGATGCCCGAGGTGAAGCCCTGCTCGACCGCGAGGTCGACCGCGGCGCTGGAGGCCTGCATCGCCTTCGCCTGGGCCTGGAGGTAGCCCTCGACCGCCTCGACCCGCTTGGTCAGGGCGTCCACCTGCTGGGCCATGACGTCGTCCTGGGCCTGCTGTCCGACGCCGTAGCCGGTGACGAGGGCCAGGGACAGGACGGGGATGGAAAGGCGCTTCTTCATGGTCTCCAAGGTATCGGGTCGATCGGCCCCCAGCTTGACGCCGCCTGGCCCCCATCCCTCCCCAGGGGGGGTCCCGGGGGTGGGAAGGCGCCCTCACGCGGGGGGCTCAAGGGATCGGGGGGGGCGCCCGATACCCCTAGGATGCGCCCCAAAATCAGCCTCTGCGCCATCGTCCGCGACGAGGAGGCGGACCTCCCGCGCTGCCTCGCTTCGGTCGCCGGCGTGGTCGACGAGCTGTGCATCCTCGACACCGGCTCCCGGGATCGCACCGTCGAGATCGCCCGCGCGGCCGGGGCTCGGGTCGAGGAGTTCCAGTGGACGGAGGATTTCGCCGCCGCCCGCAACGCCTCCCTGGCCATGGCCACCGGCGACTGGATCCTGGTCCTGGACGCCGACGAGGCGCTCGAGGACCCCGACGCCCGCGCTTGCCTGGAGGCCTTCGCCGCCGCCCATCCCGACCGGGCGGGGCAGGTGACGATCGTCGATCGCCAGGAGCAGGGGGACCTGCGCAGCCGCGTCTCGCGCTTCTTCCCGCGGCGCCCCGACCTCCGCTACGTGGGCCGCTTCCACGAGCAGCCGCACTTCGGAGAGGGCCCCGCCCCGGCTCGGCACGTCGGGCTGGAGGTGGCCCACTACGGCTACCGCGGCGATTCCATCTCCGGCAAGGACAAGGTGGCGCGCAACCGGCGCTTCCTCGAGGGGCTCGTGGCCGAGGAGCCGCAGGACGCCTACCACTGGTACCAGCTCGGTCGCACGCACCTGGTGGGGGAGAATCACGAAGCGGCGCTGGAGGCCTTCACCAGCGCCCTCGACCACGTCGACGTCGGCGCCCCCTACCTGGCGCTCCTGGTGGAGCTCACCTGCCACACCATGCGCCGGCTGGGCCGCTCCCTGGAGGCGCTCGCGCTCCTGCAGCAGGTCGCGCCCGCCTTCGCGGAGCGCGCCGACACCAGCTACGTCGAGGGGTTGCTCGCCCTCGACGTGGGGCACCTGGAGCTGGCGGAGGCGCGCTTCCAGCGCTGCCTCGAGCTCTCCAACTCCGACGGCCTGGGGGGCTCCTCCGCCGAGGCGGCCCACACCTGGGGCCCCGCCTACCACCTGGCGGTGATGCGGGAGTGCCTGGAGATGCCGGAGGATGCGCGCGAGTACTACCGGCGCGCCCTGGCCTTCAAGCCGGACCACGCCGAGAGCCTGGCGGGTCTGGAGCGCCTGGCGGCCCATCGATAAGCTGGGCGAAGCCCCCGCCCCGCGGGGATCCGGGCATGGGAGGCCCAGTTTTCCGAAGCTGGGGGATCCAGAACCCCGATGCTCCACCTCCTGAAAGAGCGCTCCTTCGGAGCGATGGTCCTGACCCAGTTCCTGGGGGCGTTCAACGACAACGCCTTCAAGCAGCTGGTGGTCTTCCTGGCGACCGCCGCCGCCACCGCGAGCGTCGGCGCCCAGGCAGGGGGTGCCGTGGGTTGGATCACCGAGCACCCCTGGGGGGGAGGTCTCGGCAACCTGATGTCCCCCCAGGCCCTGCCGCCCCTGCTCTTCGCCCTGCCCTTCGTGGTGCTCGGGCCGCTGACCGGCTCCCTCGCCGACCGCCTCTCGAAGATCACGATCATCAAGTGGGCCAACTTCATCGAGATCCTGGTCATGGTGATGGCCACCCTGGCCTTCGCCCTGCGCGACTACGGGCTGCTCTTGGTGACGGTGCTCATGATGGGGTCCCAGTCGGCCCTCTTCGGCCCCAGCAAGTACGGCTGCATCAAGGAGCTGGTGGGTGAGCGGGAGCTCAGCCGCGCCAACGCGCTGATCCAGAGCTCGACGATGATCGCCATCCTGGCGGGCGTCTTCCTGGGGGGCGTCTTCCGCGACCAGCTCGGCGACCTGCTCTGGATCGGGGGCCTCTGGTACGTGGGCTTCGCCACCCTGGGGTGGATCATCTCCCTGCGCATCGAGACGCTCCCCGCAGTCGATCCCCACCGGCGCCTGCGCTGGAACCCGATGGCGGAGTTCATCTCCCACTGGAAGGCCACCGAGGGCAACCGGCACCTGATCCTGGCCATCATCGCCAGCGCCTTCTTCTACATGATGGCCGCCACCTTCCTGCTGGTGGTGGTCGCCTACGGCGTCCGCATGCAGCTCTCCGCGACGCTCACCAGCGTGCTGACGGCGATGTCGGGCCTGGGGATCATCGTCGGCGCCTGGGTGGCGGGGCGCGTGTCGGGGGACCGCATCGAGGGGGGACTGATCCCCCTGGGGCTGATCGGGATGGCGGGCTCGCTGCTCGCGATCCAGATCGCCCCCGACTCGGTGGTCTTGGTCCACGCCTGCCTCTTCTCGATGGGCATCTTCTCGGGGCTCTTCACGATCCCCGTGCGCTGCCTGGTGCAGGGCCTGCCGCGGGAGGAGCGCCGCGGCTCGGTGCAGGGGCTGTCGGAGGTGATGGACTTCATCGGCATCCTGCTCGCCTCGCCCCTCTTCACCCTCTTCGACAAGGTGGGGCACCTCGACCCCGGCGAGATGTTCTTCGCGGGGGGGCTGCTCTTCCTGGGCTTCGCCGCCCTGAGCCTGGTCTTCGCGGGGGAGTTCTTCGTGCGCCTGGTGCTCTTGGGACTGACCCACGGCCTCTACCGCCTGCGGGTCAGCGGTCAGCGGCACGTCCCCGAGCACGGGGGGGCGCTCCTCGTCGCCAACCACGTCTCCTTCATCGACGCCATCCTGGTGGCCGCCGGGTCGCCGCGGCAGGTGCGCTACCTGATGCACCGCGACTACTTCCGGGTCCCGCTCGTGGGCTGGTTCGCGCGCAAGATGGGGGCCATCCCGATCGCCGCGGGGGACGGCGGGCGCGCCAAGCTGGAGACCCTCGAGCTCGCCGCCGAGCACTGCGCCGCGGGAGAGCTGGTGTGCATCTTCTCCGAGGGGGTGATCACCCGCAGCGGGATGATCAATCCCTTCCGGCGCGGGCTGGAGCGCATCGCCGAGCAGGCGGGCGTGCCCCTGATCCCCGTGGCCCTCGATCGGGTGTGGGGCAGCGTCTTCTCCTTCCGCGGGGGGCGCTTCTTCTGGAAGCTGCCGACCCGCATCTTCCGTTCGATCGACGTCTGCTTCGGCGCGCCCCTCCCCGGCGACACCCCCGCCCCCGAGGTGCGGGCGCGGGTGCAGGAGCTGATCGCCGACAGCCGCCGGGAGCAGAGTGCCGCGGGGGCGAACCTGGCCGCGCGCTTCCTCGCCAGCTCCCGGCGCTACGCCCGCCGCCTGGCCCTGGTGGACTCCTCTGGCCGGCGCCTGACCTACCGGCGGACCCTGATCTCGGTCCTGGCCCTGCGGCGCGTTCTGCGCCGGCGCCTGCCCCCCGATTCGAGCGTGGCGGTGCTCCTGCCCCCGGGGATCGGAGGTGCGCTCGCCAACCTGGCCCTCACCCTCGACGGCCGCACCGTGGTCAACCTGAACGCCACCCTGCCCAACCCGACCTTGAAGCGGCTCCTGGAGCGCAGCGGGGCAACGGTGGTGATCACGGCGCAGCGCGCCCTGACGGCGATGGGTCGCAAATCTCCCCTCGACGAAGAGCACACCCTCGACCTGGAGCAGCTGGGGAGCGAGGTCACCAGCGGGGACCGGGTGCGGGCGGTGCTCCTGGCCCTGCTCCCCGGGGCCTGGCTGGCGCACCTCGCCGCCCCGCGGGGTGTGGAGCGGACGGCGGTGGCCGCGGTGCTCTTCTCCAGCGGCACCTCGGGGGAGCCCAAGGGGGTCGAGCTGACCCACGCCAACATCCTCGAGAACGTCGCCAGCCTCTCCGAGGTCCTCGAGCTCGGATCGGGGCGCATCGTCCTCGGCGTCCTGCCCCACTTCCACAGCTTCGGCTACACGGTGACCCTCTGGGCGCCGCTGCTCGGGGGAGCGCGCGTCGCCTGCCACGAGAACCCGCGCGACGCCAAGCGTATCGGCGAGCTCTGCGGCCAAGAAGGGGTCACGGTGCTGCTCGCCACGCCGAGTCTCTGTCAGTCCTGGATGCGGCGCATCCCCGCCGAGTCCTTCGCGGCGCTCGAGGTCGCCATCTGCGGGGCCGAGAAGCTGAGCGGGAAGCTGGCCCGGGCCTGGGAGGAGCGCTACGGCGTGCCCCTGCTCGAGGGCTACGGCTGCACCGAGTGCGGCCCGGTGGTGGCCTTCAACCTGCCCGACCCTCCCGGCGCGGGGGAGGTGCAGCGCACCGCCAAGCCCGGGACCGTCGGCCGGCCGCTGCCAGGGATCGCGGTGCGGGTGCTGGACGCGGAGAGCGGCGAGATCCTGCCGGTGGGCTCCCAGGGTCTGCTGCAGGTCAAGAGCGCGGCGGTGATGCGCGGCTACCTGCACGACGTCGAGCGCACCAGAGAGGCTCTCGGTGAGGGGTGGTACGTGACCGGGGACGTGGCGCGGGTGGACGAGGAGGGCTTCCTGGTCCTGGTGGACCGCCTGGCGCGCTTCAGCAAGATCGGGGGGGAGATGGTGCCCCACTGCCTGGTGGAGGAGGAGCTCACCGAGGTCGTCGCGCGGCTGGCGGGGGAGGGGGCCGACACCCCCGACATCGCCGTGACCGCGGCCCCCGACGAGCGCAAGGGGGAGAAGCTGGTCGTGGTGCACACCCCGCTGGGCATCGCCGTGGACGAGGTGCTGGAGGAGCTCTCCCGCAGCGACCTGCCCGCGCTCTTCAGGCCGCGGGCGCGGGACTTCGTCGAGGTGGAGGAGATGCCGCGGCTGGGGAGCGGCAAGCGGGACCTGGGGGCGCTCAAGGAGATGGCCATCGGCGCTCCTCGATTCCGCTGACACCACTGGAGCGGCGTGGGTCGCGTAGGGCAGGGTGTGGCGGACCGCCGCGTCCGAGTCTGCATCGATGACCCCTTCCACTCCAGCCCCCGACCGCGCCGCCGAGCCGCCCTCGGTCCAGCGCTCGGAAGCCCTGGTCGAGCGGGTGGCCGAGCTCCTGCACGCCTACGGCACTCCCGCCCACCGGCTGGAGCGCCTGCTTTCGCGCGTGGCCACCTCCCTCTCCCTCGAGGCCCGCTTCCTCTCGACGCCGACCAGCTTGACGGCCTCCTTCGGCCCTCCCGCGGAACAGCGCACGCGCCTTCTGCGGGTCGAGCCCGGCGGGGTCGACCTGGGCAAACTGGTGGAGTTCGACGAGCTCCTCGAGGAGCTGGAAGATGGGCACATCTCGGTGGAGGAGACGAGCGTGCGCGTCGAGGAGCTCGCCCAGGCGCCTCCGCGCCACCGGCTCCCGGCGGTGACGCTGGCCTTCGGCTTCGCCTCCGCCGGGGCGGCGGCGCTCTTCGGCGGCGGCTGGCCGGAGGTGGGGGTGGCTTTCCTCCTGGCCGCGCCCCTGGCGTTCCTGGCGGGGATCCTCGGGCGACAGGAGGACGCCGCCCGCGTCTTCGAGCCCCTGGCCGCCGGCCTGGTCGCGGGCTGCGCGCTGCTCTTCGCGCGCGGCGTTCAGCCCCTCTCCGAGGAGATCGTCACCCTGGCGGCGCTGATCGTCCTGGTGCCCGGTCTGACGATGACGGTCGCCACCGTCGAGCTCACCACGCGCCACCTCGTCTCCGGCACCGCCCGCCTGGCGGGGGCGCTCACCACCTTCCTGATGATCGCCCTGGGGCTCGCCCTGGGTCGCACCCTGGCGGGAATCGCGCCGTTGGAGGCGGTCGAGGTCCAGGTCCAACCCCTGCCCACCTGGGGCACTCTCGCGGCGGTCGCCCTGGCGCCCCTGGCCTTCGCGGTCCTCTTCCAAGCGCGGGTGCGCGAGTTCGGCTGGATCTGGGTCGCCAGCGTGGCGGGGCTCGCCGCGTCCACCCTGGGGGCGCGCGTCTCCCCGGAGGTGGGACCCCTGCTCGGCGCCCTGGTCGTGGGCCTCCTGGCCCACTTCTACGCGCGCCGCGTGGACCGGCCGGCGCAGGTGCTCCTGACCCCCGGGATCCTGATGCTGGTCCCCGGCTCGATCGGGTACCGGGCACTCGACCTCTTCCTCTCCCGCGAGGCGCTGGCGGGGACCGAGGCCTTCTTCCGCATGGCGATCGTGTCGGTCGCCCTGGCGGGGGGGCTGCTGCTCGCTGGGGCCCTCCTGCCCCCGCGGCGCTCCCTCTGACCGGGGCCGAGGAGCATGGGCATGCCCAGCGTGACGAGCAGGTCCCCCGATCCCGACCAACGTGCGAGAGCGTCGGGCAGGGCGCGTCGGGCGATCGGCGTCGCGCTCTTGATCGCCGCCTACGCCTGTCTGACCTACGTGCCGAATGCCGGGCTCTGGGTGTCGATCGCCGGCTCCCTCGCGATCGTCGCTTGCGCCTGGATCGCATGGCCCGGCGAGGGACTCGAGCGCGTCGGCCTGCGCCTGGCGCCGCGCCAGGTCCTCGGCACGGCGGTCCTCCTGGTCGCGGTCTTCCTGCTGGCCTGGCCCCTGCTCGAGCGCACGGCACACGGGGCGGAGGTCGAAGCCGTGCACGTCCTCGCCCTGGATAGCGCCCCACTGCTCCTGCTGCACACCTGCGGGCAGACGCTCAACGAGGAGCTCGTCCTCGGCGCCCTGCTCCTGGGCCTGGTTCGTCGCTGGCTCCCGCGCTCGGGGACGCTCGCGATCTCCGTCCTCGTCGCGGCCCTGTTCACCGCCTTCCACTACGGGTTCTACGCGCTGCGCCCGGTGGGCATGCCGCACCACGGAGAGCTGACGCTGCTCAGCCTCCTGACGCTCTTCGCCGTGGGCGTGATGCGCAATCGGCTGATCCTCGCCTCGGGTCACATCGGCTGCGCCTGGGCGATCCACTTCGGCTGGAACGCGTGCTTCATGGCGGGGGCGTTCCGCTTCAGAGAGACGGGCGAGCCGCTCGACGAGCCGCAGCTCTTCAACCTCCTGCTCGGCACGCCGCTCACGACCGGGATCGCGATCGGCGCGGCCGCCCTGACGATCGCCTTGACGCGCGGTTCATCGAGGCTCGGCGAGCCGCGAACCCCACCCGAGGCGTGAGGGCTCTGCGGAGCGGCTCACTCCGCGCGCAGCTTCACCGCCGTCCCGTAGGCCACCACCTCCGCCGCCGCCCGGGCCACCTCGCTGGTGGCGAAGCGGAAGGCGAGGACGGCGTCGGCGCCGCGCGCCCGGGCCTCGGCGATCATGCGGTCCAGCGCCTGCTCGCGCGTCTCGGCGATCAGTTTGGTGTACTCGGGCACCTCGCCGCCGACCAGGATCTTGAGGTAGGCACCGATGTCGCGGAAGAGGTGCCTGGAGCGCACCGTCGTGCCGCGCACCAAGCCGAAGACCTCCTCGACCTCGCGTCCCGGCACGCGTTCCGTCGTCACGACGATCATCGCTGCACCTTCCGGTAGGGGTCGCAGTGGAACACCGCCAGTCGAGCTCGGACGGTGGTGGAGAGGAGCAGGCCGAAGCCGCCGATCACGGCCAGGGTGAGGGTCTTGGACCAGATCGGCATCTCGCTGGTCGCCACGCTCCACACGCTGGTCGCCGCCAGGCCCAGACAGCCCAGGACGAACAGGATCCATCCCAGCCCGACGCCGGTGCGCTGCACCAGGTCGAGCTCCAGCCGCGCCCACTCGTGGTCGGCGGGCTCGGGGGGCGCCATCTCGCGCGCCAGGAGGTCCAGTTCCTGGTAGTGGGCCACCAGGCAGGCCAATGTGGGCTCGGCGGCCATGCGCCGGTCCAGCTCGACGCGCGTCTCCGCGTTCAACTCGCCGTCCACGTAGGCCATGGCGAGCATCTCGTCTCGGGTCGGTTCCGGTTCGGGCGGCCTCATTGCCCCCCCTTTCCCTGCTCTCCGGTCCTCGCCGCGACGCCGGTTTCTCCCAGCGCCGGTCCGAGCGCCTCGCGCAGGCGCCGTCGCGCGTGGAAGAGGCGCGACATGACCGTGCCCTCGGGAATGCCCAGGGTCGCGGCGATCTCCTTGTACGGAAGTTCCTGGAAGTGTCGCAGGGCGAGGATCTCCCGGTCGCGGGCCGAGAGACGAGCCAAGGCCCTCTGGAACAGGACCCGGCGCTCACTCTGCTCCACTCCGTGTCCGGGGCCGGGGGAGGGGTCGACGATCTCGAAGTCGACGTCCTCTCCGTCCTCGTTGCGGTAGGTGAGGGAGCGTCGCTTCAGCCGTCGGTGCTTGCGCAGGAAGCTGAAGCAGGTGTTGCGCAGGATCTGGTGGAACCAGGGGAGGAAGGGCTGGCGGGGATCGTAGCTCTGGCGGGCCTTGAAGGCCTTGAGGAAGGCCTCCTGACACAGCTCGAGGGCGTCGTCCGTGGAACCCACCAAGGAGCGGGCGACCTGGAAGGCACGACCCCGGAGCTTCTGCGCCAGGGTGCTGAATGCTTCATGGTCTCCCTCACGGGCGGCGGTCATGAGCCGGGTCGCCTCACACTGCATGGCAGAATCGCCGTACTCGCAGGTATCCGAGTCCTTCACCTCACTTCGCGGAAGTTGATCGGGAGGGGAGGGCTCGTCGGGGACCATCGTCTCAGCGCGGGGCGCGTTCGGCGGCGAGGGCCAGAACGTGCTTCGCAGCACGCTCGGCGGCGCCGGGGGGGCCGAGGCGTTCGGCTGCCCGATCGAGACCGCGCAGGCAGCGCTCCCGCCAAGGGGCGTCGTTGTAGCACTGCTCGAGGAGTGAGCCAACCTCGGGGGCGGCGCGACTCGCCCCGGCGTGCAGGGTGCGCTCCGGGAGGACCTCTTCCCCCGCCAGCAGGTTGGTGGAGGCGAAGTGGGGGACCGTGACCAGGTAGGGCGCCAGCCGCGTGCGCAGCGCGCCGCGCAGGCCGTAGAGCACCACCGCCGGCAGACGGTGGTGCAGGAGGTCGAGCAGGACCGTGCCAGAGGTGGCGAGTGCCGCGCGCGCCCGGCCCAGGCTCCCGTGCAGGTCACCCACCACGAGGGTGACCCCCCCGCCCGCCGCCTGGATCAACCTCTCGATCCGCTCGGCGTGCTCGTCGGTGCGCTGGGCGACGCTCACCGGCACGCCTCCGAGGTTGGCCCGCGCGCAGGCGAGCAGCATGAAGGGCAGCATCGTCTCGATCTCCGACGAGCGACTGCCGGGCAGGAGCACCACCCCCTCGCGATCGGCCTCCCCGGGCGCGGGTCCGACCTCCGCCAGCGTGTCGAGCTGAGGGTGGCCGACGTAGGCGACCGACACCCCGTGCCGCTCGAACCAGGAGCGCTCGAAGGGCAGGATGCAGAGGGCGCGCTCCACCGCCCGCCGGTAGGCGCCCACGCGCCAGGGCGCCCAGGCCCAGTACTGGGGCGCGACGAAGTGCAGGGTCGGCACGCCGTAGCGCCCCGCGAGGCGCGCCAGCGGCAGGTGCAGGGCCGGGGCGTCGACGGGGACGAAGAGGTCCGGCGGGCGCGTGGCGAAGACCTGCGCCGCGCGCTCGAGGACCCCCAGCCAGAAGCCGATCTGACCCGTGACCCCTTCGCCGCCCATCGTCGCCCCGCGCGTGGGATCGGCGACCGTCTCGACCCCCGCCGCCGCGAGCTCCTCTCCCCCCAACCCCACGAGCTCCGGCGCGGGGGCACCCGCTCCGGTGGCGAGCCGCTGGCAGTGGGCCACCAGTCGCACCGCGTGGGTCTCGCTCGAGGTCTCGCCGCAGGAGAGGAAGAGCCGCAGGGGGCGCGACGGCAGGCGCGGGAGCTCCGGCACCTCGAGGGGCGGGGCGTCTCCCGCCAGGTCGCCGCGCACACCGTTCAGGATCGCCCGGCGGCGGAGGGCGAAGCTCGACAAGCGCAGGGGGGCCAGGGCGAAACCGCCCAGGGCGCGGGCCAGCTCGAGTCGGGCGGCGCGGCGCGGATCGGGGGTGGACACGGATGGGCTCGGCAGGGGTGGGCCGAGGATAGGGTGCGGCGGGGGCGGCGCCCAGGAACTACACTCCTCCGGTGCTGAGGCTGGTCGCTTTCTTCGCCGCCACCCTGCTCCTCCTGGGCATCCTGCGCAGCCTCTTGGGAGGAGTGCCGGTGATCGGGGCCCTGCTCGGGATCCCCTTCGTGGGCTTCTGGCTGGTGGCGATCCTGCTCGCCCTGGTGCTCTCCAAGCTCGCCGCCCACGCCCTCGACCGCCGCCAGCACCAGGCCCTGGTGCGCCAGCTCAGCGCGGTCGAGACTCCCCACAACCAGGGCAAGCTGGGCTCCCTCTTCGCCAATCAAGGGCGTCATCGCCGCGCCATCCCCCTGCTGGAAGAGGCGGCTCGGGGAGAGCCCGCGACCGCGGAGTGGGGCTATCGCTTGGGTTGCTCCTACCTGAGCGCCGGGCGTCTCGAGGAGGCGGTCCGGGAGCTGGAGCGGGTCCTCGCCCTCGACGAGGAGCACGCCTACGGGAGCGCCGCGCTGCGGCTGGCGGAGGCGCGCGCCCGAGCGGGGGAGCACGCCGAGGCGCTGGAGGTTCTGGCCCTCTTCGAGCGCAACCACGGCCCGAGCCCGGAGAGCGCCTACCGCCGCGGGAAGTCGCTGGCAGCGCTCTCGCGCCGCGAGGAGGCGCGCGCCGCCTTCGACGAGGTGGGGGAGCTGGTGGGCCAGGCCGCTGAGTATCAGAAGAAGAGTGGCGCGCTCTGGGCCTGGCGGGCGCGTTGGGCGCGGATCGGGTGAGGGGTTCGGTGGGGCGCTGCTCGGCCCACGAGGCGCCGAGGCGGAGGTGAGGGAACGGGGTTTCTAGTAGCTGACGCTGATCCCGCCCGCGAATACACCCTGCCAGGGCGTGGTCTCGGGTAGGGGGGGCACTGTGATTCCAAGCTCCTCGAACACCTCCTCGAAATGCGGACGCCACCTCGCGCTGGAGTCACGCTGCCAATAGTCGAGGCAGCCGCCCACCGGCTGGTCCACCTCGAGCAGAACGCCTTGGGACTCGAGGAACCGACCCAGGTAGGTCAGCAGGTCGGGAGAAGGGTGCGGGTTTGCCGGGGCGAGCAGGGCCCGAGCCTGGGAGGCGAGACCACTGTGCTCCTGGATCAGGTACAAGGTCGAGCGCAGCGGCGTTCCCTTCCAGGTGATGTCGTTTGGGATTGGGATCCTCAGACTCCACTCAGAAACCCGTCTCCGCTTCCAGCCGAGAAGGGTGGTCTCCAGCGTCTCCCCCCGGTGCTCGACGGCATTCGCAGTCCAGCGGTCGTCCCAGAACGCTCGCCGCTCAGCGTTCAATGCGGCGTAGCTCCGCATCCTCGTCCGCCGCGACGCGTGCAAGGTCTCGATCCAG
The DNA here is from genome assembly GCA_964507325.1 of uncultured Planctomycetaceae bacterium. Lineage (GTDB taxonomy): Bacteria > Planctomycetota > UBA1135 > UBA1135 > CAZDQL01. The sequence continues at coordinate 45,343 of CAZDQL010000005.1, read as the reverse complement.
GCCGGGATCTCCTGCTCCCAGACCGCGAGGAGTCGCTCCCAAGCGCCTCGTGATCGGGTGTGGGAGACCTGCAGCGTGTACGTGGCGACGAGGAGCAGGCTCACCGCGACGCTCGCCACGAGGATTGGGGCCTTACCTCGTCCCACGGGGTGGTCCCGGTGCGCGGCCTCTACGGAACCCAGGCCCGGCTTCGGAACGATCCGATGCGACATAGGAGTGGGGGACGACTCCGCCCGCTGCGTCTTCCCCAATACCCGCGGTCGGGGATCTGCTCCACTCCGACGGCGCTACCGCCCGGCTGAAGGGGCCGTGCCCTGGAGATCTGCTTCGCGGGAACGAAGCACGCCGTGGAAGGGCCCGAAGTCGATGAGCTCGAGCAATTCGTCGAAGCGCTCCTCGAGCACGTGGGTCGGCCGGACTTCACGTGCGGCCGCTCGCCGCTCGCGTTCCACGTCCTCCTCGGTCCAGTGAGTGACCGCGCGGAGCAACTCGTACTCCTCCCGCTCGTGGGATTGGCCGTAGCTGGCGTGGACGTCGCTGACGCCCGCCGCCTGAGCCATGCCCACGTCCCTGTGCAGGCTGTCGCCGACGAGGACGCACTCCTCCTGGCGCGCGCCGAGACCGCGTAGGAGTGCGCGCAGGAAATCGGGGTTGGGCTTCGACAGGTCCGGGGGCGTGTGCTGGTGGACGGTGTGGCGGAACTCGTAGGAGCTCGGTGGGTAGCGACGCACCCCCTCGCGAGTCAGGTGCGCGGGGATGTCGTGGTCCTCGGGGGAGAAGAGGTAGTCGAGGATCCCGTCGAGTCCGAGGCGCCGGACGCGGTGGCTGGCCTGGAACGCCCGCGACTCGGTGCAGCCGACGATCAGGCACCCTCGGGTCCTGAGCGCCACCAGGACGTCCCGTACGCCCGGGTAGAGCCGCAGGTGCGCGCGGCGCGCTCGACAGAAGGCGTCGATGGCGCTGCTGTACTCCTCGACGATCTCCTGCTGGGCGTGTCGGGCCAAGAGCGACGGCAGCTCCTCGAGGGCGAAGGAGTACTCGCTGGTCCGGTGCCGCCGGTGGACGGCCCGGAACTCGTCGATCAGCACCTGGCGGGAGACGCCGGACGCGCGGACCAGCTCCTCCAGCATGGCGCTGAAGCACTTGTGCCAGAGTCCCACCCAGTCGAAGAGGGTGTTGTCGAGATCGGTCAGGAGGACCGTCTTGATCGGGGCCGCCGTCGCCATGGGCCGGCCAGCCTACCCTGGCAGGCCTCGGCCCGTGTTCCGCAAGCGCGCGGTTGCCTGCGTTGAGTGGAGGGTGCTCCCGGGCCGATAGCGGGGGGATGATCCGCAGCCTTCTCCTCGCCGCCGGTCTCCTCGGCTGCTCGAGCCTCGCCCTGGGACAGGGTCGGGTCGAGAAGTACCCCGAGCTGGGCCTCACGCTCACCCGCCCCCCCCGCTACGAGCAGCTGCCGGTGCGCCCGCGCGAGCGCTTCTGTGTGCTCTCCTACGTCGAGGAGCTCGAGCCCGCCGCCCGCGCCGCGGGGAGGCAGCCCGCCACCCTCGACGTGTACCTGGTGCCCCGCGACGGCGGAGCGGGGGAGGCGGTCACCGACGCCGAGAGCTTCCTGGCGCGGGAGCTCGTCCCCGACTCCAAGCGACTCGAGCGCACCCCGCGGCGGCGCTTCGAGTACCAGCCGCGGCGCTGGAGCTGCCAGAAGGTGGTCGAGGGCCGGCCCACCGCACTCTGGGTGCACGCCTGGGAGGGGCCGCTGCGCACCTACGTGATCGTCGGGCGCTCCGACCTGGCTGGCCTCGACGATCAGCGCGTCTACTGGGAGCGCTCGGCGGAGGGGCTGCGGCTCTTCGATCCGCGCCAGGTCGACCAGGAGCGCAAGCAGCTCGAGCGCTACTACAAGGGCAAGCGCATCTCGGGGGTCGACCACCGCATCGACGTGCGCCTGGGGCTGGTCGACGGCTGGAAGGCGCGCGACAGCGAGCACTTCATCGTCCTCAGCCACGAGGTCGACGAGCGCTTCCTCGTCGAGCTGATCGACAGCGTCGAGACGATACGCGGCGTCTTCCTGGACACCTGCCCCCCCGACCACACCGTCGACGTGGTCTCCACGATCCGCGTCTGTCGCGACGAGGCCGAGTACCTGGCCTACGGCGGCTGGCAGGGCTCGGTGGGCTACTGGAGCGCGGGGGAGGAGGAGCTGGTGCTCTTCGACGCCAGCGGTCTGAAAGAGGGGGGCATCGACGGGGCGCACTACACCCAGGCCGTGCTCCTGCACGAGGCGTTCCACCAGTACATCCACTACGCCGCCGACGAGGTCGCGCCCCACCCTTGGTTCGACGAGGGGATGGCGGAGTACTTTGGCGGGGCCGTGATCGACCGCGGCCGCGTGGGGAAGATCGAGCCCAACCGCTACCGGCTGGAGAGCGCCCAGGAGGCGCTGCGCGAGGGGCACACCTACCCCTGGGAGGTGGTCACCGGCCTCGACCGCGAGCAGTTCTACGCCGACTCTGCCACCCTCTACCCCCAGGCCTGGTCGATGGTGCACTTCCTGGCGACCTCCCCCCAGGTGCGTCGCGACCGGCGTTGGAGCGAGATCCTGCCCACCTACTTCCGCACCCTGCGCGGGGCCTGGAACGCGGAGCGGCGGCGGCTGACCGGCGGCGGCTCGGTCGAGGACGCCCGCGCCCGGGCGCGCCGGCGCGCGGCCGAGGCGGCCTTCGCCGGCGTCGACTGGGGGGAGCTGGAGGAGGCCTGGGCCCGGCACCTGGAGGGGCTGCGCCTGCCCCGGGCGCGCTGAGCGCCGAGCCTCACTCCAGGACCAGCTCCAGCTCGACGAAGCGCGTCCCCTCGAGGCGCCAGAGGCGCCAGCACGTCGGTCCCGAGGGATCCGCGCCGGCGACGAGCTGCAGGTGACCCTCCCAGGCCCCGGCGCGGTCCGCCGCCCCGGGGGTGGCGGGGCCGTCGGGGTGGGAGTGCCACACGCCGATCACCTCGAGGCCCCGCTCCCGCGCGTCCAGCTCGACGCGCAGGTGGTCCTCGGGGGCCAGGGCGAAGCGCCGTCGCGGCCGGCTCTCCTCGGCGTTGCGCGCGAGCTCCACCCCGGCGACGCGACCCGCGGGATCGCTGCGCCGGCCCACCAGCAGTCCGCAGGCCTCCGCGGGGTAGGCGCCCCGGACCCAGTCCGCGAGCTCGAGGACCTGGTCGTGGGAGAGGACGAGGCGCTCCGGCGTGACCGCCATCCAGTGTCCTGTCACTAGGGCAGCCGGCGCTGGAAGAACGCCAGACCCACCAGATACGGGGCCAGGTTCAGCCCGATCAGCGAGAGCGTGACCCACGGAGCGAGCGCGTCCTCCTTCAGGATCTCGGCGAAGGACTCGATGTCGACCCAGCGGAAGACGGAGTAGTGGGTGATCGTCTTCACCATGTAGATCGCGAACTCGAAGATCGCCAGGAAGAGCATCGTCATGGCGATCCACACCGGCTGGCTGCCGCGTGCGGAGAGCATGAAGGTCAGGCTGTAGATCACCCCCAGAAAGAGACTCTGGTGCACCGCGCAGCGCGCCAGGTCGGCGTAGCCCATCTTCTCGTCGACGGTCGTGAGCAGGGCGGGGATGGTGAGGGTGGCCGCCATGATCGGCACCCAGAGGGCGAGCTGTCCGGCGCAGTAGCGCTCGCTGTAGAGGCGCAGGCGCGAGACGGGACGCGCCAGCCACGCCTCGAGGGTGCCGCGCTGCGCCTCCCCGGCGACGGCCCCCATGGCGAAGAGCACGGCCGCGGCGATCCCCAGGGTGTTGCAGCCCTTGAAGAAGTGTTGGCCCACCACGTACGCGCCGACCCCGATGCGCTCGATCAAGTTGAGCTGGTCGGTGAGCATCGGCAGGGGGGAGGAGATCTGCTTCAGTGCCGCGGTATTCTCCTCGAAGCTCGGCCACCAGAGGATCGCCACCCACAGCAGCGCCTCGAGCACCACGAAGAAGGCGCCCGCGTAGAGCAAGTACCCTCGCACTTCCCGGGAGATCCGCATCACACCCCCGCCACTCCGTAGAGGTCCCGGTAGAGCCCTTGCAGCGAAAGGCGCCCGATCTCGATCTCGGCCGGCGCAGGCAGGTCGCTCTGCCGCGCAAGTGCCGCCAGGAAGGGGCGCGGGTCGCGCTGCGCGAGCAGGACCGTCACCCGGGAGCCCTCGATGGTCACGCTCTCGGCGTGGGGACCCGCCAGCGCTGCGGCGAGCCCTCCAGGCGGTTTCCCCGCCCACGCCAGGTGCAGCAAGCGCGCCGCTCGCTCCTGCACCGAAGCGGGCGTCTCATCGGCGATCACGCGCCCCTCGTTCAGGAAGACCAGCCGCTGGCAGGCCAGCGCCACCTCCCCCAGATGGTGTGAGGAGAGCAGGATCGTCCTGTCCCCGGCCGCGTCCTCCGCGAGGTACGAGAGCAGCTCGCTGCGCTTGGTGGGATCGAGCCCCTCGCTCGGCTCGTCGAGGATGCGCACCGCGACGTCGGGGGCCATCGCCGCCGCGAAGCACAGCTGGCGCTTCATCCCGTGGCTGTAGCCGCGCACCTTGTCGCTCAGTGGCAGCCCGAGCTCTGCCGCCACCGACCGCCCCCGCCGGCGCGCCCGCGCTCCACGCCCCCGCAGCAGCCAGTCGATCTGCTCGCCCCCGCGCATCTCGCCGTAGAGGTGCAGCTCTCCCGGGGCGTAGGTCACCCGACGCCGCACCGCCGTGCCGTCCCCCACGACCTGCACCCCGGCCACCCGCGCGGTGCCGGAGTCGGGACGCACCAGCCCGACCAGGCAGCGCAGGAGGGTGCTCTTGCCGCTCCCGTTGGGACCCAGCAGACCGGTGACCTGCCCCGGGGAGACGTCCAGGTCGAGGGGGGCGAGGGCCACGGTCCGGCCGAAGGTGCGGGTCAGGCCCCGGCAGGTGATGGGGGGGGATGCGTCGGTGATCGCACGCTCACTCACGCCGCAAACCCTACTGAACTGCCCCCTTTCAGTGGGCATTCCCGGCTGACTCTCGCCGCAAACCCCCTGCCAACAAGGACTTCGAGCGTCTTCCCCTCTGAACAGGCCCTCCCGACCTCCGCGGACCGGCCGGGGCGGGCCCGAGAGAGGAAGCAGCTGGGGAATGGCTGGCTCCGGGGCGCCGCGTGCACACTGAAGGGAGGCAGTCCAGTAGGGTCTACTCATGGGTGGTGGGCGCATCCTCCGCGAGCTGAAACGCGACGTCTTCGGCTCCGTGGAGCTGGTCGAGGGGACCGGCGGCCCGCTCGTGCGGCGCGTGGCGAGCGGCAGTCGCCTGCCCGGGTCGCGGGTCGTCGCGCGGGTGCTCATGGGGCGCGAGCGGCGGGCTCTGGTCGCCCTGGAGGGGCAGATCGGGGTACCCGAGCTGAGGGTCGACGAGGGGCTGGACGGGCTGCCCGACGCCCAGGGCAGGCGGCCCCGACGGGGGGAGACCCTCCTGCGCAGCTATCTGCCCGGCCGCGCCCTGCACCAGGCCACCCATTTGCCGCGCGACTTCTTCGATCTCCTGGACGAGCTCGTGCTCGAGGTGCACCGGCGCGGGGTGTGCCACAACGATCTGCACAAGGAGATGAACGTCGTCGTCGGCGAGGATGGGCGACCGGCGTTGATCGACTTCCAGCTGGCCAGCGTGCACCGACGACGCGGCCGCGGCTTCCGGGCTCGTGCCTCGGAGGACCTGCGGCACCTCGAGAAGCACCGCCGGCGCTACACCCGCGACGGGCGCGGGCCCGCGGAGGCCGCTATCGGGGTGGGGCATGGCCGGCGCAGGGGGTGGCTCGCTCGCTGGTGGCGGCGCGTGGTGAAGCCGGGCTACGAGTTCGTCACGCGGCGCATCCTGGGCACGCGCGACGGGGAGGAGCGGCGACCCTCGAGTGGGCCTTGGCCGCAGTGGACCGATCCGGTGGGGGAGAGGGACTGAGGGGGGAGGCGCTGCGTCGGGTCAGCGCAGGAAGTTGGCGATCAGCTCCCGCCCGCCGCTCTCGATGCAGAGGATCGATTCGGGGTGGACCTGGACCCCTTCCAGCGGGCGCCGGCGGTGACGCAGGCCGAGGATCTCTCCCTCGTCGTCGCGGGCGCTGATCTCCAGCTCGTCGGGCAGATCGGGGTGCACGGTGAGAGAGTTGTAGCGCGTCAACTGCAGCGGGGAGGCGAGGCCTCGGAAGACGCCGCGGCCATCGTGGTGCAGCGCGCGCGTCTGTCCGTGGCACAGCTCACGCGCCGGGATCACCCGTCCACCGAAGGCGGTGGCGATCGCTTGGTGACCGAGGCAGATCCCCAGGGTGGGCACGTCGGCGGAGAGGTGGCGCACCACGTCCTCGCTCGAGCCCGCGCGCTCCGGGGTCCCCGGGCCGGGTCCGACCAGGATGGCGCTCGGGCGCAGGCGCGCCAGAGCGCGCCAGCCGACGCGGTCGGAGCGCTCGACCCGCACCTCGCCCCCCAGCTCGATCAGGAGCTGCACCAGGTTGAAGGTGAAGGAGTCGCGGTTGTCGAGAACCAGGATCACGGGGCGCGCAAGCTACGGGGCCGTGGCGCGACGACGCAACCCCGCAACCCCGCCTCGGACCCCCTGGAGGCGGATTCGAGTTGCCAGGTTCCATTCGCCCAGGCCCGGTCCTATCGTGCCGGGCGATGAACATCGTCGTCGTTGGGGCGGGCGAGGTGGGCCACCATTTGGCGGACATCCTGTCCCGCGAGAAGCACGCCGTGGCCGTGGTCGATCCCGACCCGGCCAAGGCGCGGCGCATGATGGAATCCCTCGACGTGCAGGCCATGGTGGGGGACGGGACGCGCGCGGACGTCCTGACCCAGGCGGGGGCCTCCCAGGCGGACCTGGTGGTGGCCGTGACCGACGACGACCACGTCAACATGCTGGCCTGCGTGCTTTCGAAGCACCTGGGGGCCAAACGGGTGATCCTGCGGCTCAAGCAGACCGCGCTCCTGGAGGGCTACCGCTACTTCTACAAGCAGAGCCTGGGCTTCGACGTGGTGCTCTCGACCGCGGAGCTGGCGGCGGAGGAGATTCTGTCCACCGTGCGCGAGCGGCACGCGCTCGAGGTGGAGAGCTTCGCCGACGGCCGCGTGCAGCTCAGGCGCCTGCGCCTGCGCGCCGAGAGTGAGCTGACCGGGGCGGCGCTGAAGGACCTGCGGCTGCCGGCGGGGGTGTTGGTGGTGGCGGTGGCGCGCGCCGAGCGCTTCTTCGTCCCCTCGGGGGAGGACCAGCTCGAGGTCGCCGACCACGTCTACGTCATCGGCGACGCGCGCGACTGCGACACCTTCGAGCGCATCGCCGGCGAGAAGGTCTCCTGGCGCCGGGTGGTCGTGATCATGGGCGCCGGGGGCATCGGACGGCAGATCGTGCATCACCTGACCGACACGCCGGGGGTGGTGATCAAGGTGATCGAGAGCGACGCCGCCCGCGCTCGAGCGCTGGCGATGTCCAGTCCCAAGGACGTCCTTGTCCTGGAGGGGGACGCCACCGACCTCGACCTCCTGATCGAGGAGCGCATCGGCGACGCCAACGTCTTCATCGCCACGACGGGGGACGACGAGAACAACATGGTCTCCTGCCAGCTGGCGCGCTCCCTGGGGGTCGACCGCACCGTCGCCATGGTCAACAAGGCCTCCTACCGCCAGATCTACGACATGCTCGGGATCGACCAGGGGATCGCGCCGCGCATCCTGTGCGCCAACGAGATCCTGCGCTTCGTGCGCTCCGGCTCCCCCGCCGCGATCGCGGTGATCGGCGAGGGCAAGGCCGAGGTGCTCGAGCTCACCGCGCACCTGACGGAGTCGAAGAAGGTCCACGAGCTGGGTCTGCCCAGGGGCTGCGTCATCGGCGCCCTGGTGCGCGGCGAACAGGTGAAGATCCCCAGCGGGGAGTCCACCGTCGAGGACGGCGATCAGGTGATCGTCTTCACGCTGCCAGAGAACCTCGAAAGGGTGGAGCGCACCTTCCGCGGCTGAGGGAGCCATGAACCTGCGCGCAGTCGGCCGCCTGCTCGGGATCGTGCTCCTGCTGATGGCGGGCTTCCTCTTGGTGCCCGCCGCGGTGGGCGCGGGTTACGGGGAGTGGCCCGAGACGTGGGCCTTCCTCGCCTCCGCGGCCCTGGTGGCGTTCCTGGGGGCCATTCCGACCTACGCCTTCCGTGGCTCGGCGGTGACCGCCGAGGGACGCCCGGACTACTTCCGGCGCGAGGGGTTGGCGGTGGTGGGGCTCTCCTGGTTGGTGGGGGGACTGGCGGGGGGAGTGCCCTACCTGATGACGGGCACCTTCGGTTCCGCCATCGACGCCATGTTCGAGTCGGTTTCCGGTTTGACCACCACCGGCTCGACGGTCATGCAGGGGGCCGAGATCGACGCCATGACCCACGCCGTGGCGTTCTGGCGCTCCTTCACCCACTGGCTGGGCGGTTTCGGGATCGTGATGGTCTTCGTGGTGCTCTTCCCCACCGGAGGCCGCAGCCTCTTCCGCTCCGAGGTGCCGGGCATCTCGCGCGAGGCGGGGCACCAACGCGTGCGCGACAGCGCCCTGATGCTGATGAAGATCTACGTCGGCATCAGCGTGATCGAGTTCGTCCTGCTCCTGGTCGTAGGGGGGATGGGGGCCTTCGACGCGGCGCTGCACACCTTCGGGACGATCGCCACGGGGGGCTTCTCGAACCACTCGGAGAGCATCGGCTACTTCGACTCGCTCCCCGTGGAGGTGATCATCACCACCTTCATGTTCCTGTGCGGCCTCAACTTCGCCCTCTACGACCGGCTGCTGCGCGTGGGGCCGCGCCCCTTCTGGCGCAGCCTGATCGGCTCGTCGGAGGCGCGCTGGTACGCGGGGATCGCGGTGGTCTCGACGCTGGTGATCGCCACCGCCCTGTGGTTCGACGGGGGATCCAACGGCTTGCCCCAGGACGAGGGCAGCACCCTGCGCGACTACCGCCACTTCTGGAGTTCGGTGCGCGACTCGGGCTTCACGGTGGTCTGCATGCAGACCAGCACCGGCTACGGGACCGCCGACTTCAACGCCTGGCCACAGATCGCGCGGGTCTTGTGCATGTCCTTGGCGGTGATCGGAGCCTGCGCCGGCTCCACCGGGGGTGGGATCAAGATGGTGCGCATCATGATCGTCGCCAAGGCGGCCCTGGTCGGCGTGCGTCGCTTCGTGCGCCCCCGGGCGATCCACGCCGTGCGCATGGATGGGCAGACCCTGGAGGAGGGGGTGGTGGCCTCGGTGACCGGCTACTTCGCCCTGTGGGTGATCGTGTTCATGGGGGGCACGCTCTTCGTTTCGAGCTTCGGCAACGACCTGGTCACCTCGGGCACGGCGGTCCTTGCCACCCTGAACAACATCGGTCCGGGCTTGGCGCAGGTGGGCTCGGTGCACAACTTCGACCAGTTCCACGACCTGGTGAAGGTGGCCCTGACCCTGTTCATGATCCTGGGCCGGCTCGAGTTCTACGCGCTGGTGGCGCTCTGCGTGCCGGGGTTCTGGAGGCGCTAGCAGCGCCGCCCCCGGCCGCGCGCCCACAGTGCGCCTACATGATGTCTTCGCGGTAGACCCAGCGGCGACGGTGCGGGTGTTCGCGGTGGTAGGTCACGAGCCGCCAGAGGTCCTCCGGTCCGACGACCGCCAAGTAGGTGCGCTCGCGCCCGTCCCGCGCCAGGGTCACACGGCCCGAGACGAGCCCTACCAGCCGGCGGTCCTGGCCGTTCTCCGGGTGGACCCAGAAGACGCCGGCCCCCACCTGGTTCTCCTGGAAGTCGACCTCCGGGGGCGGCTCCAGCAGGATGCCGAAGACGCGCGGGTCACTGCGCACGCGCACCGGGGTACTCCAGGTCTCGGTGGTCCCGCGTCCGATCAGGAGCAGCTGGTCCCCCGGGCGGGGCGTGTCGAAGCGCACGGGCACGGCGGGCAGCCGGATCTCCGGCTCGGCGGTGTAGAGGCCGCCGCCCAGGGGCTCCACCACCGCGGGCTCCAGGCTGGGACCATCTCCGAACCAGGCTTCGATCTCGATGCGCCCCGAGGACGCGGTGGAGCCGAGGAAGACCACCCCGTAGGTGGTCGAGACCCCCAGCTCGACCCCCTCTGCGGAGAGGATGCGCACCATGGGGTCGGCCGCCGTGCGGGTTCCCCGGCAGGCGGAGGCCAGGAGGGCGAGGGTCAGGAGGAGGAGGATGCGGGGCATGGGGACAGTCTGACGGCGGGGGCTCGGTCGGGCCAGGGGGTTCATCGGCCCTGGCGCCGAGGAGCTTGACCGCAGCGTACGGCAGCGAGGGACGGCGGCGCAGCGCTGCCTACTTGCCCTTCAGGATGTAGGTCTCCCAGGCCTCCTCCAGGGCCTCCCAATCGACCCCCGCGAACGCCTGCTCGGTCGCCTCCTCGATCTTCCCCGTGGCGATCAGGGTGTCCAGGTAGGTGTCCAGGATGGCGCCCCATTCCTCCTGCCAGCCGGCGGCCCGGTTCTTCTTGCCGGTGCGCAGGAAGTAGACGAAGGACCAGCCCTGGGCGTAGCGCGACCCCCGCGGTTGGTCGAGGGGGTTGTCCCCGTAGTACTGCTTCTGGGTCATGCCGACCAGCTCCTCGAGCGAGACGATGTGGTCGGTGCGGATCTCCTCCTTGATCACGCTGTTGCGCCAGGGGGCGCGGCCCCGGTCGTAGCGCTTGCGCTTGTTCAGCTTGAAGCCGGAGTAGAAGTCCGCGTTGCCCTCGTTGAACCAGGTGCCGGGGGAGAGGTTGGCGAAGAAGTAGAAGATGAACTGGTGGAAGGCCTCGTGGTGCAGGACTCCCCAGGTGTTGCGCCGGCCGCCGACCGCCTTGTCGTCGTAGATCACCAGCTCCTCCGAGACAGCCCACCAGTAGCCCGCCGACCCCGCCGGACCGCCGTATCGGTGGTAGTCCTGCCGGTTGTTGCAGACGCGCACGACGCTGCAGCGGGAGAGTTCCAGGGGGCTCGGTTCGGTCACCTCGCTGCGCGCTTCCTGGTCCGCGCTCGCGGAGGCTGCGTCCTGCTCGCCAGCCGCTCCGCGCGCGACGAGGCGGGCCTCGTAGGCGGCCAGGGCCTTCTGCGCGGGGAACTCCTGCTCGTACTGCTCCCGGATCGCCTCCAAGCGGATCGCGATCTCCTTCAGGAAGTCGCCGTCATCGCTGTTGGAGAGGATGAAGTAGTTGGGGGTGGGGATCAGCTGCCAGCCGGGGTTGGCCGCGACCTCTGCCAGCAGCTCCTTGTGCTTCTGCGCCCGGGCACCACTGCCCTCGATCTCCGAGGTGTCGATTCCCTTCAGCTCCCTGCGGGAGAAGGTGCGGGCCAGCTTGCGCAGGGGGCTGCGCCACTTGGCCCAATCCCGGCGAGCCGCGGGCGCGTTGAAGGTCAGGGCGATGCTCCTGGTGTCGTCGAGGTAGTACTCGGTCGTCCACAGGTGAGCGCGTTGCTTCTCGTTCTGCGGCGAGCCGCGCAGCTCGTAGATGCGCTCGGTCCCCCGCAGCTTGCCCTTGAGCTTCAGCTCCTCCTCGGACACGAGCTCGGACTCCTTCACGCCGAAGCTGAGGCCCAGCTCTTTCTGATTGGCCTCCAACCAGGTGTCGAAGGAGGGAAAGTAGCGCGTGACCCTTTCCTTCATCGCCTCGCGCTGGCTGCGCGCGGGGTCGGCCTGCTCCTGCGCGCGTTCCGGATCGAAGGCCAGGATCCAGCAGCGGGGCGCCATCTTCACCCCCTTGTCGAGCTGGATCTGGCCCTCACGCCCGGGGACGTAACGCCCCAGGACGTTCTCCTGACCGAACTCCCGGGGGAAGAACTGCCAGTCCTTGGGGGCCTTGAAACGGAATCCGTACTCGACCGTCTCCTCGAACCAAGCGCGCCCCGGAACGGGGGGGGTCTGGCCGAGGAGAGGCTGGGCAGGGCCGCAGAGGGCGGCTGCGGCGGTGATCGCGAGGAGCGGAAGAGGTCGCATGGGCTGGGGCCTGCGGGAAGATCTGGGCGGAGCTCTTCCCATCTTGGCACCTGCGCGGGGTCCTGGAAGCCCCCACCCGCGATCCCCGCTCTGGATCCCCCTCGCAGCCAGGGATCCGTGGGGTTCCAATGGAACCACCATGCGCTCCAACTCCATCGCCCTAGTCGCCCTGGTCCTCGTGGCCGGGATCGCGCTCCTGTGGCTCGTCGTGGGGGGGGGAATCGCCAGCGAGGCGGCCGGCCCGGCTTCGATCGCGCCCGCCTCTCCCCACGGGCGGACTATCCTGGAGGAGCGCGAGGAGCCGGGGGAAGCCGCCAACGCCGACCGACAGGCGGCGGGCTCCACGGAGGAAGCCGGCACCCCGGAGGCCGCATCCGCAGGGGGACCCGACGCTCTGCTCATCGGACGAGTCCTGGACGAGGGGGAGCGACCGGTGGCGAGGGCGCGCGTGTACGCCAGCACCGGGTTCGCCTGGCTGAAGGTACCCCTCGACATGGAGGAGGTGGTCCAGTCCTACGACGCGGGCCAGCGCGCGTGGACGGAGACCGATGACGAGGGGCGCTTCGCCCTGGACGAGCCCCTGCGCCCCGGTCCCCTGCGCCTGGCGATCCGCGCCGCCGGCTTCGCCCCGCGGCGCCTCGAGGAGGCGACCCTCGGCGACAACCCACCCCAGGACATGGGGGACATCGTCCTCACCCCCGGGATCGGCCTGACCGGCACGATCGTCGACCGGGCGGGGAGGGGGATCGCCGGCGTGCGCATCCTCTCCGCCATCGAACGCGGGCGGGGGGGGATGCAGATCACGATCCCCGGGCGCGGAGTCCTGCTCGGGGAGAGCGGCGAGGGGGGGGACTTCGCCCTCTCCGGCCTGACCCCCGGTCCCTGGGCGCTGATCCTCGACTCCCCCGAGCACCAGGTGAGCGAGGTGCGCGGGGAGGCTCTGGCGGCGGGAGAGGTCAGGCAGGACCTGCTCTTCGTGCTCGAGGACGGAGAGACGATCGAAGGGCAGGTCGTCGACCTCTCCCCCGAGCGCGGCGCGCGCGCGCGCGTCGAGGCGCGCATCGCCGACAGCGAGCTCGCGCGCGAGGACCTCGACCTGCATCGGCGCGTGCGCTGCGGCGAGGTGACCGACGACGGCGCCTTCCGCGTCGCCGGGTTGACCCCGGGGGTGGCGCACCGTCTGACCCTCTGGGAGCCCGACGGGCCCGCGGATCGGGAGCGCTGGAGGCGCTCGCGCGACGTCGAGGCGGTCGAGGCCTGGCCCGGCTCGAAGGGGGTGCGATTGGAGTGTCGTCCGAGGGTGGCGCTCGAGGTCCACGTCGTGGACGCCACCTCCGGCGAGGCGGTCGAGGAGTACGTCCTCTGGGCGGGCGTCGAGGACGCCCGCGGTCGCAAGCGCCTGCGCGCCCTCGAGGACGAGGAGGGCCAGGCCCTGCGCCACCACCCCGGCGGGCGGGCGCGCTTCGAGGGGATCGCGGTCAGGGAGGAGGGTGGTCGGGCGGCCCTGCGCGTGCGGGCCACCGGCTACCACGACCTGGAGCGCTCCGGGATCCCGATCGCTCGCGGCCAGACCGTGCAGCTGGGGGAGCTGGCGCTCGAGCCGGCCCCCGTGCTGCGCGTCACCGTGCGCGGCGCGGAGAGCGGTGAGCCGGTGCCGGGGGCCCGCGTGGTGGTGGCGGCGGAGGACGAGACCCAGGTCCTCGACTGGCTCCTGGCCGCCGACGAGGTGGATCTGTGGACCCAGCAAGAGAGGCGCTTCGGGATCACGGACGAAGAGGGAGTCGCCGTCCTGCCGACGCTCCCCAGGGAGCGTGCCGTGGTGGCCGCCGCCGCCGAGGGCTTCGTCGCCAGCTCGCCCGAGCCCGTTCCCAACCTCCTCGCGGGGGATGCGACCCTCGACATCTCCCTGGCCTCCGGTGGGACGGTGGTCGTCACCGTCCGCGACACCGAAGGGCGGGCGTGCTCGGGGGTCGAGGTGCGCTACGAGTCGAGCGACGGCCCCGGTGGCGCGTTCCGCCTAGGGAACCTGGGCTACGCGAACTCGCTGAGCTACGTCCCGGGCGGAGGGGGGTCGCAGGTGGTGACGGGGGAGGAGGGCACCGCGACCGTCGGTCCCCTGGAGCCGGGCAGCTGGAAGTTCCTGTTGACCCGCCCCATTCCCGGCGCCGAGGAGAGCCTCTCGTCGCGAACGGTCGAGGTGGTCGAGGGCGGGCAGCACGAGCTGACCTTGACCGCTCCGCTCCTCGGCACCCTCTCGGGCTTCGTGACCGAGGGTCGCCTGCCCTTGGCGGGCGCGGACCTGGTGCTGCTGCCGGCCCAGGGCGGCCGGCAGGGACGCTATGGGGGCGTGTGGGGAATGTCGAGGGAGTTCAGGGCCCTCTCCGGTCACGACGGGCGCTATCGGATCGAGGAGGTGCCCTGCGGTGAGTACAACCTGATGGTCACCCATCCCGAGCGCTACATGGCCATCCTCTTCCAGGTGACGATCGCCACCGGCACCACGGCCTTCGACGTGGAGCTGCCCTTGACCGTCATCGAGGGGCGCGTCACCGACCCGGAAGGGCGGCCCCGGGAGGGGGTGTCGATCGAGGTCACCAGCGCCGCGGGGCAGGGCGGAGGCTGGGGTGTGGGGGGCATGCAGCTGGTGGAGAACGACCAGGGCGAGATGCGTCCCGATTGGTCCGGATGGCGGCGTCGGATCTCGACCGATCGCGACGGGCGCTATCGGGTGCGCGGTCTACCCAGCGGGGTCGAGCTGACGGTGAGATCCTCGGGTGCCTACACGACCGCCGGGGAGATCAGCGGTCTGGTGTTGGCTCCCGACGAGATCGTCACCGACGCCGACCTGGTGGTCGAGGCGGCGGGGCGTCTGCGCGTGAGGCTGGCTGGAAACCTGAACGGCCGCTACCGCGCCGTCGCGAAGCTCGTGCGCGGGGAGGAGTCGATCACGCGCCAGACGGGGTTCTGGGGCACTCGCCCGCGCGTCCTGGACGGGATGCACGTGGGGCGTTGGACCGTCACCCTCCGCCAGGACGGGCAGGTGATCGTCGAACGGGAGGTGGAGGTCCTGGCCGAGCAGGACGTGGAGGTCGTGCTCGAGGTGCCGTAGCGTCCTTCACCCCGTCAGGTCGGGGCAGTATGCTGCCGCGCTCCATGCCCCGCTCCTACGACGCGCTGCTCCTCGACCTCGACGGCACCCTGCTCAACAGCGAGGATCGCATCCACCCCGCGACCCGCGCCGCCCTGCGGGAGGCGGAGCGCCGCGGGATCTGCCTGATGCTCGCCACCGGCCGCTCGAGGGCCGCCGCCGCGCCGATCCTGACCGAGCTGGGGCTCACCACCCGCACGGTGCTCTTCAACGGTGCAGCAGTCTACTGCCCGGAGGAGGATCGGCTGGTGGAGGAGCGCACCTTCGGCCGGCGCACCCTGGAGGAGCTCCTGACCTACGGGGAAGAGGTGCGGGACCTGCTCCTGGTGATGACCGCGGACCGCAAGCTCGCCGTGCACCCGGAGAGCGAAGTCCAGCGGCGCAGTCTGGAGGGGCTCGAGAACCTGGAGCTCGTCGACTACCCGGGGCTGCGCGTCGAGGCGGCGATTCGCGTGACCTTCATCAGCGATCGCCACCCCGACTCCGGGGCCTACCACGCCGAGATCGAGGCGGCGATCCGGCGCCCGACCTACATGACCCACTTCCCGCTGGACGTGCTACCACGGCATCGGGGGAGCGGCATGCAGGCGGTGGACGCCCATCCCCCCTGCCGCGGCAAGGCCGAAGCGCTGCGCGTCCTCGAGGAGGACTACGGCATCCACCCCGAGCGGGTGGTCGCCGTGGGGGACGCCAACAACGACATCCCCATGGTGTGCGGCGCCGGGCTCGGCGTGGCGATGGGCAGTGGGATGCGGGAGCTCAAGTCGGTCGCGGACCGGGTGATCGGCCACCACGACGGCGAGGGGCTGGCGGAGCTGATCGAGGAGCTCTTCCTCGCCCCCCAGCCCCAGAACGACGTGCCCCAGAACGACGCCGCGCAGGTCGACGGCGCTCAGACCGACGCCAGGTCGTAGACCTGCTTCAGGTCGTCCAGGCTCTTGAGCTCGACGCCGCCGGCGTGCCCGGCCTGACCGAAGGCGATCATGCGCGCCTTGCAGACCTCGGCCATGGCGGCCCGCGCGGGCTTCAGGTAGTGGCGCGGGTCGAACTCGGCGGGGGCCTCCATGAAGGCCTTGCGGATGGCGCCGGTGATCGCCAGGCGGTTGTCGGTGTCGACGTTGATCTTGCGCACGCCGTGGCGGATCCCCTCCTGGATATCCTCCACCGGCACGCCGTAGGTCTCGGGGATCTCGCCGCCGTACTGGTTGATGATGTCCACCAGTTCCTTGGGCACCGACGAGGAGCCGTGCATCACCATGTGGCAGTCCGGCATCTGCTCGTGGATCTTGCGGATGACTTCCATCCTGAGCACCTTGCCGGTGGGCTTCTTCTTGAATTTGTAGGCCCCGTGGCTGGTGCCGATCGCCACCGCCAGGGCGTCGCAACCGGTCTCACGGACGAACTTGCCCGCCTCCTCGGGGTCGGTCAGGTGCTGCAGCACCTCGTCTTCGGTGAGGCCGGCGCCCTGGCCGTCCTCGATGCCGCCCAGGCAGCCCAGCTCGGCTTCCACGGTCACGCCGCGGGCGTGGGCGGCGGCCACCACTTGCTTGGTGACCTTGACGTTGTAGTCCCAGGAGGAGGGGGTCTTGCCGTCCTCTTCGAGTGAGCCGTCCATCATCACCGAGGTGAAGCCCATCTCGATGGCGCTCATGCAGGTCGCCACCGAGTTGCCGTGGTCCTGGTGCATGGCGATAGGCAGCTGCGGGTTGAGCTCGGCCGCCGCCAGCATCAGGTGGCGCAGGTAGTTGTCGTTCGAATAGGAGCGCGCGCCTCGCGAGGCCTGGACGATCACCGGAGACTCGGTCTCGGTGGCCGCCGCCATGATGGCCTGGATCTGCTCCATGTTGTTGACGTTGAAGGCGGCCACGCCGTAGTTGTTCTCGGCGGCGTGGTCGAGGAGCGTGCGCATCGGGGTGAGAGCCATGGGATTCTCTGCGTCGGAGGGTCAGGGGCGTGGGACGCCCGGATCACTGGGGTCCGCGGTTTCAGGGAAGCGGGGCGGTATTCTAGGCGTCTGCGCCGTTCTCGGAAGCCCTCTTCTCCGTCTTGGAGGAGTCGCCGGCGGCCTGCTTGCCGTCGCTCTTCGACGAGCTCCCCTCGGCCGGGGCGCGGTCCTTCCTGGCGGCCTCGTGGTAGGACTTCGAGCGGTAGTCGGTCTGGTAGAAGCCCGCGCCCTTGAAGACGACCCCGGCTCCGCTGCCGATCAGACGCCGCAGCCTGAGCTCCCCGCAGGCGGGGCACTTGCGCTTGGGTCGCTCGCTCATCGCCTGGAAGAGCTCGAGCTCGTGGCCGCAGGAGCGGCAGAGGTAGTCGTAGGTGGGCATCAGGGAGTTTCCTCGGGCTGGTTCTCCCCTCCATCGGCGCGATCGCCGGCCGGACTTTCGGGCTCGCCTTCCCGCACCTGAGACGCCCCCTCGGCGGCCGCGACCTTGACGTGGGCGTAGCGCAGGACCCGATCGCCGATCGTGAATCCGCGCCGCACCACCTCCACGATCTCGCCCGGGGGGACCTGCGCGGTCTCCACGGTGGCGATCGCCTGGTGGCGGTCCGGATCGAAGGCGCCCTGGGCCTCGATCAGGCTCACCTGGGAGCGCTCGAGCAGCGCCCACAGCTGGTCGCGGGTCATGCGCACGCCGACCTGCAGGTTGCGCGCCTCTTCGCTCTCGCAGGGGTGGTCCAGAGCCATGTCGAGGTAGTCGAGCACCGTCAGCGCCTCCTCGAGCAGGCCCGAGCGCTCGCGGTAGACCGCCTGCTCGATGTCCTCCAGCGTGCGCCGCCGCAGGTTCTGGTAGTCGGCCAGCGCGCGCTGCCAGTTGACGAGGTACTCGTCCCGCTCGCGCTCGGCGCGCAGCAGGGGGTCGGCCTCCTCGGCCTCCCCGTCCCCCTCGGCGTCCGCCTCGGGCTCCTCCTCGAGCTCGTCGGGGTCTTGGGTCAGCTCTTCGGGCATCGCATTCGCTCGCGGGGCGGGGCCGCGTCTCATGAGAAGTAGTCCACCACGCGCTCGAAGAAGGAGCGCTTGCCGCTGCGCTCGACCTCGATCTCGCCGAACTCGCGCAGGAGCTCCTTCTGGCGCTCGCTCAGCTTGGCGGGCACCTCGACGAAGACGCGCACCAACTGGTCGCCGCGCCCCGCTCCGTCCAGGTGCGGCAGCCCCTGCCCGCGCAGGCGGAAGATCTTGCCGCTGGCGGTGCCCGCCGGGACGTTCATCTCGACGCGGCCGCGCAGGGTGGGGATCTCGACCCGGTCCCCCAGGGCGAGCTGGGAGAAGGAGAAGGGCACCTCGGTCAAGAGGTCGGGTCCGGAGCGCTGGAAGAGCTTGTGCTCGTTCTCGCGCACCAGGACGAAGAGGTCGCCGCGCGGCCCACCGGGGGCACCGGCGTCCCCCTCCCCGGCGACGCGCAGCCGCACGCCCTCCTCGATCCCGGCCGGGATGTCGATCTCGATCTCGGTCCGCTCCTGCACCGTCCCCGCACCGCGGCAGGAGTTGCAGGGGGACTCGATCGTCTGCCCCGCTCCGCGGCAGGTGGGGCAGGTGGTGGCCATGGAGAAGAAGCCCGCGTTGCGGGCTACCTGTCCGCGGCCGCCGCAGGTGCCGCAGGTCTGGCGGCTGGTACCGGGCTTGCACCCCGAGCCCTGGCAGGCCTGGCAGTGCTCGAGACGCTTCAGGGCCACCGTCTTGCGCGCGCCGGCGTCGATCTCCTCCAGGGTCAGGTCGAGGACGATCTTCAGGTCGCGGCCGCGGCGCGGCCCGCCGCGGGAGCGGCGCCCGCCTCCGAAGAGGTCGCCGAAGATGCCTCCCCCGCCCCCGAAGATGTCCCCGAAGGCGGAGAAGATGTCCTCCAGGTTGTGGAAGCTCGGCCCCCCGCCGGGTCCGAAGGCCGCGTGTCCGAACTGGTCGTACTGCTGGCGCTTCGCCGCGTCGCCGAGCACGTCGTACGCCTCGGCGGCCTCCTTGAAGCGCGCCTCGGCCTGGGGGTCGCCCTGGTTGCGGTCGGGGTGGTTCTCGAGGGCGAGCTTGCGATAGGCCTTCTTGATCTCCGCGGCCTCGGCGTCACGGGTGACGCCGAGGACCTCGTAGTAGTCGCGCTTGTCGCTCATGCGGAGGACGGGTGGAGGTCGGGGTCAGGCGACTGACCCCTCCACCGCCGCGTCGTCGTCCTTGAGCTCGGTGACCATCGAGTCGGTGGTCAGGAGCAGCCCGGCGATCGAGGCCGCGTTCTGCAAGGCGGCGCGCACCACCTTGGCGGGGTCGATGATGCCCGCCTTGAACATGTCCTCGTACTCGCTCGTCAGCGCGTTGAAGCCGGTGGCCTTGGAACGCTCGCGGATCGTCTCCGCCACCACCGAGCCGTCCTCACCCGCGTTGCCGGCGATCCAGCGCACGGGCTCCTCGAGGGCGCGCTCGACGATCAGGGCGCCGAAGCGCTCTTCGCCCCTGTAGCGACCTTCCGACACCGCGGAGGCGGCGCGCAGGAGCGCCACCCCGCCGCCGGCCACGATCCCTTCCTCGATGGCGGCGCGCGTGGCGTTGAGCGCGTCCTCCACCAGGTCCTTGGCTTGCTTCATCTCGGCCTCGGTCTCGCCGCCGACCTTGATCACCGCCACGCCGCCGGAGAGCTTGGCCAGCCGCTCCTGGAGCTTCTCGCGGTCGTAGTCCGAGCTGGTGTTCTCGATCTGGACCTCGATCTGCTGGCAGCGCTCCTTGATCGCCTGGGGCGTGCCGGCGCCCTTGACGATGGTGGTGGAGTCCTTGGTGATCAGCACGCGGCCGGCGCGGCCGAAGAACTCGGCGGTGACCTTCTCGAGGGGGATCCCCAGCTCGTCGGTCAGGGCGGTGGCGCCGGTCAGGCAGGCGATGTCCTCCAGGTAGGCCTTGCGACGCTCTCCGAAGCCCGGGGCCTTGACCGCGGCCACGTTCAGGATGCCCTTGAGCCTGTTGATCACCAGCGACGCCAGGGCCTCGCCCTCGATGTCCTCGGCGACCACGAGCAGGGGGCCTCCCACCTGCAGGGCGGCCTCGAGCACGGGCAGGAACTCCCGCACGTTCGAGATCTTCTTGTTGCAGATGAAGAGGTTGGGATTCTCGAACTCAGTGGTGAGCTTGGTGAGGTCGGTGGCGAAGTAGGGGGAGAGGTAGCCCTTGTCGAACTCCATCCCCTCGACCACCTCGAGCTCGGTCTCGACCGTCTGGTTCTCCTCGACGGTGATCACGCCGGCGTCGCCCACCTTCTCGAAGGCGTTGGCCAGGTGGCTGCCGATCTCGGCGTTGTTGTTGGAGGCGATGGTGGCCACCGCTGCCTTGTCCTCCTTGGAGCGCACGCGCCGCGACTGCCCTTCGATCGCCTCGACGGCGTTCTCCACCGCCTTGTCGATGCCGTTGCGCAGGGCGATGGTGGAGACGCCGGTGGCGACGTACTTGAGGCCCTCGTTGTAGATCGCCGAGGCCAGGACGGTGGCCGTGGTGGTGCCGTCACCGGCCACGTCGTTGGTCTTGTTGGCGACCTCGAGCACGAGCTTGGCGCCCATGTTCTCGAAGGGGTCCTCGAGCTCGATCTCCTTGGCGACCGAGACACCGTCCTTGGTGACGTAGGGCCCACCGAACGACTTCTGCAGGATGACGTTGCGGCCCGCGGGGCCGAGGGTCACGCGCACCGTCTTGGCGAGCTTCTCGATACCGCTGCGCATCTTCTGGCGGGCGGTCTCGTCGAACATGATCTGCTTGGCCATTTGTGTACTCGTTTCTCGCTTGGTGGTTCGGTGATCTAGAAGCCCATGCCTCCGCCCATGCCGCCCATGCCTCCCATGCCGCCCATGCCGCCCATGCCTCCCATACCGCCCATCTCGTCCTCCATGCCGGGGGCCGGAGCGGCGGCCTTCTCGGGCTTGTTGGCGATCAGGGCGTCGGTGGTGAGCAACAGGGTGGCGACGCTGACGGCGTTCTGGACCGCCGCCTTGGTGACGCGGGCCGGGTCGACGACGCCCATCTCGAGCATGTCGCCGTACTGCCCCTTCAGGGCGTCGAAGCCCCAAGTGGCCTTGCGCTCGCGCAGGATGCGGTGGGCCACCACCGGGCCGTCGTAGCCGGCGTTGCCGGCGATCATCTCGCAGGGACGGGCCACCGCTTCGTAGAGCAGGTCGAGACCCATGTTGTAGTCGGGGTCGTCCTGCAGGCGCATCTCCTTGAGCACCTTGCGGGCGCGCAGGAGGGCGCTGCCACCGCCGGGCAGGATCCCCTCGGCGATCGCCGCGCGGGTGGCGTGCAGGGCGTCCTCGATCAGGGCCTTGCGCTCCTTGACCTCGGTGTCGGTGGCGCCGCCCACGTTGATCTGGGCGATGCCGCCGGTCAGCTTGGCCAGGCGCTCCTGCAGCTTCTCCCGGTCGTAGTCGCTGGTGGTGCTCTCGATCTCGCGCCGGATCTGGGTCACCCGCGCATCGACGTCGGCGCGGCTGCCGCGGCCACCCACGAAGGTGGTCGCGTCGTTGGTGACCACCACGCTGCGGGCGCTGCCCAGGTGGGTCAGCTCGACCTGGTCGAGATCGATGCCGACGTCCTTCATGATCGCCGTGGCGCCGGTCAGGGCCGCCAGGTCGAGCAGCATCTGCTTGCGGCGGTCGCCGTAGCCGGGGGCCTTGACCGCGCAGCACTGCAGGATGCCGCGCATGCGGTTGACGACCAGGGTGGCCAGGGCTTCGCTCTCGACGTCCTCGGCGATGAGCAGGAGCTGCCCCTTGTCCTTGACCTTCTCGAGCATGGGCAGGAGGGCCTGGACGTTGGAGATCTTGCCCTCGTGGATCAGGACCAGGGGCTTGTCGAACTGGCACTCCATCTCGCGCGTCGAGGTGATGAAGTGCGGCGAGAGGTAGCCGCGGTCGAACTGCATCCCCTCGACCACGTCCACCTCGGTGGTCATCGCCTTGCCGTCCTCGACGGTGATCACCCCGTCGCGGCCGACCTTCTTCATGGCGCTGGCGATGATCTTGCCCACCTCGGGGTCGTTGTTGGCGGAGATGGTGGCGATCTGGCGCACCTCGGAGTCCTCGCCGACGGGCTTGGCGACCCGATCGAGCTCGTCGGTCAGGGCGCGCGCGCCGTCCGCCAGGGCCTGGTTCAGGCGCGCCGGGGCGGCGCCGGCGGTGATGGCGCGCAGGCCGCCGGCGAAGATGGCGGAGGTGAGCAGGGTGGCGGTGGTCGTGCCGTCGCCGGCCACGTCGCTGGTCTTGCTGGCGACCTCCTTCACGAGCTGTGCACCCATCTGCTCGTAGGGATCACCGAACTGGATCTCCTCGGCGACGGAGACGCCGTCCTTGGTGATCGTCGGCGCGCCCCAGCCCTTGTCGAGCACCGCGTTGCGCCCCCGCGGGCCCAAGGTGGTCGTGATCGCCTTCGCGAGCTTCTCGACCCCGCGCCGGATCGCATCGCGGGCGTCCGACTGGAAAACCATCTGCTTGGCCATGGACTTCTTCCCTGCCTGTTGGGGATCTCTTGGTCTGGGTCCTGTCTTCGAGACCGCCTACGCCGAGTCCCCGCCCGCGGCCGGGGAGGGCCGGACGGGAGGGAGCTCGGCGGGGTCGCGCCCGCCGGAGCAAGAAGGGTGCCGCGCGGGGGGGATGCCGGAAGGGGGTTCCAGCGCCCCGGGCCGCCCGGGGACCGCTGCCATGATGGCAGGCGCTCCCGCCCGCGACGGCGTCGGCTGCCACTCTGACAGAGGCGCGACCCGCCATCCTTCGGCCTATAGGATGCTCCGATGATGCGCCCCTCGATCGCCCCCCTGGCCCTGCTCCTCCTGGCTCCCGGCGCCGCGGGGGGCGGTCCCGGGCAGGGGCCCTCGGTCCTGCTCGAGACCCTCGCCGGGGAGGTGGAGCGACGGGACCTGGAGGGCTTTTCCACCCGGGACCCGCGCCTGCTGGGGGCCAGCTTCCTGCGCTTCGACGGGCTGGGTCCCGCGCCGGAGCCGAGCGGAGCGCCGCGGGCCCGGGCCGAGATCGGCACCCACGCCGGGGATCGGCTGGTGGGGTGGATCGTGGGGGGCGACGAGGAGAACCTGCGCCTCGTCCTGCACGGTGAGGCCCCGGCCGCCCTCTCGATCGAGGAGGTGGCCTCGGTGGTCTTCCCCGAGCGCGGCGTCGAAGGGCTGGTGCCGACCCCCCCCGAGAGCGGCGACCGCCTCTACCTGGCCCGCGGCCAGGGTCTGGACAAGGTCGACGGGGTGTTGACCTCCTTCTCCAGCGAGGGCCTGCGTTTCGAGGGGCGGCTCGGGGAGCACCCCTACCCCTGGGAGGAGGTGGCGGCCCTCTTCGTCGAGGACCTGGGGGAGGCGGCGCCGGAGCCGGGGGCGGAGGCCCCCTCCGTGCCGGTCGTCGTCGAGCTGCCGGCGGGGGGACGCGTCTCCGGCGGATTGGTGCGCATCGACGCCGAGGGGGTGACCGTCGAGACGCCCCTCTCGCGCCTCTTCTTCCCCGCCGCGTTGGTGCGCGAGGTCTCGGTGGACGACGGCTCCTTCCGCTTCCTCTCGGAGGTCCCCGTCGCCGACGGGGGTCCGGTGACCCTCTTCGGCGGGGAGGACGACCTGGGGATGGTCTACCGCCACCGCGTCGACAAGAACTGCCTGGGAGGACCCCTGCGCAGCGCGGGGCGCACCTGGGCGCGGGGGCTCGGGGTGCACGCGCCGAGCCGGCTCACCTGGCGGCTGGACGGCGCCTGGGCGACGCTGCGCGGCCAGGCGGCGGTGGACGACTCGGCGCTGGAGAACCGCCACCACGGTTCGGTGATCTTCCGGGTGCACGCCGACGGCGAGCTCGTCTGGCAGAGCCCGCTCCTGCGTGGGGGGGAGGCACCGCTCTCCTTCGTGCTCCCCTTGGAGGGAGTCGAGGAGCTGGTGCTCGAGGTGGACCCCGCCACCGACTCCTTCGTCTCCGACCGGGCGAACTGGCTGCGGGTGCTCTTGGTGGGGGGCTGAGGGGGCCGCTCGAATCACCCCCGCCCCGTCTACGGCCGGGCTAGCGGTGCCACTTCGGAGCGAGCTTCCGGATCGCCTCCTCGAAGGTCGCCTCGCGCCGGAAGTCCGCGGGGTCGTAGGCCGGCACGTCGGGGTCCGGATTCACCCAGCTGGCGTGGTGCCGGCCGTAGTAGCTGCCGTAGAACTGGTAGTTGGAGTCCACCCACCGGCTCAGGACCATCAGCTCGTACTCGGTCAAGAGCTTGGAGTGGTCCTCGCTCGCGTTCATCGGGTGCGCGGGATCGGTCAGCACGGCGATCAAGCCGCTGCGGTGGCTGCCCAGCTCCTTGGGAGGCAGGAAGGCGCCGTTGTAGTTGCCCCGATCGCCCTGCGTGAAGGACGTGAACTCGGGGATGATCGGGCCGGCCAGCTGCTTCCGGGCCAGCGCCTCGTAGGAGACGCTGTAGTGGGGGGTCGGATCCGCGTTCAGCGGCAGGTCGCCGGCGGGATCCTCGTTCCCATGGCAGGCGACGCACTTGGCGTCGAAGAGCGGCTGGACGTCCGTGGGGTAGTGGATCACCTGCCCCGCCTGCCCGTCTCCACCGTTCTCGACCAGGTCGCACGGCTGGGGTTGGGGGATGCTCGGCGGACGGGTCAGGGCGATCAGCATCGCGGAGCTCGTGGGGGGATCGGACTGGCCGGATTCGCCGTGGCAACCGATGCAGGAGCGCACCTCGCCGGGGCGGTAGTTGACGTAGGTCCTCTCGCGCTGGACCTCGCGGAAGTCCTCGTCCAGGGCCTGCAGGAAGATGTTCCGGTCGGCCGGCACCTCGAAGAAGGCCGAGCCGTCCTCCTCCACCGGCACCACTCCCCACTGCACGCGCGGCCACAGCGCGGCCTTCCACGAGGAGCTGCTGAGCGCAGAACCCCACCTGCGACCCGTGTCCCAGTAGCGCGGGACCGCCTCGTTGACGCGCAGCCACTTGATCTCCCCCGGCTCGACGCCCGGCATGCCCTGCTGGACGTCGCCGACGATGCACACGGCACGCTCGCGTGCGGCGAGGTCCGCATTGCGGGGCGTCGCGACCACCGGCGGGACGGGCCTGGCCACCACCGGAGTCGGATGCCAGCAGGAGAGCTCGGGATCCTCGTGAATCAGGCGGTGGTGCCCTTCGGTGTCCAGGAGGTACAGCGAGTAGGCGTCGGGGACGTTCTGGTAGTGATCGGACGGGCGCGCCTTGTAGGAGACCAGGAACTCGGACTCGCTGACCGGGAAGGGATGCGTGTAGAGGTGACCGCTCTGCCCGTTGCGATCGTGCACGTAGCTGCCGTCGTCGGCCAGGAAGTGCCAACCCGGTTCGGTGCGGCGCTCCACGAAGACGTGGGGCGTGATGTTGGTGACGGAGTAGCGCTCGTCCCGGGGCAGGTACCCCTCCTCGTCGGGATCGGGGCCCCGCGCTCGATTGCCGTTCTGACCATCGATCAGGAAGATCGCTCCCACGCAGCCTCCCTGCGGGAAGTGGCACGTTCCCACGCACACCAGGCGACCCTCCTCCCCGGGCAGCGGCTGGGGGAACATGTAGACGGTCGTCGTGTCGTCCGCCCCCCCGTACAGCTCCTGGAGCATGCCGCCGTCGGGGTACATCGTCCAAATCGTCTTGGCGACGCGCGCCCCCTTGTCGACGTACTCCCAGCGGTGGTAGAGCACGCGCCCGTCGTCCAGGACCACGGGGCAGAACTCGTTCACCGGGCTGTTGGTGAGCTGCTCGACCTGGGTCCCGTCGGCGGCCATGCGATGGAGGGTGGGCGCCACCAGGGCCGCGGAGCCGCCGCACAGCACGGTGTGCTCGCTGCGGGTCGAGGAGAAGATGAGCTTGCCGTCCGGCAGATAGCAGGGGTGCACGTCGTCGGTGTGCCAGGCCTTGCCCCAGCGCGCGACCTTTTGCGCCTCGTCCTCCGGAGGGAAGGAGATCTGGCGCAGACCGCTGCCGTCGAGGCCCACCTCCCAGATGCGGAAGCCGGAGCTCGGGTTCTCGCGGAAGTCGAACACGACCTTCTCCGCGTCGAAGGACAGCGCGATCTTGCCGATCAGGCCCTTGCCCCCGGGCAGCTCGGTCGCGGTGACCACGGGCCGCTCTCGTCCCGTGCGGACGTTCAGGACGTAGATGCCGTTCGCCGGGTGGAAGCGGTCGGCGCGGGTGCCGTTGTCGATGTCGGTGTAGTAGTGATCCGAGGAGTAGGGCTTGCGCTTGACGAAGACGATCTCGTCGAAGGGCAACTGGACCGCGGAGAACGCAGCCTCCTTCGGCCCCGACCTGTCCGTGGCTCGCTGGTCCGTGTCGCCGACCGTCGCCGGCGCCAAGAGCACCAGCGTCGCGAGCACCCGCAAGGTGCCCCAGGTGCGAGGGATCGAAGGGCGAGGGAGCGCGGGGGAAGGATTCATGCGACGACTCCGAGGCGGACCCCGAACATCCGCTCGTGGCGGATGTGGTGCGGAGGGGCAGTCCGAGCTGCCCGCTCGCAGTATAGGTACGAGTCGAGCGTCTCGCGCTCGAGATCCGCAGGGACTCCTGCGGCCGTCGACTACGCCTGGCCGACCCGCCGCCGCAGCCCCTCCCAGTACCTGTCGATCGCCGCCCGTACCGGTGAGATGTCGGAGACCTTGCGCTGGAAGCGCCCCTGCGCCTCCAGGTAGCGCGCCAGCGCCTCGTCGCACATCTCCGGCTCGTCGTTGATGACCGTGCGGTAGCCGTCGAAGATCTCGATCACCGGGAAGAGGCCCGAGCGCACCGCCAGACGGATCAGCTCGATCCCCTCCGAGGGCTCGGACTTCCAGCCGGTGGGGCAGGGGGACAGGACCTGCAAGAAGCGGAAGCCCTTGGTGTCGAGGGCGTACTCCAGCTTGCGCATCGTGTCCTCGGGATCCGACAGGTTGACCGAGGCTACGTAGGGGATGCGGTGGGCCGCCATGATCCCCAGCATGTCCTTCTTGGCCAGTTCCTTGCCGGTGGGGGTGGTGGTGGTCGCCGCGCCCACCGGGGTGGCGGACGAGCCCTGCCCGCCGGTGTTGCCGTAGATCTCGTTGTCGTAGCAGACGTAGAGCACGTCCTCGTTGCGCTCCGCCGCCGCCGAGACGGTGGCCATGCCGATGTCGTAGGTCCCCCCGTCTCCCGCGAAGCACATCACGCGCGTCGCGTCGCCGTTGAGGTTCGCCACCTGGGACAGGCCGGTGGCCACCGCCGCCGCCGAGGCGAAGGTCGAGGCCACCACCGGCGCCCCGTAGGCGGAGTAGGGGAAGCGCCCCGGGGTCACGATCCCGCAGCAGGCGGGGATGACCATCTGCACCGGACGCTTGGCCACCGCGTGGCTCAGCATGTTGAGGGTGATCGACATGCCGCAGCCGCCGCAGTTGGTGTTGCCCGCCCGCAGGATCGGCTCGGCGCGGTCGCGGTCGGTCTGCACGCGACCACCCAGTGTCGGCTCCAACATCAGCCCACCTCCAGGATGCGGGGCTCCTCGACCTCCTCGCGCGCGGCGAGGTCGTCGATGATCCCCTCGATGTGCTCGGGGCGGATGTCGCCACCGCCCAGGCCGAGGATGTAGTTCTGCAATAGGGTCTGATCCGACACGGTGCCGCGCGCCTCCGACCACAGGATGCCGCCGTGGCCCACGCTGATGTCGCGGTCGAGGATCGCGATGCGCGAGCGGCCCGCGAAGGCCTGCCGCAGCTCCTGCTCGGGGAAGGGGCGCAGCATGCGCACGCGCAAGGCGCCCACCTTGATGCCCCGCTCGCGGGCGGCGTCCACCGCCGTCTTGGTGGTGCTGGCGGTCGTGCCCAGGGAGACCACGAGCAGGTCGGCGTCGTCGGCGCGGTAGGGGACCACCACGTCCTGGGGGCGCCGGCCGAAGACCTCCTCGAAGGCGTCCTGGCACTCCCGGTAGACCTCCGGCACACGCGCCATCGCCTCGGCGTGATGTTGGCGGTGCACCTCGGTCTCGTGCGGGAAGTCCAGCCCTCCGACGGTCACCGCCTTGTGCACGACGCGGTGGGGCAGGTCCAGCTCGGGCAGGAAGCGCTTCACGTCCTCCAGCTCCGGCACGTCGGTCTGCATCATCGTGTGGGA
Source organism: uncultured Planctomycetaceae bacterium (assembly GCA_964507325.1). Lineage (GTDB taxonomy): Bacteria > Planctomycetota > UBA1135 > UBA1135 > CAZDQL01. The sequence continues at coordinate 17,171 of CAZDQL010000005.1, read as the reverse complement.
GAGGACGAAGGCGTCCTGGCACACGAGGGACGGAATCAGGATGCGCGGGTCCTCCGCCAGGCGGTAGGAGAAGAGGATGCTGTCGAGCACCTCCTGGTTGTCCTCGCAGTAGAACTGCATCCACCCCGAGTCGCGCAGGAGCAGGGTGTCGCCGTGGTCGACCCAGATGTTCCAGGGGGGACCGAGCGTGCGGTTGACCGCCATCATCACCACCGGCAGGCGGTAGAAGGCGGCGGCGAACACGTTCTCGGTCATGTAGGCCAGGCCGTTGGAGGAGGAGGCGGTGAAGGTGCGCGCCCCCGACAGGGCGAAGCCGATGCAGACCGCCATGGCGCTGTGCTCGCTCTCGACGCGCACCAGGGAGCCGTTCTCGATCTCCTGGCGGCAGAGCAGCTCGATGCACTCGCTCTGGGGGGTGATGGGGTAGATCCCACCCCCGAAGCCGCGCGCGCCGGAGTTGGCGCGCCCGGCCAGGGTGGCCGCCATGGCGGCGGCGTGGTTGGCACTCAGGAACTCGATGGTCATAGGGAATGCATCTCCATCGCCCGGCGGGGGCACTCTTCGACGCAGACCCCGCAACCCTTGCAGTACGCAGAGTCCACCCGGTAGAAGCCGCTGGTAGCGCGCGTGATGATCCCCTCGGGGCAGTACACCAGGCAGGTGTCGCACTTGGTGCAGTGACCGCAGGAGAAGCAGCGCGCCGCCTCGGCTCCGTTGACCAGGCCGTGGTTCACCTCGTCCAGGTTCCCGACCCGCGTCTCCGCTGGGGCGTGTCCTTCGCGCGTCACCGGGACGCGCGGCCAGTGGTCCAGGCGGATGGCGGTGGCCGGCACGGCGCGGGTGCGGTCGGGGCGTTCGAAGACCTCGACCTCCTCGCCCAGGGCCTGGAGGACCAGCCCCGCCGCCCGGCGTCCGCTGCCGATGGCGTGGGTGACCGTGCCGTCGCCGGTGGCCAGGTCTCCGGCGGCGACCACCGGCAGGGGCTTGCCATTCGCAGTGACGGTGCTCCCCTCGAGCTTCCAACCCTCCGGCAGGAAGTCGAGGTCGGCGCCCTGGCCGAGGGCCAGGAGCACCGCGTCGCAGTCGAGTCGGCTGGTGACGTCGGTCACCACCGGGCTGCGGCGGCCAGTATCGTCCGGCTCGCCCATGACCACTTCGGCCAGCTCGATCCCCGCGACCTTGCCCTCCCCGTGGAAGGCGACCGGCTGGCGTTGCAGGAGCAGGACGACCCCCTCCTCCACGGCCTCGTCGATCTCCTCGCGGATGGCGGGCATCTCCTCCCGCCGCCGGCGGTAGGCCACGGTGACGCGGGACGCCCCGGCGCGCAGGGCGCTGCGGGCGCAGTCCATGGCGGTGTTGCCGCCGCCGAGCACCACCACGTGCCCCGAGAGAGGGGTGCCCTCGCAGCCCTCGGAGTTGAAGCGGTGGAGGAACTGGATGCCCTGCTCCAGGCCTTCCAGATCCGCGCCGGGGACCTTGAGGCCCCGCAGCCACTGCAGGCCGGTGGCCAGCACCACCCCGTCGTACTCCTCGGCCAGGGCGGCCACGCGGTCGCCGTCGAGGAACTCGCCCAGGCGCGCCTCGACGCCGAGGGCCAGGACGTCGGAGATCTCGCGGTCGAGGACCTCCCGCGGCAGGCGGTAGACGGGGATCCCGGTGCGCAAGACGCCACCCAGGGATTCCTCGCCGTCGTAGATCGTCGCGCGGTGCCCCTCCATGGCGAGGGCGTAGGCGGCCGCGATGCCGGCGGGCCCACCTCCCACCACCGCGATGCGGTGCGGGTTGGCGGAGCTCCCCGCCTGGCGCACGGCGACCGGGGTGTGCTCGGCGATCTTGCGCTCGAGCCCGCGGATGTGAACCGAGCCGTCGTACTCGCGGCGGTTGCAGCCCTCCATGCAGGGCGCCGGACAGACCCGGCCGCAGACCGCCGCCAGTGGTGTCGAGTACCCGAGGATCTCGGCCGCCGCCGCCTCCCCGCTGGTGTGCACCGCTTGGACGAAGCGCACCACGTCGTTGCCCGCCGGACACCAGGCGTTGCAGGGGGCGAGCTGCTCGACGTAGGCGGGGCGCTGGCTGCTCCAGGAGCCGGTCTCGAGTCCCGTGGGGGGGCTCTCCAGGTGCTCCGCCAGGGGATCGACCGGCACACGGCCACCGACCCGCACCGCCTCCTGCTCCCGACCGTCCTGGTCGGCGTCGCCGGCGACCACGATCGGCGGGCGCTCGCGCACCACCTCGTAGGCCTCCCGCGCCGCCGGGAAGTTGCTCTGGAAGCCGAGCCCTTCGTAGGTCTTCTCCAGGACCTCCAGCGGGATGTCGTGGGTGCGCGCGAAGGCCCCGGCGATCGTCGTGTTGACGATCACGACCGAACGCGTGCCGATGCCGTGCTTGCGCGCGATCGACGTGGCGTCGATCGTCGCCAGCTGGAAGGCACCCAGCGTTGCGTCGAAGGCCTCCAGCTCCTCGGTGGTGTTCAGGAGCAGGGGTGCCCCTGGCGCCAGCCCCTGGAGCACAGTGGCTCCGAGCAGGCTCGGGTCGAGGACCAATAGGTGATCGGGGTTGTAGACCTTGTTGCGGTTGGTGATCGGCTTGTCATCGACCCGCGTGAAGGCCGCCACCGGTGCGCCGGAGCGCTCACCCGCATAGTCGCCGAAGGTCTGCACGTACTTGCCCATCTGCGCGTAGCAGGCAGCGAGGATCTTGGCGCAGGTCACCCCACCTTGCCCCCCACGGCCGTGCAGACGGATCTCTAAAGAGTCGCTCATGCCGTGCACTTTTTATCAGAGCGAGGGCGCGGCGTCCTTCCCTCTTTGGACAGGGAAGGCGTACCGCATTGGTCCAACCCCCACTTTGGGCCTACTCGCGCCGGGATTGAGCCCTAAGGGGGCTGCGGCTAGGTGCTGGTCTCTTCGCTGCCGGCGCCCTCCGGGGACCCCGCGCGGAAGTACACCGCGGAATCCCCTCCCATCTCCTTCGCGCGCCGCAGGGCCTCCTCGGCGTGGCGCCGCAGGGTCTCCACCGTCTCCAGGTCGGAGCCGTCGTAGGTCTCGAATCCGATGCTGGCGGCGACCCGTACCTCACGGCCGGAGTCTCCGTCGGGACCGGTCAGCTCGCGCACCTGGTCCCGCAGGCGGTGAACCACCCGCGCGGCGTCGACGCGCCGGGTGTAGGGCAGGATCACGCCGAACTCGTCTCCCCCCAGCCGTCCGCCGACGTCCTCGGCGCGCAGGTTCTCGCGCACCACACTCCCCACCTGGTCGATCACCCGGTCCCCGGTGGTGTGGCCGAAGATCTTGTTCACCTGGCCGAAACTGTCGAGATCCATCAGGATCAGGGCCATGTCGAAGCTGTGACGCTGGGCGGCGGAGAAGTGCTCGCGCAGGCGCGTTTCGAAGGGGATCGGCCGCAGGAGCGCCGTGCGGTCGTCGTGCACGGCCTGGAAGCGCATCTCGTCCAGCTCGAGCCGCCCTTGGACGGCGCGGCGCAGTTGCTCGACGCGCATCAGGTACTCCTCGAGGGGAGCGCCGCGGTAGATCAGGTCCCAAGGGCCGTCGCCGAGGGCGCGTGCGGCCAGGACCGCGGGCAGGGGATCGGAGGGCTCCGCCACCACCAGGACCGGCAGGGGGCGACTCCCTCGAGCCCGCTCGAGGAGCTCCAGCTCGGCCACCCCACCGCGCGCCAGGGGATCGATCAGGACCACGCTCGGCCCCAGGCGCCGGATCGCCAGCCGCGTCTGCCCCGGTCCCAGGCTCTCCTCGATCCGGAAACCCACCGAGGCCAGGGGGCGCAGGGTCTCCGCCAGCCCCTCCCCGCGGTGGTCGCAGACGAGAATCAGGGGAGGGCTGGTCATGGGGTGCGGCGAGGTGAGAGCCCAGAGGGGACGCCGGAGGCAACCGGATCCCGACGAAGTCTACCCCGTCCACCCCCCCCTGGCGCCGATCGGACCGCGTGCGGAGCGCGGGATTCGGGCCTCCAAACCTCCTCACATGGGCCCCGCGGTTGACTCGGGCAAGGCCACCAGTAGAATTCCTGGCCCATTTCGCGCGGGGATGGGGGAGATCCCGACCGGGGCCCTCCCACTCCCGTCCCATTCCGCGACGCCGGCGATCTCCCACCGGCGCCACACCGCCAGGGGTGTGGCCCGGCGAGAAAGCATGGTGTCGCGCCCCAAGGCGGTCGCGTGGGCCGTCCCCGCGATCCTCCCCCCGTGGATCGCGCTTCTCATCCGTCTCATCCGTTCATGGACACTGATATCTCCGTCCCCCAGCTCATCGAGGCTGGAGTTCACTTCGGATGCCGCGTGTCGCGGTGGAATCCGAAGATGGCCCCGTTCATCCACGGGCGCCAAAACTCCATCCACATCATCGACTTGCGCCAGACGATGCGCGGCATCCTGCGCGCGCGAAACCTCCTCTTCCGCATCGCTGCCGAAGGGCAGTCGGTCCTCTGGGTCGGCACCAAGCGACAGGTGAAGGGCGTCATCGCCGACGCCGGTGAGCGCACCGGCATGCCGATCGTCACCGAGCGTTGGATCGGCGGCACCCTGACCAACTTCTCCGTCATCCGCTCCCGGCTGCGTCGTCTCGAGGAGCTCGAGGCGATCGACGAGGTGGCGATCGAGGCGCAGAAGCTCACCAAGAAAGAAGTCGCCACGCTCACTCGGGAGCGGCGCAAGATCACCCGCAACCTGGGGGGGATCCGCGACATGGCGACGATGCCCGGCGCGATGGTGGTCGTCGACCCCTCGCGGGAGGTCAACGCCGCCCGCGAAGCGCGCAAGATGGGAGTGGTCACCATCGGCCTGCTCGACACCGACTGCGACCCCGACAGCGTCGACATCGTCGTGCCCGGCAACGACGACGCCCTCAAGTCGGTGCGGCTCCTGATCGACTTCCTGGTCGAATCGGTCGAGGCGGGCTGGCACCAGCACCGCGAGAGCGCCGCCACCATGGGCGACGCCGAGAAGCGCGAAGAAGAGGCCGCCACCGACGAGGTGCGCCCCACCCGCAGCCAGCGCGCTCCCAAGCGCCGGCCCAAGCCCGCCCCCGAGGCGAGCGGGGAGTCGGGTGAGAAGCCCGCGCCCGCGGAGGGTGCCCCCACCCCGGCGGCTGCCTCCGACGAGATCCCGCCGGCCACACCGCCTCCCGCCGCGGAAACGCCCGCCGAGCCCGCCCCCGCGCAGGAGACTCCTCCCGCGCCGGCTCCCCCCAATGGAGAGGCTCCGCCCGCCGAAGGAACTTCGCCCGCCCAGGAGGCCAAGGTCTCCGGCGAGGGGGAGAAGTAGGAGCCGCGACGCGCGACCGAGTCGCGCTCCATCGAGGACACACCGCGACGGCTGGAGGCGAGCGCGCCCCGGCCGTCGCGATTCGAAGCCCCACACTGATCCGATCCCCAACCCCCGGGACCCCGTCCCCGAACACGAGAACCAGCCATGGCCGAGATCACGGCGAGCATGGTCCGCGAGCTGCGCGAGAAGTCCGGCGCCGGCATGATGGAGTGCAAGAAGGCCCTCACCGCCACCGGCGGTGACCTGGAAGCCGCCTTCGACGAGTTGCGCAAGGCCGGTCTGAAGACCGCCGCCAAGAAGGCGGGGCGCAGCACGGGCGAGGGTCGCGTCGCCGCCAAGGTGGCGGAGGATCGGCGCAGTGGGGCGATGGTCTCCATCGCCTGTGAGACCGACTTCGTCGCCAACACGCCCGACTTCCAGGGCTTCCTCAGCGGTCTGGCGGAACACGTGCTCGAGCACGCTCCCGCGGACGCCGAGGCCTGCATGGGTCAGCCCTGGAAGGAGGGGGGGACCGTGTCGGACGCGCTGACCGCGCTGATCGGCAAGCTGGGGGAGAACATCAAGATCGATCAGGCCCGGGCCCTCTCGAACCCCGAGGGTTGGATCGCCGCCTACGTCCACCACGACGACAAGAAGGGCTCCCTGGTCTCGGTCACCTCCGGCGCTTCGGCGGAGGAGGCGGCCTCCACGCTGAAGGACCTCTGCATGCACATCGTGGTCTTCCCCCCCGCGGGATTGGACCGCGACTCGATCGATCCCGACCTCGTCGAGCGCGAGAAGGCGATCATCCGCGAGGGTCTGCAGGGCAAGCCGGCCGAGATCCAGGAGAAGATCCTCTCCGGCCGCCTCGAGAAGTTCTTCGCCGAGAGCACCCTGCTCGACCGCGCCTGGATCAAGGACGACGGGATCTCCGTCTCCAAGGCCCTGACCAGCGCCCTGGGGGACGGCACCCGGGTCGAGTCCTTCGCCCGCTTCCAGGTGGGGGGCTGAGCCCTCCAGTTCTCTTCGAGAGACCCGTTTCGACTGGGTTGGGGGGGCGCGGAATCGGCCCCCGCGGGCTATCATCGGGTGGATTCTGCCCGATCCTGCCCTTGAGCGTTCACGACGACATCCCCGCGACCCCCCACGGCCGCGTCGCAGCGCGCATCTCCAGCAACGGTAGGGCGGGGGCTCTGGTCGCGGTCCGCTGCCGCAGCCGGGCCCTGGCCCGCAGCGGGCAGTTCGAGCACTACGCCGACCGCCTCTGTCGGCACGTGCTCGAGCGCAACCCCCGGGGGCTGGAGGCGCTCGCCCGCCAGGACTGGTCCTACGACGGAGGCACCGTGGAGCAGGCCCAGCTGCGCTTCGCCGAGAGCGTGGGGGAGCCGGTGCGGGTGGCGCGCCTGGCGCGCTTCATCAACCCCGAGGGGATCGTGTGGGCCTGGATCCACCCCGACGCCCGGCGAGGCGTGCTGCTCTCCCTCTCGCTACCCGGGGGGGAGCACGCGATCGGCGCGGTGGCCTTCCAGTTGGCGGGGCAGATCCTGGTGGAGCACGCGGGCCTGCTGGTCATGGAGAGCGACGGACCCAGGGAGATCTTCGATCCGGACGAGCTCTGTGCCCGCCCCTGGCTGCGCGATCCCGCGCGCACGGTGGGGGAGGTGCTCGCGGAGCGGTTGGGCGAGGGCACGCGGGTGGCGGCCTACGCGCGCTTCGAGTTGGGTTGAGGAGCCGACTCGAGTCCGGTCCCCCCCCTCCATCGGCCATGGATCCCGATCCCCTCCGGCCGTATCCTGTCTGACGCCGCGCTGCGCGAACCGCCATGCCCTATCAACGCATCCTCCTCAAGCTCTCCGGCGAGGCCCTGGGATCCCCCGACAACGGACACGGAATCGATCCCGGTTCCGTGGCCGCGATCTCCGATCAGATCGCCCGCGTGGTCGGGCTGGGCGTGGAGTTGGCGCTGGTCTGCGGCGGCGGGAACATCCTGAGGGGGGCGGAGTTCAGTCGCCTCGGCGGGCACCGCGCCAACGCGGACTACATGGGGATGTTGGGGACGGTGATCAACGCGCTGGCCCTCTCCGACGCCATCGAGCAGCGGGGGGTGGACACGCGCGTTCTGACGGCCCTGGAGATCAACCAGGTGGCCGAGCCCTTCCTGCGCCGTCGCGCCGAGGCCCACCTGGCGCGCGGGCGAGTGGTGCTGCTCGCCGCCGGGACCGGCAACCCCTTCTTCACCACCGACACGGCAGCCGCCCTGCGCGCCAACGAACTGGGGTGCGAAGTGCTGCTCAAGGCCACCAAGGTCGACGGCGTCTACTCCTCCGACCCCAAGACCAATCCCGACGCGGAGCGCTTCCGCGCGCTGACCTACATGCAGGTCCTCGAACGCCAGCTCGAGGTGATGGACAGCACCGCCATCAGTCTGTGCATGGAGAACGACCTGCCGGTGATCGTCTTCGACCTCTTCGAGGAGGGCAACCTGGAGCGGGTCGTGCGCGGCGAGGAGCTGGGCACCCTGATCAAAGGCTAGGAACCACCCATGAGCAGCGAACAGGTAATGAAAGACGCCCGCGGGCGCATGGAGAAGGCGCTGGCCCACACCCAGGAGCAGCTCAAGAACATCCGCACCTCGCGCGCCTCCTCGGGGCTCGTCGAGAACATCCGGGTCGAGTACTACGGCTCGCCCACGCCCCTCAACCAGCTGGCCCAGATCTCGATCCCCGAGCCGCGCCTGATCGTGATCAAGCCCTTCGATCCCTCCGCCCTGGAGGAGATCGGCAAGGCGATCATGCGCTCCGATCTCGGGATCAGCCCCGAGAACGACGGCAAGGTGGTGCGCCTCAACATGCCCCCCCTCTCCGGGGAGCAGCGCGAGAGGTACGCCGTCAAGGCCAAGGAGATCGCCGAGGAGGGCCGCGTCGCGATGCGCAACGTGCGCCGCGACGCCAACAAAGATGCGGACCAGCTCGCCAAGAAGGGCAAGATCTCCGAGGACGTCAACCACGACCTGCACCAGGACATCCAGGACCTGCTCAAGGACTTCGAGGGCAAGGTCAGCGACATCCAGGACAAGAAGACCACCGAGATCCTGGAGGTCTGAGGGGCAGGAATGGGGGGCCGGCGGCTTGGCTCCCCGCGGGAGATCGACTAGAGTTCCCGCTCCACAGCCGAACGAGATGGGCGCGTAGCTCAGTTAGGTAGAGCAACTGGCTTTTAACCAGTAGGTCCCAGGTTCGATCCCTGGCGCGCTCACCACCCTCTCGCGGCCGAACGGGCGCAGCATTGCGATTCCGTTCAGGGAACCGCGCGCGTATGGCATGAGGCTGGGGGAGGAGCTCCGGCGCCCGTCGGTGGGCTGACCTGGCGGTCCGCTGCGACGATGGTAGGGTGCGATTTGCATGCGCGAATGCGCAGGCTCGGGAGGCCCTTCATGAGCAATCGGAGAAGAGCCCGGACGGTGGCGCGCCTCTCCACTGTCGGCGCCCTCGCTGTGTGCTTCGCCGAGTGCGGAGTCACTCAAGAGGAGTCGAGCGCGTCCAAGGCCCAGCCAGCGAGCCAGGTCTCGAGGTTGAGGGAGCTGGATGACTGGACGGAGCGCACCAGGGAGGTGACGAGGCTGAGCGACGAAGAGCTGCGCCTGAGTCTCGCAGAGCTCTCCCGATCCGGCTGGGCGATCGACGAGGAGGTCTACTTGCTGGAGATCGTCAGGCGCGGAGGACCCTCGTGGGTGGGCCCTCTGCGGGAGGCCCTGGACACCAGACGCGGAGGGAAGCCGGGCAGTCCGGAGATGGAGGCAACCTGGAGATGGCACTCAGCTGACCTGGGGATCCTGACGGCGCTCAGGCGCGTGGAGGGCAAGTCGGATCCTCTGCTGCCAATCGTCGAGGCAGTGACGCCGGCGGAGGCGATATTCCCCAGGTTGCCGACCCTTCGCGTGAGCCTGAAGAACGTGGACCGGGGCCGGGAGCCCTTCCAGATAACGAGCCCTTCCCACCCGTCCCAGTGGCGCATCATCCTCATCGACGAGACGGGATCCCAGCGCGCGGTTCTGCGGGTCCCCTATTCCCCGATCAGCAAGTGCTTGAGCCAGGCCGGGCTGTTGCTGCCCCGACGTTCGCGTGATCCGGTCTCGCTGGCGCTGGGGGATCTAACGGGTCTCCCCAAACCCGGCCGGAACAAGGCTGTCGTCCAGTACTGCCAAAGGTGGGGGATAGGTTTCCACCCCGGGGCGATCTCTGGAGAGGAACGCGTCGGAGGTCCGATCATCTGGCAATCGAAGCCGTTCACATTCACCTGGAAGCCCCGTGAGATCCGGTTGTCCAGGGGCGAGCGCGACGACCTGGAAGCCCTGTTGCCGGGGCTGTATGCGGCCGACCCGAACCCCCTTGCGCAGGCCATCCTGTGGAGGCAGACCATTCCCTGGGAGCAGGGCTCCGACGCCCAGACGCTCGCCTTCTCGGGATTCCTGTCGCTGCCCATCCTCCTCGATGCGCTCGAGGAGGATGCCGATCCGCGCCATCGCGCTTGGCTGCTGGTGATGCTCGGGAGCGCGTCGAGGATCAACCGGCCCGCATGGTCCGAGATCGCGATCCTCTTTGCCGACGATCCCGACCGCTGGGCAGAGTACTACGCGACCGCCCAGTGCGACATCGTCGCGGAATGGCTCGCCTACCGGGAGATGATCCGGTTCGTCGACTAGGGGCGACCCCCCGCCTCAACTCCCCGGATCCGTCTCCAGCGTGCTCATCCCTCCCAGCGTCTGGTAGGCGCGCGCCCAAAAGGCGCAGCGGGCGCAGCCGGCGAAGCCCACCAGGGCGAAGAAGGGCAGCCACAGGACGACCTCCGGCAGGGGGAGCAGGAGCAGCACGAGCGAGAGCGCCACCTCGATCACGAGCACCGTGAAGTACAGCACCGCGTCCGCCAGCGCGGCGCGCAGGGTGGCCATCGGGTCGCTCTTGGCGATGCGCCAGGAGTGCAACAGCGCCGAGCCCACCCCGCGCCGGTTCTGGACCAGGCTGTGCAGGGCGAGCTGGAAGAGGATCGAGAGCAGGAAGCTGTAGACGAGCAGGAGCCCCACCAGGATGCCCGACAGGATCGCCGTCAGCGCCCCCAGGTCGTCCAGGTGCACGAAGCGCACCAGGAGCTGGGCGGGGCCCACGAAGATCAGCGTGGCCGCGAACATCATCAAGAGGAACTGCGCCCAGAGGGCGAGACTGGGCCAGGTCAGCCCAGCCCCCTGGCGCCAGGCGGAGCGCAGGCGCGGGCCCCGGCGCTCCCCGCTGGCGCGTTGCCAGGCCGGGTGGGGGGCGATGCAGGCCAGTCCGGCGGCCAGCCGCAGGAGCGCCAGCGCCAGGGGCACGACCACCACCAGTCCGAGCAGTCCCTCCTGCAGGGAGAGGAAGAGGTCCTGCAGCCCCGGCAGCCAGCGCAGGCGGATCGGACCCTCGCTGAGGGCCTCGTAGCCCCACTCCATGAAGGACTCGCGCAGGAGGGGGCCCGCCGCCACCGCGCCGGAGAACCAGCCCAGGACCACCATCTGGTAGGCGATCCCCGCCAGCCAGACCGAGCTCGGGCGCCCCGCCTGCCGGGCGGCCGCGGTCAGGGCGTCGACGGACCCCGGCAGGGACCAAGCGCTGCCTGGTTCGCCGCGCAGGCTGGACATGGGGCTGCCTTGCGCTGTTCTCCCGTGGTCATTTCCATCGCCGGGCCTACTCCGCGGCGGAGCAGGCCTCCTCGACCGCCTCCAGCGACTTGGGGATCGCGGCCGTGATCACCTCGTTCCCCCCCTCGGTGACCAGGACGTCGTCCTCGATGCGCACGCCGATGCCGCGCCAACGCTCCTCCACCTCCTGGTTCTCCGCGTCCACGTAGAGCCCCGGCTCGATGGTGAGCACCATCCCCGGCTCCAGGAGGCGCGACTGGCCGTCCGGCGTGTTGTAGTAGCCGCAATCGTGCACGTCGAGGCCCACCCAGTGGCCGGTCTTGTGCATGAAGAAGGCCTTGTAGGTGTTCGACTCGAGCACCTCCTCGCGGCTGCCCTCGCACAGCCCCAGCTCGATCAGGCCCCTGACCAGCACGTCCACCGTCACGTCGTGGACCGAGCCCACGCTGGCCCCCGGCTGCACCGCGTCGATGGCCGCCTCCTGGGCGGCCAGCACCAGCTCGTAGAGGGCGCGCTGGGGCTCGCTGAAGCGCCCACTCACCGGGAAGGTGCGCGTCACGTCGGCGGCGTAGTGGCCGTACTCGGCGCCGGCGTCGATCAGACACAGCTCGCCGTCGGCCAACGGCGCGTCGTTCTCGATGTAGTGCAGGATGCAGGCGTTCGCGCCGCCCGCCACGATGCTGGTGTAGGCGGGCCCGTCGCCGCCGCGGCGGCGGAAGGTGTAGTCGAGCAGGGCGTCGAGCTCGCGCTCGTTCACCCCCGGCGCAGCGACGCGCATGGCGGACAGATGCGCCTCGGCGGTGATCGCGGCCGCCGCGCGGATGCGCTCCAGCTCCGGCTCGGTCTTGATCAGACGCTGCTCGTGGATCAGGGGCAGGGGGTCGATCAGCTCCACCGGGGGCCGGATGCCGAGGCGCGCGCGGCCGCGCAGCACGTTGACGGTGCCCACCAGCCGCCGGTCGCGATCCTCGTCGAGGCCGAAGCGCCACAGGATGCGCTCGTAGCCGGCCAGGAGGTCGGGCAGGTCGTCCCACAGGGCGCTGATCGGCCGCGCCTCGTCGACCCCCAGCGCCTCCGGCGCGGCTTCGACCCCCAGGCGGCGTCCGTTCCAGATCTCCTTCTCCTTGTCGCGCTCGCGCAGGAAGAGCACGCACTTGCCGGGACCGTCCCCCTTCAGCTCGGGCAGCAGGACCAGGCACGCTTCCGGCTCACCGAAACCGGTCAGGTACCAGAAGTCGCTGTCGGGGCGGAAGCGGTAGTGGCTGTCGTGGTTGCGGACTTTCTCGGTCGCGGTCGGGAGGACCGCGGCGGTGCGCTCGGCGCTCAGGCGCTCGAGTAGCCGGCGGCGATGGTCGAGGTGCATCGGCAGAGTGTAGCGGAGGGGGGGTGCACGGCCGTCAATCGACGCGCTTCAAGCGCAGCTGCGCGGGGCGGGGGCGCGCCAGCCCGGCGAGGCGTTCCTCGACCAGGCCGATCTTCAGCCAGCTGAAGCGCAGGTCGCCCTCGTGGATCGAGGCGAAGCGCGCGGCGCGCCGCGCCGCATCGGGGAGGTCGCGGACGCGCCAGACCTGGTTGCGGATGTCGTCGCAGACGAGCTGGCGGTGGCGCTCCACGAGCTTCCAGAGCTCCGCCGCTTGCCGGTCCCAGGGGGAGTCGGCCAGCCACTCCTCCTCCACCAGCTGCCCACCGCGGGTGGCGCAGCGCAGGAAGGCGGCCACTCCGTCGTCGAGCTCCCAGCGACCGTCCGGCAGGGCGGAGACATCCAGGGAGAGCCGCCCGCCGATCCCCTCCGCGGCGGCCAGCCCGGCGCACTCGGGGGCCAGGGGACGGGGCAGGCGGGTGGGGGCCGTGGGCTGGCCCCCCTGCTGAGCCGCCAGGACCAGGCGCGGCGGCTCGGCGGGGCCGAGGAGCTCCTCCAGGGCCACCGCGATCGCCAGCCCGCCGCGGGCGTCGGGGTGGACGCCGTCGGGGAGCAGGGTGTCCGCGTCCAGGCGCTCCCGGGCGCGCTCCGTCCAGGCGCGCAGGGTCGCGCTGGGATCGGCGAAGAGGTGCCCGCGCTCGAGGGCCACGCGCCGCACCGCCTCGCCGTAGCGCCGCAGGGTGGCGTCGTAGTCGGGGACCGGCTCGGGCGCCGCCGAGGCGTCGTAGAAGGTCGGAGCGAGCAGCACCAGCCGCGCCTGCGTCTCCTGCTCGAGGCGCTGCGTCAGGAGCGCCACCCCCCGCTCGAAGGTCGCCAGCCTGCGCTCGTCGAAGGCAGCGTAGCCGGCGTCGTTCATCCCGAGCAGGACGAAGACCAGGTCGGGATCCTGGGCGATCACCTCCGCGTCGAGCCGCTCGGAGGCGTAGGCGACGCCGTCCTCCGCGAGGCCGGCGTTGAAGAGCGTCAGGCCGTGGTAGGGGTAGCGCGCCAGGAGCTCCGCCTCGAAGGCCGCGACGTAGTGGCCGGCGTGGGTGATGCTGTCCCCGAGGAAGACGATGCGATCTCCGACCTCCAGGGTGAGGGGCGCTGGACTCGCGGCCGGGGCGGCCTCTCCCAAGAGGAAGCACTCGATCGCTCCCGCGAGGTAGCGCAGGTGACCGTCGCGCGCCTCACCCTCGGGCAGGTGGATGGTGGTGGCGCTCGAGGCAGTCTCCTGGCCCCGCTCCGCCAGGAGCACGTCGACCTCGAGCAGGCCTGCGAGCGCCCGCGTCAGGCGTTCGATCTCCCCCCGCTCCCCATCCCCGGGGTCGAGCTGGAAGACCAGGGCGCCCTCGAGGATCTGGGCGGGGATCTTCTGCGCGCGGGAGGTGGGCAGGTCGGAGTAGCGCTCGAGGACCCGCGCGTAGAGGGAGCGGGTCTCCTCCCCCGGCTCGAGCACGACCTCGATCGGCTCGCCGAGCTCCTCGCGGCGCAGCCAGTCGAGGTACTCGATCCGGATCTCGAACCCCTCCGGTTCGGGGATTCGCAGGGCCAGCCGTGCCGCCCCGCCGGAGACGTGGGTCAGGTCGATCTGGACGCCGCTCGGCTCGACGGTGAGGACGAGGTCGAGCGTCGCCTCGCCGACCCGCAGGCCGCGCACGGTGGCGCTGCGCCACCCCACCTGATCGGGGCGGGCCCGGCTGGCGGCGGGGGGGGAGAGGGGGGTGAGCAGGACCCCGTCGGGGAGCGGCTCCGAGCGGCCGGCGATCGTCGCCCGCGCCGCCGGGGGCAGGGGGACGCCGGGGATCAGGTGCGGGGTGAGCGCCGCGGTCCAGGTCGGGTGGTCGCGCAGGGCCGCGTAGTGCTCCCAGGCGTCGTTGGAGCGCCCCTGGGCGCGGGCGAGGAGACAGAGGGTGGCGCGCCGCGCGGGATCGGCGGGCTCGCCGGCGCGCAGGGCGGCCTTCTCGGCCGCGACCAGCTCCGCCCACAGCTCCCACGTCCCGGGCCGGCTCCAGGGATCTCCTGCGAGGGCCGCGGCGAGCTCACCTGGAAGGGCCGTGGGCCGGGTCTCCTCGCCGACCCGTCCCCAGGTCTCGGCGGCGGCGCCGGGGGGGAGCTCGAGCCAGGTCACGTCCGCCCCCGTCGGGGCCACCGGGAGCGCCAGGGGGAGCAGGAGCAGGGCGGGCGGTGTCATCGGCGAGAGCCTCGGGGTTCCCGCCAGGGCTGTCAACCGAGGGGCGGGTTCGCCGCCCCCCGCTTGCCCGCGGCAGGCTCCCCGTGCTTCCATGGGTCGCGACCCATGCCCTGGAGGCCTGCTTGATCGACAAGGACCTGCTCGAGATCCTCGCCTGCCCGGAGACCCATCAGCCCTTGACGCTGGCGGAGGACGACCTGGTCGCCACCGTCAACGCGCGCATCGAGGCCGGTGAGTGCACCAACGTGGCGGGGGAGAAGGTGGAGCGTCCCATCGACGAGGGGCTGGTGCGCGAGGACGGCGCGATCGTCTACCCGGTGCGCAACTCGATCCCCGTCCTGCTCATCGACGAGGGGATCGCCCTGGGATCCTGAGGCGTCGGAACTCCCGTGCGCTTCGTCCACCCGGACCACCCGCACCGGTCCGTGCGGCTCGCCTACTGCATGAACTTGCACGCCGGCGAGAGCGTGGAGGAGATCCGCCGCGGGATCGAGTCGATCACCCTGCCCCTGCGCGAGCGGCTGGCCCCCGGCGCTCCCTTCGGGATCGGGATGTACCTGCCGGCCCCCCTGGCCGCAAGCCTGGCGCGCGATCTGCAGGGGGAGGCGATCGGTGCCCTGGCGGACTTCCTCGCCGAGGAGGCGCTCGAGCCCTTCACCTGGAACGCCTTCCCCTACGACGGTTTCCAGCGCGACGGGCTGAAGGAGAGGGTCTTTCGCCCCACCTGGGGGGATGAGGAGCGAGTCCAGTACACCGTCGACGTGGCGCGGGTGGTGCACCGCCTGTGGGAGATGCGCCTGCCTGGGGGGGAGGGCTCCCACCTCTCGATCAGCACCCACTCGGGCGGCTTCGGCGAGTGGGTGAGGGGAGAGGAAGAGCGTCTCGCCTACGCCGATGGCCTGGGGCGAGCGCTCGCCGAGCTGGAGCAGATCTTCGACGACTCCCCCCCCGTCCTGCTCTGCCCCGAGGCGGAGCCCCGCTCCAGCGCGGGGGACAGCGCCGCCCTGGCCGAGTTCCTCGAGTTCGTCCGCGAGCGGATCGGAGAAGCCCGGGCGGGCGCGCTGGCGGTCTGCCTCGACTGCTGCCACTCGGCGGTGGAGTTCGAGGAGCCGGGGGAGGCGCTGGAGCTCGCGCGCCGCGGTGGGGGAGTCGGCAAGCTGCAGTTCTCGAGTGCCTTGGCCTTGGCGCAACCGGCGCGACGCGCGCGGGAGCGCGCCGCCTTGCTGGCGATGGACGAGCCGCGCTACCTGCACCAGGTTACCGGTCGCGGCTCGCAGGGCTTGCTGCGCTGTCGCGATCTGCCCGACCTGGCCAGGGCCCTGGACGCGCCGCAGGGCGAGGCCTGGCTCGCCTGTGACGAATGGCGCTGCCACTTCCACGTGCCCGTGGACCGCGACGAGGTCGACGGTCTGGCGACCACCACCGAGCACGCGGACGCGATCCTCTCCCTGGCTCTGGCGGATCCCGATCGCTGGACCACCCCCGACCTGCACCTGGAGATCGAGACCTACACCTGGAACGTGCTACCCGCTCCCGCGCGCGGTACGGGGGACCTGGTGGACGGCCTGGAGCGGGAGTACCGCCACGCGCTCGGAATCCTCGAGCGTTCAGGCTGGCGGCGCGCTTGAGCCCCAGAGGGGAAAAAGCGGATCTGCCTTCGTTGACAGCACCGACCCCGCTCCGTATCGTCCCGCCACCACGCCGCCCCCCGCCGCGCGGCCACGGTGGCCCCCACGACTAGTCCGGCCAAGGACC